>NZ_JACCFE010000002.1:5480000-6147500 GCF_014256275.1 Rhodococcus sp. 4CII
GATCGACCTGTTCAGTGCAGCGGTCTTCCGTGACTACGTGTGCACGCAGATTTCGCCGGAGGGGCAGTTCATCCTCGACATGTCGAAGGTGGACTTCATCGGAACCGCGGGTCTGTCGGTGCTCGACAGCGTGCACACGCGACACGTCCGGGACGGGCGGACGTGGGCGATGATCTGCGGTCGGCCGGTCTATCGCCTGCTCAGGGCGGCCGGTCAGGAGTCGAGTTACCCGTGCTTCGCTTCCGTGGACAGTGCCCTCGGGGCCTGGCACGGAAGAACGGCTTGATCGATCGAACCGGCGCCCACACTCAGTGGGCGCCGGTTCGACTCGTGCGCGGAGGAGCCGACACGCAGCGCCCGTACGCGCGCAGGGTGTCGGTGGCGACGCGGTCCCACGAGTAGCGTGCCCGCGCGCGGTCGCATCCCGCCATGCCGTAACCGGTGCGCAGGGCGTCGTCGTCGAAGATCTGCCGCAGGGCCTCGGCCAGGCGGACCGGATTGCGAGGCGAGATCAAGCGGCCCGTGATTCCATCGACCACCGTGTCCCGCATGCCGCCGACAGCGGACGCCACCACCGGGGTTCCGCAGGCCATCGCTTCGAGCGGAACCATGCCGAACGGCTCGTACCACGGGGTGCACACGACGGCATCCGCGGAACGCAGCAGCGACGGCATGGCGTTTCTCGGCACGCGCCCGACGATCCGCACCCGGTTGCGCACCTTGGTTTCCCGGGCCAGCGTCATCAGCCGCGACGCTTCGGGGTCGTCGGCGACGTCGTCCGCGGCGGGCCCACCGGCGATGACGAGTTCGGTGTCGGGGAAGTGCGAGAGCGCCTCGATCGCGGTGTCGAAACCCTTGCTCGGCGCGAGCCTGCCGACCATGACGAGCCGATGGCGCTTGCCCTTCTCGTCGGCGCGGCCGTCGGGTGTGAACTCGGTGACGTCGACACCGGACGGGACTACGGACGTGCGCGAGCGGGGCAGGCCGAGATGGGAGAGCTCGAACACCTCGTCCGTGCACGTCGCCACCACCCGGGTGGCTCCGCGGGCGATCAACTGCTCCAGGTGAATTCGGCTGTGGGTGCTCGACGGCTCCGCGGGCTCGAATCTCTGTTCCACCACGCCCAGCGCATGGAACGTCTGGACCACCGGAATGCCGAGCGTCCGGGCGGCGAGTTGCGTCGCGATGCCGGACATCCAGTAGTGGGCGTGGACGATGTCGGGTCGCGCGGACTCCCATTCCGTCTTCAGGAAGCTGCCGAATGTGCCCATCAGCGGCAGGATCTCGGCTTCCGGTAGCCGGCGGGCCGGCCCGACCGGCACGTGCACGACGGTGTATCCGGCCGCCGTCGTAACCCGTTCGGGGACGTCGTCGCTCTCCGCCCGCGTGTAGACGGTGACGTCGTGCCCCTCTCTCGTGAGAGCGGCGGACAGTTCGGCAAGGTGAATGCTTTGGCCCCCGACGTCGGCGCCGTCCGCGATGTCGAGCGGACTGGCGTTGGCCGAGACCATCGAAATCCTCAATCGTCTCGAGGTGCTGACGGTAGCCGTTCTCATCGGCTGCACGCCGCACACGGGAGGTCTCGGTTCACGATGTATGGCGGTCATGCCACGGGGATTCCCGAACTGCGGGTTTGTAAACCGACCGACTCGCCCTCTGTCACGAGACGGGTGCCACCGAGGCCGGCCCGTGTTGCGAACTAATACCAGCGTCGCCTACCGCCGACCGCACGCCCGGTGGCGCCGAGAATCCACAGGATCGCGCCGATCACGAGGAGGATGATGCCGATCGTCCACAGCCACGTGAGGCCGGTCAGCCACCCGATCAGGAGCAAGATCAGTCCGAGCACGATCATGACGTCCCTCGATTCTTCATGCCACCGGGGTGAGGAGCGAATCCGGTTCCGGACCCTCACGCACCCCGTCGACCCCTGCGCCCATTGCGTAGGTCAGATGCCCGCCCAACGCGCCACCGATCCCGATCGCGAGGAGGCCCGCGGTACTCGTGGCGACAGCGCGTGCGTCCGTTCCGTGTCTGCGGCGGAGATAGGACGCGAGCATGGCGACGACCCCGACGGCGTTGGCCTCGGCGTGGATCAGTCCGACGCGACGCTGACGGGTGTCGCGTTCGGCCCAGTCCGCCCAGCCGGTCATCAGCGTCGGGGGAGCGGCGAGCAGTCCCAGGGCGATCAGCCTGCGCGCGCCGACGTGATCGCGAAGCGCCAGATCGAAGACGGTCGCGCCGACCCACGCCCCGATCGGAAGGCTCACGAGAACGGGATGCACCGGATGCCCGAGCCAGGATCCGCGCAGCAGTGGACCCGCCCCGGAGGAGCCGAGTGCTCCCCGGATCCTGTGTTGCAGAAACCGGCTGCTGCCGTCGAGGAAGGCGGCGGATTCCGCTTTCCGGAACAGACTCTCGAGCTTCATGACGACCGATTACCCAGGGCCGCGTGAAGAAAACCCGCCTACCTTGTCGTCGGTGCAGGTCGGGCGTAGCGTCGGGACCACGTTCTCGAAGGTGAGGTGAGTGCCGTGAAACTCAATCTCTTCGCTGCATGGGTCAGTTTCGCACTGGTGTTGCTCTCGGTGGTCTGTCTCGGCGGGTTCCTCGTCGCCGCAGGCTCGGGTCAGGGCGGCTGGGCGGTGATCGCCGGATCGATGTGCGTGGTCGCGTTGGCCGGGGCGATGGCGCTGTACGGCGGAACCGTGCGGCACGATCACCGGCTGCATCACGAAACGCCGCACCTGTTCTGACGGTGCGGCCTCACGATTCCGCGAGCCGCCGCTTCTCCTCGTCGATGTCGAACGCGGCGGGCGGCCAGTCGAGGTCGAGCTTCTCCAGGGCGTCGATCAGCAGTTCGGTGACCGCTATCCTGCTGTACCACTTGCGGTCGCACGGAACCACGTGCCACGGCGCGTACTCGGTCGACGTCCTGTCGAGCATCGCCTGATACGCCTCCTGGTACGCCGGCCACAACCTGCGCTCGTCGACGTCCGCGGGGTTGTACTTCCAGTACTTGTCCGGCCGCTCCAGCCGCTTGCGCAGCCGCGCCTTCTGTTCGTCGAGTGACACGAACATGGCCACCTTGACCAGGGTGGTGCCCGCCAGGACGAGTTCCTTCTCGAATTGGTTGATCGCGTCGTATCGCCCTGTCCAGACATCTTCAGGGACGAGGTTGTGGACCCGGACCACCAGCACGTCCTCGTAGTGCGACCGGTCGAACACCCCGAGTTGCCCGCCGCGGGGCAGGGCCTTGTTGATCCGCCACAGGAAGTGATGCCGTTTCTCCTCGGGGGTGGGCACTCCGAAGGAGGCGTGATCCACGCCCTGGGGGTCGACGTGACCGATGACGTGACGCACCATGCCGCCCTTCCCCGCGGTGTCCATCCCCTGGAGCACGAGGAGCACCGCCCGGTGGTCGCCGGATCGTCCGTTGGCGTAGAGCTTCTCCTGCAGAGTCGACAGCACCGCTCCGCGCTCCTCGAACAGCCGGAGGCCGTCCGATTTGTCGCCGACGAATCCGGGTGTGCCTTTGCAGTCGAGTTCGGCGACCCGGTGGTCCGGGTCTGCCCGCAGGGCCAGGGTGGCCGGCGTCTTCCAGAATCCGCGTCGGTTGTCTGCCATGTACAAACAGTGCCACAGGGGCGTTTCATGGAGGAATGGGCGGCGAGGTGAATCGTTGCCGTGTCCTGGTGATCGGGACCGGTTTCTCCGGTCTGGGCACGGCCATCCAGCTCCGCAAGCGGGGACGCGACGACTTCATCCTGCTGGAGGCGGCGCAGGAGGTCGGCGGCACCTGGCGGGAGAACACCTATCCGGGTTGCGCCTGCGATATCCCCTCGCACCTGTATTCGTTCTCGTTCGAGCCGAATTCGGACTGGACGCAGATGTGGTCGGGGCAGGCGGAGATCTTCGCCTACCTGCGCGGCCTCGCCGACAAATACGACCTGCGGCGCAACATCCATTTCGGGCGCACGATGACGGGCGGGTACTGGGACGCCGGCCGGCAACGATGGCACGTGCACACCGCGTCGGGCGACGAGTACGTGGCGCAATTCCTCGTGTCCGGGATCGGCGCCCTCCACATCCCGAACGTCCCCGATCTGCCCGGCGCCGCCACCTTCGCGGGTCCGGCGTTCCATTCGGCCAGGTGGAACCATGACTTCGACCTGCGCGGCAAGCGGGTCGCGGTGATCGGCACGGGTGCCAGCGCCGTCCAGTTCGTTCCCGAGATCATCGACGACGTCGCCGAATTGCAGATGTACCAGCGGACGCCGCCCTGGGTGATACCCCGCCTGAACTTCGACATCCCGCCGGAGGCGCGTCGCCTGTTCGGCCGGGTTCCGCTGATGCGCCGGATGGTGCGTGCCGCCGTCTACTGGTTGCAGGAGTCGCTGGCGCTCGGGTTCAACGGGCACCGCCGCCTGATGCGGCCGATCGAGAATCTGGCGCGGAGGAACTTGAACAAGACCGTCACCGATCCCGTGCTGCGTCGCAAGCTGACTCCGTCGTACGACATCGGCTGCAAGAGAATCCTCGGGTCGGGCGACTACTACCCGGCGCTCGTCTCGCCGAAATCGGAGGTGATCACCGAGGGCATCGCCGAGATCCGGCCCGGCAGCATCGTCGCGGGGGACGGGCGGGAACGGGCGGTCGACGCCATCATCTACGCCACGGGGTTCCATGTCACCGACGGCTTCGACAGTGTCGCCCTGACGGGTGTGGACGGCAGGAGCCTCGCCGACGAATGGGCGGAACACGGGATCCGCACGCACCTCGGGATCACCGTCGCGGGGTACCCCAACGCGTTCTTCCTCCTCGGTCCCAACACCGGGCTCGGTCACAATTCGGTGGTGTTCATGATCGAGTCGCAGATTCGTTACGTGCTGCAGCTGATGGACCTCGTCGACCGGCGGGGCGCCGATTCAGCGGTGGTCCGGCAGGCGGTGCAGAGTGGTTTCAACACGGACATCCAACGAAAGCTGGCAAAGGGCGTGTGGTCCAGCGGCGGATGCGTCAGCTGGTATCTGGATTCACACGGTGTCAACCGCACGATCTGGCCGGGTTCGACGGTGCGCTACTGGAGACGGACGCGCTCGATCGATCCTGCGGATTTCGAGTTCACACCCGCTTGAACGGCGGAGGTGTGACTCCGTCGACGAGGTGGCTGCCCCAGAGGTCGACGCCGGTGATGCGAGCGGTGGCTGTGCCTTCCGGGCCGGTGATCTGCAGTTCCGTGCCCGCAGACAGGTCGGTGTCCGCACCGAGGGCGTCCGTCAGGGTGCGGACTCGACCGTGCCACACGTACCGACCGCTGATGGGTTCGAAGTTTCCCGCCAGCTGGACCTGCACGGTCACGGCGGGGCGGTCGCCGACGACGACGTCGGCGGGGCCGCGGTAGCCCTCTTCTTCTTCCTCGTGTTCGTTCACACGGGGAAGTTTACCTGTTACTGGCGGTTACACAAGAATGGGTGAAGCTACTCTGCCTCGGACGGAAGGAGGGGGTGGGGGATCGCGTTGAAGCGAGCGGGCGACCCGTTCACGGCGGCGATGCCGGTGACGCCACCCCAGGTCATCATCGTGAGGTAGTTGATCAGATCCTCGACCGACATCGACCGGTTGGAGATCCACCAGTGCGTGGCCAGCTGCACGCCGCCGATGATCCCGTATGCCCACGGGACCGCCCCGCCGGAATCCATCTCCATCTGCCGCAGCCGCTCGCCGAGAACCGTGGAGAGCACCTCCGCGATCATTCGCTCCGAGTCGGCGACCGTGTCCCGGCCCGGCCCGGAACCGTTGGCCATGATGTACAGGTACACGTCGGGGTCCGACGCCACCGTCTCGACATATGCGGTGATGGTGGCCCGGGTCAGCTCGAAGTCGTCGAGGTCGCCGCCGATGGCCTCGTAGATCCGCGGCGCGAGCGTCGTCTCCACGTAGCGCGCCATGGTCGCGTTGGTCAGGTCGCTCTTGTCCGCGAAATAGCGGTAGAGGACGGTCTTCGAGACGCCGATCTCGGACGCGATCTCGTCCATCCCGATGTCGCGCCCGCGCAGGCGGATGGCGGCGATCGTGCCGTCGACGAGTTCCTCCCGGCGTGCGATCTTGTGCTCACGCCAGCGGCGCTTGCGCCCGTCGGGCTTTGCCGCCTTTTCCGTCTTCGTCGTCGACTCGGTCACCTGCTCGGCATCCTTCACGTCATCGTTCGCCACTGAGTCTCTTCACATCCGTTTCGTGTCACGATCTCCTGTCAGCTTAGTGCTCGGGTGTTGTCGCCCGGCACAACGCCGCTTGTGCGGGCGCGCGTCGATCGGCTGGACACCCGCCTCCGCGCCGACCTTGGGCACAATGGCGTCTGTGGACCAACTGAGTCTTTCCGCCTTCGACGACGATGCGAAGCGCCGCGACCTCCGCAGGATGAAGACTGTCGCGACCGGCTTCCTCGTCTTCGCCACCGTGGTCTACCTCCTCTGCAGGTGGCAGGAATCGCGCGGTGCGGGGGCGTGGGTGGGGTACGTGCGGGCCGCGTCGGAGGCCGGCATGGTCGGCGCGCTGGCCGACTGGTTCGCGGTGACCGCGCTGTTCCGGCATCCCCTGGGGCTGCCGATTCCGCACACCGCGATCATCAAGCGGAAGAAGGACCAGCTGGGCGCGAGTCTGAGCAATTTCGTCGGCCAGAACTTCCTCGCACCCGAGGTGGTGTCCGCGAAGGTGGAGGCGGCGGAGATCCCGCTGCGGCTGGGCACCTGGATGGCGCAGCCGCATCATGCCGCGCGGGTCGCCGCCGAGACGGCCACCATTCTGCGCGGCTTCGTCGAGATCCTGCGTGACGAGGACGTGCAGCAGATCATCGACAGCACCTTGGTGCGCAGGCTGGCCGAGCCCCAGTGGGGACCGCCGATCGGACGCGTCCTCGCCGAACTGCTCCGGGAGAACCGGCAGCTGCCCATCCTGGATCTGCTCGCCGAGCGGGCACATCAGTGGGCGCTGGGCAGTCAGGAGACGATCGACAGGATCGTCAGCCGCGATTCGCCCGCCTGGTCGCCCAAGTTCGTCGACGCCATGCTGGGCGAGAAGATTCACCGGGAACTGGTCGAGTTCACCTGGAAGGTGCGATCGAACCCGGAGCACGAGGTGCGGCAGGCGGCCAACCGGTTCCTGATCGACTTCGCCGACGACCTGCAGAACGATCCCGCGACCATGGAGAAGGCCGAGAAGATCAAGGCCGAGATCATGGGCCGCGAGGAGGTGACCGGCCTCGCCGCCGCGACCTGGAAGGTCGCCAAGCGCCTCATCATGGAATCCGTCGACGACCCGAACAGCACGCTGCGCACGAAGGTCGCGGAGAACGTCGTCCGGTTCGGCGAGCGGCTGCGGGACGACCACGAGCTGAGGGCCAAGGTCGACGGGTGGGTGCTCGCCGGGACGCGCTACGTCGTCGTCCATTACACCGACGAGATCACCGGAATCATCTCCGACACCGTCGAACGCTGGGACGCCGAGGAGGCGTCGAAGAAGATCGAGTTGCAAGTGGGACGGGACCTCCAGTTCATCCGCATCAACGGCACGGTTGTCGGTTCCATCGCGGGTCTGCTGATCTATACGTTCTCGACGCTGCTGTTCGGCTGACGATCGGCCCGCTAGCTGAGTGCTAACAGAGTGCTTGCAATTGCTAGCACCCTCCTTTAGGCTTGGTCTTGCCCAGCAACACGGAGGACTGATGGCAAGCGACGATCGCGACGCAGCCGGTGCAGGAGATCTGGCAGCTCGTGTAGTCAGCAATGCCGCTCACGACATCGGAGGTTTCATTCGTGCCCAGCGCGAAGCGGCCCAGGTGTCGATGCGGCAGCTGGCGCAGCTGGCCGGTGTCAGTAATCCGTATCTGAGTCAGATCGAACGTGGGTTGCGCAAGCCCTCGGCCGAGGTGCTTGGGCAGATAGCGAAGGGTCTCCGGGTGTCCTCGGAGGTCCTGTACGTCCAGGCGGGTTACCTCGAGCAGCGGCCACACGGCCCCCTCCGTGACGCTCTGCTCGCGGACACGGCCATCACCGAGCGGCAGAAGCAGGTGCTGCTCGAGATCTACGAGTCGTTCTGTCGTGAGAACGAATCGGCGGAAGCGGCCGAATCCCGGACGTCCGAGCTTCGGACAGATGAACACCAGCGTTCTGATTCGCAGACGCCGGAACCAGAACCCCCCACCGTTGAAGAGGAGAAAGCCGATGACTGACCAGAAGACCATCGACAGCGTGAAGACCTCGCTGTATGCCGCCGTAGGTGCCGGAGACGTCGTGGTGCAGGCCGTGGCCGACGTCGTCGCCCAGGTCCGCTCGCGTGCGGAGTCCACCCAGGGTGACGTCGAGGAGCGGGTCGGCGGCGCCAAGGAGCGCATCGCCGGCCTCCAGGAAGAGGTCACCGAGGGCGTCGAGAACCTGCGCGACCGCCTCGCCGGACTGCCGTCCGAGCTGCCCGAGGAGCTTGCCGAGCTGCGCGAGAAGTTCACCGCCGACGAGCTGCGCAAGGTCGCCGAGGCCTACCTGAAGGTCGCCTCCGACCTGTACACGTCGCTCGCCGAGCGCGGCGAGGACACGGTCGAGCGCATCCGCAAGCAGCCGGTCGTCGAGGAGGGCATCGGCCGCGCCGAGTCCGCTTTCGGTGACGCCGTCGAGCTGACCGAGGAAGCTCTCGGCACCGTCGCGCGGCAGACGCGCGCCGTGGGCGAGCAGGCCGCGAAGCTCGCGGGCCGCGCGTCGGGCCGCATCTCCGAGACCGCCGAGGGTCTCGGCGAGGCCATCGCCGACGCCGGCGACGAGGCTGCCCTGAAGGTTCTCGACCTGGGCGACCAGGCCGAGGCGGCGTCAAAGGATGCCGCCGAGCGCGTCACCGCCACCGCGGCCGACGTCCAGGCTCAGGCAGACAAGGCCGCCCCGGCCAAGCATGCCGCTCCGGCGAAGAAGGCCGCTCCGGCCAAGGCCGCGGCAACTCCCGCTCCGGCACCCGCCAAGAAGACCGCTGCTGCTCCCGCCAAGAAGACAGCTCCCGTCAAGAAGGCTTGATCCTTCACGCTTTTCGGCCCCCGCACCGCTGGTGCGGGGGCCGTTTGCGTGCCGACCTCGTAGGATGGTGCTGTGATTCAAGTTGACGGCGTCGTGTCGGTGATCTTGCTGGTGATTCGCATCATTGCCCTGGGTGGTGCGGCCTTCGCGCTGTTTCACGCGGCTCGCCAGCGCAAGGACGCGTTCACCGCGGTGGACAAGTTGAGCAAACCGATCTGGCTGAGCATTCTCGCCGTCGCGTTCCTCGTTCTCCTGCTGTTCCCCGCGGTCCAATTGTTCGGCATCGTCGCAGTCGTCGCAGTGTGCGTCTATCTCGTCGACGTACGTCCGCGTGTCGACGACGTGCAGCGCGGGCCTCGCTGGTAGCCGCGAACTCACTGTCTCTCCGCAACGAAGTCGTGGACTTCGCACGCCTCGATCATGACAATGGACATTGTGACAATGCTATGGTGGTGAGACGGCTACCGAGGAGCTGACATGTCCGTCGTCAACATGCGGAACTCAGAGAGCACTGCCCACCCCACGTCCCGGCTGACACGCGCCGGTGATCGCCAGGACACGGCGGCCCGGCTGCTTGCCTCTGCCGCGCGCAAGTCGTACGACCCGCTGATCGAGGTCGACTGGGAGGCGCCGATCCCGGAGGATCGGTACGGCATGACCCCGGAATGGTGCAGTCTCTACGGCACCGACATGTGGGACGCCATGACCGAGGAGCAGCGCGTTACCCTTACCAAGCATGAGGCGGCCAGCATCGCCGGCACCGGAATCTGGTTCGAGCTGATCCTGATGCAGATGCTGGTCCGCGACATCTACTCGCACGACCCGGCCACACCACACGTGCAGTTCGCCCTCACCGAGATCGCCGACGAGTGCAGGCACTCCACGATGTTCGCCCGGTCCGCGCAGCGATTCGGGATTCCGTCGTACCGGCCCAAGTGGTGGATCCGGCAGAGCGCGCGGGCCTTCAAGGCCACGGCGACGGGGTCGCTGGCATACGGCGGGACTCTGTTCGCCGAGGAGATCCTCGACATGATGCAGCGCGATTTCATGAAGGACGAACGGGTGCAGCCGATCACCCGCACCGTCAGCAGGATTCACGTGCTCGAGGAATCCCGCCACATCAAGTTCGCACGCGAGGAGACGGTCCGCCGGGTGCGGAACGCGTCGTGGTTCACCCGGGCGCGGGTGCGACTCGTTCTCGGGACCACCGCCTACTTCGTCGTCACCAGCCTGGTGAATCCGCGGGTCTACGCGGCCGCCGGTCTCGATGTGGACGAAGCGAAGAAGGCCGCGAAATCGAACCGGCATTATCACGACATGCTGCGCGAGGGTTGCTCCAAGACCATCGAATTCCTCGACGCGGTGGGGCTCGTCGGCGGACCGTCCCGGCTGCTGCTCCGACGGGCGCACATCGTCCGATGAAGGAATACCGGATCGACGACCTCGCCCGCGAGGCGCGGGTCAGTGTGCGCAACGTGCGCGTCTATCAGGATCGCGGCCTGCTTCCGCCGCCGCGGAAGCAGGGGCGCACCGGCTGGTACAACGAGTCGCATCTCGCGCGGCTACATCTGATCGGGCGGATGCTCGACCGCGGCTACACGTTCGCCACCATCAGCGAACTCCTCACCGCCGCCCACTACGGACTCCAGGTCAAGGAGGTCCTGGAGACCGACGACCCGGGCAGCCGGTGGACGAAGCGCCGGCGCGCGGCCCGCCTCACGCTGGC
Source organism: Rhodococcus sp. 4CII (assembly GCF_014256275.1). NCBI lineage: Bacteria > Bacillati > Actinomycetota > Actinomycetes > Mycobacteriales > Nocardiaceae > Rhodococcus > Rhodococcus sp. 4CII. The sequence continues at coordinate 5,490,783 of NZ_JACCFE010000002.1, forward strand.
CGAGCTTCGACGTATGTTCGGGGCACAGACCACTGAGGCCAATATCGCCCGGGGCGCCGAACTCGGTGTGCTCGTTCCCGCCGGCGACGACTATTCGGTGAACAATCCGCGTCTGGTCGAAGCGGCGCAGCTCCTCGTCGACGCAGGCATCCCGCTCGAGGAGGTTCTCGAGCAGACCGCGGCAGTGCGGCAAGGACTTTCGGACGTCGCAGCGCGGTTCGTCGCCGTCGTCGCGGACCGTTATCTCGGCGCCGAATACGAGCCGCTCGAACTCGACGAGGCGAAGGTATCGGACATCGCACAGCTCGTCGACCGGATGCGGCCCCTTGCGCACGACGCCGTCCAGTCGCTGTTCGCAGAGGCGATGGAGGAGCAGATCTCCCAGGCGCTCGAGCGGGCGGCCCGCCGGCTCGGCGAGACGCCCGAGCCGGCGAAGAACCCGGACACCAACAGAGCAAGTTAGACAGGAACAGGGGTAGGAATGACCAGCAGTTCGCGCACCATCGCCCTCGGGGCACTCGCCGGCGCGGCCGGAGTGGGTGCACTCGCCGCCGCGGCGGCGACGATCCGCCGCAGGCGCGCCACTCGCGGGTTGACGTTGTCGACCGAGGTGGCCCCGAACGAACTGCTGCGGCCCCCGACTCTGCGCCCGGACGTGACGGAGATCCTTACGGACGACGGAGCGACGCTGTATGTCCGCGCGTACGGTCCGGTGGACGGCGATCCCATTGTGCTGAGCCATGGTTGGACCTGCTCCACCGAATATTGGTACCCGCAGGTGAACGCTCTCGCCGGCGAGTACCGCGTGATCACCTACGACCAGCGCGGCCACGGGCGCAGCTCGGTGGGCTCGCTCGCGCTCGGCCCCGATGTCCTCGCCGACGACCTGTCGGAGGTGCTGAAGGCGACGGTGCGGGAAGACCGGAAGGCCGTGCTCGTGGGTCACAGTATGGGCGGCATGAGCATCATGGCGTGGGCCGGACGGCACCCCGACGAGGTGAAGAAGTATGCGAAGGCCGTGCTCCTCGCGAGCACCGCCTGCGACCGCCTGATCGCCGAGACCACTGTCATTCCGCTGCCGAATCGTTTTCCGCGCGTGCCGGTTCCGGTGGGCCGCGCCGTCCTGAGCGCACCGATGCCCCTGGTGTCCTCGCCGGTGATGACCCGCGCGATCCAGTACGTGTCGATGTCGCCGAACGCCTCGCGCGCCGAAGTCCAGTTCTGCGAGAACATCGTCCGGGACTGCAAGCCGCGGATCCGAGGCGGTTGGGGCGCCGCGCTGAGCGGCCTCGACATCCACGAGGCGCTCGACAACCTCGACGTGCCGACCACGGTGCTCGTGGGCTCCATGGACCGGCTGACACCGCCGGTCCACGCTCGCAACTTGCCCGCGTTCTGGACGAGGCCGGTCATCTGGAGCGGCTCATCGTTCTTCCCGGCGTGGGGCACATGAGCTCGGTCGAGAACATCGATGAATTCGACAAGGAGATTGTGCGGCTGCGCACTCTCTGACCCGTCGATCGCTACACCCGGAGAAATCGGGCCCACACGCGCAGGCGTGTGGGCCCGATGCCGTGGTGCCGGTGTGAGCCTTGACACATAGTTAACTGACATCTAACGTTATTTGTATCACTGTTAAACGTGACGAGGTGCGCGCCCGCCGATCCGATCTCGAAGCGATAGGAGCTCACGTTGGCTCATGTAGTCACCCAGTCCTGCTGTAACGACGCCAGTTGCGTCCCGGTGTGCCCCGTCGATTGCATTCATCCGACTCCGAACGAGCCCGGCTACGGCCGCGCGGAGATGCTGTACATCGATCCGGCCGGCTGCATCGACTGTGGCGCATGCATCGACGCGTGCCCGGTCGACGCCATCGTTCCCGACTACGACCTGACTCCGGAAACCGCGCGCTACGAGGAGATCAACGCGGCGTATTACACGAATCGGGAGCAGCTCGTTCCGGCTGCCGCGCCACCTGCCGCCGCGGTCCAGGTGTCCGAACGCGCGCTGCTGCGGGTGGCGATCGTCGGGTCGGGGCCGTCCGGCTGTTACGCCGCGGAGAACCTGCTGTCGCGCAGCGGCCTCGCCGTGGAAGTCTCCTTCTTCGAGAAGCTGGCGACACCGTTCGGGCTGATCCGGTTCGGCGTCGCACCGGACCATCAGGGGACCAAGTCAGTCGCGTCGCAGTTCCAGAAGACGGCGTCGCGGAAGAACGTGGACTTCTACCTCAATGTCGAGGTGGGAAAACACCTCACGCACGACGAGTTGCTCGCGCATCACGATGCGGTGATCTACGCGGTCGGCGCCCCCGCCGACTGTGCGCTGGGGATTCCCGGCGAAGATCTGCCCGGAAGCCACTCGGCAACCGAATTCGTGGGGTGGTACAACGGTCATCCCGATCACGCGCACCGCACCTTCGACCTGTCGGGCACGCGCGCCGTGATCATCGGCAACGGCAACGTCGCGCTGGATGTGGCCCGAGTGCTCGTGTCCGGCGCCTCCGCGCTGAGTAAGACCGATATCGCCCCGCACGCACTGGAAGCGTTGTCGGAGAGCAGGATCGAGGAAGTGGTGGTCGTCGGGCGAAGAGGACCGGCGCAGGCGGCGTACACGAACCCCGAGTTGCTTGCGCTGGGCTACCTCCCGGGCGTTCACGTCGCGGTAGATCCCGACGAGATAGCGGAGGCACCGATATCCGGTGGGCGCCCCGATTCGATCGAGGCGATGAAAGCGAGGATCGTCGCGGAGTTCGCCGCGGCCCCGCGTACGCCGGGAGATAGACGTATTGCGTTGCGCTATCTGCTTTCTCCGGTGGAGATGCTCGGGCACCACCGGGTGGAGGGAATTCGTCTGGTCCGCAACGAGCTGGTTCCGGATCCGGCGGGCAACCCTGCGGCGGTGGCGACCGGTGTTGGCGAGGACATCGACTGTGACCTGGTCCTGCGGTCGGTGGGGTACCGGGGCGTCCCGGTGGCGGGTATCCCGGTCTCGGGTGCACGCGCGACGATGCGGAACGACGGAGGCCGTGTGCTGGATCCGGATTCGGGCAACCCGATGCGGGGCGTGTACACAGTCGGGTGGATCAAACGCGGTCCGTCCGGCGTCATCGGGACCAACAAGGCCTGCGCCGCCGAAACCGTCGACGCCCTCGTCGACGACTTCCACGCCGGGCGTGTGACGGCTCCGGGCGGCGGTCGCGACGAGCTCCGCCGGCTGGTCGCGGATCGGCGACCCGACCGGATCGACTACGACGGATGGAAGACGATCGACGCCTACGAGCGCCGGCTGGGCAGGGAATCCGGCAGGCCGCGGGTGAAGCTGGTCGACACTGCTTCGATGGTTGAAATCGCCTCACGTGCAGTCATTTCCGGATGACGTACGCGCGATGATCCGATTCGCCGCACACCGAGAAAGTGATTGACGTCTCACGGCCTAACGGTATAAGGTTTATCCGGATCGGAGATGCGGCCCGCACACGATCCGCTCGACCGGCAACAGCCCGCCGTCGAGGATCGGAACAGTCTCGCCGCACGAGGTCCACCCGCACCGCGAATCTCCGGCATCCGACGAACCATCACAGAGGAGTCCCCATGAAACTTCAGGACAAAGTCGCCGTCATCACCGGAGGTGGGTCCGGGCTCGGGCGCCAGGGTGCGCAGTTGTTCGCCTCGGAAGGTGCGAAGGTCGCGGTCGTGGACATCGACGGCGACCGGGCCGAACAGACGGTGAAACTGGTTGAGCAGCAGGGTGGAACGGCGATCGCCGTCACCGCCGACGTGAGCGACGAGGCAGCCGTCTACCGCAGTGTCGAGACCACCGTCGAGCAGTTCGGCAAGCTCGACATCATGTGGGCCAACGCGGGCGTCGTCTCCCGGGGCGGTGTGCCGTCGGTGGCGGGCGGCGAACACGTGGAGTTCCAGGACCTCACGGATGCCGACTGGCAGCACGTCCTCGGAGTCAACCTCAGCGGCGTCGTGTACTCGTGCAAGGCCGCGGTGCCGGCGATGCGGGCCAACGGCGGCGGCGTCATCCTGGCAACGTCGTCGGCGGCGTCCTTCGCCGCCTATCACAGCATCGCGATGTACTCGGCGACGAAGGCCGGTGTCAACGGCCTGGTTCGCGGCCTCAGCCTGGATCTCGGGCGGTACGGGATTCGCGTCAATGCCCTCGCCCCCACGCACGGAATGTCCCCGAACTTCCTCATGGGCCCGGGCACCCCGGTGATCGGGCAGTCGTACGAGGAGACCGCGGGGCCGTGGGATCCGGGCGTCTCGCCCATTCCGCTCAAGCTGCAGCGCCCGCCGTCCCTCGTGGACAACGCGAAGGTCGCCCTGTTCCTCGCGTCCGACGACTCGGCCTACATTTCGGGTCTCACGCTGCCCGCGACCGACGGCGGCACCCTGTCGCGTGTGGCGATGATGTTCGAGGAAGACGCTCCGAATCCGACGGTTCCCGTCGACTGAACGGAGCCTTTCGATGACCATTCATGCGCAGAACCGCGCGCTGTCCCTGCAGGTCGACCGGTCCGCGTGCGCGGGCCACGGCCTCTGCTACGGCGCCGCTCCCGAGATAGTCGACTGCGACGACCAGGGCTATCCCGTCGTCGTCGCCGAACCGGTTCCCGAGGAACTACGAGACCAACTGGGTGCTCTCGTCGAGATGTGCCCCGAACGCGCGCTGAGCGTCGAACTCCCGACTTCGGAAGGCTGAGAAGCAGTGACGACCACCCAACTACCCGACAAGCTCATCGTGGACTTCGACGTCTACGACCAGACATTGGCGATGCCCGAGGACGTGTTCCAGGAACGGGCGGCGGCGCTGAGGGCCATCGGCCCGGTCGTCTACTCCACGGCGCACGGCGGACACTGGATCGTGACGCGCTACGAGGAGATCCACCAGGTCCTCCGCGATCCGGAGACCTTCTCCAGCTACCCGAACAACCTCGTCAACGCGGGCCAAGGGAAGTTCATCCCGATCGAGCTCGACCCGCCGGAGCACACGTTCTACCGGCAGGCGCTGCAACCGCTGTTCAGTCCCAAGCGGATGAAGGAGCTCGAGCCCCAGATCCGGGACGTCGTCAACGAGCTGATCGACGACTTCGCGGCGCGCGGCGAAGCCGAGTTCATCTCGGAGTTCGCCCACGAACTGCCGACGCGGGTTTTCCTGGCCCTCATGGGCTGGCCGCTCGAAGACGCCGAGATGTTCACCAAGACGACAGATGTTGCACTGCAGGGTATTCCCGGTGGAACGGAGGAGGAATCCGCGAAGGCGCGTGAGGACGCGGCCAATCAGATCTTCGGCTACTTCGGTGCCATCGTGGCCGCGGTGCGTTCGGGTGAGAACACCTCGGACAGCCTGACCGCGCAGATCATCAACACCCCGATCGAGATGGAGGACGGGGTACGGCTGCTCACCGACGAAGAGCTGTACCGCATGTTCTTCCTCCTGCTCATCGCGGGCCTGCACACCGTCCAGGGGTCACTTGCCTGGGGGATCATCCACCTCGCGAACAACCCGGGTCAGCGGCAGGAGATCGTGGACGATCCCGACACCATCCCGGCCGCGGTGGAGGAGATCCTGAGGATCGAGGCTGCCGTCATCGCCGGCCGGCGAGCGACCCGCGACGTCGAACTCGGCGGAGTCACGATCGCGGAGGGCGACCAGCTCATCGTGCTGCTCTGCTCGGCGAACCGCGACGGTGGCGAGTTCGAGGATCCCGACGAGCTGCGGATCGACCGCTCGCCCAACCGTCACCTGTCGTTCGGTGCAGGGCCGCATCGGTGCATCGGGTCTCACCTGGCTCGAATCGAGCTCAAATTGGCCATGGAGGAGATCCACCGGCGGTTGCCCGACTACCGCCTCGTTCCGGAGGACCCGCCGATCCTGCACGCCACGCAGGTACGCGGCTGCATCCGACTCCCGATCGCCTTTACGCCCTCGTCCTAGGTTCGAGGCATGTTCGAGGCAGTTGTCCGTGGTCCCGTGGGACTTCGGACAGCTGCCTCGCTCTTTTGGTGTAATGAACAGGGCGTGGTCGCCACCCTCTGTGCAACACTTTACGTGTACTGTCATTTGTATCGCGGCTCGTCGGGGTGGCCGGCCGGAAGTGACAGTGTCTGGAGCGAGGATGGCAAGAAGAAAGACCGCGGGCGTCCTGAGTCAGGATGCCGATGTGGCACGGTCTCAGATACTCGTGGCTGCCCAGACGATGATTCTTCGTTTCGGGATCGCGAAGACGACGATGGAGGACATCGCCAAGGAGGCCGGGGTCTCGCGTCCGACCGTCTACCGGTACTTCCAGGATCGCGAAACGCTCACCACCGAGTTGATCAGGTGGCGTTCCCGTCAGACGCTCGAACGCGGCCGGAAGTTCTTGATGGAGTGCGCGACGTTCGAGGACAGGCTGATCGAGGGCCTCATCTATCTGGTCTACGACGGCATCAACGATCCGATCGTGCGCATCCTCGTCAGTCCGGAACACGTCGGCGGAGATTCGTGGCTCGAGACCATCCCGCTCGCGACGAGTCTGACCACCGAACTGTGGGGGCCGATCTTCGACGACGCCAAGGCCGACGGCGAGATGCGGGCGGACATCGATACGGACGACGCCTGCTCCTGGATCACCCTCGTTCAGCTGATGCTTGCGCCGCGACTGGACAATTCGGATCCGAGCGATCCGGCGCACCGGCAGATGATGAGGCAGTTCGTCCTCCCCGCCTTCCTGCCGTAGTTCGCCCGGGTTCCCGACAGCGTCGAAGCCGTGTCCCTCCAAGGGGCACGGCTTCGTTGTGCGTTGGCACGACGCGCTCTGCTCGTCGTAAATCTAATGGACGTAGCTTCGTGGGTAAATGGCTCCAGCGGCTGGTCACGGCCCGATCGAGCGGGAATGTCTCCGCGCGGGCACATTTCGCGAGGCAATGATTTTGTGAACCACTCTTGCCTGGGCGGTCATTTGGCGTATAACGTAATACGTGCGACGTAATTTGTATCACAGTCGGACGTTGCGAACTCGGCGTCGATCGACTGCAGACCGATGAAAAGCTCTGCCGTGAAGCTCTATTCGACCACAGGCGTCACCCGGCGTGCGCACGGCGGGATCTCGACGTGCGCACGGGGAACGACTGTGGGTTCCGGCTCGAGGTCGCGAGTGCCCTGCAACATCCGAACTGGCATTGATGCCTGAATGCACGGAGGTAATGGTGGGAGTGGAGGTTTCCGTCGAGGGACTGACCAAGTCTTTCGGCTCGCAGAGGATCTGGCAGGACGTCACGTTGACTCTTCCGGCCGGTGAGGTGAGTGCGTTGCTGGGCCCGTCGGGTACCGGTAAGTCGGTGTTTCTGAAGTCGCTGATCGGTCTGCTCCGTCCGGAGCAGGGGTCGATCGTGATCGACGGCACCAACATTCTCGAGTGCTCCTCGAAGGAGTTGTACGAGATCCGGAAGTTGTTCGGGGTGCTGTTCCAGGACGGTGCGTTGTTCGGCTCGATAAACCTGTTCGACAACGTGGCGTTCCCGTTGCGGGAGCACACGAAGAAGTCCGAGTCCGAGATCCGCAAGATCGTGATGGAGAAGATGGAGCTGGTCGGTCTGCTCGGGGCCGAGGACAAGCTGCCCGGCGAGATCTCCGGCGGTATGCGCAAGCGCGCCGGTCTGGCGCGGGCGCTGGTGCTGGATCCGCAGATCATTCTGGTGGACGAGCCCGACTCCGGTCTGGATCCGGTGCGCACCACGTACATTTCGCAGACGTTGATCGATATCAATGCGGAGATCGATGCGACGATTCTGATCGTGTCGCACAACATCAATCTGGCGCGGACGGTGCCGGACAACATCGGGATGCTGTTCCGGCGGCATCTGGTGATGTTCGGACCCCGCGAGGTGCTGCTCACCAGTGAGGAGCCGGTGGTCAAGCAGTTCCTCAACGGCACGATGATCGGTCCGATCGGGATGTCGGAGGAGAAGGACGAGGCGCAGATGGCGCAGGAGCAGGCGATGGTCGACGCCGGTCACCATGCCGGTGGTGTCGATGACGTGGAGGGCATCGTTCCGCAGATGAAGGCGACGCCGGGGATGCCGTTCCGGCAGGCCGTCGCTCGCCGTCAGGGGCGGGTGCGGCACATCATGCACACGTTGCCGGAGAACGCTCAGATCGCGATTCACGAAAGCCTCGGAGCTGGCTGCCTCGACGGGGAGTGGGATTCGAACGACGCAGACACGCAGGTTCTTCCGGCGTACACAGGAGTAACACAGTGACGAGTGTGAGAGAAGCGATCGCGGCGGACACCGCGCCGTCAGGTCCGGTCGCGCCGGCAGATCGAGCCGCACCGGAGAAGCGGCAGCGGCCGCGTCTGTCGATCGACGCGGTGGGGAAATACTTGAAGGAGACGCCCATTCGAAGTCTCGAGACGTTGGGGAGATCGGCCGAACTCGCGGCGAACATATTGAGGCACACCGTATCCGACACCATTGCGCTGCGGCTGCCCATCGAAGAGGTGGCCACCCAGATGTGGAAGCTCCTCAAGGTCACCGCACTGCCCGCGCTGCTGATGGCGGTGCCGATCGGCGCCGAGGTGTCGGTCCAGGTCGGTGGAATCATGAACCAGGTCGGCGCGAATTCATTGGCGGGTGCCGCCAGTGGACTCGGCGTGGTGGGACAGGGGGCGCCGATGGCGGCGGGACTCCTGATGAGCGGTGCGGCCGCATCGGCCATCGCGTCCGATCTCGGTGCTCGCGCGATTCGCGAAGAGATCGAAGCGATCCGGGTGATGGGTATCGACCCGGTCCAGAGGTTGGTCGTCCCGCGGTTCCTCGCGATGATCGCCATCGCGCCGATGCTGTGCATCGTGATCGTCGCGGCAGGCGTGGCCGCGGGGCTGGTGATCTCCGCGAACGTCAACGACGTGGTGCCCGGCAGCTTCTGGCAATCGTTCGGTTCGTTCGCAACGCCGACCGATCTGGCCTTCTCCGTGCTCAAGTCGGTGATCTTCGCGGCGCTCGTCGTGTTGATCGCCAGCCTGCGCGGGCTCGAAGCGAAGGGCGGCCCGAAGGGCGTCGCCAACGCGGTCAACGCCTCGGTGGTACTCAGTGTCTTCTGCATCTTCATGACCAATCTCGTGGTCAGCCAGGTACAGATGATGTTCTTCCCGGCTCGGTTGGCGTGACGTGAACACACACTCCACGCGCCGCACCGGCCCCGCCGGTGGGATACTCCTGACGCCGTTTCGCTCGCTGGGTGGCGCGGTCACCTCGGCCATCGAGGAAATCGGGCAGGTCGCGGTCTTCGCCGCCAAGACGGTCGCATTGCTGCCCACGACACTGCGAAAATACCGCAAGCAGACCATGACCACCATGAACAACATGGCCTGGGGAAACGGCTCGCTCGTCGTCGACGGCGGTGTGGTCAGTCTGATGTTCTTCCTGGGATTGGCCGTGGGCGCCGTGGTGGCGATCCAGGCGTTCATGGCCTTCGATCTGCTCGGATTCGGGGCGCTGACCGGGATCATCGGATCGTTCGGCAATGTCCGGGTGATCGCGCCGATCATCACCGGAATCGGATTCGCCGCTCAGGCCGGCTGCAGGATGACGGCCGAGATCGGCTCGATGCGCATCTCGGAGGAGATCGACGCCACCGAATCGATGGGCTTGCAAGCCATTCCGTTCGTGGTCGGGACGCGTCTGATCGGGAGCATGCTCATCGTGATTCCCGGATACCTGATGGCGCTGGTGGTCAGTTTCATGACCGGCGGGTTTATCATCAAGACTTTTCATCGTCAGCCGGCGGGTACCTACGATCATTACTTCAGTCAATTCCTCAGTGTTCCCGACCTGGTGGCGTCGCTCGTCAAGGCGGTCGTCTTCTGCGCGGTCGTCACGATGATCCACTGCTACTACGGATACTTCGCGAGTGGTGGGCCGGCAGGCGTGGGTGCGGCGTCCGGGCGCGCGATCCGGGCGAGTCTCGTCGCGATCGTGGTCCTGAATTTCTGTATGACCGTAGCGATCTGGGGTCTGAGTCCCGAGCTGGTATTCAAAGGATGAGGAATGAGTAGAGCGCGGAGCCAAGACTTTCTGAGGGGCGCGCCGGGTCGTCAGGCCCGGGTGCTGAACACGGCGGGGCTGGGGGTCGTCGTCACGACGTGCGCGGTGATCGCCGCTGCCGTCTGGGTGTACCCGGGCAGCGCCGAACCGGACGGGATGCCGATCAGCATCGACATCCCGTACGTGGGGCCGGGCGTCGACTCCGGCACGAAGGTGATTTTACGGGGCGGTGAGGTCGGTGTCGTCACCGGTCTGGAACGCATGGGCGCGGATTCCGTCCGCATGGACCTTCGGCTCGACCCGAGTCAGATCGCAGGCCTGACCGACGCATTCGACGTCGACTTCCGGCCGCAGAACTACTTCGGTTCCACGGCCGTCAATCTGGTGGGCAAGCCCGGCGGTTCCGAACTGGAGGCGCATCGCACACTCGACCGCACGCCCACAGGAGATTTCACGATGTCGACCATGATCGAGAAGGGGTCGTTGACCGTCGACGGCACGCTGACGGACTCGATGATCGCCGGCCTGGACGAGGTCGTCCGGTACACCGACGGTCTGACACCCATGATCGATGCAGGACTTCTGTTCGCCGACCGGGTGGCGCAGACGCAGCAGGCCCTTCCCAGCGAACTGCTCGGGCGGGTCAACGACATCCTCGCGGTGTTCCCGGCGTTCAACCGCCAGGCGATCGATTCACTGACCCACATCTACAACAGCACGTACAACCAGCGACCCGACGGTTCGGTCGGGGTCGACGACCCGTTCATGGACGAGACCGACGCCGGTCTGACCCTTGCGGCGGGGCAATTGTTCGGACAGGCCGGGCAGTTGTTGAAATCGCACGGTGAGGAACTGACGCCCGTGACCGAAGTGGTCGGAGAACTCGCCGGCGTGGTACCGCACCTCTACGACGGCGGGGCGCGGCCCGAGCGACTGCGTGACGCTGTCGAGCGGCTGGACACCACGTTCGAGGACAGCGGCGACGGTCAGCGGCTCAACCTGCGGATTGTCCTGGACGACCTGCCCGCGCTGGCGGCCCCGCTCGCGTACACCGATGCCGCGGCGCCGGCCGGGAACGGAGCAGGCCGATGAGCAACCGCACCGGATTCGTCGTCACTCTCGTCAAGCTCGCCGCTGCGGCCGCGGTGTCCGTGCTCCTCTTCGTCATCGTGATCAGTGCGATGAAGAGTCCGGTAGACGGCGAGACGAGAAGCTATACAGCGGAATTCACCGACGTCTCCGGTCTGGGCGCGCACGGGGACATCCGGACGAAGGGCGTGCGGATCGGCAAGGTCGAATCGGTCGAGCTGATCCGGGACGGCGGGCGGAGTCTCGCGGAGGTGCATTTCACGATGGAGAAGCAGTATCAGCTCACCTCCGACACGGTCCTGGCGGTGAAGTACCAGAACCTCACCGGGGTCCGCTACATCGACGCGGAGTTTCCCTCGGATCCGGGCGACGCGGTCGATCGTCTGCCTGCCGACAAGACGCGACCCTCGTACGACATCACCGAGTTGTTCAACGGACTGCAACCGGTCCTCGCCACCATGAGCACGGACGACATCAACAGATTCACCGAGAACGCGATCTCCCTGCTCCAGGGAGACGGAAACGGCCTGTCGCCGATGCTCGCGGACGCGCAGAAACTCGCCGGTCTCGCCCACGATCGTGAACAGGTCATCTCGACGCTCACCGGCAACCTCGCGCGAATCTCCGACAGCATGGGAGGCCGGTCGCCCGAAGTCGTCGAGTTCCTGCGCTCGGTGAGTTTCCCCATCGCGAAGGCGATGTCGGTCATCGACGAATTCCCGAAGACGGCCGCGTTCGGCCCCGAGTTCCTCACCCCGATCAAACGGTTGATCGACGCCCTCGGCCTGCAACCGGGGACGGACGTCGAGAAGATGCTGTCCGACGCGTTCGAGTCGGTGCCGGACACTGCCGAAGCGCTGCGACTGCTCCCGGTCACCTTCGCCGGACTGCAGGTTCCGCAGACAGCTGTGCGCGGCCCGGACGCCCTCCGGTGCACGAATGGTGTGGCGCAGTTGCCCACCGAAGTCGAGGTCCTGCTGAGAGGGAGCGAGGTCGTCGTATGCAACCCGTGACGAAAAGCCGTGCCGGGCGGATGGGCCGAACGTCGATCGTGGCGCGGTCGCTGATCGGCAGGGAGGTGGCGCTCGGCGCCGGAGTCGTTCTCCTGCTCGTCGTCGCGCTCACGACAACCGCAGTCCTGTACGCGAACCCGCCGGGGCGCACGTCGTTCTCGTTCCGCACCGACGACGCGTCCTCGATCGACATCGGCCAGGACGTCCGGGTGGCCGGCATCGGCGTGGGAACCGTCACGGATGTGTCGATCGAGCCGGACACGGTACTGGTGACGGCGGAGATCGACCACGAGATACCGGTCGGCTCGGAATCCCGCGTCGACGTGCGCATGCTCACCCCGGTCGGCGGCTACGCGATCACCCTCGTCCCGCTCGGCGATCAGCCGCTCGGCGACGCGGCTCTGCCCGCCTCCCAGGTCAGTGTTCCGTACTCGATCGGAGACGTGCTCCAGGCCGCGCCGCACACGACGGACGACATCGAGGGCGGCACCGTCGATGCGAATCTCGACGAGGTCGCGCGGGCTCTCGACGAGAACCCGACATCGATCGCCTCGATGATCTCGGGACTCACCAGCATCGCCCGAGTCATGGATCACCAACGTGCGCAGGTGCGCACCGTCGCGGACCTCGCCGCGGAGTACCTCCAGAGCTTCGAGGCCGATCAGGGCATGGTGTTCGAACTGATCCGTCAGATCGACGTGGTCCTCTCGACGTACAACACCACTCACGCCGGTTTCAACGAGGCGTACCGGCTGCTCGGCAACGTCCTGATGACGATCCAGCCGTTCGAAGCGTTCTATCTCGACCACAAGACGGAGGTGCTCGCAGCGGTGGACCAGGCGAAGACGGTGATCGACGAATTCCGGACGTCGATGGGCCCCGCCATCGACAATCTTCAGGCGTTGCGCGGTCAGCTCGCCGAATGGATGACGCCCGACGGGATGGCCGCGATCAAGGGCGGCACACTCATGGCCTCGGACTTCTGCGTCCCCGTTGCCGGACGGACGTGCTGAGATGCCTGCGACATCACGCCTGACGGTCAAGGTGCTGGCCGTCGTCTGCGCGGCCGCCGTCGTCGGCGGTGCCGGTGTGGCGGTGGCGACGACGGGAGAGCCCGCAGACCGGTCGACGTTCTGCGCGCTCATGCCGGACGCCGTCGGCCTCTACACGGGCAACCCTGTCACCCAGATGGGTTACCAGGTCGGCCGCGTCGAAGGCATCGAACCGCAGGGCGACCACGTGCAGGTCACCTTCTCGCTCGCGAGTGGCCGATCCTATCCGCAGGATGTCCGGGCGGTCACCCGCTCGAAGTCGCTGCTGGCCGATCGGAGCCTCGAACTGGTGGGCAACTACGCCACCGGTCCGGAACTCGAGCCGGCGGAGTGTATCCCGCTGGAGCACAGCCACACCCCGAAGAGCATCTCCGAAATTGCCGGTTCGGCAGCAGATTTCATCGATGCGATCGCGCCGGACGACGGGCAGGAGAACGTTCGGGGAACGGTGGTCGGTCTAGAAACGGCACTGCGCGGTCAGGGCGAGAACGCCGCAGACATGATGAGGCATGCCGCCGCGGCGGCGGCCGATCCGGACAAGCTCGTCGCCGACATCGGCTCGTCGATCGCGAACATGGCTCCGCTGACGGACGAAGCGCTCCGGCGCTGGAGTTCGATCCGGTCGATCGTGGAACAGATGCCGGCGGTCGTGGCCGCGGGGATCGACCTGTGGCCCGGAGTCATCGAGGTGTGCGAGGGAATCGGCTGGCTGGTAGCGACATTGAACGACATCCAGCAGAACTACGGCGCCGACATCTGGCCGTTCGTGCACGGACCGGCGACCGACGCCCTGAAGCTGGCGGCGACGAGGTCGACCGACATCGCGGGCCTGATCTCGACGATTCCGTCGGTCGCGCCGTTCCTCGCGCAGCAGACGGCGCGCGACGGAGCGCTCTCCATCGCCTATCAGCCACCGACCGTGGCGACGACCGCCACCGGAGCCGAGGTGCCGATGGGCAGGCTGCTCGACCTCGTGCTCGCGGGAAGGAAATGACATGAACCGATCGAGAAGAACGAGGCGGCTTCTGGGCGCCGTGACGGTGGGCGTAGTGGTACTGACGGTGCCGGCCTGCTCCCTGGGCCCGGACGACCTCCCCTCGGTCCGTGCCGGCGTCGGGGAAACCTACGACCTTTCGCTCGAGTTCACCAGCGTGATGAACCTGCCTGCGGGCGCCGACGTGATGATGGACGGGTTGCGGGTCGGCGAGGTCCGGTCCCTGCAGGTGTCCGGGCCGATCGTGACGGTGTCGGCGGGCATCGGAAGCGGCACCCGAATCCCGGCCGACGCGCGCGCGATCGTCCGTCAGGACACGCTCCTGGGCGACACGTACATCGCGGTCACCGATGAGGGCGGCGGTGCGGCCGGCGAGTATCTGCCCGCCGGGGGCACCATTCCCGTGAGCCGCACCATCTCGCCGCCGCAACTGGAGGACACCATCGCGGTGCTGGCGAAATTCGTCAACGGCGGCAGTATCCAGCGGATCGAAGACGTGATGGCCCGGGTGAATTCCGTGGTGCCGCCACTCCCGGCCGTACGCGACGTGGCGTCCGTGGCGGCGCTGGACATGCGGGACCTCGCGGGGCGAACCGAGGAGATCGATCGGACGTTGTCGGGGTTGAACGAGACCGCGCTGTCGTTCGACGACCGGACCGATGCCTTGTCGGCGATGTTCGACAGTTCCAGCGTGCACTACTGGCGGCGACTCGCGATCTCGGTCGTCGCCCACATCGGCCAGATCCTGCCGTCCGTCGGCAGCGTCTACGAAGGCGGACTGTGGATGGTTCCCATGCTGAACTCCCTCGCCGACACGGGGGACGTGGCGCGCGAGGCCTGGGACGAGGCGCCGGACACGACCGTCGTGCTGTCCCGCTTCCTGCGGAGCAGGATCGTGCCGTTCGCGCAGAAGCCGTCCGTCGACATCGAGGGCATCGAATCAGCCGGGGGAGACCAGATCGTGGCCGACGCGGAGAACCTGCTCCGCATGCTGGGAGCAGTGAAATGACCGTGAAGACGCAATTGTCGATCGTCGGCATGGTGGTGATCGCCGTGTTGTCGTTCCTCTACATGGGCCGAGCGGGGTTGCACGTGAGCCGATTCGACGACGTGCGCACCGCCACGCTGGACGTGCCGGACACGAACGGACTCGTCGTCGGCTCACGGGTTCTGCTCCGCGGGGTGGCAATCGGGCACATCAGTGACATGACGACGTCGGCAGATCACATCGAAGTCGCCTGGAACTACGAGAACGGCCGGTCGATCCCCGCCGACAGCGCGTTCCGGGTCGACAATCTCTCGGCACTGGGCGAGCCGTATCTCGCCGTTCTGCCCTCGTCGAACGCCGGACCGTATCTCGAGGACGGTGCCACGGTCCCGGCGTCGCAGGTGGTGGTGCCGACGACGTTCAAGGAGCTCTCGGAACGCCTGACCAGGCTTCTCGAACAGGTGGATCCCGAACGGGTGCAGTCGATCTTCGACACGATCGACGTCGCGCTGCCCGACGACTTCGCAGTCCTGAACAATCTCAACCGTGCCGGCGAACTACTCGCCGCGACGCTCAGCCAGCAGTCCGACACCCTCACCACGTTGTTCGACACCCTGCAGCCCTTGCTGATGGACAGCGCCACCGTCCCGGAAGGATTCCGGGGCACGACACCGATCGTCGCCGAGTTCGGCAGCGGGTTCCACGACGTGCTCGGCGGAATCCGCTTCGCCACCGAGAAGGGTCCGCTGCGCGACGGAATCGCCAACGGGGCAAGCCCTTTCATCGGGGAGCTACAGACCTTCCTCGACCACACGGCCCCGGACCTCCAGGTGATCGGCGTGAATCTTCTCCCCTCGGTCCAGGCCGGAGCGGCCGCGATGCGGACCGTCGACGTAGGCCGCTTGCTCGACAACGTCATGGCGGCCACCACATCCGGAGACGCACTGACAGTCCACCTCAGCCCGTCCGGGCGGTAGAACCGACCGGACCCGACCCGTCCTCGATCGTCCACCCCGGAGATCGGGCAGCCCAGCGAAAGGCGAACGATGCAGAAATCGATGGAACTCGTGAACCCCGGAACCACTCCTGAGACCGATCACTCCGATGGTGCGGGCGATCGCGAGCGTCGAGCGGGCAGGAACGTGCCGCTGCAATCGGTGGTGATCGGGGGCCTGGTCGCCGTTCTCGTCGTCGCACTGGCGGTGCTCGGGTGGCAACTCCGCAGCACGACGCACGAACTCGACCAGCTCCACGACGCGGCGGCGAGCACGCAGCAGGCGGAACGGATCGCCCTCGACTACGCGACCGGCGCCGCCGAAATGGACTTTCGCGACCTGCCCGCGTGGCGGACACGGCTGACGGCGGGAACGTCCCCGGAACTGTCGAACCGCCTCACTCAGGCGGCGACGTCGATGGAGCAGATCATTGCTCCGCTGCAATGGACGTCGACCGCACAACCGATCTCGGCGAAAGCCGAACCGGGACCGGACGGAACCTATTCGGTGGATTGCTTCGTCAGCGTCCTGACGAAGAACAGTCAGGCACCCGACGGGCTGCAGTCGACAGCCACCTACAAGATGACCGTCGACAGCGGTAACGAGTGGAAGATCACCGAGATCAGCGGAATCGACTCGGCACTCGACGGCGACACGGCGCCGCGGTGACCGGTGAGTCGTGCGCGGCGGTCTCTCAGCGACCGGCCGGCAACAGCGAGGGGATGACGAAGGCCCGGATCTTCTCGCGGAATCGTTCGAGCGAGCCGGTTCCGCCGTTGAGCTGGCTGATGCACATGATCTCGAGTTCCGAGATCCATTCGCACAGCAGCGTCAGGTCGACGTCCGCCCGGATGTCGCCGGCCTCCTGCGCCTCGCGCAGAATCGGCTCCCACAGTTCACTCGTGAGTTCGACGGCCTTGCCCGACGTGGTCAGCAGGGAGTTCGCCAGGGTCATTTCCGACGGGGAGACGAGGAGGTGAACCATCGGGTCGCGCAGACCGCTCTCGACGTTCTGGCAGATGCCCTCGACGAGTCTCTCCTCGATCGTGGGCCACTTCGCGATGAACGCGCGGGCGGGCGCCATGTTCGTGCGCGCGCGTCGCGCGACCGATTCGATGATCAGGCTCTCGCGGTCCGAGAAGTACCGGTAGACGGTCGCGCGGGACATGTCGGCCGCGCGGGCGACGTCTTCCATGGTCGTCTTCGTGATTCCGAAACGTTCGAAGCACGACTCCGCTGCGGAGAGGATCGTCGAGCGGACGTCGGTCGCGGGGTCGTTTCCAGTCCTTGCAGCCACCAGGAAACAGTACCGCCACCATTTGCGTGAGACGCTAGACAACGAATGTCTCATGTGCCACTCTCGGTGCATGGAGCGCGAAGACAAGATCACACTCACCGAGCGACTGATCGCACATGTCGACAACAACAGCACCGACTACGCGGACGACCTGCTTCGAGTGCCGTTCTCGGTGTTCACCGACCCCGAACTCGCCGAACGCGAGCGCACGGTGGTCCGGCGACTGCCGCACATCGTCGCCCATGTCGACGAGCTGAAGAAGGCGGGCGACTTCGTCACGACCGAGCTGATCGGCACACCGCTGCTGGTAGTGAAACAGACGGACGGCAGCGTCAAGGCCTTCTCCAACGTGTGCAGGCACCGGGGCTCGAAGGTGGAGTTCGACGAATCGGGATGCAAGCGTATCTTCAGCTGCCCGTATCACAACTGGGCGTACGGCCGCGGCGGGGATCTGCGGGGAATGCCGCACGCGGAAGGCTTCGACGGCATGGACCGCTCGCAGTACGGGCTCGTCGAGTTCCCCTGCGAGGTGCGGCACGGTCTGGTCTGGGTGGTTCCGACGGTCGGCGCCGATCTCGACATCGCCGGCATCCTCGGCGCCAAGCACGACGCGGAGGTGACGGCGACCGGAATGGCCGAGTCGTTCCAGGTGCGCAAGGAGACCTGGAAACTCGACATGAACTGGAAGATCGCCGTCGACGGCGTCCAGGACTCGTACCACCTCTGCCAGTTGCACACCAAGACCGTGTGCAACTACCTCGAGGGCAACATCACGGCGTACGACCTGGTCGACCGTTCGTGGCGAATCGTCGTGGCCCGCAAGTCGATCACCGAGGTGCGCGGAGCGGACCCCGACTCGTTCGACGTCCGCGACTATTCCCTCGCGAACTACACGATCTACCCGGGCACGATGCTCGTGACCGAGCCCAACCACTTCGAGATCTGGACGATCGTGCCCGACACCGAAGATCCCAACGTCTCCTACTGCACCATTCGTCTCCTCTCCCCGAAGGAGCCCGAGACGCCGCGGGAGAAGCTGATTCTCGACAAGAACTGGGAACTCCTCATGGAGACGTTGCACGCCGAGGACTGGTTCGTCACCAAGACGATCACAGCCAACGCCGCGCACGGCCAGGTCGACGAGCTGATCTACGGACGGAACGAGCTCCCCGGTCAGGTGTTCCACAAGATGATCACCCGGGATGCTGAGGAGGTCGCTCGGCAGGAGGCCGCGGTCGGCGGTGCGAAGTGACATCGGGCGACCTGCGGCGTTCGTCTCCGGCGCCGGGGGTTCTGCAGCTCGACCTCGCTCGGCCGGACGTGCACAACGCGATCTCCCTCGGCCTGCAGCGTGAGCTCGATGCCGCGCTCGCCGACGCCGCGGACGATCCCGGCGTTCGGGTGGTGGTGCTGGCGGGAGACGGTCCGGCGGCCTTCTCTGCCGGATACGACCTGAAGGAACTCCGGGCGATGACGGCGGACGCCCGCGCCACGAGCATGCTCGAGCGGGACGAACTGCTGTGGAAGTACTTCACCTTCCCCAAGCCGACGGTCGCCGCCGTCCACGGGATGGCCTACGGCGCAGGAACCCTGCTGGCGGTGTGTTCGGACCTGCGGGTGGGCGGCCCCGGCACCAGCATCACCGTCACCGCGGCGAAGTACGGCGGCGCCAACCTCACGTGGGTACTCGACCACCTGATCGGCGCGGGGCAGGCCCGCGACCTGCTGATGACCTCACGGACCGTGGCCGGTGAGGAGGCCTTCCGGATGGGACTCGTCTCCCGGTATGCGGCCGACGGCGACGTCCTCGGATCCGCGCTCGAGACGGCCGGTCAGATCGCAGCCCAACCGCCGGAATCGATGCGCGAGATCAAGGCACTGCTGCTCGAGGGTCCGGGCCGTGATCTGCGGAGCCGGTACGACCGGGAGAACGTCGCGTCGCGCACGACGCTGCGGCCGCGTCCGGTCGAGGAGATGTTCACGTCGTACTTCGGAAGTCGCGCGCAGTGACCCGCACGAGCCCGGTCCTCACCACGGAAAGCGAGGTCCGGATGGACGCCGCCGTCTCGACTCGCGACGACATCTGGAGTCCCAGCTGGGACGACCCCTTCGAACCGACCGCGGACGGCGACGACGAGTTCGCGGAGTTGGCCTGCGCCCTGCGCTCGGTGCAGGAGGCCGTCACCCGCAGTCGCCCGAACCCGGACGCGGCGGGCCGCGCGGCGCGTGTGCTCCGGGACCTCGCGACCCGGCTCGCCGAGTTCGAGGTCGGTGAGGACGAGCAGATCGCCGGTCGGCGCTGGGATCTCCCGGGACGGGGGCAGACCCTCACACCGCCCCTTCATCTCGACGAGGTGACCGCGGACCGGGCACGTGGGCGCGTCACCGTCGGCAGATTCCACTCCGGGCGATACGCCATGAACGGCGGTGTGACACCGCTGATCTTCGACGAAATCCTCGCGCGCCTCGCCAACAGTTCCGGCAGGCCCTGGGCCCGCACGGCGTACCTGCATGTCAACTACCGGGCGCCCGCACCACTCGACGTCGAACTGCGGGTGGAGGCCGAGTTCGCCGGTCAGGACGGCCGCAAACGTTTCATGCGCGGTGCGATGTATCACGGCGACGTTCTCGTCGCCGACGTCGACGGGCTCTGGATCGAACTGAAACCTGAACAGACACACAATGTCTCGCTGGCCGTGGGTCGCGAGGAGGAGGATTCATGAGTGGGTACTCGCTGCTGGACGGCGTCCGCATCCTCGAGGTCGCGCAGCTGGCGCCGTCGTCGCTCGGCGGACATCTCGCCGATCTGGGCGCCGACGTGATCAAGATCGAATCCGGCCCCCTCGGGGATCCGGTGCGCATCGGTGGCAGCCGAGCCGTCGGCTGTGCGGACGGTCCGGCGTTCATGCACCTGCGGTGGAATCGCGGAAAGCGAAGCGTCGCCCTCGACCTGCGCACCACCGAGGGCAAGCAGGCGTTCCTCGACATCGCGCGGTCGTGCGACGCGGTGATCGAAGGGATGCGCGGCGGATACCTCGACTGGCTCGGGATCGGGTACGAGGCTCTGCGACAGGTGAATCCGAAGATCGTGCTGTGCACGGTGTCCGGGATGGGCACGGACGGTCCATACCGAGTGCTCGGCACCGGGGGGCCGGTGTTCGACGCGTACGCCGGGCTCCGCGAGGTGAGTACTCCCGCCGAGCCGCCGACCGAGGGCATGGCGGGATCGACGACGCCGCCGATCGCGATGTACGCGCTCGGCGCGTACGGGGCGATGGGGCTGCTCGCCGCGTTGCGCAAGGCGGGAGCTACCGGTGTCGGCTGCCACGTCGAGGTGGCGGGCATCGACGTCGCGGCCGCGTGGATGCCGGACGCGGTGGACGCGGAGTTGAACAGGGACCGTTCGATGCCGCGTCCGTCCTGGCTCCCGGACGGCCGTCTGCCCGATTGGCCGCGGCTCGAGGCCTACCGCACCAGCGACGGCGAGGCGATCCTGTTCGGCTCGCACGTGGAGAAGTTCTGGCACAACTTCCTGGTCGCGGTCGAGCGCGAAGACCTGATCGGCGTCGACCTCACCAGTACCGACCACGGTGCCCCCGCCCGCGCGGACCTGGTGTGGCGTGCGTTGACGGAGATCTTCGCGCGGCGCACCCGCGCCGAGTGGGTGCAGCTGTTCCTGGAACACGGCATCGCGGGAGGTCCGGTCAACAACGTGGCCGACATGCTCGCGGACCCGCACTTCCAGGCGCGGGAGAACACCTACCGGGTGGACTACCAGGGGGTCGGTGAGCTCGAGTTCGTGGTCAGCCCGGTGCGCGTCGCCGGGGAGAAGTTCGCGCCCACCCTGCCGCCGGTTCTGGGTGCGGACACGACGGACGTGCTGCGGTCGGTGGCAGGGTACGACGACCGGCGGATCGCGGCGGCCACCGACCCGGCGAGCTCTCGGCGCGGGGCCTCGTCGGACGGCTGACCGCGCGCATACCGAAGAAGCGACACTCACACGAAATATGTTGTGTGGGTGTTGTTTTCGTGCAAATCGTCGGTTCTGCAAGATGTCCGAAATTTCCGAATCGAGCATTGCGTCTTTCGCCTACAACTGTTAGGTTTACGGCACACGAAGTGAGGGTGGTCACACCCGGTTGACGAGCACGAGGAGCACAGATGAATCTCGCGGACCTGACCCGGTTCTGGGGCAAAACGCGTTCGCAGCAGCAGGCCATCGTGTTCGGGGACACGTCGCAGACCTGGGCCGAGGTCGACGCGATCACCGACGCGCTCGCCCGCGGTCTGGCGGCGCGTGGAGTCCGCAAGGGCGATCGGGTGGCGGTGATGATGCTCAATCGCCCCGAACTCGCGCACATCATCCTGGCGACCCTCAAGCTCGGCGCGATCAGTGTCCCGCTCAACTTCCGGCTCACCGCGAAGGAGCTGGCGCCGATGGTGGTCGACTCCGCGCCGCGCGTCGTGGTCGTCGAGGACGGCTTCGCGTCGCTGCTCGAGGCCGCCGCCGAGCAGACCGAGTTCGAGACCTACGCGATCGGGGGCGACGCCCACCCGCCGTACGAGCGGCTGATCGACCCGGGGACCGCGCCCGTCGTCGCCATCGACGCGGACGACCCGGGCTTCATCTGCTACACCTCGGGGACCACCGGCGTCCAGAAGGGTGCCCTGATCACGCACCGCAACGCGATGACTCCCGGCATCTCGCAGTCCATCACGTTCGGTTTCTCCCACCGGGACAGGGTGCTGTGCTCCGCCCCGCTGGTGTACACCGGCTCCGTCCTGTCGATCTTCATGCAGCTCGTCGTCGTGCCCGGCGCGACGATGGTCCTGCTGCGCGAGTACGACCCGGAGATAGCCCTCGACACCTTCGAGCGTGAGCAGATCACCGCCACCACGACCGTCCCGGTGATCTGGGAACGGATGACGATGCTGCCCGACTTCGGCGGCCGCAAGCTTGCGAAATTCACGTTCGCCGGCACTGGTGGCGCGCCGGTCAGCCTGGACCTGCTCGACTTCTACCGCTCGCACGGCATCCCACTCACCCAGTGCTACGGCCTGACCGAGGCGTCCGGCATGGTCTCGACCCTCGCCTACGAGGACGCCGTGTCGCGCCCCGGCTTCGCCGGGCTGCCGCTGGTCGGCACCCACATTCGGATCGGCGATCCGGGCGTCGACACCCCGGCCGGGGAGGTCGGCGAGATCCTGGTCCGCGGCGAGCACGTGCTGCGGGAGTACTGGAACAAGCCCGAGGCCACCGCGGCGACCCTCGGCGACGGGTGGCTCCGCACCGGCGACCTCGGCATGCAGGACGAGGGCGGATTCCTCAAGATCGTCGATCGCAGCAAGGACATGCTGATCTCCGGCGGTCTCAACGTCTATCCCGCCGAGATCGAGAAGGCGTTGCACGGCATCGACGGCCTGGTCGATCTCGCCGTCATCGGTGTCAAGGACGACCGGTGGGGCGAGGTGCCGATGGTGGTGTTCCACAGCGAGCGTCCCGCCGCCGAGATCGTCGCCGACATCGCGGAGGTCGCCGGCGAGAATCTCGCGAAGTTCAAGCGCCCCAAGCACGCGGTCGCCCTCGGTGAACCCCTGCCGCGCACGTTCTCCGGCAAGCTCGCGAAACCGACTCTGCGCCAGCGCTTCCCCGAGGCGCCCGCCGACGCACTCGCGGTCGACGGCACCGTCACGCCCGTCTAGGGCATCCAGTTCGCTTCATCTCCCCGCAATTCCCCCTCCCGAGAGGAATGCACATCGTGGCCCCCACGCGTGAAGTCAACATCTCCCAGCTCATCGACGCCGCACCGGTGTCAGCCCTCCAGAAGCGTGCCATCGCGCTGTGCCTGGCGCTCGCAATTCTCGACGGCATGGACGCCCAGTTGATCGGATTCGCGATTCCCGCCCTGTCGGAGGACTGGGGCCTGTCCAAGGCCTCGTTCGGACTGTTGCTGGCGCTCAGCAGCGGCGCGATGGTCGTGGGCAGCCTGCTGTTCGGCCCCGTCGCCGACCGGTGGGGCCGGCGACGGGTGATCCTGCTGTGTACCGTGCTGTTCGCGGTGTTCACACTCGCGTCCGCGTTCGCCCCGTCGATGGGTGTGCTGATCGTGCTCCGCATCCTTGCCGGGATCGGGCTCGGCGGCGTCACCCCGAATCTGATCGCACTGACCAGTGAGTACACTCCCGCACGCAGCCGCTCCACTCTGGTCACCATCGTCGTCGCGGGCATGTCTCTCGGTGGATTCCTCGGCGGACTTGCTGCCGCTCAACTGATTCCGGCGTACGGGTGGCAGTCGATCTTCGTGGCCGGTGGCGTCCTCCCACTGATCGTGGCGGCCCTGGCGTGGGCCGGGCTGCCCGAGTCGGGCAAGTTCCTCGCTGCCCGGGGTGATCGCGGCGGCGCCGCGAAGATCCTCTCGGCGATCGCCCCGCACGCCGGCATCGACGGTTCGGTGACGTTCACCGTGGACGCCGCGGCGTCCACCAGATCGCCCATTCGTGCGCTGTTCGCCCGGGGCCGGGCGCTGGACACGATCCTGCTGTGGGTGGTGTTCGTCATCAACTTCCTGGTGATCTACTTCCTGTTCGGGTGGATGCCGTCGCTGTTCAGCCAAGCCGGGCAGAGTGCGTCCCACGCGATCCTCGCCGCGGCGCTGTTCAACCTCGGCGGCATGGCGGGCGCGCTGTCCGTCGGGTGGATCACCGACCGGGTCGGCACCGCGTGGGCCCGGTCCCGGGGTTCGGACGCCGCCTACGCAGTGGTCATGGCGGGCTACACCCTCGGGGCGCTGTTCATCGGCGCCGTCGCGATGCTGCTCGCGAATTCCACACTGCTGCTGATCGCGATCTGCATCGTCGGTTTCGGGATCTCCGGCAGTTCGGCCGGCATCATCGCGATCGCCGCGTCGATCTATCCGGTGGCAGCACGCTCGACCGGGATCGGCTGGGCCATGGGAGTCGGTCGCATCGGATCGATCGCCGGACCGACGCTGGGTGCCGCCCTGATCGCCGCCGGAATGGACGCCCGCACCATCTTCCTGCTCATGATCGTGCCGACCGCCACCGCCGTTCTCACCCTCGGGGTGCTGTTCGTGCGGGAGCGTCTTCGCGGACGCACCGTCGTCGACGCCACGCAGTCGGCCTCCGTGGCCGAGGCGCACTGAGCCCATGCGACCCGTCACGTCCCGGTGTACCTCGTACTGCAGGCTGTGTGCGTCCTCGTGCGGGGTCCTGCTCGACGTCGAGGACGGGCGGATCGCACGGGTGCTCGGCGACGCCCACCACCCGATCTCCGGTGGGTACACCTGCCCGAAGGGGCGCCGCGGGGGCGACCTCGTCCACGGTCCGGACCGGCTCACCACGTCGATGCGGCGCACCGCCGCCGGTACCCATGAGCCGGTCCCGGTGGCGGCGGCCGTCACCGAAATCGCGGCCCGGTTGCGCGCCATCGTGGACCGCCACGGACCGGACGCGGTCGCCCTGTTCATGGGAACGCAGCAGAACTTCGCCGCACTCACCCCGCCGATGGCCCGGGCCTGGTTCCGGGGCACCGGCTCGCACAAGCTGTTCTCCACGATGACCATCGACCAGTCCGCGAAATGGGTTGTCGCCGAACGGATGGGAACCTACCTGGGCGGCCGGCAGCGGTTCGAGGACGCCGATGTGTGGTTGCTGGCCGGCACCAACCCCGTCGTCTCCGGCAACGGCGGCGACGGGGACGGCGCGGTAGTGCAGAACCCGTCCGTCACCCTCCGGGCGGCACGGGAGCGGGGACTGCGGCTGATCGTCGTCGACCCGCGGCGCACCGAGACCGCGGCCCTGGCCGACGTGCATCTGGCGCCCCGGCCGGGGACGGACGCGGTGCTGTTCGCCGGCCTCCTGCACGTCGTCCTCACCGAGCACCGCCACGACGCCGACTTCTGCCGCCGGTACACCGCCGATCTGGCCTCGCTCGTCGATGCCGTGTCCGACGTGACCCCCGCGGTCGTGCAGCGGATCTGCGGCGTCCCCGCCGACCGGGTCCGCGACGCCGCACGGGTGTTCGCGGGCGGGAGCAGGGGAATGGCGACGAGCGGAACGGGGCTGTGCATGGGCCCGCACTCGAACCTCGCCGAGCACCTCGTCGCCGCCCTCAACGTGGTGTGCGGCCGGTATCTGCGCGAGGGGGAGCGGGCCGACGACCGCGCCGTCCTGACCTTGCACCAGGCCGCCCGGGCGGAGATCGCCCCGCCCACCCGGGCCTACGAGCGCGGATTCCGCAGCCGGATCGGTGACGTGCGGGCCATCCGCGGCGAACTGCCGTCCGGCATCCTCGCCGACGAGATCCTCGAACCCGGCCCCGACCGGGTCCGGGCGCTGATCGTCTCCGGGGGAAACCCGGCGGCGGCTCTGCCCGACCGTGGGAAGGCGTTGCGCGCGTTGCGTTCCCTGGACCTTCTGGTGTGCGTCGATCCCCGGATGTCGGATACCGCACGACTCGCCGATTACGTGATCGCCCCGACGACGATGTACGAACGCGCCGACCACACCGCGATCATGGAGCCGTTCTTCCCGCGCCCGTTCGCGCAGTTCACTCCCGCTGTCGTGGCGCCGCCGCCCGGCGTCGTCGACGACTGGCGGTTCTTCCTCGACCTCGCCGCAGCCTCGAGGCAGCCGGTCAAGTTCGCCGGCCGCATCCTCGATCCGGGCGCACCGCTGACATCGGAGGAGTTGCTGGCGATGACGGCCGAGCGCGGACGCGTCCCGTTCGCCGACCTGGTCGCCGCCCGGCACGGGCATCTCGCCGGGGACAGTGGCGCCGTCGTGGGCCCGGCGACCGAGGAGGGGGCCGGGCACCGGCTGGCGTTGATGCCGGACGATGTGCGCGCCGAACTGCGCGCGGCGCTGACCGACACGGCTGTCACCGAACAGTTTCCGCTGCTGCTCACGGTGCGCCGGATTCGCGAGGCCGTGAACTCCACCGGCACCCGGGTTCCGGGGCTCGTCCCGGGAGGCACCAACCCGGCGGGACTGCACCCGGACGACCTCGCCGGTCTCGGGATCGCCGACGGACAGGTGGTGACACTGCGTTCGGTGTCCGGGCGGCTGCGGGCGACCGTGCGGGCGGACGCCACCCTCGCCCGGGGCACCGTCTCGATGACGCACTGCTTCGGCAGCGTCGACCCGCGGGGGGACGTCGGAGTGAACGTGAACGCGCTCACCGGAACGGGCGACGGGGTGCAGACGATCAACGCGATGCCGACCATGACCGCCGTTCCCGTCACGGTCGAGCGAGCGGCCCCCGAGGAGGACGTGTGAAGACCGGCACCGAACCGATTTCCGGCCACCGCATCTGCCCGCTGTGTGAGTCGACGTGCGGGCTGCTCGTCGAACTCGACGGTCGCCACATCGTGCGGGTCGCGCCCAACCCCGACGACGTGCTGAGCGCCGGGCACAGTTGCGCGAAGGGACTCGGCCTCGGGCGGATCGAGGGCGACCCGGACCGGATCCGGACCCCGCTCCTGCGCACCGCGGACGGAGGATTCCGGGAGGCCGGCTGGGACGAGGCATTCGCCGAGATCGAGTGCAGACTACCGGAATTCGTCGCCGGTGATCCGGGAAGTTGCGCGATTTACCACGGGAATCCGGCCGCCCACCACCTGGACGCCACCTTCTATCTGGGCGAGCTGATCGGCGCGCTCGGCACCCGGAACATCTACTCGCCCGCCAGCGTCGACACCTGGCCGAAGAACCTCGCCCACATGCTGCTGTACGGCACCGGGCTGGGGATGAGCCTGCCCGACCTCGACCGCACCGACTACCTGCTGATCCTCGGTTCGAATCCGATGGTCTCCAACGGCAGCACCGTCACCGCGCCCGGCATGCACCACCGATTGCAGGCGCTGCGCGACCGGGGCGGCACCCTCGTCGTGGTGGACCCGGTGCGCACCCGGACCGCCGAGGTCGCGGACGTGCACGTGGCGATCCGCCCCGGCACCGACGCCCTGTTCCTGCTCGGGGTGCTGTCCGTCGTCGCGACCGAGGGTCTCGCCCGGCCCGACCGGGTGCCCACAGTCGTGGACGGCCTGGACGACGCACTGGCGATGGCGGCCGAGTACACCCCCGGCGCCGTCGCCGACGTGTGCGGCATCGACGTCGACATGATCCGCGACGTGGCCCGCGGTTTCGCGGGAGCATCGGCGGCGGTGGCGCATTCGCGTATCGGGACGTGCATGCAGGAGTTCGGCACCCTCGCGAACTGGCTCGTCGAGGTCCTCACGATCGTCACGGGAAATCTCGACCGGCCCGGTGGCGCGATGTTCGCGCTGCCGCCGAGCGGAGGCCAGAACACGTGGCCGGTGACCAGGCCGCCGAAGCTGATGTTCGACCGGTGGCGCTCGCGGGTGCGCGGCCTGCCGGAGGCGATGGGGGAGTTGCCCGCGGTGTGCTTCGCCGAGGAGATCCTCACCCCTGGGCCGGGCCGCACCCGGGCGCTGATCACCCTCGCCGGCAACCCCGCCCGCTCGCTACCCAACAGCGGCGCGATCGAGGACGCGCTCGGAGCGCTGGAGTTCATGGTGTCGGTGGACTGCTATCTCAACGAGACCACCCGGCACGCGGACGTGATCCTGCCCCCGCCCCCGGTGATCACCCGTGGCCATCACGACGTGACCCTGAACCACTTCCAGATTCGGAACGTCGCCCGCTACACCCCGCCGCTGCTGGACCTCGCGGACGGCGAGTTGGCGGAATGGCAGATCCTGTTGCGGCTGGCCGCGATCGCCAGGGGAACGCCGGACCGTTCGGTCACCGAAATGGACGAGGAGGTGGCCGCCGTCGCCGCTCGGCGCGCCGCGACACTCGTCGGCTGCGAGCCGGAACGGGCGCTGCGCAGCACGGCCGGTCGCAACGGGCCCCAGCGGCTGCTGGACCTGCGGTTGCGCAGCGGACCCTACGGCGACCGTTTCGGCCTCGATCCGGATGGCCTGACTCTCGCGCTGCTGGAGGACAACCCGGACGGCATCGACTACGGGCCGCTGCAACCGCGCATCCCCGAGGTGCTGCGCACACCGAACGGCCGGGTCGACCTGATGCCGGAGATGATCACCGCGGACCTGCCGCGACTGCGGGCGACCATGACGAGGGCGGCACCGGATCTGCTGCTGATCAACCGGCGGCAGCGCCGGGGAATGAATTCGTGGCTGCACAACGCGCTTCCGCAGCCGGACGGCGGCCAGTGCGCGCTGCTGATCGGTCCGCACGACGCGGCCGAGCGCGGCCTCGTCGGCGGCGATCGGGTGGCGGTGACGTCGAAGGTCACCACCGTGACCGCCGAGTTGCGGATCGACGACACGCTGCGTCCCGGTGTGGTGAGCATGCCGCACGGGTGGGGCCACGACGGGCCGGGACTGCGGACGTCCCGGTCGGCATCGGTCCCCGGCAGCAACTACAACGCCCTGGTGGACGACACCACCGACCTCGAGGCGCTGACGGCGTCCCCGATCTTCAACGGCGTCCCGGTCACCGTGACGCGCACGAGCGAGGAGCATCCCTGATGGCGTACGTGGTCACCCAGAACTGTTGCAACGACGCGACCTGCGTTGCGGTCTGCCCCGTCGACTGCATCCACCCGACTCCCGCGGAGCGGGAGTACATGCGAACCGAGATGCTGTACATCGATCCGGCCGCCTGCATCGACTGCGGCGCCTGTTCCGACGTCTGCCCCGTCGACGCGATCGTCCCCGGTGACGAAATCGCACCCGACATCGACCGGTACCGCGACATCAACGCCGAGTACTTCCGGCACAATCCGCGCACGGCCGCGCCGGGCGCGCACGTGCAGCCGCTTCCGCTCGCCCTCGCGACCGCCGCCGTCGACGACCCACCGGCGTTGCGGGTGGCGATCGTCGGATCGGGGCCGTCGGCGTTCTACGCCGCCGAGGAACTGCTGGCGCGCCGCGACATCGCGGCCGAGGTCACGATGTTCGAAAGACTCCCGGTCGCAGGCGGACTCGTGCGGTTCGGCGTTGCGCCGGACCACTGGCACACCAAGACGGTGGACCGGGTGTTCGACCGCACCGCACGGCGGGACGGTTTCACGTTCCATCTCGGCGTCGAGGTCGGGCGGGACGTGACGCTCGACGAGGTGCTGGCGCACCATCACGCGGTGATCCACGCATCCGGAGCGTCCGGGGACCGCCGTCTCGGCATCCCCGGTGAGGACCTGCCGGGCAGCCACGCCGCCCGGGAATTCGTGGCCTGGTACAACGGCCACCCCGAGCACGCCGACCGCAGCTTCGACCTGACCGCGCCGCGTGCGGTCGTGGTCGGCAACGGCAACGTGGCGCTCGACGTAGCGCGCATTCTGGTCAGCGACGTCGAGACCCTGCGCCGCACCGACATCGCCGATCACGCCCTCGTCGCCCTGGCAGGCAGCCGGGTCGAGGAAGTGGTGGTGCTCGGCAGGCGCGGCCCCGAACACGCGGCCTGCACCACACCGGAACTGCTCGCGCTCGGTTCGCTGCCGGGGATCGACGTCCTCGTCGAGGGCCCCGTGGCGGCGGGACCGGACGCCCCGGCGAAGCTGAAGATCCTGGCCGAGTACTCCCGGCGGGAGCCGACGCCGGGGAACAAGCGCATCGTGTTCCGATTCGGCTGTTCCCCAAAGGAAGTGGTCGGCGGCGACCACGTGTCGGCGCTGGCGGTGTCGAACGACGGAGCCGTCGACCGGATCGCGTGCGGGATGGTTCTACGGGCGGTCGGATACCGCGGACTGCCCATCGCCGGTCTGCCGTTCGACGAGACCGCCGGAACCGTCGCCAACGTCGCGGGCCGCGTCGTCGAGGCGGCCACCGGGCAGACCGTCGCCGGGCACTACGTGGCCGGCTGGATCAAGCGCGGTGCGACCGGTGTGATCGGCACCAACCGCTACTGCGCCGCGGAGACCGTCGAGGCCCTCCTCGACGATCACCGCGCGGGCCTGCTCACCGCGCCGACCGGCGCCGCGACGGACCTGACGGCGCTGGTGCGAGAACGCCGGCCCGACGCGCTGGGCGGCGCGGACTGGCGCGCGATCGACCGCTTCGAGCGTGAGCAGGGGCGGGAGGCGGGCCGGCCCCGCATCAAGATCGTCGATGCCGGCGAGGCGGCCGTCGTCGCGGGTGCGGCCACCAGATGAACCCGCCGGAGACGACCCGCGTGCACACGTTCTGCCGGATCTGCGAGCCGGGCTGCGGTCTGCTCGCGGAAGTCCGTGACGACGAGGTCGTCCGGTTGCAGCCCGACAAGGAGCACCCCGTGCACAAGGGGTTCTCCTGCCACAAGGGCGTGCACTACCTCCAGGTGCACCGCGATCCGGACCGGCTCGACCGGCCGCTGAAGAGGACGAACCCGCGGAGCGAGACCCGTGGCGTCTTCGAGCCGGTCGACTGGGATGCCGCGGCGCGCGAGATCGCCATCCGGCTCCGGGAGGTGCGGCGCGCGCACGGCCGCAACGCCCTCGCCGTCTACCAGGGCAACCCGTCGGCGTTCAACGGCGCCTACTACGCCAACGCCGCCACGATCGCGCGCGGCTTCGACACCCGGATGCGCTTCAGCGCCGGAACCCAGGACACATCCGCGAAATACGCCGCCAGCGAGGCGATCTACGGCGCGTCGATGGCCCATCCGATTCCCGACCTGCTGCACACGGACTACTTTCTGTGCCTCGGCAGCAATCCGCAGGTCTCGCACATGACGCTGATCCACATCTCGGATCCGATGGCCAAGATCCGCGCCGTGCGCCGGCGCGGCGGGACCGTGCTGTTCGTCAATCCGCGCCGCATCGAGTCGTCGTCGCCGGAGACCGGTGACGTCCTGCAGATCAAGCCGGACACCGACTTCTACTTCCTCGCCGGGATTCTGCACGAGATCGTCTTCCGGATCGGTTACGACCGGGCCGAGGTGGAGCGGCACGCGCGACACGTCGACGAGTTGCTCGACTTCGTCGGGCGGTATCCCGTCGACCGGATCGCGGCGGTCACCGGAATCCAGGCCGACGCGATCCGCCGGGTCGCGGACGACTTCTGTGCGGCGTCGAGTGCGAGCATCTACATGGCCACCGGCGTGAACCAGGGCCGTCAGGGCGCACTGGCGTACTGGATGCTCACGATGGTGAGCCTGTTCTCCGGCAACCTCGGCAGGCGCGGCGGAAACGTCTACTCCCGCGGCGTCGCCGACGTGGTGCAGAACTCGAAACGCAAGCGGGAAGACCCGTTCTTCGAGGGACCCTTCGGGGAAATGCGCACCGTGAGCGGTGATCTGCCCGCGGCACTGCTCCCGGATTTCATCGAGAACCCCGACGACCCGATTCGCGCGCTGATCGTGGTGTCGGGCAATCCGCTGCTGTCGGTCGGCGGCGACGACCGGCTGCGCCGCGCATTCGAGGAACTCGACCTGATCGTCACCGTCGATCTGTATCGAACGGTCACCGGTGAGATGGCGGACTACATTCTGCCGGCGACGGATTGGCTGGAGCGGGAGGACGTCAACTTCCTGAACACGATGGGCGTCGCGATGGAGCCCTACGTGCAGTACACACCGGCGGTTGTCCCGGCGAAGGGGGAGCGCCGCGACGACTGGTGGATCCTGTCCCGCATCCAGCAGGAGATGGGTGTCTCGACCCTGCTCGACGAGCCGGATCCCGATCCGTTCGCCGCGGTCGATGCGACGATGCGGGAGTCGGGTCTGAGCGTCGAGGCGTTGAAGGCGATGCCCTGCCAGACCGCGGTGCTGCCGGAAGCCGAACCGTCGCACGTATTCAGTATCGCGGTCCAGCACGACGACGGCCTGATCGACTGCTGCCCGGAACTCTTTCGGCGTTCGTACCGGACGGCCGAGCGCATCTTCGAGGAACTGGCCGCGGAGCCCGCCGACCAGCTCAAGTTGATCACCCGTCGCACCAACTTCATGGTCAACAGCTGGCTGCACAACCTTCCGGTATTCAAACAGGGTGTCCACCAGAGCAATCCGCTGTGGATGAACCCGGAGGACGCGCGGTGCCGCGGTCTCGTCGAGGGCGACGACGTCACCGTGCGCAACCGACACGGGGAGGTCGACGCGGTGCTGGTGTGCGACGACACCCTCCGTCCCGGAGTGGTGGCGATGACCCACGGCTGGGGGCAGGGCACTGCCCGGGGGCTGGCCGTCGCGCGCCGCAATCCGGGTGTGAACGTCAACCGGCTCGCGCCCACCGGCCGAGAGGGTTACGACCCGCTCAGCAACCAGTCGCATCTCACCGGCATCAACGTCGAGGTGCGCCCACGGGTGGGGTTCGACCGAAACCTTGCCGGATTTAACAACAACCTTTAGATTTAGCGCTGTGATCGGCGCCACGGAGCATCCGTATGCACGAGGCCGTGTCACGGAGAACTTCGGGTTCGATCCCGCCGGTCGCGGCCGGGCACACAGGAGGCATTCCATGAGCGGAACCGTTATCGACGCACTCACGTACTGGGTGCGGACCGTCCCCGACCAGCCGGCGATCGACTTCGCCGGCGACGTGGTGACCTACCGCGATCTCGACACCTGGGCCGACGCCGTCGCCCACGACCTCGCGGCGCGCGGCGTCACAGAAGGCGACCGGGTGAGTTTCGTCGGAGCCAACTCGCTCGAATGGTGCGTGGCCGCACTGGGCGCGATGAAGGTGGGCGCGATCGCGGCGCCGTTCAACCAGCGGATGCTCGCCGGCGAGCTGACCACCCTCGTCGAGGATTGCGAGCCGTCCGTCGTGTACTGCGACGGGGCGCTGCGGTCGCGCCTCGACGACGTGCACGCGGCGCGCGGCACCTTCGACATCGTGGAGTTCGAGCGGGACGTGCGTCCCCTGCGTGGTGGCACGCATCCGCCGTTCCGCACACCGGTGACGGAGCAGTCCGCGCCCACCGCGATCGTGTTCACCAGCGGCACCACCGGCAAGCCGAAAGGTGTCGTGTTCACCCACGCCACGATCGCCGGAGAGATGCATGAATGGGCCCTGATGGAGCCGATCGAGCAGAACCGCTTCCGGCCACTGCTCGTGCTGCCGCTGTTCACCGCCGCAGGCATCATCTGGGGAATCTCCCGGACCGTGCTGCACGGCGGCACCTTGCTGCTGCAACCCGGGTTCGACCCCGAGGCCGCGCTGCGGGTGATGATCGACAGCCGAGCCACCACCCTGACCGGCCCGCCGATCCTGTTCGAGCAGATCTCCCGCGTCCCCGGTTTCGCGGACGCGGACCTGAGCCACCTGACCACGGCCCACGTCGGTGGTGCCCGGGTGCCGTCGGCGCTGGTCGGCACGTGGCTGGCCCGGGGCGTCCAGCTGCGGCAGATCTACGGACAGACCGAGATCGGCGGCTCGGCCACCGCGATGCCGCGGGACGAGGCCGCCGAGCACCCCGACAAGTGCGGGTGGGGTGGCATCTTCACCAAGATCCGGGTCGTCGACGCCGACGGAAAGGACTGCGCCCCGGACCAGGTGGGGCAAATCCTGCTGCGGGGCCCGGGCATGATGCCGGGATACTGGCGCAACGAGGAAGCCACCCGATCCACGCTGATCGACGGCTGGCTGCACACCGGCGATCTCGGAAAGCTCGACGACAACGGCTATCTCACGTTCGTGGACCGGCTCAAGGACATGATCATCTCCGGTGGCCTCAACATCTCACCCGCGGAGATCGAGCAGGTGATCAACCGGCTGCCCGGGGTGGAGGAGGTTGCGGTGATCAGCGTGCCCGACGAGAAGTTCGGCGAGACTCCGGCCGCGATCGTGAAGAAGGTCGCGGGGGTCACCGAGGCGGACGTCGTCGAGTACTGCAACCAGAACCTCGCCGACTACAAGGTGCCGCGGTACGTGGTGTTCGTCGACGGCGGCTTGCCCCGGATGGCCAGCGGCAAGATCTCCAAACGGGACCTGCGGGAAACGTACTCCGATGTGCCGCAGACCTATCCGAAGGTCCGGTGACGGGAGTGACGCAGCAGCGAGTGGCGGTCGTGACGGGCGGTGGTCGCGGGATCGGGGCCGCGATCTCCCGGCGGCTGGCGGCCGACGGGTTCGCGGTCGCGGTCAACTACTCGTCCAGCGCGGCGGACGCGCAGGACGTGGTGGACAAGATCGTCGCCGGCGGCGGCCGGGCCGCGGCGATTAGAGCGGACGTGTCCGACGCGGCGCAAGCGGAGGAGCTGATCGCCTCGGCGACGGCCGAACTCGGCGCACCGACCGTGCTGGTGAACAACGCGGGAATGAACATCGCGGGCGCGGCCCGCAAGCAGTCGCCGGGCGACTGGGACCGCGTGATCGGCGTGAACCTCAGCGGCGCCTTCTACACCACCCATGCCGCGCTGCCCGCCATGTACGACAGCGGCTGGGGCCGCGTCGTCTTCGTCAGCAGCCCGTCCGGCGGGCGACGACCGTCCCCGGGCATGAGCGCCTACTCCGCGGCGAAGGCGGGACTGGTGGGCATGACCCGGTCGATGGCGCTCGAGGTGGCGCGCCGCGGCATCACGGTCAACACGGTGATGCCGGGATTCGTGGAGACCGACATCATCGCCTCCGGCGGCGAGAACGCGGTGGAGACCCTTGCCGCCCACTGGCCGCGGATCCCGGCCGAGTCGATCGCGTCGACGGTGTCCTTCCTCGTCAGCGAGGACGGCAGGCACGTGTCCGGGGAAGAGGTCGGCGTCTGGCTCGGTGGGCCGGTCGGCATCTGAGCGGCACCTTCGGCGCTCGTGCGCACTTTTGGTAGTCGCAGCTACCAGAAGTGCGCACGGGCGCGTCAGCGCCCGACGGCGTCGGCCTCGGCGCGGTAGTTGCCGGGCCACGCCTTCCCGAGGGTCAGCCCGCCGTCGACGACGAGGTTCTGCCCGGTCACGAACGTTGCGTCGTCGGAGACCAGGTAGGTGACGGCGCCGGCGATGTCGTGGCCCTCGCCGGCGCGGGGGATCGGCTGGAACGACGCCAGCCCTTGCCGCACCTTGTCGACGCTGGCGTCCAGTGCGTCGCCGTCGAGGCCGGCTCCGTGACCGACGATCCGGGTGGCGACGCCGCCCGGGGTGACGGCGTTCACCCGGACGCGAAATTCCGCGAGTTCACGTGCGGCACTGCGGGTCAGCTGTAGCACGGCGGCCTTCGCGGCGCCGTAGGGGTGCGGGCCGAAGCCGGTGCGCACGCCCGCCACCGACGACACGTTGACGATGGCGCCGAAACCCTGCTCGCGCATCACACCCGCGGCGTGCTTGGTGCCGAGGAAGGCGCTGCGCGCCAGCATCGCGAACGAGGAGTCCCACTCGTCGACGGTGGTGTCGGCGACGTACGTCCAGGCGCCGACCCGGCCTGCGTTGTTGACCATGGCGTCCAGCCGACCGAAGCGCTCGGTCGCGGTGCGGATCGCCGCCGCGACGTCCTCCTCGCGGGTGACGTCGGTGTGCAGGTAGACGCCGTGCTCTCCGAGGGCGGCCGCGACCGCCTCGCCGCGTTCGTCGTCGATGTCCGTGACCACCACCCGCGCGCCCCGCTCCGCGAGGAGTGCGCAGGTCGCAGCCCCGATTCCGCTCGCGCCACCGGTCACGACCGCGACCTTGCCGTGCAGTTCCGTCATTGTGCCGAATCCTTCCTCGCCGTCCGTCCGAACTGTGATCTTGAGGTATTAACCTAAAGGTATTAGCTTGATATGTCGACGGCCGCCGATGCGAAGTCGGCCGTCGGAACCAGACGAGGGGAA
Source organism: Rhodococcus sp. 4CII (assembly GCF_014256275.1). Lineage (NCBI taxonomy): Bacteria > Bacillati > Actinomycetota > Actinomycetes > Mycobacteriales > Nocardiaceae > Rhodococcus > Rhodococcus sp. 4CII. Next base: position 5,526,964 of record NZ_JACCFE010000002.1, read on the forward strand.
GGCCCCGAATGTCCGAACTGATATCGACCGAGCGGCCGCGGCCGGGTGTTCTGCTGATCCGCCTGAACCGCCCGGACGCCCTGAACGCGATGAACGCCCCGCTCGTCGAGGCGCTGCACGCGGTGCTCGCCGACGTCCGCCACGACTCCGAGATCCGCGCGATCGTGCTGACCGGGAACGGGCGGGCATTCTGCGCGGGAATCGACCTGCGCGGCTACGGCACCCCGCCGGGCGCGACCGACGGCGAGGGCCGCGCGCAGGCGGGCATGCGGGTTCAGCAGCACATCGCCTCGCTCGTCGAGGCGTTCCGCGGCGCCAGACCGCCGGTGGTCGCCGCGATCAACGGCGCCGCCGCGGGAGGTGGGATGGCTTTGGCACTGATGGCCGACATCCGGATCATGTCCGATACCGCGGCACTGCATGCGTCGTTCATCAACCGCGGGCAGTCCAGCTGCGACATCGGCGTCAGCTGGTTGCTGCCCCGGATGATCGGATTCTCCAGGGCGGCGGAAATTCTTCTCACCGGCCGCCCCGTCGACGCCGCCGAGTGCGAGCGCGTCGGCATCGTGTCGTCGGTCGAACCGGCGGAGCGGCTACTCGATTCGGCGCTGGACACCGCCGAGAACATCGCGCGCAACAGTCCATTCGGCGTGTGGATGACCAAGGAGGTGATGTGGTCCAACCTCGAGGTTCCGAGCCTGCGCGCCGCGATCGACTTGGAGAACCGGACCCAGATCCTCGCCGCCATGACCAAGGACCACCGCGAAGCCGTGTACTCGTTTCTCGAGAAGCGCCCGCCGGTCTATCAGAACCACTGAAGGACGACAGCTGTGACGAGTCGAGACGAGGACGGGGGTCGACGGTGAAGGTCGGTATCGCCGCGGGATATTGGGGCTCCGGCCCGCCGCGCAACGTCGAACGCATGCTCGCCGAAGCCGAGGCGCTCGGCGTGGACAGCTTCTGGACGGCGGAGACCTACGGGTCGGACGCGCTGACTCCACTCGCCTGGTGGGGATCGCGCACCTCCACCATCAAGCTCGGGACCGCGGTCTGTCAGATGTCGGCCCGGACGCCGACCGCCCTGGCGATGGCGGCGCAGACGGTCGACCACCTCAGCGGTGGCAGGGTGATCGTCGGCATCGGCGCATCGGGCCCGCAGGTGGTCGAGGGCTGGTACGGGCAACCGTATCCCCGTCCGCTCGAGCGGACCCGCGAGTACGTCGAGATCATGCGCGCTGTGTGGGCCCGGGAGAAGCCGGTGACCTACCAAGGGCGGCACTACCAGCTCCCGCTGGACGGTGGCAGTGGTCTCGGAAAGCCGCTGAAGTCGATCGTTCACCCACTGCGCGAGGACATCCCGGTGTACCTCGGGGCGGAGGGACCGAAGAATGTCGCGCTCGCTGCGGAGATCGCGGACGGCTGGACCCCGCTGTGGTTCTCGCCCAAGAGCGACGAGTTCTACCGCGCCGCCCTGGCCGAGGGCTTCGGCCGGGACGGCGCACGCCGGACGCCGTCGGATTTCGAGATCGCCAACGTGTGCTGGTTGATCGAGAACGACGACGTGGAGAAGGCGGCGGCCAAGATCAAACCCGTCGTCGCGTTGTACGCCGGTGGCATGGGTGCGAAGGGTGCCAATTTCCACAACGACGTCTTCACCCGCATGGGCTGGGCCGACGCCTGCGCCGAGATCCAGGATTTGTATCTGCGCGGTCGGCCCGATCTCGCCGCGCAGGCCGTTCCCACCGAGATGGTCGAGGACGTCGCGCTGATCGGGCCCGCCGACAAGATCTGTGAGGACATCGTGAACCGCTGGAAGCCCACCTGTCTGACGACGCTGATCCTCGGCGGCTGGCCGAGGCCCGAGAACCGGGAACGCATCCTCGAGGCGGTGATGTCATGACACTCGATCCGCGCACCCCGATCCTCGTCGGAGGAGGGCAGGTCAACGAGCGGAGCGGGGGAGAGGAACCCGTCGATCTCATCGTCGCGGCGGCCCGTGTCGCCGCCGCGGAAGCGGGATCGTCCCGGCTGCTCGAACTCGTCGACTCGGTTCGGTTGATCGGCATGCTGTCGTGGCGGTACCGCGACCCGGGCGCGCTGGTCGGCGAGCGTATCGGCGCGGCCGTGCGGCACACCGGTTACACCGGCAGCGGCGGCAGCGGCCCACAGGTTCTCGTCAACCAGGCCGCCGAGGACATCGCGGCGGGCCGGACCGACGTGGTCCTGGTGGGCGGCGCCGAGTCGTGGCGGACCCGAATGAAGCTGCGCTCCCAGGGCATTCGCCCGGAGTGGACGATTCAGGACGAGTCGATTCCGCCCGCGGAGATCCTCGTTCCCGAGGTTCCGATGGTCTTCGACGGCCAGGCCCGGATCGGCCTCGACCGGCCTGCGTACGTGTACCCGCTCTTCGAACAGGCGCTGCGAATCTCGTCGGGACTGTCGGTGGACGATCATCGTTCCGCGATCGGCGCCCTCTGGTCGGGATTCAGCAAGGTGGCGTCGACGAACCCGCACGCCTGGTCCCGTCGTGAATACACGGCCGAGGAGATCGTCACGCCGTCCGAGGACAATCGGTGGATCAGCCAGCCCTACACCAAGCTGTTGAACTCCAACAACATGGTGGAGCAGGGCGCGGCCCTGCTGCTCTGCTCGGTCGAGGTCGCCACCCGCCTCGGGATCTCCCGCGACACCTGGGTCTTTCCACACGCGGGCACCGAGGCGCACGACACGTACGACATCTCCGAGCGGGAGTCGCTCGACCGGTCGCCGGCCATCCGGGTCGCCGGGGCGCGGGCGCTGGAACTGTCGGGAATCGGGCGGGATGATGTCGCGCACGTGGACGTGTATTCCTGCTTCCCGTCGGCCGTCCAGGTCGCCGCGGCCGAGTTGGGACTGCCGCTCGACGATCCGGGGCGGCCGCTGACGCTCACCGGCGGCCTCACCTTCGCCGGTGGTCCGTGGAACAACTACAGCACGCACGCGATCGCCACGCTGGCGACCCGGCTGCGTGAGGCCCCCGGAACGTACGGTCTGATCACCGCGAACGGTGGCTATCTGACGAAGCACGCGTTCGGTGTCTACCGAACCGAGCCGCCGCGCAGCGGCTTCCGGCGTCAGGACGTCCAGGCCGATGTCGATGCGTATCCGACCACGCGGGCGCTGACGAGCTACGAGGGGTCGGGCTCGATCGAGTCCTGGACGGTGGTGCACGGACGCGACGGGTCCCCGGAGCGCGGCTTCGTCGCGGTGCGGACCGAGGCCGGCGAACGCACGCTGGCCGCGACGACGGACGCGGGCGCCCTGACCCGGTTGATCGACGTCGACGTCGCCCGGGAGACGGTGGCCGTGACGGCCGACGGCACCTTCCGGTGCGCGGACGATTGACTCCTGTTTACCTAACGACATAAGGTATAGGTAAACGAGGCCGTCCGCCGTGAGGTGTGAGGCTCTCACGGAGAAAAGGAGTTTCGAATGTCTGTCGAAGACTTCCGCGACCTGTACGAGCGACACGTCGGATACGTGGTGTCCGGAGACAAGAAGGCCGCTCTCGCCGACATGGTTCAGGCAAATCTGCCCGCCGTGTTCGACGGAGTCACCGTTCCCCGCGGCGACGTCGACGGGTTCGAGATCAAGGACGTCCGGGCCGACGGCGACCGGCGCATCGGCGAGACGGTGTACACCACGCCGAAGGGGGCCATCGGCCTGCGATCGATCTGGGAGCGGCACGACGGCCGCTGGCAGGCGGCGGCGCTCGAGAACTTCCCCGTGGACGGAGGACGGCAGGCATGACGGACGAACCGTGGGGACCGTCCGCCGACGGCCTCGACCAGCCCTACTGGGACGGGCTCACCCGAGGTGAGCTGCGACTCCAGCGTTGCGGCACGTGCAAGACCTGGATCTGGGGACCTCAATGGGTGTGCGGATCCTGCCACACCCTCGACCCGAACTGGGAGTCCGTGACACCGGCCGGAACCGTGTACAGCTGGTCACGCAGCTGGTACCCGTTCATCACCGAACTGGCCGACCGGGTCCCCTACGTGACGGTTCTCGTGGAACTTCCGGGGGCCGGGCACCGCCGGGTACTCGGAATCCTGACCGGCGACGACACCGACGCCGTCCGCATCGGCGACCCGGTCGTCGGGCACATCGAACACGACGAAGGCGCGACCTGGCCGCTGCTGCGCTGGCGTCGATCCCCGGAAGGAGCGCAGGCATGAGTGCACTCGCCATGCGTGGCGCGGCCGCCGTGGTCGGCGTGTCCGAACTCCACTATCGCCGCGGCGAAGCCCCCGCGGGCGAGCTGAGACTGACCCTCGAGGCGATCCTCGCCGCGTGCGCGGACGCCGGCATCTCTCCGCGCGAGCTGGACGGATTCGTCTCCTATGCCGGTGGCGGGCACGACGGCGCGGTCATCGGCGGCGCCCTGCGCGTCGACGACGTCCGGTGGTCGAACATGATGTGGGGCGGCGGCGGCGGGACGGTCGCCGCCGCGGTCAACAATGCCGCCGTCGCGATCGCCGCGGGGCAGGCCGAGTGCGTCGTCGTCTACCGTGCGATGGCACAGGCGGACACCGGACGACTCGGATACGCGAAATACCATTACGGACCGCACTTCCTCGCGCACGGTGTCGGGTCACCGGCCCAGGTCTGCGCACTGCGGACGCAGCGACTGCTCGAGCACGACGGCGTGCCGCGGGAGACCATGCGAGCCCTCGTGCTCGCGGCGTACCGGCACGCCCAGAACAACCCGACCGCACAGGGCTACGGCAAGCCGCTCGACGAGGCGACATACGAGTCGTCCCGCCTGATCACCGAACCGTTCCACCTGTACGACTGCTCTCGGGAGAGCGACGGAGCCGTCGCGCTGGTGCTGGTCTCCGCCGAGCGTGCGAAATCGCTGCGACCCGACCCCGCGTACGTTCTCGCCGGCGCCCAGGGCGCCCCGGGCGGCTACTCCTCGCTCATCGACAACGACGACCAGTACGCCACAGCGGGTTTCGCGGGTGCCGCCGGTCGTCCCGGCGTCGCGGACCGCCTCTGGGCCGCAGCGGGTCTCGGCCCGGACGACGTGGACGTCGTCCAGGTGTACGAGAATTTCAGCGGGCCCGCCGTCGCCGCGCTCATCGACCACGGTCTGGCGCCGTCCGGTCCCGCGGCGGGCGACGTCCTCACCGTCGACAACCTGACTGCGGGTGTGGGCAAGCTTCCCGTGAACACGAGTGGCGGCAACATCGCCGACTCGTTCGTCAACGGAATGGGACTCGCGGTCGAAGCGGTGCGGCAGATCCGGGGCACGTCGACCAATCCGGTGGCGCACGCCAAGACGTCGCTGTTCATCGGCGGTCCGATGGCACCTCTCGTCAGTTCGACGCTCTTCGCCCACGAAGACGTGCTGTAGCACCACCGACTCTGTGAAAAGGACCGACATGGACAACATGACTGTGGACCGCGACGCTCTGTTCCTCGGTGGCCGGTGGGTCGCCCCGGCGAAGGGCGGCGCGGTCGACATCGTCGAAGCTGCCACGGAGAAGGTGCTCGGACGGTCGGCGCTCGCGTCGTCCGCCGACATCGATGTCGCCGTCACCGTGGCGCGCGACGCACTCCACGGTCCGTGGGGGCAGCTCGACAACCGCGCTCGCGCAGACCTTCTCGACGCCCTCGCGTCCGCACTGAAGAAGCGCGGCCGCGACACTGCGACATTGGTGAGCCGCGAGAACGGCATGCCGATCTCGCTCTCCGCGGGGGTCAACGGCTTCGGGCCCGCCGCCATGATCCGGTACTACGCCGCGCTCGTCCGCGAGGCGGCGTCCGAAGACGTCCGCCCCAGCGCCTTCGGCGGTCGCACGGTGGTCCGCCGGGAGCCGGTGGGCGTCGTCGCGGCCATCACGCCGTGGAACTACCCGCAGCCCCTCGCGGCGATGAAGATCGCGCCCGCGCTCGCGGCGGGGTGCACCGTGATTCTCAAGGCTGCCCCCGAAACCGCACTCGACGCGTTCGCGTTCGCGGACGCGGCCGACGAGGCGGGGCTGCCGCCCGGCGTCCTGAACATCGTGCCCGCGGATCGCGAGGCGAGCGCCTACCTGGTGCAGCACCCCGGGGTCGACAAGGTCGCGTTCACCGGTTCGACCGCCGCGGGACGAGCCATCGGCGAGGTCTGTGGCCGGCTCCTGCGGCCCGTGACGCTCGAACTCGGCGGCAAATCCGCTGCGATCGTGGCAGCCGACGCCGACCTGTCGGTCTTCTCCGCGAATCTCGCCGAAGTCTCGCTGGTGAACAACGGTCAGACCTGCCATGCGAGCACTCGGATCCTCGCGCCCCGTGCCCGATACGACGAGGTCGTGGAGGTGGTCACCGAGACCGTCCGCGGACTGGTGGTCGGGGATCCACTCGACAAGTCCACCGCGATCGGGCCGCTGGTCAGCGCCGCTCAGCGTGAGCGTGTACTCGGGTACATCGAGGACGGGCGCAGCGCGGGGTACCGCACCACGACGGGCGGCGGCGTGCCGGGTTCGCAACCGCTCGGCTGGTTCGTCGAGCCGACGGTGTTCGTGGACGTCGACAACTCCGCCCGCATTGCGCAGGAGGAGATCTTCGGACCCGTTCTGACGATCACCCCGTACACGGACGAGGACGAGGCCGTCGCGATCGCCAACGACTCCGAATACGGGTTGGGCGGCACGGTCTGGACCGCCGACGAGGATCGCGGTCTCGCCCTGGCGGCCCGCATCCACAGCGGAACCGTCGGTGTCAACCACTACGCGCTGGACCTCGACGCGCCTTTCGGCGGCGTCAAGTCCTCCGGACTCGGACGTGAACTCGGGCCGGAAGGCCTGCAACCGTATTTCGCCACCAAGTCCGTGTACCTCGGAACGCGCTGAACAAAAACGCTTTTCATTCACCATTAGATCTGATCGAACGGAGCAGGCGATGACGCTACCGCTGACCGGTGTCCGCGTACTGGACCTCACCGACGGCCTCGGTGAGTCATGTGGCCGCTACCTCGCCGACCTCGGCGCGCAGGTGACGAAGGTCGAAGGTCCGGGAGGCGCCCGCTCACGCCGCGCCGAACCGGTGGTGGACGGTGTCAGCATCCCGTTCGCGCTGCGCAACGCGAACAAGCGGGGCATCGTCGTGGACCTCGACGATCCCGCCGGCCGGGACCGTCTTCGGCAACTCGCGACGGAATCCGACATCGTGGTGGAATCGCACGCGCCGGGGCTGCTGAGCGAGCGGGGTGTGGGCGCGGCCGAACTCTCCGCTCTCGCACCGGCACTGGTGTGCGTGTCGGTCACACCGTTCGGGCAGACCGGACCGTACCGGGACTGGGTGGCCACGGAGCAGGTGCTGTACGCACTGAGCGGCGTGCTGTCCCGCTCCGGTGCCCCCGGAGCCGAACCGCTGCTTCCGCCTGCCGGTCTGGTGGAGGAGACCGTCGGGATGCACGCGGCCTGGTCGGCGTTGCTCGCGTATTACGACCGTCTCCGGACCGGACGCGGCCAAGTCGTCGATCTGTCCGCGTTCGAAGCGCTCGTCCACGGCTTCGACCCCGGTTTCGGCACACAGGGTTCCGCCGCCGCGGGGCGCTCCGACGACTTCCCCCGGGGGCGGCCGGACGCGTCGAACTTCTATCCGGTGTTCCCCTGCGCCGACGGACACGTGCGGATCTGCCTGCTGGCCAAACGGCAGTGGCGGGGCATGTTCGAATGGCTCGGCGAGCCGGCAGAATTCGCCGACCCGAAGTACGACACGATTCCGGCCCGGTTCGCGGCCGCAGGAACCCTGCACCCCCTCATCGAGGCGCTCTTCGCGACCCGCACCCGCGACCAGCTGGTCGCCGAGGGGGCGGCTCGGGGAGTGCCGGTCGGCGGCGTTCTCTCGCTCGGCGAAGTCCTGACGACCGAGCACTTCGACGTGTCCGGTGCGCTCGCGGACGTGGAGATCGCCGCCGGGGTACAGGCGCGGATTCCGACGGGATACGTGTCGATCGACGGCGCGCGGGCCGGAATCCGGACCCCGGCGCCCGAGGTCGGGGAGCACGACGCCACGCCTGTGGCGACGCGGGAGCACCCCACTCGTGCGGGGTTCGGGAACCGGCGGCCCGGCGCCCGCCCCCTCGAAGGCCTCCGGGTCCTCGATCTGGGTGTGATCGTCTTCGGCGCCGAACTCAGCCGTCAGTTCGCCGACTACGGTGCCGATGTCATCAAGGTCGAGAACGCCAAGTTCCCGGACGGGCTCCGCCAGTCGAAGCGTGGTGCGGCGCTGGCCGCGTCCGTCGCCTGGGGCCACCGCAACAAGCGCAGCCTGGGCCTGGACGTGCGCAGCCCGGAAGGCCGCGACGTGTTCCGACGCCTCGTCGTCGAGGCCGATGTGGTGCTGGCCAATTTCAAGCCCGGCACACTCGCGTCGATGGGCCTCTCGTACGACGAACTCGCCGCGCTCAATCCCCGCATCATCGTGTCCGAGAGCAGCGCGTTCGGCAGCACCGGACCGTGGAACACGCGACTCGGGTACGGCCCGTTGGTGCGTGCGGCGTGCGGGGTGTCGGCGCTGTGGCGGTACCCCGAGCACGACGATCTGCTCTGCGACGGCTCCACCGTCTACCCCGATCACATCGCGGCCCACGTCACGGCGATCGCGGTGCTCGCAGCGCTGATCCAGCGCACGCACACGGGTAGAGGGGCGGCACTCGAAGTGGCACAGGCGGATACCGCACTCGTCCAACTCGGTGCTCAGCTCGTGACGGAATCGCTGCGACCGGGCACCGTCTCCGCGCCCGGCAACTCCGACCCCTTCGCGGCGCCTGCCGGAGTGTTCGCGTGCGCGGGCGACGACGAATGGTGCGTCGTGTCGGTCCGGGACGACGACGACTGGGCTCGGCTGTGCGCCGTGATCGGACGGCCCGAATTGGCGAGCGTTCCGGCATTCCGTACGCGAGCCGAGCGGATCCGGAATCGCGCCGACGTCGACGACGTGCTGCACGAGTGGCTGCAGACGCAGCCTCCCGCGCAGGCGGTCGCGGCGTTGCAGGCGGCCGGAGTGCCTGCCGGCATGATGCTCCGCCTTCCCGAACTGCTCACCGACCCGCATCTGGCGGCCCGCGAGGCCTACACGCTCACGCATCACGACCTGCTTCCGAAGGCGCTGCCCACGGCAGCCCGAGTCGCGCGCTTCTCGGGTATCTCCGATCCTCCGCTGCGGCAGGCCCCGATTGCCGGGCAGCACACCCGGGAGATCTGCGAGGACGTGCTGCGCATGCCGACCGCAGAAATGGATCGTCTGGTGGCGGAGGGAGTCCTGCAACCGCCCGTCGCGGAACCGGCACCGGTCGCCGAGGCCGCCGCCGCGCTTCGTTGACGCGAATGGTTCAGGGCAGGAGCGGAGCTATCCCGCCCTGCCCGGTCTCCGTGACGAACGCGGAACCCGACGTCCCGTCGTCGACTGCCGGAATCGCATTGGCGACAGCGTCTTTCGCCTGGGAATGCTCGGCGAGAAAATTCAGCATTCCGTAGGCACTGCTGATGCCGTTTGTGGCGGGAGCGACCCCGATCATCGTGCCGATCTTCGACTCTCCAGGCCGAACACAGTAGCCGCCAGAGTGTCCGATTTATCTAAGAAGTGTAGTTTCTGTCCGGGTGTGCGTGGGTGGGAACGACCCAAAAGGGGTGCGGCGAACAGATCTTCGCCGCACCCCTTCTTGTCGGAGTATTTCAGGCCTTCATGAGATCTCGATGGATGATTTCCTTCATGATCTCGTTGGTACCGCCGTAGATGCGCTGGATTCGTGCGTCGATGTACGCCTTGGCGACGGGATACTCCATCATGTAGCCGTAGCCGCCGTGGAATTGCACCCCGGCATCGATGACACGACCCTGGAGTTCCGTCGCCCAGAGCTTGGCCTTGGCGGCGTCCACGGCGGTGAGGGTGCCCGCGTTGTGCTCGCGCACGCACCGGTCGATGTAGGCACGGGACACCTCGACGGCCGTCTGCAGTTCGGCGAGGGTGAAACCGAGGCCCTGGAACTCGCCGACCCGCTTGCCGAAGGCCGTGCGTTCCTTGACGTAGTCGAGCGTCCACCCGAGTACCGCCTCGGCGGACACCTGCGCGGCGATGCCGATACCCAGTCGTTCGAGGGGAAGACTCTGCATCAAATACGCGAAGCCCGAACCGAGCTCGCCGAGCAGGTTCTCCTTCGGGACGCGGACGTCCTCGAAGAACAACTCGGCCGTGTCCTGGGCGTGCAGACCGAGCTTGTCGAGTTTGCGGCCCCGGGCGAATCCCGGTGTCCCGTCCTCGACGACGAAGAGGCTGAAACCGCGGGAGCCGGCCGACGGGTCGGTCTTCGCAAACACGATCACAAGGTCGGCGAGGATTCCGCTGGTGATGAACGTCTTCGACCCGTTGATCACCCAGGTGTCGCCGTCGGCGACGGCGGTGGTCTGGATGGCGCGCAGATCGCTGCCCGCGGCAGGCTCGCTCATCGCGATGGCACCGATGGTCTCGCCGGTGACGAATCCCGGCAGCCACCGCCGGCGCTGATCGTCGTCGGCGTGCCGGAGCAGGTAGTTCAGGACGATGTCGTCGTTGGTGGAGAACCCGGACTGCAGGGCCGACGCGCCGACGCGGGCGATCTCCTGCTGGATCACGAAACGGAAGCGGTAGTCGAGTTCGCCGGGCCCGCCGTATGCCTCCGGGACGGGCAGTCCGAGCAGGCCCTGGCGACCCGCTGCCAGCCAGGTCTCGCGATCGATCAGGCGATCCGCATCCCATTTCTCGAGTTGGGGTACCACGTGCTTGTCGACGAATCCCCGCACGGATTCGCGGAACATTTCGTGGTCCCGGTCGAACAGATCGCTCTGCATGTCTTCCTCCTGATGCGGGATGTCCGTGGGGCGCCCCGCACATCATGTGTTGTCAGTTCGTTGCCAGCAGTTTCTGCGTCTCACGACGGAACACCTGGTTGGCGACCTCGTTCTGGCCCAACACCATCCGGCCGGCGTTGGCGCTCGTCATTCCGTGCTGGGAGTCCCGCAGGAGCGGGAAGTCCTCGGCGTGCAGAACTGCGAGAAGAATCTCCCAGTTCTTGTTCCACAGGCGAGTCCACTTCTCCTCGGTCATCTCGGTGTCCGCGACCGGCGGAACGATCAGGCGCATTTCCATTCGGCAGCGCTGCGGATCGGTGGGGTGCGGCCGGAAGGTGAGGAGCTGGAAGTGATCCGGCTGCCGCAGCAGGGTGCTGTTGGGGAGCAGGAAGTGGGTTTCCGTGATGTCCTTGGCCAGGCTCCGGTCGCCGGGATCCTCTTCGATCCACCGGTCGATCGACTTGCGCGGGGCGATGAAGCGGCAGTGCCTGCCGAAGTCCTCGAACGCCATCACGTTGGTGTGGATGTGCTTGGCCGCGGTATTGGGGTGGGCGTACTGGATGTGGTAACCGTCGAGGAAGGCGTCCTGCATGATCTTCCAGTTGACCGGCTCGTCGAACCCTTCGGCCTGGAAGGCGATCTTCGAACCGAGGTCGTAGCCGCCGAGGATCGTGTCCATCTCCTCGCCGAGCCAGCCCGCCACGTCGATCTCGGCATTCGCCTCGTCCACCACCCAGATGAAGCCGTGACGTTCCTCGGTCGGTAACTCCACGAGACCCATGTTCGTGGTGTCGGTCTCTCCGAAGGTGTTGTCGCGGGTGATCGTCCGCAGACTTCCGTCCGTGTCGTACGACCACCGGTGGTAGGGGCAGGAGAAGAGGCGGCAGCGGCCCTTCTCCTCCTTCTCGAGGAGGGCGCCCCGGTGCCGGCAGAGATTGACGAACGTCTTGACGCCGCCGTCGCGCTGGCGGACGACGATGATGTTGTTCCGCGGCATCTGCAGGGTGAAGAAGTCGCCGGAGCGGGGGATTTCGGAGCCGTGCGCGACGATCGAGGGAACCCGCCCGAAGATGAGGTCGCGTTCCTGCTTGGCGACCGCCGGATCGGTGAACTCCTCCGGCCGGAACCAGGTGATGTGGTCGAACTCGTCCGTCGTGTCGTTGCGCAGGTGATCCAGGGCGCGGCGAATGCGTTCCTCGCGGGGTGCTCCGACCTCGGTCATTGCGTTTCCTCCAGTGTCGTGCGGAGTCGATGGGCCGGCGTTGTGGCCGCTTCCCGGGACCGTCTCCGAATGCGGTGTGGATCGACTCGATAAATCTAACTCACATAGATTTATGTGTAAACCCTCGCAGGTCCGGCCGTTGCGGGTTTTATCAATGGACATTAGGTTTGGGTGACACCGTCCGATGAGGAGTGATACGGATGATTTCCTGTCAGTGGTGCGAGGAACTCGCAGACGACGACCGCGACGAAGTTCTCGCTCTGGTGGCCGCGGCCGCGGAATACGACGAGGAGGCGGGATTCTCGCGCATCGAACCGCGCGACGTCACGGCCCGTTCGCGGAAGGGGGTGCGGGTATCGCATCTCGCTGTCAAGGCGCGTCGAGGCCTGAGTGCGCTCGACGATGTGCCGCTCGTCGTCGTCGCATACCTCCATCTGGCCGTGGACGACGACGGCCTCGGCACGGTCCAGTTCGTCGTGCACCCCGACTATCGGTCGCGGGGGATCGCGACCCTGCTCGTCGAGGAGATGGGCCTCGACGTGGACCGGCCCGGCGGCTGGAGCGGTACGGGTGCGCGTTCCCTGCGCGCCTGGGCTTTCGGCACGCACCCGGCGGCCGAGCGGCTGACGCGGCGGTTCGCGATTGCATCGGTCAGCCGGCTGTGGACGCTGTTCCGCAGTCTGACCGGGCCCTTCGCGGTTCCGCTCGATCCGGTTCGCCTGCCGGACGGGACCGTCCTGGAGGAGCTGCGCGGGTTGGACGACGCCGCGTCGGAGAAGGCCCTCGACGACGTCCTGGGCCGTTCGGGGATCCTTCCGGCTCAGCTCGAGAAACTCGCGGAGAGCCGCGCTCACGGAACCGGGTCCGTCGTCGTCGCGTCGGGCGACACCGGCCGGCCCCAGGGGTTCGTCTGGCTGGACCCGACGCTGCACCCACATCTCGACCTGCGGGCGTCGTGGATCCGGGCGCTGGTGCTCGAGAAGGAGGCGCGGGGCGGGGGTCTGGGGGCCGGGTTGCTCGTCCGGGCGCTCGAGGTGCTGCGCGACGCCGGGGCCCAGATCGCCTTGATGAGAATCGATCCCGACGACGACGGTGCAGTCCGTCTCTGTCGATTGCTGTCGTTCGAGCAGGAGGACGCCCATACGTGCTACCAGGTCGGCGACTGGCACGAGCCTCCCGGCTACGTCTGAGGCATGAGACGGAGAACGATATTTGTTGCAATGTTGACGAGTGACGGACGCCGCGCTACTGTCCTGTGACACGGCTCACAAGCAGTGTCCGTGACGAGGGCGTCCGGCCGACGGCCCTCGAACCCAGGCTCACATCCAGTGCGCACGCCGCGCGCACGCCGCGCGACATTTCTGCGCTCATCACCGACATCTCAGGCTCGGTTGAACGGAAGGACACGTCATGACACGACTCGAGGGGAAGGTCGCGTTCGTCACCGGTGCGGCTCGCGGACAGGGACGTTCGCACGCCATTCGACTGGCAGAGGAGGGCGCCTCGGTCATCGCGATGGATATCTGCGAGCAGATCGACTCGGTCTTCTACCCCATGGCCACCACGGACGACCTCGCCGAGACCGAACGTCTGGTCAAGGAGGCCGGCGGCTCCATCGTCACGTCGGTCGGCGACGTCCGGAACCGGGCCGACGTCCAGCGCGCCTACGACGCCGGAATCGAACAGTTCGGGCACGTCGACATCGTCCTGCCCAACGCCGGGATCATGCCCGTCATCGAACCCGGCGACCAGCCGCAGGCGTGGCACGACGCGATCGACGTGATGCTCACCGGTGTGTGGCACGTCCTCGAGGTGACGGTGCCCGGACTGATCGAACGCGGTCAGGGCGGGTCGATCGTCATCACCAGTTCCGCCGCGGGCCTCACCAGCATCGGGCTGAACACGTTCCCCGGGCAGGCCGGCTACTCCGCGGCCAAGCACGGCGTCGTCGGCCTCATGCGCCTGTACTCGAAGCAGCTGGCCAAGCACAGCATTCGAGTCAACACCGTGCATCCCACCGGTGTGAACACCCCAATGGTCGCCAATGCCGAATACGGCGAGTTCGTGAACTCGCACCCCGAGGTCGCGAACGACGAGTCGTACAAGAATCCGATGCCGATCGAGCTGATCGAGGCCGTCGACATCAGCAACGCCATCGTGTTCCTCGCCTCCGACGAGGCGCGGTACGTCACGGGCGTGACCCTGCCGGTCGATGCCGGCTACAACAACCGCTGAGCGAAGGAGTAACCGACATGACGACAACCGAATCGACGGCAGCAGCGCCGCCGGAGATCGCCGATCGCGAGCAGGTATTCGTGGGCGGCCGGTGGGTGGAGTCGACGGGAGACGAATGGATCGACCTCGTCGACCCGTGGACCGAGAAGCGGGCGGCGCGAATCCGTAGCGCCACAGCAGAAGACGTCGCGCGGGCCGTACAGGAGGCGCGCGCGTCGTTCGATTCCGGGGAATGGGCGTCGCGCACGATGGCCGAGCGTGCCGATGTTCTCGACGAGATCGCGAACCGGCTCGAGCGCCGGGTCGAGGAGTTGACCCCGCTCGGGGTCATCGAGGTCGGCATCCCCGTCGCGGTCAGTGGACCGACCCAGCAGATGACCGCCGGATTGTTCCGCGCCGTCGCCGCGGTGGCCCGGAACTTTTCCACTCGCGAGGACCGGACCCGGGCGGATGGCGGAATCTCCCGGATCCTCAAGGAGCCGACCGGTGTGGTCGCCGCCATCATCCCCTGGAACGGGCCGATCGGGACGATCGCGTTCAAGCTGGCGCCCGCCCTCGCCGCCGGCTGCTCGGTGATTCTCAAGACGGCGCCGGAGGCCCCCCTTTCGCCGTCCGTGTTCGCGGACATCATCGGGGAACTGACGGCGGAAGGCGTGATTCCCCCCGGTGTCGTCAGCGTTCTCTGCGCCGATCGCGAGATCTCCGAAACCCTCGTCACCAACCCCGACGTCGATCACATCACCTTCACCGGAAGCACTCTCGCCGGGCGGCGCATCATGTCGCTCGCCGGCGAGCGGATCGCGCGGGTGTCCCTCGAACTCGGAGGCAAGTCGGCCGCCATCATCCTCGACGACGCCGACCTCGGGCACGTCATGCAGTCGCTCCCGATGGGAGGCTGCATGCAGAGCGGTCAGGCCTGTATCGCGCTGACGCGTGTCCTCGTGTCCCGCAAGCGGCACGACGAGGTGATCGAAGCGTTCAAGGGTGCACTGAGCTTCCTGCCGATGGGAAATCCTTGGGAGCAGACGAATTTCCTGGGTCCGCTCGCCATGGAGCGGCAACGTGACCGCGTCGAGAGCTACATCGCCTCGGCCAAGGAGGAGGGCGCGACGATCGTGCTCGGCGGCGGGCGGCCCGCCGGGGTCGAACACGGCTTCTTCGTCGAGCCGACCTTGATCGACGGCGTGCGCAACGACATGCGAGTCGCGCAGGAGGAGGTGTTCGGCCCGGTCATCTCCGTCATCACCTACGAGGACGAGGAGGAGGCGATCGCCATCGCCAACGACTCGATCTACGGCTTGTCCGGTGCGGTGTACACGGAGGACCTCGACCACGGTTTCGAGGTGGCGCAGCGGATCCGGACCGGAACGATCAGCGTGAACGCGGCCATCATCGACTTCACGGTGCCGTTCGGCGGCTACAAGCAGTCCGGTGTCGGGCGTGAAGGCGGAATCGAGGGCCTCGAGGAGTTCTTCGAGACCAAGACGGTTCACCTGCCGGCGATCGGGTAGCCGATCGCCGGTCGCAGAGATGACGAACGGCCCCCGGACTCGGAAGTCCAGGGGCCGTTCGGTCGGCTCGGGCGGCGCTTCAGGCCGAGCGTTCCGTGGTAGCAGAACCGGCACCGGCTTGGTTCCGCATCACCCCGTACAGGAAGCTGCGGATCATCTCCTCGAACAACTTCTTCGACGAGAGTTCGTTGGCAGCAAGAGCTTCCGCGAGAAGGGGCTGCGAGTCCGGATCGACATTCGGGAAGATCGTCGCGCGGGTACTCGGTTTGCGCATCGCCTCAGTCAGGACGGCGCCGATGGACAGTGTCTCCATCCCGTCCAGAATCTGGACGTGGAGATGCGTCGGGACGCCGGAGTCCAGGAGGAATCGGGCCGTGTCCTCGTACGTGCCGATCAGCAGGTCGCGGGGCAGATACTGCAGCAGGATCGGTGCCGCGTTACGGTGCCGGAGAATGGCCTGGCGGAAGTTCAGGCTCAACGCCACGAAGAACTCGGGCCAGTCGGCACCGGGCTTGCGGCGGGGGCGGACCACGGTGGCGCCGGCGATGTGCCGTGCCACGGCGGACAGGATCTCGCTCTTGTCCGCGAAGTGGTGGTACAACGACGGCGCCTGCACTCCGAGGTGCTTGGCCAGTCGGGGCAGACTGAATGCCTCGAGTCCTTCGGAATCGATGATTTCGATGGACGCCTGCACCGCAGTTGCACGGCTGATCAGGGGCTTCGACGGTCGGGGCATGTCAGGCTTTCCGGTGGGGTTCGCTCGAACGGTTATTTGGCATGGTGAGGTGAATCGTAGCGGGTCGTGGTCACCTTCCGGGTGTAGGCGACCTCTCGATCGAGGAAGTCGAGCAGGCCGTCGCTGAGCAGGTCGTTGTCGTCGCCGCTGACCATGTGCCCGGCGCCCCCGACGTCGATGTGACGGGCCGCCGGGATCAGTTCCAGCAGGTCACGCGCGCCGTCGGCGCTGACGACGTCGGACTGCGCGCCCCGGATGAGGAGGGTCGGGACGGTCACCGCGCGCGCCGCGGCACGAGCCCGCGCCTCGCGGACCCCCGCCTGGTCGACGCCGTTCTCCCGGTGCATGATCATCCGCGGATCCCAGTGCCAGTACCAGCGACCGTCGCGGTGGCGAAGATTCTTGCGGAGACCTTCGATCCGCGGCGGGCGACGACGGTGCGGGTTGTACGCGACGACGGCGTCGAGGGCGTCGTCGAGAGTGTCGAAACCGGCGAGCCCGCTCTCCATGAACGCCGTGATCTTGGCGAGTCCTTCAGGCTCGGCACGGGGGGTGATGTCCACCAGGACCAGCGCACGGCCGATGCCGTGGTCGCCCTGGGCGAGCAACGACGCCATCCCACCCATGGACGCGCCGACCAGCACCGGGGGTTCGCCGAGGTCGGTGACGACCGCGGCGAGATCGCGCGCGTGGGCCTCGGTACCGTAGTCGCCGTCCTCGGCCCACTCGCTGTCGCCGTGACCGCGGGCATCGATCGCCAGTGCGCACCAGCCGTTGTCGGCGAGACGAATTCCGGTGCGCTGCCACGAATGGCGGGTCTGCCCACCGCCGTGGAGGAGCAGGACGATCCCTTTCCTCGGGGAGGCCGGCTCCCACCGGTCGGCGGTGAGCACGACTCCGTCGCCTCGAAGATCGGTGCGAAGGGTGGTGAGGGGCATGGTTTTTCGCCTTTCGTCGGTCAGTGACCGGAGGTTCCGCCGTCGACGGCCAGCGTCGAACCGGTGATGTATCCCGAGGCTCGGCTGGCGAGGAAGACCACCGCCGCGTCGAGTTCGCGCTGGGTGGCGGTGCGTCCCAGCGAACAGTCGTGGAGGAAGGCCGCGAGTGTCTCCGCCGACATCTCGCCGATCATACCGGTGTCGACGAACCCCGGTGCGATCGCGTTGACCCGGATGCCCTTCCGCCCGGACCACTGGTTCGACAGGTCCCGGGTCAATCCGATGAGACCGGCCTTGCTCGACGAGTACGCGGCCTGCGGGAGCACAGACTTCACCAGGCCGAGCATGCTGGTGATGTTGACGATGCTGGACCCGGGCCGCATGACGCGCGCGCAGGCCTGTGCGGCCCAGTAGGCGCCGAAGAGGTTCACATCGAGGACCGCCCGATAGTCCTCCGGCCGCTCGCGGGTGGCGGGTGTGGCATGGGTGACGCCGGCGTTGTTCACCAGGACGTCGAGTCTGCCGAACCGTTCGATCGCGGCCCGGGCGAGCGCGTCGCACTGCTGCGGGTCGGTGACGTCGGTGGGGACCACGAGGCACTCGCGACCGCGTTCGGTCACCGATCGGGCGACCGCGTCGAGTCTGTCGCGCCGTCGTGCGGCGATCACGACATCCGCGCCCGCCTCCGCGAGTGCGCAGGCGAACCCCGCGCCGAGTCCGCTGCCCGCTCCGGTGACGACGGCCACGGAGTCGGTCAGGCGGAACAGGTCGAGCACCGATTCGGTTGCCGGCAGGTTCATGATCGAGGTCTCCCATCCGAAATTCTAATGGACATAGGTTTATCGCAGGTGTCGCCGCGGGGCAACATCTCCGACGGGCGTCTTGCGCGGCTTTAATCTAATGACATAAGATTTATGGGATAGTGGAGTCGAGTGGAACGAGACGGATACATGACCAGCAATGCGAACCAGGAACGGCGGCAGATGCAGGTTGCCGGCAAGGACGCGCTTGCCGACGGCGTCGTGCGACTCACGCTGGTCGACGAATCCGGTGCTGCGGCCCCGGCCTGGACGCCGGGTTCACACATCGATCTGATCCTCGACGACACGACCACCCGCCAGTACTCACTGTGCGGGAATCTCGGAGACACGTCCTCGCTGACCGTGGCAGTCCTGCGTGAGGCAGACGGCCGTGGTGGCTCGATCCGCGTCCACGACAAACTCGAAACCGGTGACCTCGTCGCCGTCGGTGGCCCCCGCAACCACTTCGCGCTCGTCGATGCCGACTCCTACCTCTTCGTGGCGGGCGGGATCGGCATCACGCCCCTCTTGCCCATGACGCGGGAGGTGGATGCGAAGGGAACGCCGTGGCGCCTCCTCTACGGCGGACGGACCCGCGCGAGCATGGCGTTCGCCGACGAACTCGTGACGGCGCACCCCGATCGGGTGCGCATCCGGCCGCAGGACGAGCACGGACACCTCGATCTCGCCGCGGCCCTCGACGAGGTCGAGCCCGGAACTGTCGTGTACTGCTGTGGGCCGGAACCGTTGCTGCAGGCAATCGAATCGGCGTGCCGCGAACGTCCCCACGTCACACTGCACGTCGAACGGTTCGCGCCCAAGGAGGTTCCGACGGGAGCCGACGACGACGCCTTCGAGGTCGAACTCGGCCGGTCGGCGCGAACGGTGCAGGTCGCCGCGGACGAGACGATTCTCGACGCCGTCCTGCGAGAGGGTGTCGACGCAGACTTCTCCTGCCGGGAAGGCACGTGTGGAACATGCGAGGTCGCGGTACTCGGCGGCATTCCCGATCACCGCGACTCCGTACTCAGCGAGGACGAGCACGCGGAGAACGACGCCATGATGATCTGCGTGTCCCGGAGTTGCACACCCAAGCTGATTCTGGATCTGTGACGAAGGGCGCCGAGCCGGTCACGGCCACGCATCCGGCTAGACCCTCGGTGGCACGCGATCGGCTGCTGGTCCCCGCGCTGTGCTTCGTCGTCATGACCACACCGGTGACCCAGACGGCCGTGGTGCCGCTGCTTCCCGCCATGGCGTCGCAACTCGATGTCGATTCGGCCGCTGCCGGCTGGGTGGTCACGGCGAACCTGCTTGCCGCGGCGGTGTGCACGCCGGTGCTGGGCCGGCTCGCCGATCGATGCGGACCGTGCCCGGTTCTGCTGGGCACCCTCGTCCTGGTACTCGTCGGTTCGGTGCTGTGCATCGTCACCGAGCATCTCCCGGTCCTCGTTCTGGGTCGCATCCTCCAGGGGATGTCGTTCGCGCTGTTCCCGATCGGCGTCGCCGTGCTGCGAGGGCGTCTCGACCCGCGCCGGCTCCTGAACGCGATCGGGCTGATGTCGGGGATCCTGGCGGTCGGCGGGGGCCTCGGGATGATCGCAGCCGGTGTGATCCACACCGAGGGTGCGGACTTCCGGCGGGTGTTCGTGCTGCTCGTCGGGCTGAACCTCACCGCACTCGTCGTTGCGTGGGCGGCCGTCCCCCGCGGCGATGCGGCGCGGTTCCGCGGCGGTGTCGACGCGGCCGGCGTCGGTCTGATGGCCGTGGGGCTGTCGGGGATTCTGATCGCCCTCGCCGAAGGCGGCCGGTGGGGCTGGGCGTCGCCGCAGACGATCGGCGTCGCGGCACTGGGGGTCGTCGTCTCGGTCTGGTGGTATCTGCACGAGCGACGGACCACCGCACCCCTCGTCCCGCCGATGCTGCTGTCCGGCCGGCGGGTGGCGGGCGCTCATCTCGCGGCGTTCCTCCTCGGCATGGCCATGTACATCCAGTTTCTCGGTGCGGCGCAGTTCGTTCAGGCGTCGCGGGCCGACGTCGGATACGGTTTCGACGCGTCGGTGCTGCGCACCAGCCTCCTCGTGCTGCTCCCCGGTTCGGTGGCGGGTGTGGCCGCGGCGTCGGTGAGCGGCCCGTTCGTTCACCGCTTCCGCGCGGACCGTGTGCTCGTCGCGGTCTGCGGGATCGGGGTGGCCGGATTCGCGATGCTGGCGCTGGCGCATTCCCGGCTGTGGCAGGTTGTGGTGGCGCTCGTCGTGATCAACGTCTTCGTCAGTGCGTCGTATGCGGCGCTGCCCGCGTTGCTCGTCGACGCGGTGTCGCCCGAATTCACCGGAGTCGCCAACGGTATCAACGCGATTGCGCGGACCTTCGGAAGTTCGCTCGCCAGTGCGCTCGTCGCGACGCTGCTCGCCGCGGTGACCGTCGCCGGCACGGATCTGGCGTCCGAGCGGGCGTTCGTGATCGCGTTCTGGGCCGGCGCGGCGGCGGCGGGAGCGGCCGGACTCGCGATCGTGTGTGCGGAGCACTTCCGGAGAAAACGTGCCGATCGGGGTGTCCGATTCGGTGCAGTATCAGTTAATCTATAGATCATAGGTTTTGGGCGGTGGCGCGAGGCGTCGGCCGTGACATCGATGTCGCCCAGCGGCGACGGCGGAAGGTTGAGTGGAGATGGCTGCGACAATCGGGTCGGCGTTGCATTGGTGGGCGGCGACGAAGGGCGACCAGCGGGCGATCGTCGTGGATGACGACGCGCTCACGTACCGGGAACTGCAGGACTGGTCGAGCCGAATCGCCCGCCGGGTCGCCGCAGCCGGGATCGAGCCGGGAACCCGAGTCGGTGTCCTCGGCCCGAACTCGCTGGAGTGGCCGGCCATCGCCCTCGGCGTACTCAAGGCCGGCGCTGTCCTGGTACCGCTGAACCCGCGACTCAAGCCGGCGGAACTGCGCAAAGTGATCGACGACGCCGGCGCCCGCCTGGTCATCGCGCCCGCCGCGTTCGGCGACTCCATCGACGCGACGCGCACTCTGGGCACGCCGTTCGACTCGCTGCCCTTCGAAGAATTCGCGGCGCTGCGCGGCGGCGGCGTCGACGACTTCCGGATCGACCTCGGCCCCGACGAGCCGACGGCGCTGTTGTTCACCAGTGGGTCCACCGGGCTCTCCAAGGGCGTCATCTGCACCAACCGCACCCTGCTGAACATCGTCTTCGAGGCTTCGCTCACGGAGGAAGGACTCCGGCCCGGCGCGACGACGCTGCTGGTCCTCCCGCTCGTCTTCACCCCCGGTCTCGTGTGGGGCCTGCTCATGACCACCGTGCTGGGCGGCACCATCATCATCGAACGCGAGCTGAAACCCGGACGCGCCGCGGCGCTGCTGAGCGAGCACCGGGTCCAGGCGCTCTTCGGCGTGCCCCTGATCTTCGACGCCATCTCCCGGGCCCCGGAGTTCGACGACGCCGACCTCAGCTCGCTGCGCACGGCGATCATCGGTGGCGCCGCCGTCGCACCCGCCCTGCTGCAGCGGTGGGCGGACAAGGGGGTGGCGCTCCGCCAGATCTACGGCATGACGGAGGCCGGGGGAGTCGCGACCGCCACACTCGTGAGTGAGGCCTTCGACCACCCCGGGACGTGCGGAAACGGGTCCATCTTCACCGAGATGAAAGTGGTCCGCCCCGACGGGACCGAGGCCGACCCCGGCGAGGAAGGCGAAATTCTGCTCAGCGGACCGGGAGTGACGCCCGGCTACTGGAACGACCAAGAGTCCACCGAGGCCGCGCTGCAGGACGGATGGCTGCACAGCGGCGATCTGGGAACCCGGGACGGCGACGGGCGACTGCAGTTCGTCGACCGGCTCAAGGACCTCATCATCACGGGCGGAATCAACATCTCACCCGTGGAACTCGAGCGCGTGATCGGCGAGATCGACGGGGTGGAGGAAGTAGCGGTGATCGCCGCGAAGGATCCGCGGTTCGGTGAGACGCCCGCCGCGATCGTGACGGTCACCGGCGACGTCGATGCGGCCACCATCGTCGAACACTGCGACCGGCTCGTCGCCGACTACAAGGTGCCCCGCTACGTCGTGATCCGGGACGAACCCCTGCCGCGGCTCCCCAGCGGGAAGCTGTCCAAGACCGCGATCCGATCCGAGTACCGCGACGTGTCCGAGAGGTTCTCGAAGGTGCGCTGACGCTCCACCTGCGTGATTCGACGAAGAGGAAGAAGAAGAAATGACGTCTGTCGATGTCGAGAGCGTGGTCGTGCTCGAACGGCACGAGGAGATCGCCGTCGTGCGGCTGAATCGCCCCGAACGGCTCAACGCGTTCACTCTCGCGGTGCGGGATCGGATCATCGAAGTCTTCGACGAATGTGACGCCGACGATTCGGTCCGGGCGATCGTCCTCACGGGAACCGGTCGCGCCTTCTGCGCGGGCGCGGACCTCGCGGCCGGCGGCGACACGTTCGTCAGCGAGGACGATCCGGACACCGGCGAGGCGCCGCCGGACTCGGGAGGCCAGACGTCGCTGCGGATCTATCGGTCGACGAAGCCGGTGATCGCGGCGATCAACGGCCCCGCCGCGGGGGTCGGTGTGACCATGACGCTGCCCGCCGACGTCCGGATCGCCGCGGACACCGCGAAGTTCGGGTTCGTGTTCACCCGTCGCGGGCTCGTGCCGGAGGCCTGTTCCACCTGGTTCCTGCCCCGGATCGTGGGCATCTCGACCGCGGTCGAGTGGACCCTCGGCGGGAAGATGGTGTCGGCGGCGGAGGCGCTCGAACGCGGCCTCGTCCGCGAGGTCGTCCCCGCCGACCGCGTGCTGTCGCGCGCGATCGAGGTGGCCCGCGAACTGTCGACGGGCACCTCGCCGGTCTCCGTCGCCCTGACCCGGCAGCTGATGTGGCGCATGCTCGGAGCCGACAGCCCCGAGGTGGCACACCGGGCCGAGTCGATCGCCATCCACGTGCGCGGGACCTCGCCCGACGTCCGCGAAGGAGTCGCGGCCTTCCTGGACAAGCGGCAGCCCGACTTCCCCCAGTCGGTGTCGGACGGCCTCCCCGACGTGTACCGCTGATCGCCGGAATCTACTGCGTGCCGCCACACCGAAGCGGCGCAGCGACAGTGCCGGGTTCGGGCGCGGACCTCGCGATCAGGGTGAGGTTGTGGCCCTCGTCCGAACCGGCAGCGAACTGTGCAACTGCGACGTCGACCATGTCAGTGCCCTTGCTGCGGCCCGTGTGCGACGGAACTAGCTGAACACCACGGTCTTTCGGCCGTGCACGAGGACGCGGTCCTCGAGATGCCAGCGCAGGCCGCGGGAGAGCACGAGTTTCTCGATGTCCCGGCCCTGCCGGACCATGTCGGCGACCTCGTCGGCGTGGTCGACGCGGATCACGTCCTGCTCGATGATGGGGCCCGCGTCGAGTTCGGCGGTCACGTAGTGGCAGGTGGCGCCGATCAGCTTCACGCCGCGGGCGAACGCCTGGTGATAGGGGCGGGCGCCGACGAAAGACGGCAGGAAGCTGTGGTGGATGTTGATCGCCCGGCCGGCCCAGTGCTCGCACAGTTCCGACGGCAGCACCTGCATGAACCGCGCCAGCACGACGGCGTCGGGGTCGTGGGCGTCGACCAGTACCCGCACCTGCTCGAACGCGGGCCCGCGTTCGGCCGGATCCTTCGGGAACGGCACGTGGTGGAAGTCGATGCCGTGCTGCCGCGTGACGGTTTCGAGGTCGCGGTGGTTGCCGATCACCGCGCAGATGTCGGCGGGCAGTTCGCCGCCGGCCGCACGGCCCAGCAGGTCGTGGAGACAGTGCGCCTCCTTGCTCACCAGCAGCACCACCCGCTTGCGCTCACCGGTGTCGGACACGGTCCACTCGGTCTCGGGGCCGAGTTCGGCGGCCACCGCCGCGAAGCGCTCCCGGAGTTCCTCGATGGACATGTCCACCGAGGACGCTCGGACCGCCTGGCGGGTGAAGAACCAGCCGGTGTCCGCGTCGGCGTGGTACGCGGCCTCGACGATCCAGCCGCCGACCTCGGCGAGGAATGTCGAGATGCGGGCGACGATGCCGGTGCGGTCGGGGCAGCCGAGAGAAAGAACGTACCGGTGGTCCTCGGTCGAAGCAGCGCTCATGGGCAACAGTCTTTCAGGTCGCGCTCCGGCCGTTCACCACGGCGGTGCCGACGAGGGTCCCGGCGTCGACGTCGTGAATCGCGCGTTCGGTGAGCAGCTGCAGGAGATCGAGACGAATCTGCTCGACCGTCCGGTCGTCGAACGGGGCGAGCGCGCGGCGGAAGGCCCCACCGAGGACCAGGTTCCACGCGAACTCGGGGGTCGCCGGAATGATGTTGGACAGTTCCCGGACCTCGGTCGAGTGCGCGCCCAGCTCGCCCAGCCACTGGTGGAGAGCGTCCGGGGTGTCGATGCGTTCGAGGGGATCGAACGGCGACCCGGCCGGTTCGGGCGCAGGTTCCTGGTGACGGGCCACGGCGTCGTGGAACGCGTCCGCGAACGCACGCAGCGCGCCCCGCCGCCACACTGTGATCCCGACCTTCCCGCCGGGCCGGACGAGGCCCGTGAGCCGGGTGAACGAGGCATCCATGTGGGGCAGGAAGAACACGCCGTACGAGCAGGCGAGTGCGTCGTAGCCGGCCTCAGGGACGGTGCTCGGCGGCTCCCAGGTGGTGGCGTCCGCGCAGACGAATTCGATGTTCTGCAATCCGCGGTCGGACGCCGTGATCCGGCCCCGCTCCAGGAGTTCGTCGGACAGGTCGACCCCGTGGACGAGTCCCGACGGTCCCACCGCGGTGGCGGCGGGCACGGCAGAAGAGCCTGCGCCGCAGCACACGTCGAGAACGGCGTCGCCGGGACGCAGTCCGAGCTGGAAGACGAGCGACTGCCCGGCCGGCGCCCACACGGCCGTCGTCAGCCGGTCGAACTCGAGCCGTGCCTCGTCGAAGATCGATCCCGGATCAGTCATACGGCGATGCTAGGCCGTGCCGCGAGACCCGGACGGCATTGTGCGAAGCTCACAGGTATGTCCGACGCTGCACTGACCCGCTCCCAGGTGGCCGACCTCGTCGACCACACGCTCCTCAAGCCGGAGGCCACCGCCGGCGACGTGAGGGCGCTGATCGACGAGGCACGTGCGCTCGGTGTGCTCGCTGTGTGCGTGTCGCCGTCGATGCTGCCGGTCAGGGCGCCCGGCCTCGTGACCGCGGCCGTGGTCGGGTTCCCCTCGGGGAAGCACCACTCGCTGGTCAAGGGCGCCGAAGCCCGGCTCGCCGTGGATCAGGGCGCGCAGGAAATCGACATGGTGATCGACATCGGCGCCGCCGTGGCCGGCGATTTCAATGCGGTGCTCGCCGACGTCCTCACCGTGCGCGAGGCCGTCGGCGACAGCACCGTCCTGAAGGTGATCCTCGAGACCGCGGCACTCACCGACGAGGCGATCGTCGAGTCGTGCCGGGCCGCCGAGCGGGCCGGCGCGAACTTCGTGAAGACGTCCACGGGATTCCACCCGGCCGGGGGAGCGACGGTGGAGGCGGTGCGGCTGATGGCGCAGACCGTCGACGGGCGGATCGGGGTCAAGGCGAGCGGCGGGATCCGCACAGCGCAGGCCGCGCTCGACATGATCGCGGCGGGGGCGACCCGGCTGGGGCTGTCGGGAACCCGTGCCGTCCTCGACGGGTTGCCCGACTGACCCGGCAGCCGATCAGACCAGGAGGCCGCAGCTGCTCTGCTGTTCCTGCTGCTGTTGCTGGGTGCCCGCGGCAGGCATCGTGTAGGCGCCGCCTTCGAGAGTGATCTCGATGGCGTCGTCGGTGACCTTCAGGGACGTCGGCTGCATGCCGAGGGGGTAGGTCTGCAGACTCGAGGTGAGGGTCTGGACGACCCCGTCGACGAGATCGGTGGGAAGACCGAAACCGAGAATCTCCGCCCCCACCGTGTCCACCTTCACGGTCCCGTTCACCACTTGGGGCCGCACCGTCAGGTCTGCGAGTCCGGCCGGGCCGACGGCGAACTTCAAAGTCCCGGCGTTCGAGTCCGCGGTGACTCCGCTGATGAGCGAGCCGAACGCCTGCTGCTGCAGCGTCGCGAGGATGCCCGCGGTGGACCAGGTGACGTGGGCGTCGGAGCTGCCGATGGTGCCGCTGCTGTCGGCGGTGTTCTCGATCCGGATGTCGTTGACCTGGGCGTGTACCTGCATCCCCTGCGCGGGGCCGAACTTCGTGTCGTCGGAGTCGATGGTGATGTACGGGACGTTCTTGTCGATCGACTGCAGAAGGACCGGCTTCCAGCTCAGGCCGACGTCCACCTGCGAGCCGAGCTGGCTCTCGAACTGGTCTGCCATGCAGGTCTTCACTCGGTTGCGCACGTAGAGTTCACCGCCGACGAGGACCGCGACGAGCGCCGCGATGACGACAAGAGAGATGACGAGCACACGGTTACTTCGGGGTGCGGAGTTCGTTCCGGCTGTCATGACACGGATTCTTCCCGAACACTCTGAGCAAATTCTGTGAAATGCGCGCGCGGCGTGGCGCCGAGATCCGCAGAAATTGTGATACATGCCACAAATGCCCAGTAATGTAGGGGAATGTCCGGATGGTTGGCTCCACGTCCCGGTGACCCGGAGCGCGAAGGTGTCGGTGAAGAGCTGACACGCGTCGCGACGGCTCAGGCGGGTTTCTTCACCACTGCGCAGGTGTTGCGCCTCGGTTTCGCCGCCGACGATATCGGCGAGCACCTCGCCGACGGTTCGTGGGTCAAGGTCGAGCGAGATCTGTTCCGCTTGAAGGATTGCCCGCACTCCGATCTCGAGGAGTTCGCGAAGTGGTGCACCTGGTTCGGTGCGGCCGCCGCGGTCTCACATCAGAGTGCCGCCGAACTTCACGGTCTCGGGCACCTGTATCCGCGGTTCATCCACCTCTCCACGGTGTTGTCGCCGCCCTCGCCCACGCAGCAGTTGGCGTTGCACCGGCGATCCCTCCGCCCGGAGGACTGCGAGCAGGTCGGCCCCCTCCGCATCACCACGCCGATGTGCACCGCACTCGACCTCGCCGCCAGCGGTATCTCGCAGGAACTGCTCGACGAGGTGGTCGCCGACGGCGTCGCGATCGGGCGCCTGAATGCACGCGCACTGCACGGCGAGTGCGGATCGCTGCCGGCGCAGGTGGCGCAGCGTGTCGAACACGCACTGGCCACCTGCACCTGAGCAGTCAGAACGGCCACTCGCGTGCCGGGTCGGATCACCCCACGCCGCCTGCTCGTCGGTGACGATGACGACGCGATCGTGGGCGCGGTAGTGCTTCCGCACCGCCGACGCCGTGTCCGTCGCGGATGCCGCCGTCCACCGGCTCGTCGGCCCGCTGCAGCGCCGAGGCGATGACGGCACGGTTGCCGCCGTGCAGGCCGGCGCCGAGCCGGGCCCGGACGAACTCCGCGGCGGCCACCACCGACGCCGAACGCAGATGCGCGTCGCGGCGCAGCCACCCGATCAGGCGGGCGGTCCACTCCGGATCCGACAGCGTGACCTCGTGGATCAGCTCGACGAACCGTCCGTCGCGGTCGGAGGCCGACTCGTAGAAGGTGCGCTCGCCCACCATGGTGGTGACCGCGAGGAGGAACAGCTCGCTCTTCGCGTCGCGGACGTAGCCGCTGCCGCCCGCGAAGGTGCGGCCGACGGACATCGTCTCCGACGTGATGGAGCTCTGTAACTTGCTGCGGCGCAGCGCCTTCAGGTTGAATTTGCTCATGGGTGTTCCTCCTTCCAGGAGGTTCCGGTGGACGTGCGGAGTGCGCGCCACCCGAGATCGAAGCGACGGCGGGGTGGGTGGCGCGCACGCATGTCGTGCCGAGATCGGGGTCGGCGAAGGCACGGACGCGCTCTACCGCTGAGCTACAGGGACGTGCGTCCCTGACCGGATTCGAACCGGCGACCGCGCGATTAACAGTCGAAGTAACCCTCGCCTGCGCACCGGCACAACATGTTTCGTGAAAATGACTCCAGGGGAGGATCTCGGCGGTGTCGCGTGTATTAATTTACGCCGGAACCGGGCGCGACCAGTGCCCACGGAACGGTGAGGATGTTGTCGCGGAGCCGGCGGCGCTGGGGTTGCACGGGAAGTCCCTGCGCGCGCAGCAATTCGAGGGCGGCCCGCCACCGCACCCGGGGTCCGAACGAGCCGTGCGGCGCCGCGGTGGCCCAGGCGCGATCCGCCGCCGCGAGGAGGGCGTGCACCGGCTCGCCCGGGACGTTGCGGTGGATCAGCGCCTTGGGCAGCCGTTCGGCGATGTCCGAGGGCTTGTCCACGGCGAACGGATCCCACGCCAGCGTCAGCGACAGCGGTCCGGTCGCGTCGAGCAGCACCCACGCGCAGCGGCGACCCAGTTCGTCGCAGGTGCCGTCGACGATCAACCCGCCCGGCGCGAGCCCGGACTGCATGCGCGCCCACGCCGGACCGACCGCGTCCTCGGGATACTGCCGCAGCACGTTGAACGCGCGGACCAGGACCGGTCGCAGTCCGGAGAGCTCGAACCCGCCGCGGGCGAAACTCACTCCGTTCCGGCTCTCGACCACGCGCTCGGGGTCGATCTCGAGCCCGACCACGCGGCGGTCGCCGCGCACGGCGGTCAGCCGGTCGGCCAGCTCGAACGTGGTGTGCGGGCGCGCGCCGTACCCGAGGTCGACGACGAGCGGGTCGGCGGACGCGTGCAGCGTGCGACGCACCAGCGCGTCGTGGACGAGCCAGCGGTCGCTGCGCCGCAGCCGATTGATGCCGGTCGTGCCCCGGGTGATGACACCGTGAGGCCGCCTCAGCGTCGCTGAAGTCATGGGAAGTCTGTGCGGCGGGTGCTAGTGCTGCGACAACCAGGTTTCGGTGATCTCGGCCTCGGCACGGAAGAGGTCGATCAGGTTGACGAGCATCAACTGCTCGAGCTTCCCGCCGATGAACGGTAGGTACACCTTGGCCTCGGACGACGTGCGGAACGTGCACCCGGTCTCGGTGGCGAACAGCTTCATCGTGCCAGTGAGGCTGCCCGGGCCCGCCGGGATCGACGCCTCGTACGTGCCCGTGGTCGGCTCACCGAAGGGCGTGTACGACTCCTTGCGCGTGATGACCATGTCCTTCTTCATCACGGTCTGCGCGATCTCGGGGAGTTCCGACCGCGGCAGGATGTGGTGCAGGACGATGTCGATCCCGTCGTCGGTCACCTCGAAGTGCTCGATGTGATTCTCGGAATACTTCCGCATCTCCTCGATGCGCGCATCCCAGTAGTCACGGTTGGTGAACGCGTTGTACACCTCTTTGGGGGTGTGCTTGTAACGGGCTGAGTAGTCGATGCGGCGAGCCATGATCGCCAAGGTTACCGGCTGGGACCCGACGCCAGGGACACCCGCCCCAGGTCAGGCCCCGAGCCACTGCTTCGTGAAGTCCTGTTCCTTCGCGATGAGGCGAAGGACCTCGTCCGCGATCGCGCCCTCGATCTTGCCGCCGATCAGCGGGATCCGGACGTCGGCCTTGCCTTCGACCTGCACATTCGATCCGGAACCGGCGGCCGTCAGGGTCTGGGTACCCGAGATCGTCGCCGGCGCACCCTGCACCTCGGCCGTGAAGGTGCCCTCGGCGCGGTCGCCGTCCAGGGCGCCCCACGTCTCCGTGCGCTTGATCACGAGATCGCCGGATCGGACCTTCGAGACGATGCTGGGCAGGTGCTCGGCGGGAATCGACTGAGACATGGCCACCGAGATGGTGCCCGGTCCGGTCGTGACCTGATCCAGGGTGGCTCCCGGCCCTCCGACCCGGTCGAGGCGGTCGCGCCAGTACTGCTCGGTGATCAGGCCCGCGTGGACCTGGGCGACGGGAAACGCATAGGACGACGAATGCTCGATGCGGCGACTCACGATCCGCAGGCTACCGTTTGCGGTTGTGTGGGATGTGAGCATTGTCAGTCAACTCGTCGATTCGGGCGCCTTCGTCTCCGAGAACCTCGAACTGTCGGGGATGACCACCCTTCGGGTGGGCGGGCCGGCGCGGATCGTGGCCGAGTGCCCGAACACGCAGGTGCTCGTCGACGTGGTGCGGCTTCTCGACGGCGCCCGCATCCCGACGCTGATCCTCGCCGGCGGCTCCAATCTCGTGGTCGGGGACGACGGATTCGACGGCGTGGTGGTACGTGTGTGCAACACCACTGTCGGTCTGGAGGAGGGATTCGTCACTGCCGAGGCGGGCGCCGAGTGGGATCAGGTGGTCGCGCAGACCGTCGCGGCGGAACTGGGCGGGCTGGAGTGCCTGTCGGGCATTCCCGGTTCGACGGGGGCCACGCCGGTCCAGAACGTCGGTGCGTACGGCGTCGAGATCGGATCGATGCTGCGGCGGGTGCACCTGCTCGATCGGCGCACGGGGGCGGCGCACTGGGTCGAACCCGGCGCCCTCGGTCTCGGCTACCGCACGAGCGTTCTCAAGCACTCCGACGCCGCCCTGGTGCTCGCGGTGGAACTGACGGTCCATTCGGACGGGCTCTCCGAACCGCTGCGCTACCGCGAACTCGTCGCGGCGCTCGACGGTTCCGAGGGTGATCGACTGCCGTCGGCGCAGGTCCGCGACGCTGTGCTGGACCTGCGCCGGGGCAAAGGGATGGTGTTGGACCCCGACGATCACGACACGTGGAGTGCGGGCTCGTTCTTCACCAACCCCGTGGTGCCAGACGGGGAGTTGGCGGGTGTCCTCGCCGCGATCGGGACCCGCCTCGGCGACGTCACCGTTCCGCAGTACCCGGCCGACGGCGGAACGAAGTTGTCTGCGGGGTGGCTGATCGAGCGTGCCGGTTACTCCAAGGGGTATCCCGGGGACAAGGCGGTCGCGCGACTGTCGACCAAGCACACGCTCGCGCTGACCAACCGTGGCACCGCGAAGAGCGAGGACCTGCTGTCCTTGGCCCGTGACGTGCGCGACGGCGTCCAGTCGGCGTTCGGCGTCCGGCTCGAGCCCGAACCCGTGACGGTCGGCTGCGCCATCTGAGACGGGTCGGTAGCACAGGTAATCTGTTAGCTGTGGATGAACTGGGTTCCCGGACAAGTCGGTCGCGCGTTGCGTTGGTCGCGGCGGCGCTGATCGCGTTTCTCCTACTGCTGACCGGATGCACGGTCGGCTCCGAGTCGGGAACCGCCACCGCGTCGCCCGAACCGGCAGTCGACGTCACCCTGAACCCGGCCTCGGGAACCGAGGACGTCAACCCGGTGTCGCCGATCTCCGCGACCGCGAGCCAGGGCACCTTCACCGACATCTCGCTCGTCAACACCGAGGGTCGTGCCGTGCAGGGTGTGCTCTCACCCGACCGGACCACGTTCACCGTCGCGGAGGCGCTGGGCTACGGCGCCACGTATACGTGGAACGGCACGGCACTCGGCACGGACGGCAAGTCCGTCGCCGTCGACGGCAGTTTCACCACGCTCGAACCCGAAGAAACGATCGGCGCCACCCTCAACATCGCCGATGGCCAGGAAGTCGGGATTGCCGCCCCGATCATCGTCCAGTTCCACGATTCCGTGGAGGACAAGGCCGCGGTCGAGAAGGCCATGACCGTCACGACCAATCCGCCCACCCCCGGCGCCTGGGCGTGGCTGGCCGACGACAACGGGTCGCGCGCGCACTGGCGTCCGCAGAACTACTGGGCCCCCGGCACCACCGTCGCCCTGGATGCCAAGCTGTACGGAGTGGACTTCGGCGGGGGAGCGTACGGCGAGGAGGATCTGTCGCTGAACTTCACCGTGGGACGCAGTCAGATCGTGATCGCGAACGCCCCCAGCCACCGCATGCAGGTGGTGCGCGGCGGCGAGACCATCATGGACATCCCGGTCAGCTACGGCGAGGGCAACGAGGCGCGCAACGTCACGCGCAGCGGCATCCACATGGTGACCGAGAAGCACGAGGACTTCCTCATGTCCAACCCGCCGTTCTACGAGAATGTGCGCGAGCGGTGGGCCGTCCGCATCTCCAACAACGGCGAGTTCATCCACGCCAACCCCGAGACCGTCGGCGTCCAGGGTTCGTCGAACGTCACCAACGGTTGCATCAACCTGTCCCTGGAGGACGCGCAGCAGTACTTCGGCACGGCGATGTACGGCGATCCCGTCGAGGTGACCGGAACGTCCATCGACCTGTCGCCCGCCGACGGCGACATCTACGACTGGGCCATCGACTGGTCCGAATGGCAGTCTCTGTCCGCCCTCGCATAGGTGAGGTCGGCGACACTTTTTTCACACTCGGTGGAACCGAAGACGGGTCCTTTGCGTCTATCTGAATGAGGGCGCGCCGACGGCGCCGTGTCCTCGGGCACAACTGTGGGGTGTCGTCCGCTGTCGAGGGGTCGACGGACGACCCCCCGACAGTCCGATTCGGCAGGGGGACTCTGTGATGGGATGGATGTTGCTGGTGTCGGTGATGTCGATCGTGGCGGGGCTGTGGACCGTGGTCCTGCTACTCGAACACCAGGACAGGCGGACGGCGGCGAGATCGCTTACGTCGTGCGGTGAAAACGTCCGGAGGAGGCCTGATCTCGCGGCTTGACGACGATCTGGTCGATGTTCACGTGGGACGGCCGCGAGGCGACGAATCCGATGATGTCGGCGATGTCCGAGGCCATCAGCGGGGTGATGCCCTCGTAGACCTTGTCGGCGCGTTCCTGGTCGCCCTCGAAGCGGACCAGTGAGAATTCGGTTTCCACTGCGCCCGGGGCGATCTCGGTGACCCGGACCGGCTGGCCGAGGAGTTCCCCGCGCAGCGTGCGGTGCAGGACGGCCTGTGCGTGCTTGGCCGTCGTGTAGCCGGAACCGTTGTCGTACGCCTCGAGCGCAGCCACGGAGGTGACGGTGACGACCAGGCCGTCGCCCGACTCGACGAGCTTCGGCAGCAACGCCTTCGTGACCCGAAGGGTGCCCAGGACATTCGTTTCCCACATCCACCGCCAGTCGTCGAGATCGGCCTCGGCGACGGTGGCCAGTCCCTTGGCGCCGCCCGCATTGTTGACGAGCACGTCGACTCTCGGAAGTACCGCGGCGAACGCGTCCACGGAATCCTGATTCGTGACGTCGAGTTCGAGCGCGGTACCACCGATGTCTTCGGCGATCTTTTCCAGACGATCCAGTCGCCGGGCCCCGATGACCACGTGAAATCCCTGCTCGGCAAGGGTGCGGGCGGTGGCTTCCCCGATTCCGGAGCTCGCTCCGGTGACGACGGCGATGCGGGTGTCAGGTGAAAGGGTCATGCCGTCATGTTAGGGCTCGTCGACGACGGAGTATCCACTCGCGTCGCCGGCGATACTGCGGCTGCGCTCGCCCCGGATGTCGACGGGGACGTCGCCCGCCAGGGTGATGCGGTTGAGGCGCCGGTACTGGTCGTCGTAGTCGGCGACCGCGTAATGCTGCGTGGCGCGGTTGTCCCAGATGGCGACGTCGCCGTCCTGCCAGTTCCACCGCGTGGTGAACTCGAGCGAGATGGCGTGGTCCTGCAGAACCCGGAACAGCGCCTGCGACTGGGTGCTGCTCAGGCCGACGAGGCTCTTGATGAAATGGCCGAGCAGGAGGGTGCGTTCACCGGTCTCGGGGTGCACGCGCACCACCGGGTGCTCCGTCTCGAAGTACGTGGACTGGAACTCGGCGCGGTACTCGGTCGCCTTCTCGTCCTGCGCGCGCTCCGCACTGGTCGCGGCGTAGTCGTAGACGTTGGTGTGCGTCGCCCACAGGTTGTCGGCGAGAACCTTCAGGGGTTCGGGCAGTGCGTTGTAGGCGGCGACACCCGATGCCCACGTGGTGGATCCGCCGTAGGTGGGGAGTTTCACGGCACGCAGGATCGACGCCTTCGGGATGCGATCGACGAACGTGACGTCGGTGTGCCAGCTGTTGGCCTTGCCGTAGTCGGAGTCGATGGGCAGGATCTTCGTGCCGCGCGACGTGACTGTCGGGTGGGCGGTGGTGGGGGAGCCGAGGAGCTCCGCGAACTCGTACTGGGAGTCGTCGGTCAGGTGATCCTGGCCGCGGAAGAAGATGACCTTGTGGTCGAGCAGCGCCTGGCGGATGAGTGACACGGTGGCGGGGTCGAGGTGGCCGCCGAGCCGGACGCCGTCGATCCGGGCGCCGATGTGGGCGCCGAGCTTGACGACGCTCGCAGCGGAGGGGGAAGCGTCCGCTTCGGTCACGGACTCGGGCGCGAAATCGATGGACATGATGGACCTTTCGGATACCGGAGGCGGTGGAGTCCCGTAACCGAACCATCGCGGCGCGAGTTGCCGGAAGGATTTGCGTCACCCTGATCGCAACCGGACGGCGAACAACGCCCAGTGCCGCTGGGGCGCTGGACGCTGCTCTCGCTCCCGGTGTCGACCGAGTTGTGGTGTGGGGGCTACCGCTTCCGGTAGGTCGAGGAGAACGGCGGACGCGCCAGCCGGAGCAGTTCGAGGGCGAGCAGGGAACCCCGTGGCCCCAGTTCGTCCTGATACCGCCGGATCACGTCCGTCTCGCCGCCCAGCGCGACCATGGGCGCTCCTGTCTCGACCCGAGTCCGCGCGGCGAGCTGTGCGAGAGCGAGCCGGCGATTGACGGCGTCCAGGATCTCCGCGTCGAGGCGGGCGATCTCGGCGTGAATCCGGCTCAGGTCGGCGGACCCGGTGGCGGGTTCCGCGTGGATCTCGGTCATCGTCGCTCCTCGACCTGGTGAAGACCTGGTTGCTGTGTACATTCATCGTCCGGCGTCGGACCGTATCCGGACAGCCACCCTGGGGGTGGAGAGTTCCACCCCCTGATACCGGCGCGCCCTCCGATTGGTGAAACCGGGCGAAGCTGCTATTTTCGTGTCATGTCCTCAGGCCAGTCGACCGCTCCGCGGGTCACCTATGTGACCTCCGCGCTGGGTTCGCGGCTGCCCTTGGCGCGGGAACTGTGTTGTCGCCGTCTCAGCTTCTGCAGCTAATTCGCGCCGTCTTCTCCTGATCGACCGTCCCTCTCGTCCCAATCTGTTCGGGACGGATGCAGCGTTCGGACGAAGGTGCGCACCGCCTCCGCATGCAAGGACTGCCACGTGTCTACCCCCACGCTCACCATTCCCAACCGCACCGGATCCGCGTCCCGATTCCCGCGGCCGGCGTCGTCCCGTCCTCGTCTCCACATCGTTCCCCCCGAACTGCGCATCAGCGACGGTCCGGCCGCGGGTGTTCTGCGGGTTGCCCGGTCTCGCGGGCCGCTGTCGCGGGACGTCGCCGCGAAGGCCACCGGACTGAGCATTGCGACCGTCAACCGTCAGGTGTCGGCCCTGCTCGACCTCGGTCTGCTGCGTGAGCGCGGCGACCTCACGCCGTCCGGCGCGATCGGGCGTCCGCGCGTTCCGTTCGAGGTCAACCACGAGCCGTACCTGACGGTCGGCATCCACATCGGCGCGGTCGTGACCAGCATCATCGCGAGCGATCTGCGCGGGAAGGTGCTCGGCGCGGTCGAGGTGCCCACCCCGCAGGGATCGTCCGCCGACGCGCTCACCGCTATCGCTCGCAGTGCTCGGGCGTTCGCCTCCCGCTGGCATCGGCGCCGTCCGTTGTGGGCGGGTGTCGCGCTCGGTGGGCGCGTCGATCCGCAGACCGGTGTCGTCGACCATCCCCGGCTGGGGTGGAAGTCCGCGCAGGTCGGCGCGGTCATCGCCACCGGACTCGGACTGCCCGTGTCCGTCGCCGCGCACGTCGAGGCGATGGCCGCGTCCGAGCTGCTACTCAGCCCGGACAGCGAAGACGGTGTGGCGCAAGGCGAAACGGGCCTGTACTTCTACGCCCGCGAGACGGCGGGCATCGCGATCACCATCGACGGTCGCGTCCACACACCGTCGAGCGGCCCCGGTTCCATCGCGCACCTGCCGACCGGCTCGTCCGCGCAGTGCTCGTGCGGCTCACGCGGATGCCTCGAGGCGACGATCAGCGATCGCGCAGTCCTCTCCGCCGCCCTCGATGCGGGCATCCTTCCGGAGTCGAACCAGCGGCCGACGATGAGCGCCCTCTACAAGGTGGCGGCCACGGGTTCCGTTCCCGCGCATGATCTTCTGGTGAAGCGTGCCCAGGTGCTCGGGAAGACGGTGGCCATGCTGCGGGATCTGTTCAACCCCGACCGGGTGATCCTCGGCGGTCAGGCGTTCACCGAGTATCCGGCCGGTATCCCCCACGTCGCGGAGGCCTTTGCGCTGGCGTCGTCGCTGGAGCGCAGGGACATTCGCATCTCCGGATTCGGCAACCGGGTGCAGGAGTACGCGTCGACGGTGGTGTCGCTGAGCACCCTCTACTCCGATCCGATCGGCGCGATGCGCCGGACTTCGCTCTAGCGTCACAGCAATTCGTCAGCCGTACAGGCAACAGCGTGTGCGGCTGACGAATTCGTGTGTGCGGGTGCGGCGCCCAGGGAGGGTTCAGATCGTGCGCAGCCCGTCGAGGACGCGTTGCATCAGTTCCCGGTCCGGTCCGGTGGACCCGGCGGTCTCGTGCACGGTCACCGCCCCGGCGGCGGCCAGGTCGCCGACGAGCACCCGCGCGACTCCCAGCGGGATCGACGCGAGTGACGCGATCTCGGCCACCGACCGCGGCTCGGAGCACAGTGCGAAGACGCGGCGCGGGTCGTCCGGCGCCGGCATCCCGTCCACCACGGCGTCGCCGTCCGCGCTGGCCACGACGAGGGCTTCGAGCGGCAGATCGACCCCGGACACGGTTCTCCCGCCCGTGAGAATGAACGGCCGCACGATGGAGACGGTGTCCTCGGGCACCACCCATTCGGTGGACCTGTCGTGGGCGCCGGACGGCGCGCCGACGGGTCCGGGCACGGCGTCCACCTGCGCCGGCATCTCCTCGGCGGCGGCGGGCGGGACCCACTCGGTCGACTCCGGCGACGCCGGATCCGCTGTCGACGACTGCTCGTTCCGGGCGCCGCGTCCGCGTCGTGCGGCCGACCCGAAACGCGCCCCGGTCGCGCCGATCAACGGCCAGTTCTCATCGCTCACAGTCATCGGTCGGGACCCTTCTCGCACTACCCCACCCGCTCCATCGTCCCAAACCCCGGTGTAGAGCGAACGAACCGGTCCCTGTGATTCCGGCGACACGCTGCGTGCGAGCGATAGATTTGCAGCGTGACCCATTGGCGGCAGAACTCGGATCCCTTCCTCGCTCCCGATCTCGGCCGGTCCGCGCTGCTCGTCGTCGACATGCAGGTGGACTTCGTGGACGGCGGGACGGCGCCGGTTCCCGGGACCTCGGCGGTGCTGCCGGCGATCGCGCGTCTCGTGGACGCCTACCGGGAATCGTCGGCGCCGATCGTGCACGTCGTCCGGTTGTACGCGGGAGACGACGTGGACCTGTGCCGTCGCCGGGTGATCGCGGCCGGGCTCGGCATCGTCGGACCGGGCACCGCCGGCTCCCAGATGGCGCCCGAGTTGGGCGTGCCGCCGCTGGACCCCGAGTCCCTCCTCGCCGGTCGGCCCCAGGCCGTCTCGCCCACCGAGATGATCCTGTTCAAGCCTCGATGGAGTGCGTTCTACCGCACCGACCTCGACGACCACCTGCGCCGGTGGCGGGTCGACACGGTGGTGATCGCGGGGTGCAACTACGCCAATTGCCCACGAGCCACGATCGTCGACGCCAGCGCACGCGACTACAGGGTGCTCGTCGCCGCCGATGCGATCTCGGGCATCGACGCGCGCCATCTCGAGGAGGCCGGACGCATCGGGGTCCTCCACGCGGAGACCGACGAGATCGTCGCGGCGTTGCAGCCACCCGAACTCGAAGTGATCAGCTGAGGGGAGGCGCCGACGTCGCGTCCGGCGGCGCACCCCGCCGGCGCAACTCCGCGCGTGCCCTCTCGATGCCGCCGTGCTCGAGCGCGGCGAGCGGTGATTCATCGGCCCACACCAGGGTGCCGCGACGGCGGACCGTGACACTCATCGAACCCGCGAGGTGCTCGAGGGCGCCGGGGGTGTTGCGGCGCTCGGCGGGGAGCGGCACCGGCAGCACGTGCGCCGAGCCGAGCGGGGAGCCACCCTCGATCTCGACGCTCCACGTGCGGCCGCGACCGCGCAGCCACCACCGGTCGTCGGTGACGTGCGCCCGGACGGGGGAGGTGACCGGATTGCCGAGGCGGATCACCGTGCCGTCCGGCAGCGCGACGACGACGGCCGTGACCTCGGTGCGCAGCCTGCCCGCGGTGATCTCGCCGCCCGCGAACGCGACACACGCCTGCCGGTCGGCGAACCCCTGGGCCTGACCCCACCACCAGGAGTCGGGGAATCCATCTCTTCCCCAACTTTTTTCGCCGTACACCTGGGCGCCGTCGAGGTCGACCTCGGTGCCGCCCAGCACGGCCGTTCCCTCGGCCCTGCCGCCGAGCAACCATGGGTGCCAGTATTGGTTGAGTGCGGGCACGGTCTGGAACACACTCGACCCGCCGAGCCTGCGCCGCGGCCACGGGACCTGCGCGCCGACCCGGACGTCGAGCCGGGCGTCCGGCCCGAGATCCACCCGGACCCGGTCGACGGACCCGCGGAACAGATCGCCGGCGAACGCGCCGAGTCCGGTCGGGTTGGCGTGACCCTCCGGATGCGCGGCGGTGCGCAGGAACCGGGTGGGGTGACCGGCGAGACCGAGCGTGGCCCAGTGCCCGTCGGCGGCCCGGTTGATTCCGGCCAGCGCGACCACGACCTGTCCCGTCGCGGGCTGGGTGAACCGCCAGAAATAGCCCTCCATCGCAACGTCGTGCGCGGCGAGGAGGTTGCCGAACGGCAGATCCGCGCCAGTGGCGCGGTACGCCCGCAGCAGCCGCGACATCGGTCAGCTTTCCGGCTGCGGATGCAGCACTGCCTGTGACTGTGTCACCTGCGCCACGAGGCGGTCCGCGTCGTCCCGCAGTTCGGTGACGATCGCGACCGTGCTCCGTCCGGCGTGCAGCGGGCGCGCCGTCGCGGTGACGGTGCCCCTCCGGACGCCGCGGGTGAACACCGTGCTCGAACTCGTCGTCGACGTCGCCGCGCCGGCGGGCAGATTGAGGAACGCACAAACGGCACCGACGCTGTCGGCGAGCGTCATCAGCGCGCCGCCGTGCAAGCCGTTCCCGGCGGTGGTCCGGTGCTGTTCCCAGTCGAGATGCCCGACCACTTCCTCGGGCGCGGCCTTGGTGAGGCGAACCCCCGTGTGCACGGCGAACGGCATGGTCGCGACGAGATCAGCGGGATCCATACCCGTGGATGCTAGGCGGGGAGCCGAACCCGCGCAGGCGGTTCGCGAGGCTGGATCTCCGGAGGTCCGAGCCGGTCGGTCAGAGGGGCAGCGACGACTCCGCGAGCCCGGCCGGTGCCCCGCGGCGGCGGAACCACTCCCGGCCGAACGCCGCCAGAAGCTGCTCCTCGGGCATCTGGAGGAACGGACCGAAATCCCCGATCTGGGTGGCGTGCGCATGCATCGCGGCGCGCTTGGCGTCCATCGCCGAGCTGACGTCCACGACCGTGGTGATCTCGGAATCGGGAAGCCCGAACGTGTCGAGGTCCGGCGGTTGAGCGTTGTCGGACCATTCGGGATTGGCGGCCAAGAGACTCCGCAGGTGATCGCGGCTCACGGCGGCCTCGTAGACGTGCGGCACACCGGCCAGTTCGGCGGCGCGGAGGCCGACGTGGTGGACCTGGACATGATCCGGGTGTCCGTAACCACCGTTCGGGTCGTAGATGGTGACCACGTCGGCGGATTCCTCGACGAGGATCGCCGCGACCCGGGCAGCGGCCTCCTCGACGTCGACGTTGCAGAACGCCGCGGGATTCTCGTTCTCCGGCGTTCCCGCCATCCCCGAATCCGCATAGTGCAGCAACACCACTCGCTGGGCGCCGAGCAGCGACGTCGACTCCTCCAACTCGCGACGCCGGCGCTCGGCGAGCGACTCGCCTTCGGTCAGGATCCCGTCGGGGGTCTCGCCGAGCGCCCCGTCCGTCGCGGTGACGACGACGACGCGATGGCCGGCGTCGGCGGCCTGACGCATCACGCCGCCGGTGGTGAACACTTCGTCGTCGGGATGGGCGTGGAAACACACCAGGACACTCATGAGCGCAATACTTGCACGTACTGGAAGTCGCGGCCACGATCTGTGAGGCTCGACGCGTGTTCGGTATCGCGGCCCCGGCTCGGCAGCGTTCTCGGCCGCAGGATTCGTCGCCCGCGTATAGATCCCCATGGTCGGCATCGGCATCGTCACGAAGCTGTCCGGAGCGCGAATGAGCGCGACGTCCATCGGCGCGATCCGGGTGTCCGCGTCGCTCCGGAAGCTGGTGATGGTCGCGGTCCTCGCGGTGGCGGTCCTGACGATTCCGCTGCTGCCGGCCTCTATGGTGACCCCATGGCTATTCGTGAAACAGTCGGCGTCGACGGAACCCCCCTCGTCTACTCGGTGACCGGTGCCCCCGACGCGCGGGCCCTGGTTCTCCTGCACGGCTGGGCGCAGTCCTCGAAATGCTGGGGTGCCGAAGTGCTCGGCGAACTCGCGGCCCGCTACCGCGTCATCGCCGTCGACCTGCGCGGACACGGCTATTCGGACGCGCCCGACTCCGGCTACGACGACTCCGCGATCTGGGCCGGAGACGTCGACGCCGTGCTCACCGCCGAAGACGTCACGTCCGGTGCCGTGCTCCTCGGCTGGTCCTACGGCGGCCTCGTGATCTGCGACTATCTGGCGTCGCACGGCACCTCCGCCGTCGACGGCGTCGTCCTCGTCGGAGCCATCACCAGCATCGGTCGCGGCGAGGCCGGCGGAAAGGTCGGCGCGGCGATGCGG
Source organism: Rhodococcus sp. 4CII (assembly GCF_014256275.1). Classification (NCBI taxonomy): domain Bacteria; kingdom Bacillati; phylum Actinomycetota; class Actinomycetes; order Mycobacteriales; family Nocardiaceae; genus Rhodococcus; species Rhodococcus sp. 4CII. The sequence goes on from NZ_JACCFE010000002.1 coordinate 5,568,088, forward strand.
GCGGCGATCCCCGGCGCGATGTCGGAGGAACCGCGCGACGCGATCCGCGCACTCGGCGCGTTCGGCACCGCGCTCACGGGACCGCCGGAAGGCAAGGGCGCTCAGTCGCAGGCCCTGTTCGGTGCCAGCCTCGCCACCCCGCCGCGCGTGCGGGCCGCATTGTTCAACCGGTCCGCGAGCCACGACGACCTGCTGCGGTCACTCGACGTCCCGGCGCTCGTCCTCCACGGAACCGAGGACTCCGTCGTCGACGTCTCCGCAGGTAGGCACGCTGTCGAACTGATCCCGCGGGCGCGGGCGTCGTTCTGGGACGGATGCGACCACGCACCGTTCGTGGAGGATCCCGAGAGGTTCGTCAAGGAGGTCGGCGAGTTCGTCGACAACCTCGGTTAAAGGCGACGATCGGTGAGGGAGCACTATGGAGTGGTGACGCCCATGCACAATTCGCGCCCCCGCAGGGTGGCCGTCCTCTCGGTCCACACCTCACCACTGGCGCAGCCCGGTACCGGCGATGCGGGCGGCATGAACGTCTACGTGCTGCAATCCGCCATCCAGATGGCGCGGCGTGGTGTCGAGGTGGAAATCTTTACCCGCGCCACATCGTCGGCCGATGCCCCGGTCCAGGAAGCGGCGCCGGGGGTCCTCGTCCGCAACGTCGTGGCCGGCCCGTTCGAGGGGCTGGACAAGCAGGATCTGCCCACCCAGCTGTGCGCGTTCGTAGCCGGGGTGCTCCGCGAGGAGGCCCGCCACGAGCCCGGCTACTACAACCTGGTGCACTCGCACTACTGGCTGTCGGGACAGGTCGGCTGGCTCGCCCGCGACCGGTGGGGGGTGCCGCTCGTGCACACCGCGCACACGCTCGCGGCCGTCAAGAATCTGTCGCTCGCGGAGGGCGACACCCCCGAACCCGCGGCCCGCCAGATCGGGGAGCAGCAGGTGGTGGCCGAGTCCGACCGGCTCGTGGCCAACACCACCGACGAATCCGATCAGCTGGTCCGGCACTACGGCGCCGACCCCAACCGCATCGACGTGGTGGCGCCCGGCGCCGACCTGACGCGGTACCGGCCTGGTGACCGGGTCGCGGCCCGCGCCGGGCTCGGACTCGACCCCCGCGAGACGGTCGTGACGTTCGTCGGACGGATCCAGCCGCTCAAGGCGCCCGACGTACTGCTGCGCGCCGCAGCGGAACTGATCGCCCGAGACCCGGAGTCGACGCTGCGGGTACTCGTGGTCGGGGGTCCGTCCGGTTCCGGTCTGGCCCGGCCGGACGCATTGATCGAACTCGCCTCGTCCCTCGGCATCGCCGCGCGGGTGACGTTCCTGCCGCCGCAGGCGCCCGATCGGCTCGCCGACGTGTACCGGGCCTCGGATCTCGTTGCCGTGCCGAGCTATTCGGAGTCGTTCGGGCTCGTCGCCATCGAGGCGCAGGCCTGCGGCACGCCGGTGATCGCCGCGAACGTCGGCGGCCTCGGTGTCGCTGTCCGGCACGGCGAGACCGGTCTGCTGGTGGACGGGCACCGCACCGAGGACTGGGCCACTGCATTGCAATCGCTGGTCTCGGATCCCGCCCGGCTCGCCGCACTCGCGGCCGAAGCCCCGCGTCACGCCGAGAACTTCTCCTGGGAACACACCGCCGACGGACTCCTGGAGAGCTATCGGATGGCGACCGTCAACTACAACTATGGAAACGGCCTGAGCGAATTCTCCCCGCGTCGCGGACGTGGGCTGTGGAAGCTGCGACGGGCCGGGGGAGTGCGCGCATGACCGACCTGGCCGAAGCGATCGAGTCCGCCCTGACCGAACGTGAGCTGGACTTCACGAGGAAGGATTCGACGCACTTCGTCGTCGAGTTGCCCGGCGAGCGCAAACTGAAGACCACCACGCTGCTGACCGTCGGCAAGCACGGTCTGCGAGTCGAGGCCTTCGTGTGCCGCAAGCCGGACGAGAACTTCGAGGGCGTCTACAAATACCTGTTGCGGCGCAATCGCCGGTTGTACTCGGTGGCGTACACGATCGACAAGGTCGGCGACATCTACCTGGTCGGCCAGATCGCCGAGCATGCGGTGACCGCGGACGAACTGGACCGGATCCTCGGGCAGGTCCTCGAGGCAGCCGACGGCGACTTCAACACTCTCCTCGAACTCGGATTCGCCGGGTCCATCAAGCGGGAATGGGAGTGGCGCGTCTCACGCGGAGAGTCGCTGGCGAACCTGAAACCATTCGAACACCTCATCGAGGACTCGCAGGACTGAAGGCTGGTGGACCGCCCGCCGGTGGGAGATTCGCGCGGGTAGAGTTGCGGCGAATCTGTGACTGTGATCACAGGCCGGGTGCATGTTTCTGATGTTCACAGAAGCTTGTACCGACAACTGCTGCTGCAACACGAGGGAGAGGCCCCAGTGAGTTTCAAGAGCCCGTTTCCGGACGTCGAGATTCCGAACCTCAGTGTCTACGAGTTCCTCTTCGGCCGGGTCGACCCGGCGGACCTGGACCGGCCCGCGCTGATCGACGGTGCCTCCGGCGCGGTCACCACCTACCGGACCCTCACCACCCAGATCGACGCGGTGGCCGGGGCGCTGGCCGCACGCGGGCTCGCGGTCGGCGAGGTCGTCGGCCTGCATTCGCCGAACGTGCCCGCGTTCGCGTCGGTGTTCCACGGGATCCTGCGCGCCGGTGGTGTCGCCACCACCGTCAACGCCCTCTACACCGCCGAGGACATCGCCAAGCAGCTCACCGACTCGCACGCGAAGTTCCTGTTCACCGTCTCCCCGCTGCTCCCACAGGCCCGGGACGCCGCCGCGAGGGTCGGGATTCCGGCGGAGAACGTGATCGTCCTCGACGGCGCCGACGGGCACCCGTCGCTGGCCGATCTGCTGACCGCCGGTGCCCCCGCCCCGGAGGTGTCGTTCGACCCGGCGACCCAGTTGGCGGTGCTGCCGTACTCGTCCGGCACCACCGGCCGCCCGAAGGGGGTGATGCTCACCCACCGCAACCTGGTCGCCAACGTCTGCCAGATCGACCCGCGGATGGGCATCGGCGCCGACGACAAACTCCTCGCGGTGCTGCCGTTCTTCCACATCTACGGGATGACGGTGCTGCTCAACGCCGCCCTCTACAACCGGGCCGCGCTGGTGACGATGCCGAAATTCGACCTGGTCGAGTTCTTGTCCATCGTCTCCGCGCAGAAGTGCACGTACGTGTTCATCGCCCCGCCGGTCGCGGTCGCGTTGGCCAAGCATCCGCTGGTCGACGAGTACGACCTGTCGTCGGTGCATTCGATCTTCTCCGGCGCCGCCCCCCTCGATCAGGAACTGGGCAAGGCCGTCGCGAACCGGCTCGGTTGCCGGGTGCGGCAGGGTTACGGCATGTCCGAGATGAGCCCGGTCTCGCACGCGATCCCGTTCGACCGCGACGACATCGCCCTGGACTCGGTCGGCCCGTCGGTGGCGAACATGGAATGCAAACTCGTCGACCCCGCCACCGGTGCGGAGATCGACTACCCCACCGAGGGGGTCAGTGCACCGGGGGAGTTGTGGTGCAAGGGCCCGAACATCATGGCCGGCTACCTCGGCAACGCGCAGGCGACCGCGGAAACCCTGGACGCGGACGGATACCTGCACACCGGGGACATCGCCACCGTCGACGCCGAGGGGGTGGTGACGATCGTGGACCGGATGAAGGAACTGATCAAGTACAAGGGCTACCAGGTGCCGCCCGCCGAACTCGAGGCGCTGCTGCTGACCCATCCGCAGGTCGCCGACGCCGCCGTCATCGGTGTCCTCGACGATGAGGGTGAGGAGGTCCCGAAGGCGTTCGTCGTCAAGCAGCAGGGCGCCGAATTGGACGAAGCCGCGATCATCGCGTTCGTCGCCGAGCGGGTCTCCCCGCACAAGAAGGTCCGCAAGGTCGAGTTCATCGACCTCGTCCCGAAGTCCGCCGCGGGCAAGATCCTCCGCAAGGATCTGCGGGCGAGCGAGGCCGGCCGGAGCTGACGGCAGGGGTTCACGGCGCGAGGGTTCCGGGAGGCATGCCAGGATGAACGGCATGAGTACCGGAACCCTTGTGCTGCTCCGCCACGGCGAGAGTGAATGGAATGCGCTCAACTTGTTCACCGGCTGGGTGGACGTCCACCTGACCGATAAGGGCATCGCCGAGGGCAAGCGCGCCGGCGAACTGCTGCTCGAGCACAACCTGCTCCCCGACCTGCTGTACACGTCGCTGCTGCGCCGCGCCATCAGCACCGCCAACATCGCGCTCGACACGGCTGACCGGCACTGGATTCCCGTCACCCGCGACTGGCGGCTCAACGAACGCCACTACGGCGCCCTGCAGGGACGCAACAAGGCGCAGGTCAAGGACAAGTACGGCGACGAACAGTTCATGCTGTGGCGCCGCAGCTACGACACCCCGCCGCCGCCGATCGAGGCAGGCAGCGAATACAGCCAGGACACCGATCCCCGGTACGCGAACCTCGACGAGGTGCCGCTGACGGAATGCCTGAAGGATGTCGTGGACCGTCTGATCCCGTACTGGGAAGACACCATCTCCGCCGACCTGAAGGCCGGCAAGACCGTCCTGATCACCGCGCACGGCAACTCGCTGCGCGCCCTGGTCAAGCACCTCGACGGAATCTCCGACGAGGACATCGCCGGACTGAACATCCCGACCGGCATCCCGTTGCGATACGACCTGGACGAGAACCTGAAGCCGCTCAACCCCGGAGGCACGTACCTCGACCCCGAGGCCGCCGCCGCGGGCGCCGCCGCGGTCGCAAACCAGGGCGGGAAGTAACCCGTGCGCCCGGCCGGACGTCCTGTTCGCGGGACGTCCGGCCAACGGCAGGTTAACTGCGGACGAAGAGTCCGGTTCCCCGGTGTGACGTGCGCGGAAATGCCCGGACCCTGCGTAACCCGCCCGCCGCGCGAACGTACGATTCAGGCGTGAGTGTTGTTCAAGCCGTCCTGCTCGCCATCGTGGGCGGCTTCGTCGGTTACCTCGTCGGTGGCGTCCTGATCCCGATGCTGTCCACCCGGCAGGCGCAGCGGATGGAGGAGACTTCCGGACTGACGATGTCGCAGGTGCTCGACCTGATCGTGCTGGCGTCGGAGAGCGGCATCGCCGTCGTCGACCAGTTCCACGACGTCGTCCTGTTCAATCCTCGTGCGGAGGAACTGGGTCTGGTACGCAACCGGCTCGTCGACGACCGCGCCTGGGTGGCGGCACTCCGCGTCCTCGAAACCGGTGAACCGGCTGAGGTCGACCTCAGCACGAAGAACCCGCAACGGGGACGCGACCGGATTGCGGTGCGCGGTACCGCCAGGCTGCTCAGCAAGGAAGACCACAACTTCGTGGTCCTGTTCGCCGACGACGACTCCGAGCAGGTGCGCATGGAGGCGACCCGCCGCGACTTCGTCGCCAACGTCAGCCATGAACTCAAGACGCCGGTCGGCGCGATGGGTCTGCTGGCGGAGGCGCTCCTCGAATCGGCGGACGACCCCGAGTCGGTGCGGCACTTCGGTGAACGCGTGCTCAGTGAATCCGTCCGGCTCGGCAAGATGGTGACCGAACTGATCGCACTGTCGCGGCTGCAGGGCGCCGAGAAACTGCCCGACCTCGGGGCCGTCTCGGTCGACGAGGTGGTGGACGAGGCCCTGCAGCGCTGCAAGATCTCCGCGGAAGCCGCCGGCATCGCCGTCACCACCGACCACAACAGCGGCTACGAGGTGCTGGGCGACCGTGCTCTCCTCGTCACAGCGCTGTCCAACCTGGTGCAGAACGCCATCGCCTATTCGCCGAAGGGGACCCCGGTCTCGGTGAGCCGGTCGATCCGCGGTGACAACGTGGCGATCTCGGTGACCGACCGCGGCGAAGGCATCGCCAAGGCCGACCAGGAGCGGGTGTTCGAACGATTCTTCCGCGTCGACAAGGCGCGGGCGCGGGCGACCGGCGGGACGGGCCTCGGCCTCGCGATCGTCAAACACGTGGCCGCCAACCACAACGGATCCATCGACCTGTGGAGCAAGCCCGGAACAGGTTCGACGTTTACCCTGCAAATACCTGCACACATCGAAACAGTGGACACGAACGGCGGGGACGCCGACGGCGGACACGTCGGGAAGAGAGAAACCGGTATGGAGGCCAAGCGATGACAAGTGTGCTGATCGTGGAAGACGAGGAATCACTGGCCGACCCGTTGGCATTCCTGCTTCGCAAGGAAGGGTTCGAGACGACGATCGTCGGCGACGGACCGTCCGCGCTCGCCGAGTTCGACCGGGCCGGTGCCGACATCGTCCTCCTCGACCTCATGCTGCCCGGCATGAGCGGAACCGACGTCTGCAAGCAACTCCGCAGCCGGTCCGGGGTCCCCGTCATCATGGTGACGGCGCGGGACAGCGAGATCGACAAGGTGGTGGGCCTCGAACTCGGCGCCGACGACTACGTCACCAAGCCGTACTCGGCGCGGGAACTCATCGCACGCATCCGCGCGGTTCTGCGCCGCGGGGTCGACAGCGAACTCGACATCGCGCAGGATTCGGCCGTCCTCGAAGCCGGGCCAGTCCGGATGGACGTCGAGCGGCACGTGGTCCAGGTCAACGGTGAGGCGGTCACGTTGCCGCTCAAGGAGTTCGACCTCCTCGAGTACCTGCTGCGGAACTCGGGCCGGGTGCTCACCCGCGGGCAGTTGATCGACCGGGTGTGGGGCGCGGACTACGTGGGCGACACCAAGACCCTCGACGTCCACGTCAAGCGCCTGCGGTCGAAGATCGAGACCGACCCGGCCAAGCCCGAACATCTCGTCACCGTCCGCGGCCTGGGCTACAAGCTGGAGGCCTGAGGCGGCGCGGATCCGCTACAGTCGCAGACGAATTCGTCAGCCGCGCAGGAAATTTCCTGCGCGGCTGACGAATTTGTGCGCGTTTGTCAGAACGGGTTGTACACGTAGAGACCGCGGAACGGTGCCGAGATGATCTGCGTGATGGCGTGCTCGCGACCCTGGTCGTCGAACTGCCGGCAGTAGACCGCGACGTAGTGTCCGTCGCCCTTGCACTCGATGACCCGGCCGGTCCCGTACGGGGTCAGCACGAGTGCCCGGTCCGCCTTGTAGCCGAAGGCGCCCGGGTCGAAGGGTGCGACGAAGTTGGCCGTCTTGTCGTAGAAGGTGTTCCAATCCGGGGTCGGATCGGCGGACGCCGTCGGGGCCATGGCGAGTGTCGTTGCGGCGGCGGTCAGCAGGGCACCGGTCAGAATTCGAGCGAACATGATCTCTCCCATCATGGCTGTGCCCGGAAGCGGGCCGTGCATGGGAAATCGACCGGGGGGTCTGTGGCGTTACCGAGCAGCCTGCTTCTGAGCGGCCTCGGTGGCCGGGTGTACGGCGATCAATCCGAGCCCCGCCCGGCGCTTGCACAGCTTCGCCAACTCCGCGTACGCGGCCTTGCCGAGCAGCTCGGTCAGTTCCGGCGCATACGACTGCCAGACAGCCTTGGCGCCCACGTGGGCATCGGGGGACCCTGAGCAGTACCAGTCGAGGTCGGCGCCGCCCTCGCCCCAGCCCCGACGGTCGTACTCGCTGATGGTGGTCTTGAGGATCTGCTCGCCGTCCGGCCGTTCCACCCATTCCTGGGTGCGGCGGATCGGGAGCTGCCAGCACACGTCGGGCTTGACCTCGAGGGGTTCGATTCCGCGCTTGAGGGCCATCGAGTGCAGCGCGCACCCGACACCACCCTCGAAACCGGGACGATTCAGGAAGATGCAGGCCCCCTGATAGCGGCGGGTGCGCAGCGCAGGCTCGTCCTCGAGGTCGTCCTCCTCGATGTACCCCTTCTTGCCGAGACCCTTCTCCATGAACTGCCAGTCCTCGGATGTGAGCATCTTCACTGACGCGTTCAGCTTCTCCAGATCTTCCTCGTCGGTGAGGAACGCGCCGTGGGAACAGCAGCCGTCGTCCGGGCGGTCGGCGATGATGCCCTGGCAGGCGGGGGTGCCGAACACGCAGGTCCAGTGGGAGAGCAGCCACGTCATGTCCGCGGCGATGATGTGCTCGACGTTGTCGGGGTCGGGAAACTCGACCCATTCACGAGCGAAGTCGAGGGGTACTTCAGGGCTGGGCTTCATCTTGTGTGAACGCCCTGCTTTACGTGCTGTCACAATGCCCGACGGTAGACCCAGTACCGTGTCAATGTGCGACTAGGGGTACTCGACGTCGGAAGCAATACCGTCCATCTGCTCGTAGTGGACGCCCACAGGGGCGGCCACCCCACACCCATGAGTTCGACGAAGTCGACTCTGCGGTTGGCGGAGAACACCGACGACCGAGGTGATATCACCTCCCAGGGTGCAGATCGCCTGGTCACGACGGTGGCAGACTTCGCCAGCATCGCAAGGACCTCGGGGTGCGGGGAACTCATGGCCTTCGCCACGTCCGCCGTGCGCGACGCCAACAACTCCGACGACGTGCTCGCGCGTGTGCACACCGAGACCGGGGTGACGCTCGAGGTCCTGTCCGGCGTCGACGAGGCCCGGCTGACGTTCCTCGCCGTGCGCCGCTGGTTCGGGTGGAGCGCGGGCCGCATCCTCAACCTCGACATCGGCGGCGGATCGCTCGAGTTGACGACGGGCGGCGACGAGGACCCGGACGTCGCGCTGTCGCTGCAACTCGGCGCGGGCCGCCTCACCCGGGACTGGCTCGAGGCCGACCCGCCGGGGAAGCGCCGGGTGTCGGTACTGCGGGACTGGCTGGACGCCGAACTGACGGTCCCGGCCAAGGAGCTGCGCGCCGCGGGGCAGTGGGATCGGGCTGTCGGCACGTCCAAGACGTTCCGCTCGCTGGCGCGGCTGACCGGCGCGGCGCCGTCCGGCGCAGGCCCGCGGGTCAAGCGCACCCTCACCGCCAGCGGTCTCAGGCAACTCATAGCTTTCATTTCGCGGATGACGGCCTCGGACCGTGCAGAATTGGAGGGGGTGAGCTCCGACCGGTCGCAGCAGATCGTGGCCGGAGCACTCGTTGCGGAGGCCAGCATGAGAGCACTGGGCGTGGAGGAACTGGAAATCTGCCCCTGGGCTCTGCGCGAGGGTTTGATCCTCCGCAAGCTCGACACGGAAATGGGCGGTGAATTGATGGTGGGTGCTCGATGACCGAGGACAGTCAGCAGATCTCCGTATCGGAGCTGCTCAAACGCAACGGACAACAGGTGGAGTCCCGGGGCGGGCGGCGTCGTCGTGGCGTCAAGGGTGGAATCTCCGTTGCCGAGCTGACCGGTGAGATTCCGGTGGTTCGCGACTCCTCCGAGTCGCGGGCGCTCGAGCCCGAATCGGAACCGGAGCTTGCTCCTGCTGCCCCGGAACCGCCGCAGAAGCCGGCCCCGGCCGCGCGACCGGCCCGCGCCGACGAGCGCACCGCGGCCGTCACGGCGCCGGTCGACGAGGACGACGAGGACGACGAGCCCATCGCCAGTCGCCCCGCCGGCCGTGGCCGCGGAGTGGTGTCGGGCGGGACGTCGCGTGATCACCAGGGAACCTGGGTCAGCCGGGCCGCCCGGCCGGGACCCTCGACACCAGATTCCGCCCCGTCCACGCCTGCGGCCACCGTGGCGGCCCCGGTCGTGAAGAAGTCGGAGCCGGCACCGACTGTCGACGCTCCTCGCGTGAAGCCGGCGCCGAAGGCCGACAGCCCGGCACCGGCCGAGCCGGTGAAGTCCGCGGCCCCGGCGAAGCCTGCGGCCCCGGCGAAGCCTGCGGCCCCGGCGAAGCCCGCAGCGGCACCGACGTCCGGAGCTCCAGCGAAGGCGGGCAGTGCGGCCCCGGCGAACGGCGCGCCGAAGGTCGCGGCGGCGCCGAAGCCCGACGCTCCCGCCAAGGCCGAGCCGGAGCCGGCACTGCTGTCCGGGTCGACGCTGGCGGGCGACCTGATGCGTCAGTCCCGGGACAAGGATGCGGCGAACGCGGCCGAGGAGACGGACCTCATCGAGGCCGCCACCGAGAAGGCGGAGACCGGGGCACCCGAGACCGATACGCCCGAGAGCCCTCGCCGCTCCCGCAAGGCGGCGAAGGCCGAGAAGGCGGAGGCCGCGAAAGCGGAGAAGGCCGGCAAGGGCGAGGGCGCCGAGAACTCCACGCGCGAGTGGGCCGTCCTCATCGGTCAGGGTGTCGTCGCCGTGATCGCCGGGGCCCTGCTCTTCAAGGGCTTCGAGAAGCTGTGGGACGTCTTTCCCTGGGTCGCGCTGATCCTGGCGCTGCTCGTCATCGTGGGCCTGGTCGCGATGGTCCGCATCCTGCGCCGCACCGACGACATCACCAGTTTCGTGATCGCCGTCGTGGTCGGGATGATCGTCACTCTGGGGCCACTCGCCTTCATGCTCGCGTCGGGCTGAGTTGCTCATGGTCGGGGACAGTGGGCACGAGCAGCTTCGACGGGCACCGCGCGGGCGGAAAGTGCTCGTGGGCCTGTCGACGGCTTCGGTGTACCCGGAGAACACCGAGGCGGCCTTCCGGTACGCGGCGGATCTGGGGTACGACGGCGTCGAACTGATGGTGTGGGCCGAATCGGTCAGCCAGGACGTCGGGGCCGTCGCCGGGCTGGTACGCAAATATGCGATCCCGGTGCAGGCGATCCACGCGCCCTGCCTGCTCATCTCGCAGCGGGTGTGGGGTGCCGACCCGGTCGCGAAGCTCGAGCGTTCCGTCCGGACCGCCGAGTCGCTCGGCGCGACGAGCGTCGTGGTGCATCCGCCGTTCCGGTGGCAGCGTCGGTATGCCGAGGGGTTCGCCGATCAGGTGGCAGACCTGGAACGGCGCAGCGACGTCATCGTCGCGGTGGAAAACATGTTCCCGATGCGGGCCGACGGTTTCTTCGGTAGCAAGGAGCGGTCGGCCGAGAGGCTCCGCCGGCGAGGTGGACCCGGGGCGGCGCTGTCGGCGTTCAGCCCGTCCTACGACCCCACCGATTCGGGGCATGCCCACTACACCCTCGACCTGTCGCACACGGCCACGGCCGGGATGGACGCGATGAAGCTGGCGGAGCGGATGGGTGAGGGTCTCGCGCATCTCCATCTCGCCGACGGCCGCGGCGCATCGATGGACGAACACCTCATTCCCGGGCACGGTGCCCAGCCGTGTGCGCAGTTGTGCCGTCATCTCGTCGACACCGGCTTCGACGGGCAGGCGGTGATCGAGATCAACACTCAGAACGCTCGGACGCAGCGGGAACGGTCGTCGATGCTCGGGCAGGCGCTGGCCTTCGCCCGGGAGCACCTCGAACCGGGCCGCGCCGCGTCCGGGTCACCGCGCGGCCACTCCGACGGCGATCACGACGGCGCCTGAAATATTTGCGGTGTTCATCCTGCGGTAAACTCGACCACATATTGGATAGTATGGATATCCAATATGTGGTCGAGATGCCGAAGGAGTGGCAGTGCGCGTTTCCGAGCTGGTCGCCCGGACCGGCGTTCCACTCGCGACGGTGAAGTACTACCTGCGCGAAGGGCTGCTCATGCCCGGCGAGGCGACGAGCGCCACGCAGGCCCGGTACGGCGAGGAGCACATCCAGCGCCTGGGCCTCGTCAAGGCGCTGGCCGGCGCCGGGCTACCCATCCCGCGCATCCGCGAGATCCTCAGGCTCGTCGACCACCCCGACGGCTCGCTGTTCGAGGTGCTCGGTCAGGCCATCGCGCAACTGCCGCCGTACCTCGACGGGGCCGCCGGCGACGGTGACGTCGACGAGTTTCCCCGGGCCCGCGCCGTCCTCGAGCGGCTCGGGCAGGTGTACGACCCGCGGTACGTCGCGGTCGGTCAGCTCGAACGGGCGCTCGAGGGGCTCGAAGAAGCCGGCATCCCGATGACGGACGATCGGCTCGAGGCCTACGGGCGACACGTGCGGGGGATCGCCGAGATCGACATCGGACTCATGCCCACCGAGTCGGCCGAGGACGCCATCCGCTACGCGGTGCTCGGCACCGCCATCTACGAGCCGGTGATCGCCGCGATGCGCCGGCTCGCGCACCAGGACGTCGCACAGAAGCGTCTCCGGAACTCCGAAGAACAGGATCCGCAGTGAGCCCAACCCCGTTCCACGATCTCAACGTCCTCACCGCAGTCGGCGACGGGTCCTACGAGGCGTCGATCGACCCGATCTGGACGATCGGCCCGAAGGTGCACGGCGGTTCGATGATGTCGCTCTGCGCGGCCGCGGCCCGCACGCGCCTTCTCGACGAGACCGGCGAAACCGAACTGTTGCGGGTGCAGCCGCTCGCGGTCGGTGCCAACTACCTGTCCGCCCCCGACCCCGGCGCGGTGACGCTGTCGACGACGCTGCGCAAGCAGGGCAAGCAGGTCTCGTTCGTCGACGTGGAACTCCGGCAGGGCGACCGGGTGGCCGTGCACGCCTCGGTGACGCTCGGCGTCCCCGACGTGGGGGAACCGCAATACAGCGGAGACCACGCGCTGACGCGGCTGCCGGTCGAACCGCCCGCCGACGCGATCGTCCTCACCGCCGACCACCCGATGGGGCAGATCGTCCACGTGGCACAGGGCTGCGACATGCGGGTGGACGGGACGTCGGCGCACTTCCTCACCGGCAGTCAGGGTGAACCCGAGGTGCGCATGTGGGTGCGGCCGCGTGAAGGCGACGAGAACGATCCCGACACGGCGGCCCTGTTCGCGATCATGACCGGTGACATCAGCGCGCCCGTGACGATGAACCGGGGCATGTTCGGCTGGGCGCCGACGGTCCAGCTGACCACCTACCTGCGCAGGCAGCCGGCGCCCGGCTGGCTGCGGGTGATGGCCAGCAGCACGGTGCTCGGCGGTACGTGGTTCGAGGAGGACCACACCGTCCTCGACTCGACGGGGGCGATCGTCGTGCAGAGCCGGCAACTGGCGATGATCCCCCGCTAGGAAGCCCCCGCAGAGCGTCGTGGCAGGCTGTTCGCCATGACGAGAATTGCGGTAATCGGTGGCGGCAAGATCGGCGAGGCACTCATCTCGGGGCTGATGCAGGCGGGTCATGCGGTCAAGGATCTCGTGGTGGCCGAGCAGCACCCGGCGCGCGCCGACGAGCTCGCCGCCGCGTACTCGGTGCGGGTCACCACCCCCGCGGATGCCGCCGAGGGCGCCGACGTCATCGTGATCGCCGTCAAGCCGGGTGACGTGGAGGCAGCCCTCACCGAGGTGTCCAAGGTGGACCTCGACGGCGAGCGGGAACAGCTGCTCGTGTCGCTCGCCGCGGGTATCCCGACCGCCTTCTACGAGACGAGACTGCCTGCCGGGTTCCCGGTCGTCCGGGTCATGCCCAACACGCCCATGCTGGTCGGTGAGGGCGTCAGCGTGCTCGCTCCCGGCAGGCACGTGAAGAAGGAACACCTCGACCTGGTCCGCGGCGTCCTGTCGTCGGTCGGCAAGGTCGTGGTGGTCCCCGAGGCGCAGATCGACGCCGTCACCGCCGTCTCCGGCTCCGGTCCGGCCTACTTCTTCCTGGTCGCCGAGGCCATGATCGACGCCGGCGTGGGGCTCGGGCTGACCCGCGCGACCGCATCCGAACTGGTCGTGCAGACCATGGTCGGCTCCGCGGCGATGCTCGATCGGTCGGGGGAGAGCGCCACCGAACTACGTGCCGCGGTGACCTCGCCCGGCGGAACCACCGCGGCGGCGATCCGGCAGCTGGAGGGAAACGGACTCCGAACAGCCTTCTTCGATGCGCTGGAGGCGGCGAAAATTCGATCCGCCGAACTCGGCACGACGACCGAATGAATATTCGATTGCCCACACCCGTCGCAGTAACCCCATCCGTCCCGCTAAGCTCGAAGTAGCACGTGCGTGTCTGTTCCGCCGGAGGGGAAGCCGGCGGCGCGAGACGTGCCGGAGGTAAGTGGTTGATGACGTCTGCAAAAAAGCCGTCCAAGGGCTCGGCCCCGGACGGACAACCGGCACTGGCCGGAACGCAATTTCTCACCGTCGCCGAGGTAGCGACGCTGATGAGAGTGTCCAAGATGACTGTGTATCGGTTGGTGCACAGCGGCGAACTGCCCGCCGTCCGGGTGGGCCGTTCGTTCAGAGTGCATGCGAAAGCAGTGCACGACTACCTCGAAACCTCGTACTTCGACGCCGGTTGACCGATCGGCACGAAGAGGGTTCGGTGGTTGCGCCGGCAGCGGTGCGACCTCGGTTTCTCCCGGGCGGACCCGCACCGGTACGATTAGCGACTGTCGTACCAGCCAGCTGGTGTCGTAAGGCGCTGAGCTAGTTAAAACGAGGCCCAGGCGCCAGAGTGGCGCAGGCGTACGTGACCGGCGTGCGCAGGAACGCTAGAGAAGAACGTGAGGGACACCCGCTATGGGTTCAGTGATCAAGAAGCGACGCAAGCGCATGTCGAAGAAGAAGCACCGCAAGCTGCTTCGCCGCACCCGAGTGCAGCGCAGGAAACTCGGTAAGTAAGAGAGTCGCGGCTGGATGCCCGTCACCTCTGGTGGCGGGCATTCGTCGTTTCCGCTTCCGGTCCCGCCGAATTGGGCGCGCGACCAATTGTCGTTGTGCGAAGCGCCATCCCCTTCCTGCACGTAGTGTTGACGTCACTCGCTACGTGATCGGGGGTTCTAGTGGTTGTGAGTGACGAAGACAGTACTACGCGAACGGCGGTGCCGCGCGTCGTGCTGGTCACTGGGGCAAGCAGATTCTTGGGTGGATATCTGGTCACCCGGCTCGCTCAGAATCCGGCCATCGAGCGTGTCATCGCGGTCGACGCGGTGTCGCCGAGCAAGGACATGTTGCGGCGCATGGGCCGAGCCGAGTTCGTGCGCGCAGACATCCGGAACCCCCTCATCGGCAAAGTCATTCGCAACGCCGAAGTCGACACCGTCGTGCACGCGTCCACATTGGCGCGCCCGCCGAAATCGGGTAGCCGCGCGGCGATGAAGGACATGAACGTCATCGGCGCGATGCAGTTGTTCGCCGTCTGCCAGAAGGCGCCGACCGTCCGGAAGGTGGTGCTGCGTTCGGCCTCCGTGGTCTACGGCTGCAGCGCCAAGGATCCGGCGAAGTTCACCGAGGAGATGAGCGCCAGGCGGCGTCCCGCGGGCGCCTATGCGCGGGACTGCATCGAGATCGAGGGCTATCTGCGCGGAATGGGGCGCCGGCGTCCGGACATCAGCGTGTCGATCGTCCGCCTCGCGCCGCTGGTCGGGCCGCGCCTCAACGCGACGGTCGCGCAGTACCTCACCTCGCCGGTGGTGCCGACGATTCTCGGGCGCGACGCGCGACTACAGGTGCTCCACGAGGAGGACGCTCTCGCCGCACTGGAGCGCGCGACGGTGTCGGGTCCGGCGGGCACGTTCAACGTCGCCGGCGACGGCGTGGTCATGATGTCGCAGGCCATCCGGCGTGCCGGGCGGATCGAGGTCCCGATGCCGTTCGGGCTGTTCCGCAATCTCGGTCGCGCATTGATGGGGCCGGTGATGCGGTCGTACACCACCGAACAACTCGAGTACTTCCATTTCGGTTGCGGACTCGACACCACCCGCATGCGAACCGAACTATCCTTCGAGCCACGGTGGACCTCGATGCAGGCGCTCGACGACTTCGCGCGCGCGGCCGGCGTCAAGCCGATCATCAAGAACGAATGGGTCGACGCAGCAGAAAACGCACTACTCGCTCTTACCGGCACGGCGAAAGGGGAGAGGTGAACGAAGTGGCGAAGGTCATTCCGCTGCACGGTGCGATTACCGCGCGCGGGGCCGCAATCGGACGTTCGAGGCGTGAGCAGAGCGAGAGCCGACATCCGTCCGCGATGCCGCCACCTGCCGTGATCACCCCACCCGAGCCAGTCACCGAATCTTCGGCCGTCGACGCCGTCCGGCACGCCCTGGCCGAGCAGATCGTCAACACCGCCGAATTCGTGCGCCGTCGGCTGTCGGGCGACTATCACGTCGACGACTTCGGCTACGACCCGCACTTCGCCGAGAACGTGTGGCTCCCGATCCTGCGGCCGCTGTTCGACAAGTGGTTCCGCGTCGAGGTCAGCGGTCTCGAGAACATCCCGACCACCGGCGGGGCGCTGGTGGTCGCCAACCACGCCGGTGTCCTCCCCATCGACGGTCTGATGACCTCCGTCGCCGTCCACGATCATCATCCGGCGCACCGCCCGTTGCGGATGCTGGCCGCAGACCTGGCGTTCGAGATGCCGCTGGTAGGTGGCGTCGCCCGCAAGGCCGGGCACACCCTCGCGTGCCATCCGGACGCCGTCCGCCTGCTGCAGGACGGCGAGGTGGCGGCCGTGTTCCCCGAGGGCTTCAAGGGCATCGGCAAACCGTTCAGCGAACGCTACAAGCTGCAGCGCTTCGGCCGTGGCGGGTTCGTGTCCGCCGCCATGCGCACCGGTGCGCCCATCATTCCGTGCTCGATCGTCGGATCCGAGGAGATCTACCCGAAGATCGGCGAACTGGGGACGCTCGCCCGGCTGCTGGGGATGCCGTACTTCCCGGTGACTCCGCTGTTCCCGCACTTCGGGCCGCTCGGGCTCGTTCCGCTGCCGTCGAAGTGGTACATCGAATTCGGCAAGCCGATCGTCACCGACACGTACGACGCCTCGGCGGCCGACGACCCGATGGAGCTCTTCGAGGTCACCGACCACGTTCGGGAGACCATCCAGCAGACGCTGTACCGGCTCCTGGCGAAGCGCCGGAACGTGTTCCTCGGCTGACCCTGTGTTCGGCTGACCCCTGCCCTCGGGGCGCGAACCACCGCCCGGCTCAGGCCGCCTGTTCGCGGCGGCGGGCGACGATCGCGGCCAGCGCACCGCCTGCGGCGCCGAGCAGCAGCGCCGTGGGAACACCGATCTTGGCGGCCTTGCGTCCGGTCCGGAAGTCGCGGATCTCCCAGCCCCGGTTCTTCGCGAGCTCGCGCAGATCCGTGTCGGGATTGATCGCGACCGCGGTGCCGACCAGCGACAACATGGGCACGTCGTTGTGGCTGTCCGAGTAGGCGGTGCAGCGCTTGAGGTTGAGACCCTCGCGTACGGCCAGGGCGCGCACGGCGTGGGCCTTGCCGAGGCCGTGCAGGATGTCGCCGACCAGACGTCCGGTGAACTGTCCGTTCTCGCTCTCGGCGACCGTGCCGAGGGCGCCGGTGAGGCCGAGGCGCTTCGCGATGACCTGGGCGAGTTCGACCGGGGTGGCGGTGACGAGCCACACCTGCTGGCCGGCGTCGAGGTGCATCTGAGCGAGGGCCCGGGTGCCGGGCCAGATCTTGTCGGCGATGACCTCGTCGTAGATCTCCTCACCGAGCCGGGCGAGTTCGGCCGTCGACCGTCCGGCGACGAACGAGAGGGCCTTCTCCCGGCCGGAAGCGACGTCGTCGCTGCTCTCCTTGCCGGTGACGCGGAATTTGATCTGCTTCCAAGCGAAATCGACGAGGTCGGACGTCTTCAGATACTTGCGGGCGGCGAGGCCGCGCGCGAAGTGGATGATCGACGCGCCCTGGACCATCGTGTTGTCGACGTCGAAGAACGCGGCGGCCGTCAGGTCGAGGGGAATGTCGTGTTCCTCGACCGCGATGTCCTCGCCGGCTGCGACGTGGAGTGCGAGGGCCGCGTCGGCGCTCGCCTCGCCCGCGACATTGGCACGTACCTCGGCCTCGCTGGGTCCCAGCGGATTCCTGAACTGGCGTCGGCCCGGGAGGATTATCCCCGCCAGACCTGAACCGAAACCCGAGCCGTTCGGTAGTGATCGCGCAGGCACTCGCACCTCCCGTATCGCAGAAGCCTCTGGGAGCAGCCTATCCCCCGAGTCCGGGACGGGGCGGGTGGATGGCCGCCCGGGGGGAACTGTGTGACGTTCATCTCCGAGGCGATTGGCGTCACCGCACCCGGAAACGGCACAGTGACTCCACTGGAGACGGTGAAAGGAAGCGACGAGGCATGAGCAGTGACGGACACGAGGTGACGCTCCTCACGCGGGCGGGGTGCGGTGCGTGCGCGCCGGCCCGCGAGCGGCTGCTGGTTCTGTGCGAGGAGTTCGGGCTGGAACTGACGTGCATAGACGTCGACGAAGCGGCGGCCACGGACCCCGAACTGAGGGCCGAATTCGGTGACCGATTGCCGGTGGTGATGCTCGACGGACGTGAGCACAGTTACTGGGAGGTCGACGAAGAGCGTCTTCGTTCGGATTTACGCAAGTAAGGAAACCCTAAAAGTGGGATCTTCCGATGCCGTGCAGGTAGGACCGCATGTCGCGCAGTCGCAGCGACTTTGTGCATGGCTTCACAAGCGGTTACCGTGGTGTGAACAATTCCCCGGAGCATCGTGAAGAACGGCATCGAATGCCGGTCGGACGAGGAGCCAACGACGTGACCGAAACGCACCAGACGCATGGGTCTGTGGCCCCTGGCGTCACGGGCGCGATCGGGCCGTCGGTGGTCGGTTCTCCGGCCCCCTCGGTCGCCGGTGCGTCCCCGCTCCCCGAATCGCGGGACATCCCCCAGGCTACGGTGACCCGCCTCGCGACCTACCTGCGGGTCCTCGGAGTGCTGTCGGAACGCGGCACGATCATCGTCTCCAGCGAGGAACTCGCCGCCGCCTCCGGGGTCGGCTCCGCGAAGCTCCGCAAGGACCTCTCCTTCCTCGGACCCAACGGCGTGCGCGGCGTCGGGTACGACGTGACACGCCTGCGAGCCCGCATCGAACGGGCGCTCGGCCTGGACCGCGGACACAAGGTGGTGCTCGTCGGCGTCGGGAACCTCGGCCAGGCCCTCGCCGGCTACGGCGGCTTCGGCCGCCGCGGCTTCTCCATGGTCGGACTGTTCGACAGCGACCCGGCCCGGGTCGGTGCGCCGGTGGGCGACCTCACCGTGCGGCACGTCGACGAACTCGAGCGGGCCTGCGCCGAACTCGAGGCCACCATCGGTGTCATCTCGACGCCGGACGAGGCGGCGCAGGAGGTGGCGGACCGGCTGGTCCGCGCCGGACTGCGCTGCATCCTCAGCTTCTCACCGACCTCGCTCGACGTTCCCGATCACGTCGAGATGCGCCGCGTCGACCTCGCCGTCGAAATGCAGGTTCTCTCGTTCAACAGCGCACGCAACACGGAATCGGTACCCACCGCTCCCCGCGTGCGCATCGGACATTCTGCTGTCCCGTCCACCGCACCAAGAAACGGATCAGTGATCGCGCCGTGAGTGTTCTGCTTGTCGGGGTCTCGCACAGGACGGCCCCGGTGCCGGTGCTCGAGCGGGTGGCTGTCACCGACACCGATCGCCCGAAGTTGACGGACAAGCTTCTGGCGTCGTCGCACATCTCCGAGGCGATGATCGTCTCCACCTGCAACCGGGTGGAGATCTACGCCGTCGTCGATGCGTTCCACGGTGCGCTCACCGAGGTCGGCGAACTGCTTGCCGACCACTCCGGACTCGACCTCACGGACCTGCACCGGCACGCGTACGTGCGGTACAGCGAGGCCGCCGCCGAGCACCTGTTCGCCGTGGCCAGCGGTCTCGACTCGATGGTGATCGGCGAGCAGCAGATCCTGGGCCAGATCCGGACCGCGTATGCGTCCTCCGACGCCCAGCAGGCCGCGGGCCGCACCCTGCACGAGCTCGCGCAGCAGGCGCTGCGCGTCGGTAAGCGGGTGCACTCGGAGACGGGCATCGACTCCGCGGGCGCCTCCGTCGTGTCCGTGGCCCTCGACCGGGCCGCCGGAATCGTCGGGGCGGGCGGGCTCACCGGACGCACTGCCGTCGTGGTCGGCGCCGGATCCATGGGCGGGCTGTCGGTCGCGCACCTCACCCGGGCCGGGATCGGTCGCATCATCGTCGTGAACCGCACCAAGGAGCGTGCGGAGCACCTCGCCGACACGGCCCGGTCCAACGGCGTCGCGTCGGAGGCCCTCGAACTGAGCGAACTGCCCACGGCGATGGGGCAGGCGGACGTCCTCGTGACCTGTACCGGCGCGGTCGGCGCCGTCGTCACGCTCGCGGACACCCACCGCGCGCTGGCACAGCCCGGCCGCGACTCCGCACGACCGCTCGTCATCTGCGACCTCGGACTGCCCCGCGACGTGGAGCCCGCCGTGTCGGGTCTGCCCGGGGTCACCGTCCTCGACATGGAGTCGCTGCAGCGCGACCCCGCCGCCGGCGCGGCCGCATCCGACGCCGACGCCGCCCGGACCATCGTCGCCGCCGAACTCGCCAACTACCTGGCAGGCCAGCGGCTCGCCGAGGTCACGCCGACGGTCACGGCACTGCGCCAGCGCGCCGCCGACGTGGTCGAGGCGGAACTGATGCGACTCGATTCCCGTCTGCCGGGACTCGACGATCCCGAGCGCGACGAGGTGGCCCGCACCGTGCGGCGGGTGGTCGACAAACTCCTCCACGCGCCCACCGTCCGGGTGAAACAGCTCGCGTCCGCGCCCGGCGGCGACTCCTACGCCGCCGCCCTGCGCGAACTGTTCGAACTGAGCCCCGGAGCCGTCGAGGCCGTCGCGAAGCCCATGGACCTCGGAACCACCACCGACCTCGGTGCCATCGACATCACGGACGGGTTCATCGCCGGCCAGGACCCGCGCCTGCGCCGCTTCGTCACCGACGACAACCACGGGAAGGAATCGCAGGCATGAGCGCCGTAGGCACCCGTACTCTGCGGATCGGAACCCGGGGGAGCGAACTCGCGACCACCCAGGCCGGCACGGTGCGCGACGCACTGATCTCGGCCGGGCACGACGCCGAACTCGTCATCATCAAGACCAAGGGCGACCAGTCCATGGAATCGGTGGAGAAGATCGGGGTCGGGGTCTTCACCGCCGAACTGCGCGAAGCGCTCGCCGACGGCCGCGTCGACGTGGCCGTCCACTCCTACAAGGACCTGCCGACCGCCCGCGACGAGCGGTTCACGATCGCCGCCATCCCGCCGCGGGAGGACCCGCGCGACGCGCTCGTCGCCCGCGACGGACTGGTGCTCGGTGAGCTGCCCGCCGGTTCGAAGGTGGGCACGTCCGCACCGCGACGCACGTCGCAGCTCCGGGCGCTGGGTCTCGGCCTCGACATCCAGCCGCTGCGTGGCAACCTGCAGCGCCGGCTCGGCAAGGTCGAGTCCGGCGAACTCGACGCCGTCATCCTCGCGCGGGCCGGGCTGGCCCGGATCGGCCGCCTGGACCTGATCACCGAGTCGATCGAACCGGTCCAGATGCTGCCCGCACCCGCGCAGGGCGCGCTCGCCGTCGAATGCCTGTCGGCGAACACCGCGCTCGTCGCGATCCTGTCCGAGCTCGACGACGCGAACAGTCGCGCCGCCGTCACGGCGGAACGCGCGCTGCTCGCCGAGCTCGAGGCCGGTTGCACCGCGCCCGTCGGCGCCATCGCCGAGGTCGTCGAATCGCTCGACGACGACGGCCGCATCTTCGACGAACTATCCGTCCGAGGCTGCGCCGCGGCCATCGACGGTTCCGACGTCATACGCACGGGGGCCGTGGGCTCCCCGGAGAACGCCGAAGAACTCGGCCGCTCCGTCGCGCGGGAGCTTCTCGAGCTCGGTGCGCGGGAGCTGATGAATGTCACCGAGGCCGGTGATGCCGATGTTTGATGTGCGAAGGCCGACTGATCGGCCGATCCGCTTCCCGTACCCATCTCGACACATGATCGCACTGGAGAATTACCGATGAGCCGAGTCCGTAAGAACACCCCCGGACGAATCCTGTTCGTGGGATCCGGACCGGGCGATCCGGCACTGCTCACCGTGCACGCACGGGACGTCCTTGCCGCAGCGACCCTCGCCTTCACCGACCCCGACGTCGACAAGGGCGTCACCGTTCTGGTGGGCACCGACCTGGGCGTCGACGCCGAGACCGGTGAACCCCTCGCCGAGGTCCGGCCCGCGCTCGGTGAGCCGGCGGAGGTCGCGAAGACCCTCGTCCACGAGGCGCGCAACGGCCACGACGTCGTGCGCCTGGTGTCCGGCGACCCGCTGACCACCGATTCCGTGATCGCCGAGGTCACCGCCGTGGCCCGCACCCAGGTGCAGTTCGAGGTCCTGCCCGGACTGCCGTCCGCGTCCGCTGTCCCCTCCTATGCCGGGATGGCGCTGGGGTCGGGACACACCGAGGCCGACGTCCGCGGCGAGGTCGACTGGGCCGCCCTGGCCGCCGCACCCGGACCGCTGGTCCTGCACGCCACGTCGGGTCACCTCGCCGAGACGGCGAGCGCGCTCGTCGAGCACGGCCTGGCCCCGCAGACCCCGGCCGCCATCACCGTCCGCGGCACCACCCGACAGCAGCGCACCGTCGAGGCCACCCTCGCGACGCTGAACGAGGCCGGGTCCGAACTGGTCGGTTCGCTGGTCGTGACGGTCGGCAAGGTCGTCGCCCAGCGCAACAAGATGTCCTGGTGGGAGTCGCGCGCGCTGTACGGCTGGAAGGTCCTGGTGCCGCGCACCAAGGATCAGGCAGGCGAAATGAGCGACCGCCTCGTCACGCACGGCGCCATCCCGATCGAGGTGCCGACGATCGCGGTCGAGCCGCCCCGCAGCCCGGCGCAGATGGAGCGGTCCGTGAAGGGCCTCGTCGACGGCCGCTACCAGTGGGTGGTCTTCACCTCCACCAACGCGGTGCGTGCGGTGTGGGAGAAGTTCGAGGAGTTCGGGCTCGACGCCCGCGCGTTCTCCGGCGTCAAGATCGCCTGCATCGGTGAGGCCACCGCCGCCAAGGTGCGCTCGTTCGGAATCAACCCCGAACTCGTGCCGTCCGGTGAGCAATCGAGCGAAGGCCTGCTGGCCGAGTTCGCCCCGTACGACGACGTGTTCGACCCGGTCAACCGGGTACTGCTGCCGCGCGCCGACATCGCCACCGAGACGCTGGCCGAGGGCCTGCGCGAACGTGGCTGGGAGATCGACGACGTCACCGCGTACCGCACCGTCCGGGCTGCGCCGCCGCCGGCCGAGACCCGCGAGATGATCAAGACCGGTGGGTTCGACGCCGTCTGCTTCACCTCGTCCTCGACGGTCCGCAACCTGGTCGGCATCGCCGGAAAGCCGCACGCGCGGACCCTCGTCGCCTGCATCGGCCCGAAGACCGCCGAGACGGCCCTCGAGTTCGGCCTCCGCGTCGACGTGCAGCCGGAGACCGCTCAGGTCGGCCCGCTGGTGGAGGCTCTTGCCGAGCACGCCGCGCGCCTGCGCGCCGAGGGTGCACTGCCCCCGCCGCGCAAGAAGTCCCGCGCTCGGCGATAGGCGCTACGCGCCCGTGCGCCTTTCTGGTTGTTCCCACAACCAAAAAGGCGCACGGGCCCGACGAAGGAGGGCTTGTCCTTGTTCCCGACCCACCGACCGCGCCGGCTTCGCCGCACCCCGGCTCTGCGCCGGCTCGTGGCAGAGACTTCGCTCGAGCCACGGCATCTCGTGCTGCCGATGTTCGTCGCGGACGGTATCGACGAGCCCCGTGAGATCTCGTCGATGCCCGGTGTCTTCCAGCACACGCCCGACTCGTTGCGGCGGGCGGCGACGGAGGCGGCGGAGGCGGGGCTCGGCGGGCTCATGCTCTTCGGGGTGCCGCGTCCCGACGACAAGGACGCCGAGGGCTCGGGCGCATCCGACCCGGAGGGCATCCTCAACCGCGGATTGCGCTGGCTCGCAGACGAAGTCGGCGATGCGACGGTCATCATGGCGGACACCTGCCTTGACGAGTTCACCGATCACGGTCACTGCGGTGTGCTCGACGCCGACGGTGCGGTGGACAACGACCTCACGCTGCAGCGGTACGTCGACATGGCGGTCGCGCAGGCCGAGGCCGGTGCGCATCTGCTCGGTCCGAGCGGAATGATGGACGGCCAGGTCGCCGCCATCCGGAAGGCTCTGGACGACGCGGGCCACACCGACGTCGGTCAGCTCGCATACTCGGCGAAGTACGCGTCGGCGTTCTACGGGCCCTTCCGTGAAGCGGTCGGTTCGTCGCTGCAGGGTGATCGCCGTACGTACCAACAGGATTCGGCGAACCGTCGGGAATCGTTGCGTGAGGTCGACCTCGATCTCGACGAGGGTGCCGACATGGTGATGGTGAAGCCGGCGATGTCGTACCTCGACATCCTGCGGGAGACGGCCGACCGTTCGCCGGTCCCCGTTGCGGCGTATCAGATCTCGGGGGAGTACTCGATGATCACGGCCGCCGCGCAGAACGGCTGGATCGACCGCGACGCCGCCGTCCTCGAATCGCTCACGAGCATCCGCCGCGCCGGTGCGGACGTCGTGCTGACCTACTGGGCCACCGAAGCGGCGGGCTGGTTGTGATCGCGGCGGCGGCGGTTACGGTGGTGCCATGACCCAGCAGTGGCCACCGACACCGCACCAGGCCCCGCACCAGCAGGGCCCGGCGCCGCAGAATTTCCCGTACCCCCCGCCGGTGCCACAGCAGAAACCCGAGCGTCCGGCGCCGGTCGACGTGGGGACCGCAGCCCAGTTGCTCTGGGCCGTGGCCGGACTCGGTCTGATCCAGGCCCTGGCCGCGATGGTGTTTGTGGTGGGCGAGAAGTCGACGTTCGTCGACGAACTGATGAAGAACCCCAGTGTCACCTCGGGTGAGGTCGACATGAGCCGCGACAGCGTGGAATCGCTGTTCTACGTGGGCATCGGATTCACGGTTGTGCTGATGCTGATCCTCACCGGGCTCTTCGTGCTGTTCGTGCACTTCATGCGCAAGGGCAGGAACTGGGCCAGAATGCTGCTCACCATCGCCTGCGTGATGATGGTGGTGTGGACGGTTCCGGTGCTCTTCGGTATCGGATCCGACGGTAGCCGCACCGCACTCGCGCTCGGCGGGGTGCAGATCCTGCAGGCCGTGGTGGCCGTCGGTGCCGTCGTACTGATGCACCGCAAGGACGCGAACAGTTACTTCCTGAGGCTGCCGCCGTCCGCGGAGTAGCTTCGATTTGCTCGTGACGTATAAAGATGTACCGTGAAGTGCGTCACAAGGGTAGACGACAGACTTCATTTCGACCGAAGGGCTTAATCTCCATGCGCGCTGACGATCGAGCACACGGGTCTCGCAAAGAAGCACTGATGTTCGCCCTCATCGTGGCTTTCGTTCTGCTGACTCTGTTGCTCGTCGTCATCCCCGGTGTCCTCTCCTGACGAGCCCCACGTTCTCCTCGCGGGTCACGATGTCGCAGGATGAGCGGGTGACCGAACCGGCAGTGTTGTTCAGCGAACCCGGCGCCCGCTGGCGGATGGTGGCGTTCGGCCCGGTGTTCTGCCTGATCGCACTGATCATCGAACTGCTGACCGGCCCGGTGGTGCACTGGTTCGCGCTGTCGCTGTTCGCGGTGATCCTCAGCGGGTTCGTCTATGTGCAAGTGGTCGCGGCCCGGAGGCACGCCAGCGTCGAACTCACGTCGTCGTCGCTGCGGCAGGGCACCGAAGACCTGCCGATCACCGAAATCCTGAAGATCATGCCCCCCGCCGACCCCGAGGCGTACGAGCAGCAGCCGTGGGAGACGGCCCGGAGTCTGGGCGAGCTGTCCGCGGTTCCCCGGCGACGCACCGGAATCGGGCTCCGACTGCGGGGCGGCGCACTGGTGCAGGCCTGGGCGAAAGATGACGAACGACTCCGTGCGCAGCTCGAAAGCCTACTCGCGAAGTCGGCGGGAGGGTCGGCGGAATGAACCGCCGCGCCATGCTGGCGGCCGCCGAGTGGATCGGCGCCGTGGTCGGCGTCGTTCTCGCCGTGTGGTGCTGGAACCACGCGCAGGTCACGTCGGAGTTCGGGCCCGTGGCTCCGGGCGCGCCCTCGTTCGAGGGAACCGCGTATTCGGGGTCGTGGATCGCCGTCGCTGCGGGACTCGTCACGGTCGCAGGACTGCTGGTGATCGATTCGGTGCGCCGATTCCGGGCCGGCTCGGCGGGCGAACCCGCCGAGCCGGCACCGGACGAGTCACCGGAAGATCTGGGTCTTGCGGACGGTGTCGGTCCCGGGACCGTCGAGCATCGCGGAACCGAGTAACGCCTCGGGCACCCCGAGTCCCGCAATCAGCGTCTCCGCGTGTGGCCGCAGCGACCGGCATCGTTCGTTGATGCCCCGCTGCACCGCCTTCGAACGCTCCACCGACAGCTGCCGGTGTTCCATGAACCACGCCTTGTCTTCCTCGATGACGCTCAGCGCATAGAGGTCGCAGACGTCGCCGAGCAGGTCGCGGGCCTCGTCGTCCTCGCATTCGTCGATACCGGCGACGAACGCCTCGAGCACGATCCGGTCGATGTGAGCCTGCGCGGCGTGCAGCACGTGGTCCTGCACGAAGTTGAAGGCGTCGAACGGGTTGTCCTCACGCTTCTGCGCACCCTGGAGCCGACGGGCCGCGGTCGAGAGCAGGTACTGCTCGCGGTCCTCGAACATGGCGAGCTGCGTGCCGCGGTTGAAGAGGCTCCCGTCTTCCTCGTTGTCCTGCCGGGTGTCGAGGATCGTCTGGATGATCTGCTGCGCGGCGGTGCGCTTCTTGACGACGTCGGACACGGTGGTGGCGGCGAAGCGCATCCACTCGACGGGGCTCATACCGCGCACCTCGTCCGCGTACGACGTGAGCAGTTCCTTGGCGACGAGCTGAGTCAGAACGTGGTTGTCGCCCTCGAACGTGGTGAACACGTCGGTGTCCGCCTTCAGCGCGGTGAGACGGTTCTCGGCCATGTACCCGGCGCCGCCGCACGCCTCGCGGGCCTCCTGGATCGCGCGGGTGGCGTGCCAGGTGTTCGCGACTTTGAGTCCGGCGGCGCGGCCTTCGAGTTCGCGCTGTTCCTGCGGGTCGGCGTCGTCGCTGCTCTGGATCTCGTGCATCTTGGCGACGAGCTCGTTCTGGGCGAACTGGAGTGCGTAGGACCGGGCGATCAACGGGAACAGCCTGCGCTGATGAACCAGGTAGTCCATGAGCAGCACCTCGTCCTCGGCCTGCGGTGCATTGAACTGCCTGCGCTGCAACGCATAGCGGGTGGCGATCGACAGGGCGACGCGGGCGGCGGCGCCGGCGGACCCGCCCACGGTGACGCGTCCACGCACGAGGGTGCCCACCATCGTGAAGAAGCGGCGATTCGCGTTGTCGATGGGTGAGGTGTAGGTGCCGTCCGGCTCCACGTCGGCGTACTTGTTGAGCAGGTTCTCCCGCGGAATCCGCACCTGATCGAACGTGATTCGGCCGTTGTCGACGCCGGGCAGCCCGCCCTTGTAGCCACAGTCCGACGTATGGACGCCGGGGAGATCGTTGCCGTCCTCGTCCCGGATCGGCACCACGAAGCAGTGCACGCCCTGGGACTCGCCGCCCGTGATCAACTGCGCGAACACGGCCGCCATCGTCGCGTCCTGCGCCGCGCCGCCGATGTAGTCCTTGCGCGAGGACGGGGTGGGGGAGTGGACGACGAATTCGCCCGCATCCGCGTCGTATGTGGCGGTCGTCTCGAGCGCCTGAACGTCGCTGCCGTGACCCGTCTCGGTCATCGCGAAACAGCCCAGCAGGTCCAGGTCGATCAGCCGCGTCACGTAGGCCTCGTGGTGGCGCGCGGTGCCGAGGTTCTCGATCGCGCCGCCGAACAGTCCCCACTGCACCCCGGCCTTGACCATCAGGGACAGGTCGGACATCGCGAGCATCTCGATACTCGTGACGGCGGCGCCGGCGTCACCGGTGCCGCCGTGAGCTTTCGCGAATCCGTCGGCGGCGTAGCCGTTTCGCGCGAGCAGACGCAACTGCGCCAGGGTCTTTGCGCGGGCCTCGTCGAGGTCGGGGGTGTAGTGCGGTGCGAAATCGGGGGTGCCGGACAGTTCTGCCCGGACGCGCTCGCGCACCTCGCGCCAGCGTCCGTCGAGTGTGCTTCTCAGGTGGTCAGCTGTGGTGGCCATGACTCGACACTAGCCGCCGCGGTGAGGCGAGCGAGGCGAGTCGCCGCACGGGTCCGGTGATCAGGGCACATCGAAGGTGCCGAAGCCCGGCAGCAGCGACTGCGGGTACTCGGCCGGCGCCGTCGTGCTGACGACGATTCGTCCGGCGCCGGTGGCCACATCGATCTCCGGACGAGGCGAGTCGGTCGAGCCGCCGGTGCCGATGGGAATCGTGGCCACGCCACTCGCTCCGGTGTTCACGTTCAGCCAGTTCACGCGCACGGCGTTGGCCCGCATGTGATTGCCCGGCCCGGGTATGCAGGTCTGCGCACTGATCGGATTCAGGACGTAACACTCGCTGACAGTGCGCAGCAGAACGACTCCGGGAGCGCGACCCGTGACCGCCTCGACGGTGAAGTAGGCGGCCAGTAGCGGGCTCGTGCCGATAGGTGGAATCTGCAACGTCGTCACGCGCTCACCCAGCGGGGGAGGCGCGGGGGCTGCGGCAGCGATGCCGGTGCCGGTCACGGCGACCGCCGTTGCGATACCGATACCGGCGAGAAGCATTCGTGCTCCAGGCATCTGCGACCACCTCCCCCGGCCGACCGTAACACCGGCGATGCGTGCCGCACGCCGCAATGGGCGGTTCGCCGTGTTCGGCAACCGGACTTCCGGCGTACCGTGCCGCCGTCACGGGCCGGGCTGTCACCAGAATCGGCTGCCGGGCCCGCCCTTGAAGGGACCGACCACCCGATCGGTGATCCACCCGCCGTAGAAGCCCCCGGTCTGGGGCCGGACCTGCTCCCCGTCTACGAAACAGCCGTCCATCGAACCCGGCATGACTGCAACGTGCCCGACGAGTGACTCGTATCCGGCAACCGGCTGCGGGTAATGCCACGCCGCACGCTCGGCGACGTGTCCACCTGCCACGAGGTCGAAATAGTCGGCCCGCCCCTTCCACTCGCACACCGTGCTCCCGTCGACCGGGCGCAGGACCCCCTGGGCGAAACATGTGCGCGGCAGGTAGTACGTCGGTGGGTGGCTCGTCTCGAGAAGTCGCAGCGAGTTTCGTGTGTGTGCGACGAGCTGTCCACCGAACCACACCTCGACCAGCTCGTCGCTCGGGTGCACCGCCGGCGGCCGCGGGTAGTCCCATACCGACTCCTGCCCCGGACCGACCGGATCCGGCGCCGGGTGGCCGCCGGTCACCGTGCGTCCGCCGACGCGGCGAGGTATCCCGCGGGGTCGCGCCTGAACGCGGCGATCAGGTCGGCGAGTCCGGCCGGGGCGGCGGCCCGTGCCTGGTCGAGGGAAATCATCGTGTCTGCGTGGGGGACGACCATCAGAGTCGGCACTCCGATCCTGGGGAGAAGTGGGTCCAGCCCTTGCGGTGCAACATGATCGACTGTATCGCCTCGTGCATGCCACGGCGCGGTGCCTGCCGGAAGGTGCGTGCGACGGCCCGGAACCGTTGCGGGTGCGTCCGCGAAAGTTCCTTGCCGAGAAGGACGTTCATCACGGCAGTCGTGAGCGGTGGTATCGGCCCGGCGATGCGTAGGCCCAGGCGTTGCCCACCCTGTCGACGGATGGCGAGGTTCCCGGCGGTCGTCGGGACGGTCCGGGTGATCGATTGTGTGTCCATGGGATGCCCCAGGTGCGCGAGCTGGTCGTCCCGACGGGGCGCGGGCGGCAGGCGCTGCAGGACGCCGCGGTGCGGGTCGCCGAGATCGAGTACCACTGGGGCGGCATCGTCGGCCACGACCGGTTCGACCACGCCTGCTACCTGCTCAGTTCACTGCTGCACGAGCTGAGTCGTGAGGGTCGTCGACGGTGGTCGGCGGGACCGCCGCTCGGACGAGTTGGTCGTGCCGCAGGGCGATCTGGGTCTGCGTCGCGATGACGGTCGACGAGCGCAGGACGTTGTGCCCGTCGACGATCGAGTTGATCACTCGCTGCAGATCGGCGTGGGTGCGCGCCACGACGCGGACGAGGACGTCGCCGGCTCCGGTGATGGTGTGCGCCTCCAGCACTTCGGGGATGGCGGTCAGATGCTCGACGACGGCGGCGTGCCCGTTGCCCTGGGCGATCTCGAGGGTGGCGAATGCGACCACGGGAAACCCCAGGGCCTCCGGGTCGAGGGTCGGGGCGGAACTGGTGATCACACCGGTGCGTTCGAGTCGGTCGAGACGCGCCTGAACCGTGCCGCGCGCCACTCCCAGCCGTCGCGACGCCTCCAGCACGCCGACCTTCGGCTCCGTGTGGAGGAGGTCGAGCAGCGCGGCGTCGAGTTGATCGATACTCATCGCATCCCTGGTCACTGTGTAGGGTCGAACCGTATATCGATCCAGCATTCTGTACAGATTGAGCAGCGTCAAGATGCACCGTTGCGCAGTGCTGTGTGCTGTATCACAGTGGGGTATGACTATCGCCGACATCCGCCTGACGCCGCACGAAGTGGCCGCACACCTGGAGACCGACGAACTCCGGCAGCTGGTCGGGCTCGTCGAACACGACGACGCCGCGGACCCCTTTCCCGTGGTCGGAATGGACGCCGTGGTGTTCGTGTGCGGCAACGCGACGCAGAGCATGCAGTACTTCGTCTCCACGTGGGGCATGACCCTCGTCGCGTACGCCGGACCGGAGACCGGTCAGCGCGCGCACAAGTCGTTCGTGCTCGAGTCCGGGTCGGCGCGCTTCGTCCTCCACGGCGCCGTCGATCCGAAGAGCCCGCTCGCGGACCATCACCGGGCCCACGGCGACGGGGTGGTGGACCTGGCCATGGAAGTTCTCGACGTCGACCGCTGCATCGCGCACGCGCGCTCGCATGGCGCCACCATTCTCGAGGAGCCGCGCGATGTCACCGACCGGTTCGGCACCGTGCGCTTGGCGGCGATCGCCACATACGGCAGCACCCGCCACACCATCGTCGACCGCAGCCGGTACGACGGGCCCTACCTGCCCGGGTTCGTCGCGCGCTCCAGCGGCTACGCGACGCGACCGGGCAGACCGACCCGGCTGTTCCAGGCGCTCGATCACGCGGTCGGGAACGTCGAGATGGGCCGGATGGACCACTGGGTGCGGTTCTACAACCAGGTCATGGGTTTCACGAACATGGCCGAATTCGTCGGCGACGACATCGCCACGGAGTACTCGGCACTCATGTCGAAGGTCGTGGCGAACGGCAACCACCGGGTGAAGTTCCCGCTCAACGAACCCGCGGTGGGCAAGAAGAAGTCGCAGATCGACGAATACCTCGAATTCTACGGTGAACCGGGCTGCCAGCATCTGGCCCTCGCGACCGGCGACATTCTCGCGACGGTGGACGCGCTGCGGGCCGAGGGCGTCGAATTCCTGGACACTCCCGACGCGTACTACGAGGACCCGCAGCTGCGGGCCCGCATCGGCACGGTGCGGGTGCCGGTGGAGGAACTGCAGAAGCGCGGAATCCTCGTCGACCGCGACGAGGACGGCTACCTCCTGCAGGTCTTCACCAAGCCGCTGGGCGACCGGCCGACCGTGTTCTTCGAGCTGATCGAACGGCACGGCTCGCTCGGGTTCGGGGCCGGCAACTTCCAGGCCCTGTTCGAGTCCATCGAGCGTGAGCAGGCGGCCCGCGGCAATCTGTGACCGCCGGTGGAGCGGCACGGCCTGTCCGAGGCATCGGCAGAGTGATCCTTGCCACCCACTACACCCTGTCGTTGGCAAATTCGACAGAACTGGGACACTGGAGGCCGTGACTGTTTCCTCCGGTGACCCCGACGTGCACGCATCCCGCTCCGCCCAGCTCTTCGAGAGGGCTGATCTGGTCATTCCCGGCGGCGTCAACTCCCCGGTGCGGGCGTTCCACTCGGTCGGCGGCACCCCGCGGTTCATCAGGGAAGCGTCCGGCTACACACTCACCGACGTCGACGGCAACGATTACGTCGACCTCATCTGCTCCTGGGGTCCGATGATCCTCGGGCACGCGCACCCCGCCGTCGTCGAGGCCGTGCAGAAGGCGGCCGCCACCGGACTGTCGTTCGGCGCGCCCACCGAGGGCGAGATCGAACTGGCCGAGGAGATCGTGGCCCGCGTCGCGCCGGTGGAGAAGGTGCGCCTGGTCAATTCCGGCACCGAAGCCACCATGAGCGCCGTCCGCCTCGCCCGCGGTTTCACCGGCCGCACCAAGGTCCTCAAGTTTTCGGGCTGCTACCACGGACACGTCGATGCGCTGCTGGCCGACGCCGGTTCCGGACTCGCCACGTTCGGCCTCCCGACGTCCCCCGGCGTGACGGGGGCCCAGGCCGAGGACACCATCGTCGTGGCCTACAACGACCTCGACGCCGTCGCGCAGGCCTTCGCCGCCAACGAAGGCGAGATCGCGTGCGTCATCACCGAGGCCGCCGCGGGCAACATGGGCGCGGTGGCGCCGCAGCCCGGATTCAACGAGGGCCTGCGCACCCTTACCCGCGACAACGGCGCGCTGCTCATCATGGACGAGGTGATGACCGGATTCCGGGTCAGCTCCGCCGGTTGGTACGGCCTCGACGGCGTCGCGGGTGACCTGTACACGTTCGGCAAGGTGATGAGCGGTGGTCTGCCCGCCGCCGCATTCGGTGGTCGCGCCGACGTCATGGCCCATCTCGCGCCGGCCGGTCCCGTCTACCAGGCAGGCACCCTGTCCGGGAACCCCGTCGCCGTCGCGGCCGGGCTCGCCAGCCTCCGCGCCGCGGACCAGGGCGTGTACGACGCCCTCGAGCGCAACAGCGCCACCCTCCGAACCCTGCTGTCCGACGCGCTGACCGCCGCGAGCGTGCCGCACCGGGTGCAGACCGCCGGAACGATGCTCAGCGTGTTCTTCAGCGAAGACCCGGTGACCAACTACGCCGAGGCCAAGGCCGCCCAGACCTGGCGTTTCCCCGCGTTCTTCCACGGACTGCTCTCGCGCGGGGTGTACCCGCCGCCGAGCGCGTTCGAGGCGTGGTTCGTCTCCGCCGCGATGGACGACAAGGCGTTCTCGATCATCGCCGACGCCCTGCCCCACGCCGCCAAGGCCGCCGCCGCGGCCGTCCAGCCCTGACGTGTCGTCCCCTCCGGTGACCGGCAGCCCCGCCGCCGACACCCACCTGACCTCCCGCCCCGACCCGAGGAACCGCAACGTGACCGAAGCCGATCATCCCGACCACGCCCAGACCCGCACCATCGTGCACGTGCTCCGGCACGGCGAGGTGCACAACCCGCGCGGAATCCTCTACGGCAGGCTCCCCGGGTTCCGGCTGTCGGTGACGGGTGAGGCGCAAGCGCGGGCCGTGGCGTCGGTGCTGGCCAAGCACGACATCACCCACGTGGTGTCGTCGCCGCTGCAGCGCGCGCAGGAGACGGCCACCCCGATCGCCGACGCGCACGGCGTCGAGATCGCCACCGACGAGAACCTCATCGAAGCGGGCAACGAATTCGAGGGTCTCAAGGTGTCCGTCGGCGACGGCGCGTTGTCCCGGCCCCGGCACTGGTGGAAACTGCGCGATCCCTTCACCCCGTCGTGGGGTGAGCCGTACCTGCAGATCGCGCACCGCATGCTGGCCGCCGTCAACAGCGCCCGCGTGTCGGCGGTGGGCCACGAGGCCGTCGTCGTCAGCCACCAGCTCCCCGTCTGGACCCTCCGCCGCTTCCTCCAGGGCGAGCGGCTGTGGCACGACCCGCGCCACCGTCAGTGCGGTCTCGCGTCGCTGACGTCCCTCGTCTACGAGGGCGACACCCTCATCGACATCGTGTACTCGGAGCCCGCGGGCGCATCGGATCCGAGGGTGACCGGGGCATGAGTCGGGGGCGCTTCGCCGGGCTTCTCGCGGTGATCTGTACGGCCGCGGTGGCGCTGTCGGCGTGTGCGTCCGGCGACGACGCCGTGGCTCAGGGCGGCACGTTCGACTTCGTGTCGCCGGGCGGACAGACGGAGATCTTCTACGACCCGCCGGCCGACCGCGGCACCATCGGCACGGTGTCCGGACCCGACCTGATGACCGAGGGCAAGACCACCTCGCTCGACGACTTCGCGGGTCAGGTCGTGGTCCTCAACGTATGGGGGCAGTGGTGCGGTCCGTGCCGGGGTGAGGCGAACGATCTCGAGCAGGTGTACGAGGAGACCAAGGATCAGGGTGTGTCGTTCCTCGGAATCAACGTGCGCGACAACCAACAGGACAAGGCGCAGGACTTCGTGATCGACAACAAGGTGTCGTATCCGTCGATCTACGACCCCGCGATGCGGACGATGATCGCACTGGGCCAGAACTACCCCACGAGCGTAATCCCCACGACGATCGTGCTCGACCGGGAACACCGCGTTGCCGCGGTGTTCCTCAAGGAGCTGCTCGTCGAGGACCTGAAGCCGGTGGTCGAACGGGTGGCGCAGGAATCGTGAACACCAGCACTGCCCTTCTCGCCGGCGGCGTCGGCGACGCCTTCCAGACGACCGCGGCATCCGGACCGCTGCTGCTCGCGCTCGGTGCGTGCGTCCTCGCGGGTCTGGTCTCGTTCGCGTCGCCGTGCGTCGTGCCGCTCGTTCCCGGATACCTCTCCTACCTCGCGGGTGTGGTCGGCGCCGATGCCCCGGCCGTCACCGCGGAGGAGGCCGCCGCCCGCACGAAGACCGTGTCCGACGGACGGTTGCGGGTCGCGGGTGCGGCCGCACTGTTCGTCGCCGGCTTCACCGTGGTATTCGTGCTCGCGACCGCGTCGGTGTTCGGGGCCATCTCGGCCCTCGCGATCAACCGCGACGTCCTGATGCGCGTCGGCGGTGTGGTCACGATCGCCATGGGCCTGGTGTTCATCGGCCTGATTCCCGCGCTGCAACGCGACACCCGTCTCGAGCCGCGCCGCATCTCCAGTCTCGCCGGCGCCCCGCTGCTCGGCGCCGTGTTCGCGCTGGGCTGGACCCCGTGCCTCGGCCCGACACTGGCGGGTGTCATTTCCCTCGCCGCAGGCACCGACGGGGCCACCGCCGCCCGCGGTGTGGCACTCATCGTCGCGTACTGCCTCGGCCTCGGGCTGCCGTTCGTGATCCTGGCGCTCGGCTCGTCCCGTGCGCTGCGCGGTGTCGGCTGGTTGCGCCGCAACGCGCGCATCATTCAAATCTTCGGCGGAATCATGCTGGTGGCCGTGGGTATCGCCCTCGTCACCGGCGCGTGGGACCAGTTCGTCGGCTGGGTTCGCGACGCCTTTATCTCGGAAGTGACCCTGCCTATATGAGCGACATCCAGACCCCCGAGGCCCCGGAAGCCGCACCGGTACCGCGTCAATCGCTCCCCGGCCGCGCGTTCGCGCTCGTCCGCAACACCTGGCGCGGCCTCACGTCGATGCGCACTGCGCTGGTGCTGCTGTTCCTGCTGGCGCTCGCGGCCATTCCCGGCGCACTGCTGCCGCAGCGGAGCCTCAACGCGGGCAAGGTCGACGAATACATCGCGAACCGGCCGACCCTCGGCCCGTGGATGGACAAGCTCGAACTGTTCGACGTGTTCGGTAGCTTCTGGTTCACCGCGATCTACGTCCTGCTGTTCATCTCCCTCGTCGGCTGCATCCTGCCGCGCTGCGTCGACCACGCCAAGGCCCTTCGAACGCGTCCGGTGCCTGCCCCGCGGAACCTCGCACGACTTCCGCACCACCACGAAGACCGCGTCGACGAGACACCCGAGGAACTCGCCGCCCGCATCCGCACCCACCTGAAGGGGTGGCGGATCCAGACCCGTCAGGGCGGAGAACGGGCCGCGCACGACGGCGAGATCACCATCTCCGCCGAAAAGGGATACCTGCGCGAACTCGGCAACCTCGTCTTCCACCTGTCCCTCGTCGGGCTGCTCGTCGCGATCGCCGTCGGCAAGCTGTTCGGATACGAGGGCAACGTGATCGTCGTCGCGAACGACGGCCCGGGGTTCTGCACCACGTCGCCCGCGGTCTTCGACTCGTTCAAGGCGGGCAACACGCAGGACGGCACCGGCATGACTCCGCTGTGCGTCAAGGTCAAGGACTTCGCGGCCGACTACCTCGACAGCGGTCAGGCCGAGATGTTCACGTCCAACATCTCCTACCAGGCCGGCGACGATCTCGAGACCAACACGTGGCGGGACGGCCAGTTGCAGGTCAACCATCCGCTGCGCGTCGAGGGCGACCGCGTCTACCTACAGGGCCACGGGTACGCGCCGACGTTCACCGTCACGTTCCCGAACGGGGAGACCCGCACCGAGACGTTGCAGTGGCGACCGGACGACGCGACCACATTCCTCAGCAGCGGCGCCATGCGGTTCGACCCCCCCGGAGGCATGTACCCCGACACCGACGAGCGCCGGAAGAACCAGATCGCGATCGAGGGACTGTTCGCCCCCACCGCCTTGCTCCACGGCAGCCTGCTGGCGTCGAGCTACCCGGCGATGAACGACCCGGCCGTCGCCATCGACATCTACAAGGGCGACACCGGCCTCGACACCGGCAACCCGCAGTCGCTGTTCTCGCTCAACACGGAACTGATCAACCAGGGCCGGCTCGTGAAGCAGGACCGGGTGAACCTGAAACCGGGGGAGAGTTCGACCCTCGCCGACGGCACCCAGGTGCGGTTCGACGGCGCCGTGGACTTCGTCAATCTGCAGGTGTCGCACGACCCGGCGCAGCAGTGGGTGCTGGTGTCGGCCTTGACGATGATGGCGGGACTTCTCGTCTCGCTCCTAGTCAAGCGCCGCCGCATCTGGGCCCGCATCTACCCCGCGCACGCCGCGGAGGCGGGGCCACGACGTACTGTAGTAGAGCTTGGTGGACTCGCCCGGACCGATCAGGCCGGCTGGGGCGACGAGTTCGGCCGGCTCTGCACCCGACTGCTCACGGACGACACGAAGCCTGACGCGCAGGAGAGCCAACGATGACGACCAACGAGACACTGGCGCAGTACAGCGACTGGGCCTTCCGATCAGCCTTCACCGTGCTGGCGCTGGCGCTCGTGCTGCTCATCGTGCAGTACGCGTCCACGCGCGCGCAGGCCGTGCAGGACCGGGAACTCGTGGCGGCCGGCGCAGGCGCACCCCCCGCCGCCGACGGCACCGTTCCCGGTCGGCTGATCGAGCAGCCGAAGAAACCGCTGTCCGAGCGGTTCGGCGGCATGGGCGCAGCGGTGCTCGTCGTCGGCACCGTCCTGATCTTCGCCTCGATCGTGCTCCGCGGATTCGCGACCGAGCGGTTCCCGCTCGGCAACATGTACGAGTTCGTGACCATGGCCTGCGCCGCCGCGCTCGTCGTCGGACTCGCGCTGCTGTCGAAGCCGGCCTACCGGTCGATGTGGGTGTTCCTGCTCGTCCCCGTCCTGATCCTGATGTTCCTCGCCGCCACCGTGCTCTACGCGGACGCGGCTCCCGTGGTCCCCGCGCTGCGGTCGTACTGGCTGCCCATCCACGTCACGATCGTGAGCGTCGGCTCCGGCGTCTTTCTGGTGTCGGGCATCGCCAGCCTGCTGTTCCTGCTGCGCATGCGGTACCGGCGCGGGGAGGAAGGCACCGGCGTCTTCGGACGAATCGCGGAGCGCCTGCCCGACGCCCAGACCCTGGACCGGCTGGCGTACAAGACCACGATCATCGGGTTCCCGCTGTTCGGTGCGGGTGTCATCCTCGGCGCCATCTGGGCCGAGGCCGCCTGGGGCCGATTCTGGGGCTGGGATCCCAAGGAGACGATGTCGTTCATCGCCTGGGTCATCTACGCCGCCTACCTCCACGCCCGCGCGACGTCCGGGTGGCGCGACACGAAGGCCGCGTGGATCAACGTGGCAGGCTTCGTCGCGATGCTGTTCAACCTGTTCATCATCAACATGGTGGTGTCGGGGTTGCACTCGTACGCGGGCCTGAACTGACGGTCGCCACCGACTGATATCCTTCCGCCGCGACGTCTCGGACCGATGGGAATCCGGCGGGGGCGATGGAGACTTCACGAGGGGGACGTTCAGCCATGTCCGAAAACAACGCCGGCCTGTGGGAGCCGGTACGGCCGGCATCGAACCCGCCCGCGGACGACGCCGGATCGGCTGTAGCCTGGAACGCCGCGCGGCAGGCCCCGTACGTTCAGCCGCAGGGTCCCAACCCGTTCGCGCAGCCCAATGCCCAGGCCCCGGCCGCACCCACGCGGCCGCAGACCCAGGCGCCGGCGGCCCCCATCCCGCCGCAGGCAGCCCCTGCCCCTGCCGCGCCGCAGGCGCCCCAGCCTCAGGAGCAGTTCGCACCGCCCGCGAACCGGCAGCCCCACTCGAATGCCGATCAGCAGCACGCGGTGTCGGCCCGCGACCTGTCGACCTCGTTACTCCTCAAGCAGGTCAAGCCCGCCCCCACGACGGGATGGCGCAAGGCCCTGTACCGGCTCTCCGGCCGCTACATCAACGTCGGTAACAGTGCGAAGGAACAGCGTCGCATCGAGCTGACCCGGCAGGTCAACCAGCCACTGCAGGGGTGCTACAAGATCGCCCTGCTGAGTCTCAAGGGCGGAGTGGGCAAGACGACCACCACCGCCACCCTCGGGTCCACCTTCGCGTCGCTGCGCGGCGACCGCGTCATCGCCGTCGACGCCAACCCCGACCGCGGCACGCTGAGTCAGAAGATTCCGCTCGAGACCCCCGCCACCGTCCGCAACCTGTTGCGCGACGAGCAGAGCATCGAAAAGTACAGCGACGTCCGCAGTTACACGTCGCAGAGCCGGCACCGGCTCGAAGTGCTCGCCTCCGACAGCGACCCGGCGGTCTCCGAGGCGTTCAGCGCAGACGACTACGCACGAACCGTCACGATGCTGGAGAAGTTCTACAACATCGTCCTCACCGACTGTGGCACCGGACTGATGCACTCCGCCATGCAGACGATCCTCCAAGAGGCCGACGCGCTCGTGGTGGTCAGTTCGGGCTCCGTCGACGGCGCCCGGAGCGCCTCCGCCACACTCGACTGGCTCGACGCCCACGGATACCGCGAACTGGTGGCCCGGTCGGTGGCCGTCGTCAACGCGGTACGCCCGCGGTCCGGCAAGGTCGATCTGCCGAAGGTCGTCGAGCACTTCGAGCAGCGGTGCCGCCTGGTCCGGCTGATTCCGTTCGATCCGCACCTCGAAGAGGGCGCCGAGATCGACCTCGAGCGGCTGCGCCCGAAGACGCGCAACGCTCTCCTCGAATTGGCAGCCGCGGTCGCGTCGGACTTTCCGGCGTCCAGTTTCGCCCTACAGGACCGTCGCTGAGGCAGTGACGCCGGGCGGTGCCGGGCAGACCGGCACCCCGGCGTCGCGTCATCCGGCCTGGTCGGCCGGACCGGTATCGGGTTCGTCGGACTTCTTCCGACGGGCCTCGCGATCCACCTTCCACAGGAAGTCGGGATCGTCGTCGGGACCCAGCACCCGCTTGCTGAGCACCGGATTCGTATTCGGGCCGAAAGCCTTCCACAGCAGGACCGCCACAGTCACCAGCCCGATGAGCGCCAACAGATAGATCACCGCGCACCTCCTTACACCGCTCGAGGGTAGCCGGTATTCCTCGAGCGTAGCCGCGACGGCGGCAGAGGGCACCTACCCGGGTCGCAGGGCGTCCGGGTAATACATCGCAGTAGGCCTGACGGTCGGCCCGCCTCCGCGACTACGGTCGGCCCGCCTCCGCGACTACGGTCGGCCCGCCTCCGCGACTACGGTCGGCCCGCCTCCGCGACTACGGTCGGCCCGCCTCCGTCGTCAGCGAGCGGAGCAACTGCATGACCTCGGCCTCACGGAAGCGCCGGTGACCACCCGGGGTGCGCAGCGATCCGAGCCGGCCCGCGTGCGCCCATCGCGTCACGGTCTTCGGGTCGACATGGAACAGGGCAGCCACCTGGCCCGGGGTCATGAGGGCTTCGTTGGATCCACTGAATCCGGGTCCGTTGTAGGTGGGTGCGCTCATCGACGATCCTCCACTGCTTTCGACTGGTCTGTGCTGAAGCCGGCCGCTGTTGCGACTGATCTCGGTCATCGTGACATCCGAGACCCTGGGTACTCGAACGATCTAATGTTGGTAAAGGGGAGGTAATAGACAAATCGGATAAGTCGGACGTGTGAGGAGCGGCTCCAGCGGTGGGTAACCTGGGGGCGTGAGCGAGTCATCCGAGAAGCCAGAAGACCAGGTCGAGCGCCCCGCTGCCGCCGATTCGAGCGCGCAGCCGAAGTCGGACGGGCGGGTGACCAAGGGGCAGTTGGCGCGCGACGTCGCGATCTACTCGATCGCGCGGCTGCTGCTGGTGGTCCTCATCGGTGCCATCATCCTCGGGGTGGCCGCCCTCGTCGGTGTCGCCGTCCCGCTGCTCGTCGCGGCCATCTTCGCGGTCCTGATCGCGCTCCCGCTGTCGCTGCTGCTGTTCGCGAAGCTCCGCCGGCGGGTCAACGAGGGCATCGCCGCATTCGACGCGCAACGTCGCGCCGATCAGGCCGACCTGCGCGCCCGGCTTCGCGGTGAGGGTACGTCTCGGTGACGGTCGGCGACTGCGTCGTCATCGATCGGAGCCTGCCGCGTGACTGGGTGGACAACGCCGTCCGTCTCATCGACGCCGACGCGCAGCGCAGCGCCGACACGCACCTGCTGCGCTACCCACTTCCCGTCGACTGGGGTGTGCAGCTCTATCTGAAGGACGAGTCGACCCACATCACGGGCAGCCTCAAGCACCGACTGGCCCGCTCCCTGTTCCTGTACGCGATCTGCAACGGATGGATCACCGAGGGAACCACGGTCATCGAGGCGTCGTCGGGGTCCACAGCGGTCAGCGAGGCGTACTTCGCGAAGATGCTCGGCCTCGATTTCGTCGCCGTCATGCCGCGGAGTACGAGCGGTGCGAAAATCGCCCTGATCGAGGCCCAGGGCGGTCGCTGCCACTTCATCGACCGGCCCCCGGAGATCTACAGCGAGGCCCGCCGCCTCGCCGCAGAGACGAACGGTCACTTCATGGACCAGTTCACGCACGCGGAGCGGGCCACCGACTGGCGGGGCAACAACAACATCGCCGAGTCGATCTACCAGCAGATGACGCAGGAAGAGCACCCGGTGCCGGAGTGGCTCGTCATGAGCGCCGGGACCGGTGGCACCAGCGCGACGCTGGGCCGGTACATCCGCTATCGCAGGCACGCGACGCGTCTGCTCGTGGTCGATCCCGAGAACTCGGCGTTCTTCGGCGGCTACGACACCAACTCGTGCGAGTACGCGACGGGGATGCCCTCGCGCATCGAGGGCATCGGCAGGCCGCGCGTGGAGCCGTCGTTCGTCGGGCAGGTCATCGACCGGATGATGCGGGTGCCGGACGCCGCATCCATCGCCACGGCGCGGCACGCCAGCGCGGTGCTGGGACGCCGGGTAGGTGGGTCCACGGGCACGAACCTCTGGGGAGCGTTCACCGTCGTCGCGGAGATGCTCGCGGCCGGACGGTCCGGCAGTGTGGTCACGATCCTCTGCGACGGCGGTGAGCGGTATGCCGACACCTACTTCGACGACGACTGGGTGGCCGGCGAGGGCATCGACCTCACCGGTCCGGCCGCGGCGCTCGACGGCTTCGCGGCGACCGGACGGTGGCCGGGTCAGCCCGGCTGAGTCGCGGCTACCGGCGCGGTGACCGGCCGCGACATCGTGACGCGCGGCCATGCGGCCAGACCGTGCCGGGCCTCCTCGTCGCGGATGCGGGACAGTCCCGGGGTGAGGTCGGATTCCGGCAGCGGGCGGAATCCCAGTCGCTCGTAATAGGGAGCGTTCCACGGCACGTCGACGAACGTCGTGAGGGTGAGTGCGGGCAGGCCGCGCACCGCGGCCCACGACGCGATCTCGTCGATGAGCTGCGCGCCGAGGCCCTGATGGGCATGGTCGGGATGCACCGACACCTGCTCGATGTGCGCGCCCCCGTCGACCACGACGGCGAGCGCGTACGCGACCGGTGCGTCGTCGGTGTCGACCGCGACCCAGGCGCAGTCCGATCGGAGATACTCGGTGAGCTCGTCGAGGGTGAACGGGGGATCGTCGGCGACGGCGTCCATTCCGATGTCACGAAACGGCGCACCCGCCGCGATTTCGATGTCTTGCAGAATGGGCAGGTCGGTGGAAACGGCCGGGCGGATCACAGGTCTTTTGTACCCGAAATCGCGCTGTTCGCACAGTTTCCCTGCACTTTCCCGATACCTACTACTCCGTAGGCTACGCGACCGTAGGTTGGTAGCCTGGCGATAGGACGACGGAGCGGGGACGAGTATGGACAAGCCCGAGGTAACTCTCGAGAACTACGAAGAGGTGTACGCGTACTACCGCGATCATCAGCAGAATCGGGTGCTGGCCGCGCTCGCATACGCCTCGCTGTATGCGAAGTACCGCCCGCGGATCGTGTACTCGGACGACGCGAAGGCGCAGCTGGCCGGTTTGGTGAAGTCCGGCAGGGTGCTCATCGTCGCCGCCAATCACGTGACCCACAGCGATCAGTACACGCTCGCGGCCACGGCCTGGAAGACCCCGCTGCGCCGCGCGATCGGACGCACCCGGGTGCTTGCGAAGGACGAGTTGTTCGTCGACCCCGATTTGCACAAGAAGGTCGACATGATGGGCGGGATTCCCGTGTTCCGCAGCAAGAACTACGGTCTCCGGGCGGTCGCGGACGCCGGCCGGCTCATGATGGACATCTCGGCCGAGCGGCTGTGCCGCGGCGACAACCTGGCCATCTTTCCCGAGGGCACGTGCAACGAGGACGATCCGACCCGCCTGCAGCACATCAACAGCGGCATCGGTCACATCGCGAAACGTGCGGCGGATCGCGGAGTCTCGCCCGTGCTGCTGTCCATCGGCATCAGTTACGGACCGGACGCGTCCGGTCCCGATACCGAGAACGTGAAGGGGGCAAGCGTCTTCGTCGGGGAGCCGCTGTTCGACCTCCCGGCGAAACCGATGGACATCGCCCACGTCGTGCAGAAGGACCTGCAACTCGCCGTCGACGGGGCGGTCGCGGCGTACTGACGACCGGTCCGGAATCTGTCAAGAAGGGTTGACACCCGCGAGGTGTCAACTTAGATTGACATGCATGACCGAAGCAACCACGCTCGCCGCAGCGGCGGGCAGCCCCGACCCCGCAGAGGGTCTGCGGGCCGTGCGTGCGCTGCGGCGTCTCCTCGAACGGCTCGAATCGATACAGGTCGCCAACGCCCGCGCCCAGGGCTGGTCCTGGCAGGCGATCGC
Source organism: Rhodococcus sp. 4CII (assembly GCF_014256275.1). Classification (NCBI taxonomy): domain Bacteria; kingdom Bacillati; phylum Actinomycetota; class Actinomycetes; order Mycobacteriales; family Nocardiaceae; genus Rhodococcus; species Rhodococcus sp. 4CII. The sequence continues at coordinate 5,611,096 of NZ_JACCFE010000002.1, forward strand.
CGACTCCCTCGAGGTCAGCAGGCAGGCCGTCCATCAGAAGCACAATCGGAGAGGGAGGTAACGGCGCATGTTCGAACGATTCTCGACCGACGCACGGGCCGTGGTGATCGGCGCGCAACAGGAAGCGCGCGAACTGAAGTCACCGCAGATCGGGCCCGAACACCTCGTCCTCGCCCTACTGTCCGTGAGAACCGAACCGGTTCACGGCATCCTCTCCGCGGCCGGCATCGACGAGGAGACGTCGCGAGCAACCGTCGCGACACAGGGCACGGCCCTGAGCGACGCCGACGCGGAAGCGCTCGAATCGATCGGCATCGACCTCGAGGCCGTGCGCCAGAGCCTCGAGCAGAACTTCGGCAAGGGCGTGCTCGATCCCGAGGAGCCCACCGAGAAGCGCGGCTGGTTCGGCCGGAAGTCGGGGCACATCGGGTTCACCCGCGACGCGAAGAAGGCGATCGAGCTGTCACTGCGGGAAGCGCTGGCGCGCAAGGACGATCACATCGGCGCCGAGCACGTGCTCCTCGGGGTGCTGCGGGTGGCCGACGGCACGACGAGGCAGATCCTCGAAGTCCGGGTCGGGGTGGACGAACTCCGGCGCCGCGTGCACGCCGCACTCGACGACCGCGCTGCCTGACCGCCGGAATCCCGGATCGCCCGGTTCCCGTTTGTCCGATCGATGTGCCAGCATGCACGCATGACCTTCTTGGTACGCCTCGTCATCAACGCGTTCGCGATCTGGCTTGCGGCAGCCTGGGTGTCGGGCATCGACATCTCCAGTTCGGGCAACGGAACCGGGTGGGACATCGTGGTGCTGCTCGGCATCGCACTCGTGTTCACCGTCGTCAACATCTTCGTCAAACCGCTGGTGAAGTTGCTGTCGCTGCCGTTGCTGATCCTGACGCTGGGGCTGTTCACCTTGGTGATCAACGCGCTGATGCTGATGCTCACCGCTTGGCTGAGCTCCCTGACCGAGTACGGCCTCACCGTCGACGGCTTCTGGACCGCCCTGTGGGGAGGCCTGATCATCTCGATCGTCAACTTCCTGCTCAGCATCGTCGTCCCCGACGGCGACTGAGCCGCTCAGGCGGCGGCCAGTGCCACGGCGGTGGCGGCGCCCCAGATCAGCATCGCCAGCCCCGAATCCCGAAGCGCGGGAATCAGTGCGAGGCCCTGCCCGCCGGAGCGCACCGGGGCGTTCGCCCGGACCGCGAGCGGCAGCGCGAGCAGCCCGACGAGCGCCCAGGGTGTGCGCAGCACCAGGACGAGGGTCACGACGAACGGGACCGTCAGCGTGACGAGATGCAGGACGCGGGTACGGGAGTCGCCGAGCCGGACGGCGAGCGTGCGCTTGCCGGATTCGGTGTCGGTGGGGATGTCGCGCAGGTTGTTGGCGACGAGTACCGCGCTCGAGAACGAACCCACGGCGATCGCGGACACGAGTCCGGCCCAGTCGACCGTTTCGGCCTGCACGTACTGGGTGCCGAGCACGGCGACGAGACCGAAGAACACGAAGACGGCGACCTCACCGAAGCCGCTGTAGCCGTACGGCTTCGTGCCACCCGTGTAGAACCACGCGCCTACGATGCACAGGGCGCCGATCAGGACCAGCCACCAGGCGGTGGTGATCGCGAGCGCCAGGCCGGCCACCGCGGCGACGGCGAAGCAGGCGATCGCGGCGGCCTTCACCGCCGACGGCTGCACGAGCTTGGATCCGACGAGCCGCAGCGGTCCGACCCGCTCGTCGTCGGTCCCGCGAATCCCGTCCGAGTAGTCGTTGGCGAAATTGACTCCCACGATCAGCGCGAGAGAGACCACCAATGCCAATAGCGCCTTCCACCACACCGCGCCGCCGAGCGACGCTGCGGCGCCGGTGCCCACGAGCACCGGGGCGATCGCATTCGGGAGGGTGCGCGGTCGAGCGCCTTCGATCCATTGAGCAGCCGTTGCCATGCACCGATCTTTGCATCGAGCGAGAAGGCGCCTGCACCCACGCCGAACTTCGGGGAGTTCGCATCCGCCCGGTGCAATACCATCTAACGCGGTGGACCAGCACATGAGCGTCGACGAGAGGGTGGCACCGGCAAGTACACCGATTCAGGTCGCCTTGCTGGGTGAGGTCTCGACGTACCGATCGGGTGTGCTCGCACCGTTGCCCGGCACCCGTGCGCGCAGCCTGCTGGTCGCCCTGGCCCGCGACCCCGGCCGGAGCAGGGCTGCGCAGGCCCTCATCGACGAGGTGTGGGGCGAGGATCCGCCGCGGTCCCCGATGAACGCTCTGCACACGCAGGTCTCCCGGCTACGCGCGGCGTTGCCGGACGGGGTGCTGGAGATCGGCCCGGCCGGATACCGGCTGAGAGTCCCGCGCGACGCCGTCGATCTGACCCGGGCAGAAGACATGGCACGCCGATGGCAGGGCCGGGATCACGATCGCGGTGTGGGACCGGACGAGATCCGGGCCGCGCTCGCACTGTGGCGGGGGGAGCCGGGCGCCGACCTTCCCGCGGGGGTGGCGGCAACGGAACTTGCCGCCCACGCGGCGGTGATCCGGGGCCGGCTCGAGGCCGCGGAACTCGCCGCGCTGGTGGAGGCCGGAGCCTGGGAGGCCGCTCTCCCCGAGGCACAGGTCCAGGTGGCCGCCGGACCTCTGGACGAGCGGGCGCACGCCGACCTCATGCGCGCGCTCGCCGGGCTCGGGCGCGAGAACGAGGCGCTCGACGTGTTCGCGACCTTCCGCACGCGGCTGGTGGACCGGCTGGGAGCAGACCCGTCGCCGGCGCTCGTCGCGCTGCACACCGAGATCCTGCGCGGCGGCAGCCCACCCGCGTCGGCGGTCCAGCGCCTCGCGCCGCCGGACCGGACGGCGATCGGGCTTCGTGCGGCGCCCAACACGCTACTCGGACGCGACACCGACATCGTGGCGATCGAACGACTGCTCACGTCGTCGCGGGTCGTCACCATTCTCGGACCGGGCGGTGCGGGAAAGACGCGGCTCGCTCACGAACTGGGTGTGCGCGCTGCCGCCGGGACGTCCGTGGCGCTGGTGGAACTCGCGGCGCTGCGGAGCAGCGAGGACGTCGTGGCGGCGATCAGCGGCACCCTGGGTCTCAGCGAGGTCGACCTCGCACCGGGACGGCTCGTCGTGAGCCGCGTGCACTCCGCGCGGGAACGACTCCGGGAAGCGTTGTCGGCCGGACCGATGCTCCTGATCCTCGACAACTGCGAGCACGTGATCGGCGCCTGCTCCGAGATCGTCGCCGACCTGGTGGCGGCCGGAAACCAGTTGACGGTCCTCGCGACCAGCCGATCGCCGCTCATGCTCGCGTCCGAGGCCGTGTACCCGCTGCCGCCGTTGGCGAGCGACGCCGAGGACGCTCCCGCCGTGCAACTCTTCACGGCCCGGGCACGCGCGGTGCGGCCGACGGCCCGTCTGGATCCGGAGACCGTCCGCGGCATCTGCCGCACACTCGACGGTCTTCCCCTCGCGATCGAACTGGCCGCCGCGCGGGTGCGCAGCATGAGCGTCGAGGACATCGGCCGGCGCCTCGAGCACCGGTTCGCGCTGCTGCGGTCCAACGACCCGACGTCGCCGGAGCGGCATCGCACCCTGCATGCCGTCATCGATTGGAGCTGGCAGCTCCTGGGCGAGCAGCAGCAGGTCGCGTTGCGCAGACTGTGCCGGTTTCCGGCCGGGTTCACCCTCGACGCGGCCCGGACGATCGCGGAATGGGACGGCGTCGACGACGTCGTGGATGCCGTCGAGGGTCTCGTCAACCAATCCCTCCTGTCGGTGTCGGAGACGTCGGACACGCTGCGCTACTACATGCTCGAGACGGTGCGCGAATACGGCGAGGAGCAACTCGCCGCAGCCGCCGAGGAGTCGGAAGTGTTCCGGCGCCAGGGAATGTGGGCGCGCGGGTTCGCGTCGGAGGCGCTCGGGCGGTGCCGTGCCGACCAGGTCGCGCTCGCGGACGACATCGACGCCGATCACGACAACCTGCTCGCGGTGCTGCGGTGGGCGGTGGAACGGGGCGATGCCGAGACGGTCACGACCGTGTTCCCGCTGCTGGGCGGGCTGTGGTCCATTCGGGGCGCGCATTCGGAGGTGATGAACTGGACGCCACGGATCCTCGCGGCGACCGCCGATTCGGACCTGCGCGACGTCGACTCGGAGTTGGTGGCGTACACGTTCCTGCTCGCGGGGATGCACCTGGTCTTCGGTGGTGAGACCCGGTCCCTCGCCCGCACCCGGACGCGACTGCGGCACGTCGTCCGGGAGCGTCCCGACCTCCCGTCGGTCACGGGGTTCGCGGTGCGGCTCATCCTGTCCCTGGGTTCGGGGCGGCGACTCGCCAGGGCGGTCGCCGACGGAGTGCGCTCGAACGATCGGGAAACCCGTGCTGCGGCGCTGTCGGTACGAGCCAGCCTGCGGGAGAATCTCGGCGACTTCCGCGGTGCCATGCGCGACGCCCGGGCCGTCTCCGACCTGTGCGTCGCGATCGGCGACGTGTGGGGTACGGCGATGGCCGCGCAATTCCTCGGTTCGCTGCACAGCCAGTCCGGGCAGTACCGGGCCGCGGTAGGGCGTTATCAGGTCGCGGTCGAGGGGATGCGGAGGCTGGGTGCGCAGGAGGAGGCGAATCAGCTGTGGGGTTTCCAGGCCTCGGCGCTGATCGCCGACGGTGACGTGGTGAGGGGCCGGAAGGTGCTGGCCGAGACGGTGCTCGAGCATCGCGGTGCGCTCGCGGCCACGGACGACCATCAGCAGGACGAATGGCGGGTAGCTGCCATCAGCAGTCTCGCGGAGGCCGATCTGGCGGACGGCGACGTCGAGCGGGGGCTCGCCCGTTATCGTGAGGCGCTGGACATGATGTATCCCCGGATCGTGTCCGAGCCCTACGCCGATCCGTTCGGACTCATGCTGGCGGCCTCGGTGGTGTGCGCCCACGTGCTGCACGGCCGGTCCGAGATGATGGTGGAGTTCGTTCCGCAGCTCGCGGGATGGGCGTCGACCCGGCTGGGTATGGGCATGTATCCGGATCTACCGGTCACCGGCGCCGTCGCCGCCGGCGTCGGATGCTTCGAGATCGCGCACGGGAATTCCGAACGTGGACTCGCGCTGCTGGCACTCTCTTCGCCTGCCCGCGCCCGGCAGGACAGCGCCTCGCTGCAGCACCACCGGCACGTGGCCTTCGCACTCGACCGAGTCGACGCGGACCGCTGGGAATCGGCGCGAGCGAGGGTCGGCACCTGGTCACGTCGCATGGTGCGCGCGGAGATTCTCGACATGCTCACCACGCTGAGGTGAGTTGGCGATTCAGGCGGGGACCCGTCCGCCGACCCGGGCCGCGCACGAGCGCAGGAGGTCGGTGAGCTCGGGATCGTCGACGGCCAGCCGCCCGGTCTTGCCGATCGCCGCGACGCAACCCATCACCGCGTTCTGCGCATCGAGCACCGGAACCGCGACGGAGCTGCGCCCGACCCGCACCTCGTCGACCTCGCGGGCCGAACCGGTGCGTCGGACGGCGTCGAGTTCGGCATGCAGCGCAGCGAATTCGGTGACGGTCCGGGACGTGACTCGTCTGAGGTTCTGCGGGAGGAGGTCCGGTCGCGAGGCAAGGAGGATCTTGCCGATCGCGGACGCGTGCAGGTGCGCGGTAATGGTTGCCTCGCCGCTGAGTTCGTGATCGGGGTCGCGGTCGACGAGTCGCACCCGGCTGCCGGCGAACGATGCCAGATGGATCCCGAAACGGACCTGCTCCCGCACGTCGTCGAGTACGGCGTGGTAGTCGACCGGTTCCGGCGCCGCGCCGGCCCCCGCCAACTGCCGGGTTCTCCGGCCGAGCGCGAAGCCGGACAGGTCGGCGATCCGCACCAGATACCCGTCGGCGGTCAGGAGATTGAGCAGCCGGTACGCGGTGGCCTGGGGGATGCCCGCGTGCGCGGCGATATCTCGCGCGGTGGCCCCGGACCCCAGCTGAGCGACGGCCTCGAGCAGTGCGAGTGCCTTCTGCACGGCGCGGGGTTCGTGGCCCGCGATCTCCCCGGCTCGGGCGCCCATCACCGGGGCCCGGGGGTGCGTCCAGCCGCCGTCAACGCCAGGTTCCCGGCGGCGTCCGTCGCGAAGACTCCCGCTCCCGGCAGAACGTCGTCCGTCTCCGCGGTGTCGAACACACCGATCGACCGCAGGCTCGCCGGATGACGCCACTGTAGGAAACGCTGCCACGCAGAACCCGACAGCAACAGGGTGAGCACCACGGCCGGGACCATCGAGAAGCCGTGTGCCACGTTCACGAACAGCATGTAGGCCAGCACGATTGTCCCTGCGGCGCTGCCCGCGACGCCCGCCGCCCGGACGAGGGGAGTGTGCTCCCCGATCCGGCCGAGGAACCGCACCGACGCCACGGCCACCAGCACGTACGCCGCGACCACCGCGGTCCTGGCGATCAGTTGCACGTGACCGAACCCGGTCGACTTGCCGACGATCCCGAAGGTCCCGGCGCCGAGGCACACGGCGCACACGATGACGGCGAGGGCTGCGAACGGCGTGCGGTAGCCGCGGTGCACTCGGGCGAACAGCCGCGGGACTACCCGTTCGATCCCCATCGAATACAGCAGGCGCGAGGCGGCATTCGACGACGCCATCGCCGACGCCAGCCACGACGTGCCCAACCCGAGGTTGAGGGCGATCACCACGGCCGGGTCGACCCCGGTCGCGGTTCCGTGCAGGTACGCGTTGACCAGGGTGTCCGTGCGGCCGGACCAGGCGGCCCACGCCGAGAAGATGAACAGGCCACCGCAGATCATCGGCGTGAGCGTCACCGTGCGGGTGACGGTGGCGAGCGGGCGCTTGGCCTCCGGACCGAAGAACGTGGCGCTCTCGAAACCGGCCAGAGCGAACACCGCGGCCAGTGTCATGAGCAGCGGTCCGTACGCCGAATCCGACGGCGGCACAAGGGCGTGTTGGCCGCCCGCGCCCGACACGATCATCAGGCCGACGATGAACAGCAGCGAGCACGATTCGACGGCGAGGATGGCGAGGGCCGCGAACCGCACCCCGCGGACCAGGCAGGCCAGGATCACGATCGCGATTCCGGCGTAGACGAGGAGGCGCTCCGCCGGCGCGCGTAACTCGAGCCCGAAGAAGCCGAGCGTCGCGATCACGGCCTGCCCCCCGTGGTACAGCGTCATCACCGCACTGCCCACGTATTTGGTCAGCATGGCGACACCGGCGGTCAGCGCGGCACGAGTGCCGAGGCCCTGGAACACGAAACTGTAGAGGCCGCCCGCGGCCGCCATGCGTCGGGTGAACTGCGAGACGCAGATTGCGATCAGGGACACGGCCACCGTCGCGACGACGATCGTGATCAGACCGCTCAGCAGCATCCGGTGGGTGAACATGGTGACGGGCAGGACCACCATCGACACCGCCGGAGCCGTCGTGGCCACCGACTGGGCGAGAACCTCGACGCCCGACAACTGCCGCCGGCCAAGCGCACGCAGCGGCGACAGGGCCTGACGTTCGGGCTCGCGGGTGGCGAACGAACGCGCGATGGCGTCGGAAAGAGCTGACATGCGCGTGAAACTAATCGGGTCGTGTTGCGCAGACGTTTCGGTTTCGCGTCGAACTCGGACGTCGGAGTGAGAACGAACCCGTGCCGGTTCTCGCTCGGTTGCATCGGACTGTTTCGCCGCCGACAACTTCCCGACTCGTGTTGCTCCCAGGATGAATCCGGACACGTTACCCGGGTCGCCGGGCGCAAGAATGGGAGCGCGAATTGGCATTCACACGTAGATCTTTCATGAAGGGCCTGGGGGTCACCGGCGGCGCGGGACTCGCCTACGGGGCGATGTCGACGCTCGGGCTCGCACCGTCGACCGCCGCGCCCGCCCGCACCTTCCGACCGCTCGCGGCCGGCGACCTGATCGGCAAGGTGAAGGGCAGCCATTCCGTGGTCGTGCTCGGCGGCGGCCCCGCCGGCCTCTGTTCCGCCTTCGAACTGCAGAAGGCCGGATACACGGTGACCGTCCTCGAGGCCCGCACCCGGCCCGGCGGCCGCGTCTGGACCGCCCGGGGCGGAACCGAGGAGACCGACCTGGGCGGCGAGACGCAGAAGTGCACGTTCTCGGACGGCCACTTCTACAACGTCGGTGCCACCCGCATCCCGCAGAGCCACATCACCCTCGACTACTGCCGCGAACTGGGCGTCGAGATACAGGGATTCGGCAACCAGAACGCCAATACGTTCGTCAACTACCGGAGCGACACGTCGCTGTCGAACCAGTCCGTCACCTACCGCGCCGCCAAGGCCGACACGTTCGGCTACATGTCGGAGCTGCTGAAGAAGGCCACCGATCAGGGTGCCCTCGACCAGGTGCTCACCCGGGAGGACAAGGACGCCCTGTCGGAGTTCCTCAGCGACTTCGGTGATCTCTCCGACGACGGCCGATACCTCGGATCATCGCGTCGCGGTTACGATTCCGAGCCCGGAGCCGGCCTGAACTTCGGCACCGAGAAGAAGCCGTTCGCGATGCAGGACGTGATCCGCAGCGGAATCGGCCGCAATTTCAGCTTCGACTTCGGCTACGACCAGGCGATGATGATGTTCACCCCGGTCGGCGGCATGGACCGCATCTACTACGCGTTCCAGGACAGGATCGGCACCGACAACATCGTCTTCGGCGCCGAGGTCACGTCGATGAAGAACGTGTCCGGCGGAGTCACCGTGGAGTACGCTGCCGGCGGCGCGAAGAAGTCGATCACCGCCGACTACGCGATCTGCACGATCCCGCCGCACTTGATCGGGCGACTGCAGAACAATCTGCCCGCGGACGTGCTCACCGCGCTGAAGGCGGCCAAGCCGTCGTCGTCCGGGAAGCTCGGCATCGAGTACTCGCGCCGGTGGTGGGAGACGGAGGACCGCATCTACGGCGGCGCGTCCAACACCGACAGGGACATCTCGCAGATCATGTTCCCGTACGACCACTACAACTCCGACCGGGGTGTGGTCGTCGCCTACTACAGCAGCGGCAAGCGGCAGGAAGCGTTCGAATCTCTCACCCACCGGCAGCGGCTCGCCAAGGCGGTCGCGGAAGGCTCGGAGATCCACGGCGAGAAGTACACCCGCGACATCTCCTCGTCGTTCTCGGGCAGCTGGCGCCGCACCAAGTACTCCGAGAGCGCGTGGGCGAACTGGGCGGGCAGCGGCGGCTCGCACGGCGGCGCCGCCACCCCCGAGTACGAGAAGCTGCTCGCACCCGTCGACAAGATCTACTTCGCCGGCGACCACCTCTCCAACGCCATCGCCTGGCAGCACGGCGCCCTGACGTCGGCCCGCGACGTCGTCACCCACATCCACGAGCGCGTGGCCCAGGAAGCCTGACCTTTCCCTCGAACAAGGAGTTGCACTGTGAAGTCGATTCGTACCCGGGCCGTCACCGCGGCCCTCGCCGCATCCGCTCTGATCGTCGGGGCGACGTCGTGCTCCTCCGACGAGGCGGCAGCGGAGGCGCAGGGCAGTACGTTCGTATCGAAGTCGGTTCTCGAAGCGGGAGAGTCGAATCCGATGATCGCGCAGGGTGTGGCGATCGGCGGCGGGACCGCCGTGTACAAGTCGAGCGGAATCGGCCCGGGCGCGTCCAACAGGACCGCCCCCGAGGGCACGCCCGAGTCCTACATCGACACCGACGTGTTCGCGGGCGGCGCACTCCCGGCCGGCGTCACGATCACCGAGGCGCAGGGCATCAACGCGCTGAAGCGGATTCGCGACAATCTGGAGGCCCAGGGGCTGAGCCTCGAAGACGTCGTGACCATGCGGGTGTTCCTCGACAACGCCCCCGGCACCGACCGCGCCGACTACGCCGGCTGGAACCGCGCCTACCGGCAGTTCTTCGCGAACACCAACCTCGACACCGGTGACACCGAACTGGTCCCGCTCGGCACCGCGGAACCGGCCGCACCGATGGAACGGAACTCTGCGCGGCCCAGCCGCTTCGCGCTGGAGGTCGCGAGCCTGCCCGCTGCGGGCTGGCTCGTCGAAGTGGAGGTGGACGCCGTGTACCCCGACGGTGAGGAGCCCCGGTAGTGGGGGCGCTGAGCCCGAGCCACTGGGCGATCATCGCGGTGGTGCTCGTGGTGCTGTTCGGATCGAAGAAGCTCCCGGACGCCGCCCGCGGCCTGGGACGGTCGATGCGAATCCTCAAGACGGAGGTGGGGGAGTTGCAGGCGGACGCCCCTGAACTGGAGAAATAGGCGAAGCGAGCCGGTGGACCCCGCGTCCACCGGCTCGCGTCGTTCGTCGGGTTGTCAGGCCTTGCGCATGTAGATCCGGACCGTCAGCGGTGCCATGACCGCGACGATCACGGCGGCGCCGAGCAGCGACCACACGACGTGGACACCGAAATGGCCGTCGTTGACGAGTTCACGCACCGCCGTCACGACGTGCGATACAGGGTTGACGTTCACGAACGCCTGCATCCAGCCGGGCATCGTGTTCGCGGGCACGAATGCATTGGACATGAACGTCAGCGGAAACAGGATGAGCATCGAAATGCCCTGCACCGAGGACGCTTTGCTCATCAGGACGCCCATCAGCGCGAAGATCCAGCTGATCGAGAAGGCACAGACGACGACCAGCGCTCCGGCCGACAACACCCCCACGAGGCCGCCGCCGGGACGGTAGCCCATCGCGATGCCGACGGTGAACGTGATGGTCGTGGCGATGCCGTACCGCACGACGTCGGCGAGGAGGGCGCCGGACAGCGGTGCGATGCGGGCGATCGGCAGCGACTTGAAACGGTCGAAGACGCCCTTGTCCATGTCTTCCCGCAACTGGGTGCCCGTCACGATCGACGTGGTGATCACCGTCTGGACCAGGATGCCCGGGATGATGATCGGCAGATACGACGCCACGTCGCCGGAGATGGCGCCACCGAAGATGTACGTGAACATCAACGTGAAGATGATCGGCTGGACGACGACGTCGAACAGTTGCTCGGGGTTGTGCTTGATCTTGAGCAGACCGCGGTACGCCATGGTCAGCGTGTTGGCGACGGACTGTTCGAGGCTGATCCGGTTGCGGACCTCCGGAATCGGCTGCGGGCCCGCGGAAGTGCGGGATTCGAGGGTGCTGGTCATGCGACGCTCCGTTCGGTGTCGGACTCGGCGGCAACGGTTTCCGCGCCGTGCCCGGTGATGGTGAGGAAGACCTCGTCGAGACTCGGTTTCTGGACGGTGATCTCGTCGACGGCGATCCCGTGGTCGCGCAGCCGGATCAATAGTTCCACGGTCAGCGACGGATCGGTCATCGGCGCGGTCAGGCGGCCGATCTCCGGCGTGATCGCCACCTCCACACCGAGGGTGTGGGCGATCACCGACCGCGCGTCGTCGGTCCGTCCGCGATCGGCCAGCGTCAACTGCAGCGAGGAGACGCCCACGGACGCCTTCAGTTCGTCGGCGGTACCGTCCGCGATCACCTTTCCGCGGTCGATGACGGCGATCCGATCGGCCAGCTGATCGGCCTCGTCGAGGTACTGCGTGGTGAGCAGCACCGTCGACCCCTCGGCGACGAGCCGGCGAACGGTGTCCCACATCTGGGCGCGCGTCCGAGGGTCCAGACCCGTCGTGGGCTCGTCGAGGAACAACAGCGGCGGGTGGGCGATGAGGCTGGCGGCCAGGTCGAGTCGTCGTCGCATGCCCCCGGAGAAGTTCTTCAGCGGCTTCGTCGCCGCCTCCGTCAGATCGAACTCCTCGAGCAGTTCCGCGCACTTGCGACGGGCATCGCCGCGGCTCAGGCCGAGCAGCCGGGCGAAGATCACCAGATTCTCGACCGCGGACAGGTCCTCGTCGACCGATGCGTACTGACCCGTCACGCCGACCAGTGAGCGCACCGCGTTCGGTTCGCGCACCACGTCGTGGCCGAAGATGCGGGCCTCGCCGCCGTCCGGCCGCAACAACGTCGCCAGCATCCGCACCGTGGTGGTCTTGCCCGCGCCGTTCGGGCCGAGCACTCCGTACACCGACCCGGTCGGTACGGACAGGCTCACGCCGTCGACGGCACGCTGACGGCCGAAGAGCTTCACGAGCCCGTCGGCCTCGATCGCTGGGGGAGTTGCACTGAGGTTCATGCCGTAAACAATGCAGTCCGCCCCTTGCAGCGCCCTTGCACGCCTCTTGCACAGACTGACAAGCACCCTCGACCTGCAGGTTCACGGACATTTGCCGGAATCAGTGGCAATTGCGGGGGAATCTGACGAATCGGTGTGCGGCTGTGGAATTCCACAGCCCCTCGGTTATCCACAGGTCTGCTGAATGTCCTGGTCGGCGGCCGCGGCCGCTCCGGAGCAGGGAGCACGATGCTCGATATGAGAGCACAGGACCTGATCTTTCGCCGTCATGCGCTGGCCGACGGGATGACCGACCCGGAACTCCGTCGCGCCAGGACGACACGACAACTGGTTGCCGTGGCTGCGGGTGCCTACCTCGACGGCGACCACTCCGCAGCACTGGACGCGGTCGGGATGCACCGCGCGCGGGTCGCGGCGGCCGTGGTGGCGCACGGTGATGGGATCGTGGTCAGCCACGCGTCCGCCGCTGTCCTCCACGGACTCGACGTCGGTGCAGTGAACCTCGACCGAGTGCATCTGAGCCGGGAGCGTCGGTCGGGCGGGCGACGGACCGCGGCGCTGCATGTGCACATCGCTCCACTGGGTCGTGATGACGTCACCGAGATCGACGGCGTCGCGGTGACCTCGCTCGCCCGGACCGTGGCGGACGTCGCACGTTCGGAATCGCTGGACGAGGCAGTCGTGATCGGCGACTCCGCCCTGCATCGCGGCGACGTGTCGATCTACGACGTCCGGGCCGTGCTGGAACGTCACGGCCGGAGGAAAGGCATCGGGGCGGCCCGGCGCGCGGTGGCTCTGTTCGACGGGCGCAGCGAGAGTCCCGGCGAGTCGCTCAGCCGAATCAGGATGCGCGAATGTGGGATGCCGGCGCCCGAGCTGCAGCACGAAGTGCGCACCGACGGCGGTGCGTTCGTGGGCCGCGTGGACTTCTTCTGGGAGCACTGGGGAGTTGTCGGCGAGTTCGACGGCATGGGCAAGTACCGATTCGGCTCCGGGCAGTCGGGCGACATCGTGGCGAGGGAGAAGCTGCGGGAGGACGCGATACGAGACACGGGCCTCGAGGTGATCAGGTGGGTGTGGGCGGACCTCGGGCGGTTCGACGCCGTGAAGGCGCGATTCGAGCGCGCATGTGCCCGCTCGCGGCGCCGGTGAGGCGTCGTTTCCCACCGAATTGCCGGAAGCACACGCAATTGCGCGGGAATTCGGCAAATCGGCGTGCACCTTCGCACGAACAGGCGATCCGCTACCCGAACCGCGATTCGAGTGCCCGCCGGTCGACCTTGCCGGGACCTCGGAGGGGGAGGGCGTCGACGAGGTGCAGTTCGCGCGGGGCGGCGGTGGGGTCGAGGGTGCGTTCGACGAACGAGCGGAGTTCGGCGAGTGTCGGTGCGGTGCCGGGTTCGGCGACGACGACGGCGGTGACGCGACGCCCCAGTCGCTCGTCGGGGAGGCCGATCACCGCGCATTCGCGGACGGCGGGGTGGGCGACGAGAGCCGCCTCGACCACCTGCGGGACGACGGTGAGACCACCGGTGGAGATGGCTTCGTCGAGTCTGCCGGTGATGCCGAGGACGCCGTCCGTGACGGTGCCTGCGTCGTCGGTGCGGAACCAGCCGGGTTCGGCGAACGCGGGGTGGTCGGGGAGTCCGCGGTATCCGGACGCGAGCATGGGCCCGCCGAGGAGGACGCGACCGTCGCCGTCGATCCGGACCCGGGCGCCGTCGAGGGGCACCCCGTCGTACACGCACCCACCGCAGGTCTCGCTCATTCCGTACGTCCGGACGACGGTGACGCCGGCGTCGACGGCGCGGCGCAGGACCGGTGCGGGGGTCGCGGCGCCACCGAGGAGGACCGCGTCGAGCGCGGCCAGTGCCGCCACCGCGTCGGGATGGTCGAGGGCCTTGACCAGTTGCGTCGGGACGAGCGAGGTGTAGCGGCGGGGGCCGCGCATCGACGCCACCGCGGCCGGTAGCGTGTCGGGATCGAAGCCTCCGGTCACGTCGATCACCACCGGTTCGGTGCCTGCGAGCACACTGCGCAGCAGCACCTGCATGCCCGCGATGTGGTGAGCGGGCAGGGTCAGCAGCCAGGAACCGGGACCGCCGAGCCGTGCGTGCGTCGCGTCACCGCTGGCGCGGAGTGCGGCCGCGGTAAGCATGGCCCCCTTCGGCACCCCCGTCGTGCCGGAGGTCGCGACGACGAGTGCGACGCCGTCGTCGATGGGGTCTCCGGGACGCAGCGCGTCGGTGAGTCGGCGGGTCTCCCGCTCGTCCGCGGCGGGGACGGGAAGCGCGGCGGGAGCGGCCCCGTCGAGGACCGCGGACAGCTGCGGCAGGATGCCGAGGACCCCGGCACCCGACGGGACGGGCAGGGCGTGCAGTGCGTTCACTGGGCAGGCCCGGCGAGCGGCCAGCCGCCCGCGGTGAGGTTGCTGCGCACCCGGTCGACGTCCGATTCCAGCGGCAACTCGTTGGTGACTTTGGTGATGAGCACCTGGATGTCGGTCCTCTCGATCGGGAGGTCACCCTCCTCGACGAGCGCGTCGGCGACGGCGTCCACCTCGTCTTCCGACAGCCGGCGAGTGAGCAGCGCGAACAACGGAATGTAGTCCTGCTCGGGTACACCGTTCGGGTAGCCGGCACGCAGCCAGCCGATGATGGAGGAGAGAAACGGTGGGAGGCTCATGGCTAGCCTGCGTCGGGGGTTTCTTCCGCGTCGCCGGCACCGTCGCCGCATTCGGCGTCGGTACCGACCGGCCACCCTCCGGCCTCGAGGTTCTCCGTCACCCGCGCGATGTCTTCCTCGGAGGGTTCCTCGTGGGTGATTTCGCTGATGAGGCGTCGGATGTTGTCGTAGTCGACGTGGCGGTCGGGCGTCTCGTGGGCGGTCTCGATCGACAGCGCGACGACCTGTTCGATTTCCTCGTCGGTGAGGCGACGACGCAGCACGGCCAGCAACGCGAAGTGGTCCTTCGCCGGGATTCCCTCGGGGTACCCGGCGCGGAGCCAGTCGAGCACGGAGCGAAGTGAGTTCTTGGGCACGCGTTTCGGCCTCTTTCGTCGATGGAACGGGGACTCGGGGGCCGCCGCTCAGAAGATGTGGATACCGAAGCTGCCGGCCAGGAAGTCCTTCATCAACAGAAGTATCCCAGTGATGATCGCGATCAGCACCACGGCGAAGCAGGCCCAGGCGCCGATCCGGTCGGCGACGGTCGGCTGGGTGACGTCCTCACCGGTGTCCGTTACGCCGAGTGATCTGAGTCCGAGCGCGAAGATCGCGGGGAGTCCGGCACCGAACAGCAGTCCGACGAGGATGACCTGCCAGAGCGAGTGCACGGTGGTGGTCAGGAGTGTCATGTGCCGGCCCTTCAGCGATTCGCGGCGGGACCGGCGGAGTCCGCGGTCTCGGCCACGTCCGGCTCACTGGGTTCGGTGGGTAGGTGGGCGTCGTCCGATTCCCACTCCGCGTTGACGTTGCCGGACGTCACCGGCTGCAGGCGGGAGCGCAGGTACATGAACCCGGCGAGGACGATCAGGGCGGCGAACACGACGAGAACACCCGGCAGACCGCCGATCAGGTGGGCGACGACCCAGCACACGGCTCCGACGATCGCCGCCGACGGCAGGGTGACCAGCCACGCGACGGCCATGCGTCCGGCGATGCCCCAGCGGACCTCGGCGCCCTTGCGCCCGAGGCCGGTGCCGAGGATGGAGCCGGTCGCGACGTGCGTGGTGGACAGCGGCAGTCCGAGGTGGCTGGACGTCAGGATGATGGCGGCGGACGAGGATTCCGCGGCCATGCCCTGGGGGGCCGCGATCTCGACGAGTCCCTTGCCCAGCGTGCGGATGATGCGCCAGCCGCCGAGGTAGGTGCCGAGCGCGATCGCGACAGCGCAGCTGAACTTGACCCAGAACGGCATTTCGTCGTCGGCGGACAGGCTTCCGTGCGCGACGAGTGCGAGGAAGATCACGCCCATCGTCTTCTGGGCGTCGTTCGTTCCGTGGGCGAGGGACACGAGGGAGGCGGAGCCGATCTGGCCGATGCGGAACCCGTGCTCCTTGGTGCCCTCCGGCACCGTCGATGTGATCCGGTAGACCAGCTTGGTGCCCGCGGTGGCGACCAGCGCGGCGACCACGGGGGCCAGCACGGCGGGGACGACGACCTTGCTGAGCACGCCGCCCCACTCGACACCGCTCATGCCGATGGACGCGATGGCGGCACCGATCAGACCGCCGAACAGTGCGTGGGAGGAGCTCGACGGCAGGCCGAGCAGCCACGTCGCCAGATTCCAGATGATGCCGCCGACCAGGCCCGCGAACACGATGAGCAGAAGATCCTCACCGCTCACCGCTCCCAGGTTCACCACGCCCTTGGCGACGGTCGCCGCAACCTCCACGGACAGAAAGGCGCCGACCAGATTCAACGATGCGGACAATGCGACCGCGACCTTGGGCCGCAGAGCTCCCGTCGCGATCGAGGTGGCCATTGCATTGCCGGTGTCGTGAAAGCCGTTCGTGAAATCGAAAGCGAGGGCGGTGACGACCACCACCAGGAGAACTACGAGCTCTGCGGTCACACCGAGGATTGTGCGGATTTCAACCGGAAATGTACAGCTGACGTCCGGTGTACCGGATCACTCCTGGGTATGGAGCCGGTCAGTTCTCACCCTTCGGGCGGGTGTCGCGGCGGAGGGGGTGATCGTCGGGGATCTGCACCAGCACGATCGGGATTCCGTCGGGGTCCGCGATCCACATCTCCACCAGTCCCCACGGTTCCTGCCGGGCCTCGCGGTCGATCTTCACCCCGGCGAGCACCAGCTCGGTCTGCGCGGCGGTGAGGTCGCGCACCTGCAGCCACAGCGCGCCGTCGAAGGACGACGATTCACCGGTACCGCCGTGCGCGGCGATCTCGATCAGGCCCTGACCGGCGAAGAACACCGTGCCCCCGGGGTATTCACGGGCAGTGGCGAGCCCGAGGATGTCGCGGTAGAAGCTGAGCGTCGTCGGGTAGTCACGCGGCCGCAGAATCGTCCTGCTGCTGAGGATTTCCACCCGTCACCCTCCTTCGCCGGGCCGGGCCTCGTGTCCCGTTCGACCGTGTGTCCGTCGATCTTCCTTCATCTCGGCCTCGAACAGGTGCCGCCGTCCGTCCACGAGTTCGTGACGTGCGCCACGTTCGTGCTCGCGCAGCGGCGTCCAGTAGTGGTCGTCGAACTCCTCGACGAGCTGGAACGTCCACCGGCCCTCGACGACGTTGCGACCCACGAGCTCGGACTGCACCCGGTCCGCGACGTCCGGGTGACCCGCGTCCCGCAGCGCGTCGACGGCCTCGCCGAGCTGAAGGTCGGCGTGCCCGATCAGCTGATGGAACGAGTAGAGGTGCCCGCGGGCGCGTTCGACCGTTTCGAGGGCCTCCGACAGTTTGCCGAGCGCGGCGACGGTGTCGTCACCGACTCCGGGCGGACGACGGTGTTCCGGTGCGGGGAGCTCGCGGTCGATGCTCATGGGGGTCAGTGTGCCCGAATCGGTGCCGCCGCGCGTCCCCTCCTGCCTACGCGACGAATCCGCCCGCGTATTTCACCCTCCGCGGGTGTACTCGCCCGCGACCGCCCGGTGTTGGACTGGATCGACAGCTTCCGACGACGAGGGGACGGGACCATGACTTCGAGCGTGACAGGCGAGCCGATACCGGGTGGCGAATCGTTACCGTTCCCGCCGAGGCCGTCGGGGAGCGTCGCCGGCCGGACCATGCAGGAGTCGGTGTACAGCCCGCATCCGAAGGAGAAGCGGCTCCCCGCCGAGGCACCGAACATCCTGATCGTCCTCATCGACGACGCCGGGCCGGGCCTGCCCAGCGGACTCGGCGGTGAGGTGAACACCCCGACGCTCGACGCGATGTTGCAGGACGGCATCGGGTACAACCGATTCCATACGACCGCAATGTGTTCGCCGACCCGCGCGTCGCTGCTGACCGGACGCAACCATCATCGCGTCGGGAACGGGCAGATCGCCGAGCTGGCCAACGACTGGGACGGCTACTCCGGCCACATCCCGCGGTCGAGTGCGACGGGGGCCGAGGTGCTGCGCCACTACGGATACAGCACTGCCGCATTCGGGAAATGGCACAACACCCCTGCCGAGGAGACCACCGCCGCCGGTCCGTTCGACAACTGGCCGACGGGTCTCGGATTCGAGTACTTCTACGGTTTCCTCGCCGGCGAGGCGTCCCAGTACGAGCCGAACCTGGTGCGCAACACGACGGTGGTGCTGCCCCCGAAGACGCCGGAGCAGGGCTACCACCTCAGTGAGGATCTCGCGGACGACGCCATCGGCTGGCTGCGCAGGCACAAGGCGTTCGAGGCCGACAAGCCGTTCTTCATGTACTGGGCCAGCGGCTGTCTGCACGGACCGCACCACATCATGAAGCCGTGGGCGGACAAGTACGCCGGGAAGTTCGACGACGGCTGGGATGCCTACCGGGAGCGGGTCTTCACGAGGGCGAAGGAGAAGGGCTGGATTCCCCCCGAAGCGGAGCTGACGGACCGCGACCCGACGATGGCCGCGTGGGACGACATTCCCGACGACGAGAAACCGTTCCAGCGCCGGCTGATGGAGGTGGCGGCCGGGTACGCCGAGCACTGTGACGTCCAGGTGGGCAGGCTGTTCGACGAACTGGACCGTCTCGGCTACCGGGACGACACCCTGGTCCTGTACATCTGGGGCGACAACGGCTCGTCCGGCGAGGGTCAGAACGGCACGATCAGTGAACTGCTGGCGCAGAACGGCATTCCGACCACACCGGCGCAGCACATCGCGGCCCTCGAGCAACTGGGTGGTCTGGACGTCCTGGGGTCGCCGAAGACCGACAACATGTACCACGCGGGCTGGGCGTGGGCGGGCAGCGCACCGTACAAGGGGATGAAGCTGCTGGCCTCCCACCTCGGTGGCACCCGCAACCCGATGGTGGCCCGGTGGCCGGCGAAGGTGACACCGGACCCGGCACCCCGCACGCAATTCCTGCACTGCAACGACGTGGTGCCGACTCTGTACGACATCATCGGGATCACCCCACCGCGGACGGTGAACGGTGTTCCACAGGATCCGGTGGACGGCGCCAGCTTCGCGCAGACACTCGTCGAACCCGGGGCGGCCGGGGGAAAGCCCACCCAGTACTTCGAGATCATGGGCAGCCGGGCGATCTACCACGACGGCTGGATGGCGTCCGCGTTCGGGCCACGCGCACCGTGGGTGGCGGGCCTCCCGGGTGGCATCCGCGACTGGAGCCCCGACGACGACGTCTGGGAGCTTTACAACCTGGACGAGGACTGGACCCAGAATCGGGATCTCGCGGAGCAGCATCCGAAGAAGCTGGCGCAACTGCGGGAACTGTTCGTGATCGAGGCCGCGAAGAACAATGTGCTTCCCGTCGGTGGCGGGCTGTGGGTCGTCGCATTGCATCCCGAGCAGCGGATCACGACGCCGTACACGAGCTGGGAGTTCTCCGGCGACACGATCCGGATGCCCGAGTTCTGCGCTCCCGCGCTGGGCAACAAGAACAACAGGGTCACCCTCGAACTCACGGCACCGGAGAACCCGAGCGGAGTGCTCTACGCGCTGGGGAGCAACGCCGGCGGACTCACGTGCTTCGTCGACGACGGCTTCCTCTGTTACGAGTACAACCTGTTCATCCTGATGCGCACCAAGATTCGCGCGACCGTGCCGATCGCGCCGGGCACCCGGACGGTGCAGGTGGTCACGGAGTACGTCGAGGCGCGGCCCGGTGGCCCGCTGAACGTGAAACTCTGCATCGACGGCAGTGTCGTCGGGGAGGGGCAGGTGCCGGTGAGTGCGCCGTTGCTGTTCACCGCCAACGACTGTCTCGACGTCGGCACCTGCCTGGGTTCCCCGGTGTCGCTGGACTACTACGACCGGGCGCCGTTCCCGTTCAACGGCACCATCGACCGCATGGCGGTCGAGTACACGTAGAAACGGGCTCTCAGAAGTACCAGGGGTACGGCTTCCAGTCGGGTTCGCGCTTTTCGAGGAAGGAGTCGCGGCCCTCGACGGCTTCGTCGGTCATGTACGCCATGCGGGTTGCCTCGCCGGCGAACAGTTGCTGCCCGACGAGGCCGTCGTCCTGGAGGTTGAACGCGTACTTGAGCATGCGCTGTGCCTGCGGGGACTTGCCGTTGATCTTGGTGGCCCAGTCGATGGCGACGTCTTCGAGTTCGGCGTGGTCGACGACCTTGTTGACCGCGCCCATCTGGTGCATTTCCTCCGCGGTGTACGTCTCGCCGAGGAAGAAGATCTCGCGGGCGAACTTCTGGCCCACCATCTTGGCGAGGTAGGCACTGCCGTACCCGCCGTCGAAGCTGCCGACGTCGGCGTCGGTCTGTTTGAACCGGGCGTGTTCGCGGCTGGCGAGCGTCAGGTCGCACACCACGTGGAGGCTGTGACCGCCGCCGGCGGCCCATCCGTTGACGAGACAGATGACGACCTTCGGCATGAACCGGATCAGCCGTTGCACCTCGAGGATGTGGAGGCGTCCGGCGCGGGCCTTGTCGACGGTGTCCGCGGTTTCCCCTTCCGCATACTGGTATCCGCTGCGGCCGCGGATGCGCTGGTCGCCGCCGGAGCAGAACGCCCAGCCTTCGTCCTTGGGGCTCGGACCGTTGCCGGTGAGCAGCACGGCGCCCACGTCGGATGTCATCCTGGCGTGGTCGAGGGCCCGGTACAGCTCGTCGACGGTGTGGGGGCGGAAGGCGTTGCGCACTTCGGGGCGGTCGAACGCCACCCGGACGATTCCCTGGGTGACATGACGGTGGTAGGTGATGTCGGTCAGGTTCTCGAAACCGGGAACCGGTCGCCAGTGCTGCGGGTTGAAGGTCACGGGTCCGAGGTTATCGGGTGCCGTCGGCGGGTGTCCGCGCGCGCAGGAGTTTTGCCCGGGTTTACCGTGCAGGTATGAGCGAACAGGCTGCGGACGTCACCGGTCTCGACGGCACGGGCGACGACGAGTACGAGCATCACGGCGGGTTCCCCAAATACGAGCCGGTGACACCCGGTCCGGACTGGGCGCGGTTCGTCGAGGGAATGCGCACGTTGCAGGACCTCGCGGTGTCCGTCGACGCCCCGGACGACGTCCTCGTGCAGGCCGCCGACCAGGTGGAGAAGCTGACCGAACTGCTCGGGCCGCACGTGGTTCCCGAGGGCCGGTCGCCGGCCGGTCGGACGATCGAACTCCCGGGCCGGGGCAGCCTGCTCATGCCGCCGTGGAACATCGAGAAGTTCGGGCCCGACGGGGTGCGCAGCACGGGCCAGTTCCGCCGCTACCACCTGGGCGGGAACGGCGCGGCCCACGGTGGCACGCTGCCGCTGCTGTTCGACGACCTGATGGGCATGATCGTGCACGCCTACGGCCGCCCGATCAGCCGCACCGCGTATCTGCACGTCGACTATCGCGCGATTACACCGCTGAACACCACGCTCGCGGTCGAAGGCGAGGTGGACCGCGTCGACGGGCGCAAGACGTACATCACCGCCCGGCTGACGCACGGGGACACCCTCCTTGCGGAATGCGAGGCACTCATGCTCGTGCTCCTGCCCGGGCAGCCCTGAACCGCGTGACATCGCTGCCCTCCGTCGCGGAGGTCCTGGCCGATGCCGTCGTGGTGAGTCTGCCGATGCGTGTGCGGTTCCGCGGCATCACGACGCGGGAAGCGTTGCTGCTGCGCGGTCCCGCCGGATGGGGTGAATTCGCACCGTTCCCCGAGTACGCGGACGACGAGGCGGCGCACTGGCTCCAGTCGGCGATCGAGGACGCCTGGCTGGGGCCGCCGGCCGCGGTGCGCACACGGGTGCCGATCAACGCGACCGTCCCCGCCGTCGACGCCGACCGGGTGCCCGACGTGCTTTCGCGGTACCCCGGCGCACGGACCGCGAAAGTGAAAGTGGCGGAACGCGGTCAGACCCTTGCCGACGACGTCGCCCGGGTGACTGCCGTCCGCACACTCGTCCCGAACGTGCGCGTCGACGCCAACGGTGGCTGGTCGGTCGACGAGGCCGAGGCCGCCTTGCGGGCCCTGACCGCGGACGGTCCCCTCGAGTACGCCGAGCAGCCGTGCGCGAGCGTGCCCGAACTGGTGGAGATCCGCCGTCGGTTGCCCGGCGTGCGGGTGGCCGCCGACGAGAGCATCCGCCGCGCCGACGATCCGCTGAAGGTCGTGCGGGCGGGCGGTGCCGACGTGGCCGTCGTCAAGGTCGCGCCACTGGGCGGCATGCGGCGACTGCTGTCGCTCGCCGACGATCTGGCGTCGCACGGCGTGCCGGTGGTCGTGTCGAGTGCGCTGGACACCGCCGTCGGGATCGCGGCCGGAGTGGCCGCCGCCGCGGCGCTCCCCGAACTGCAGTTCGCGTGCGGTCTCGGTACCGGCGGGCTCTTCGAGGCGGACGTGGCCCGCGGTCGCGAACCGGTCGACGGCGCGCTCACCGTCGAGGCGGTGGTACCCGACGTCGAACGGCTCACGGGCCTCGCCGCATCCGCGGAGCGTTCGGGCTGGTGGATCGAGCGGGCACGCCGGTGCCATGGCCTGCTCGAACGACGCGGCGTCCGGTTTTTCGTATAGTGTCTGGCCGGACCTGATCGCTCAGTCAATACGGAGGCATTGAAAGTGGTTGCAGCTCTGAACGAAACCCTGCTCGACGAGTCGCGCGTCCCTGCGGTCGTCGCAGACGTCCAGGCTCTCATCGACGCGGAGGTTTCGGACAAGTCGGGGGCCTCGGGACTGGCACTCAAGGCTGGATACGGCGCCGTCAAGAAGGTGGGACCGTCGATCGTGCCGGATGCCATCGAGGGACTGCTGCCGGCGTTCGTCACCAAGCTCGAGCCGTACTGGCAGGCCTTCACCGCCAGTGGTGAGAGCGGATTCTCCGAGTACCTGGTGGCGCGCAGCGACGAGGTCGCGGACTCGCTCCTCGGTGTCACGGACGAGCGCATCGAGGGCAGCGACCGCGGTGCCGTCAAGAAGGTGTACTCGTCGCTGCGTCCGTCGGCGAAGAAGAATGTGATCGAGGCGCTTCCGCGTCTGGGCGCCCTCGTCCAGAAGCACGCCAACTGATCCCCAGGTGAGTGGCAATGTGTGCCCCGGCACGCATTGCCACTCACCTGTCAGGGCGCGGCGTGACCGTGGCGCCAGTAGCCGGTGAACGAGATGTGCGACTTCGGGACCCGGCGCTCGTTCACCAGGTGACGCCGCAGCGCCGTCGTCAGCTCGCTCTCGCCGGCGACGAAGGTGTACGACGGACCGGACGGCAACTCCGCCTGCATCACCGTAT
Organism: Rhodococcus sp. 4CII; assembly: GCF_014256275.1. NCBI lineage: Bacteria > Bacillati > Actinomycetota > Actinomycetes > Mycobacteriales > Nocardiaceae > Rhodococcus > Rhodococcus sp. 4CII. The sequence goes on from NZ_JACCFE010000002.1 coordinate 5,634,552, forward strand.
TCAGCGCGAGCACTCCCGGACGGGCATCGGCGTCGTCTCGCACCAGCCAGTGCACGTTGACGCCGTCACCCACCGAAACCTCTCGAGCGTCTTCGGTAGCGGGGATCTCGATGAATACCTCGGCTCGCAGGTCCCGCGGGGCCGACCGCAGAATCCCGACGATCGCGGGGAGCGCGCTCTCGTCGCCGACGAGCAACTGCCACTCTGCGTCCGGGGCAGGGTTGTAGATCAGCCCCTCGTCGAGTATCGCCACTTCGTCCCCGGCCGCGGCCGTGTTCGCCCACGCCGACGCCGGACCGAGGTCCCCGTGCGACGCGAAGTCGATGTCGATCTCGGTTGTGTCGCCGAACGTCCCCGACCCCGCCACCCGGAGCTCGCGGATCGTGTAGTTGCGGACGACGGGTCGCGAGTCCTTGGACATCAGCTTGTACTGGGCGTACCAGAGGTTGCTCGCACTGGTGGGCAGCCGCAGCGTGTTCTGCCCCTCCTGGGGGAAGAACATCCGGAACCACTGGTCGTAGCCCAAGGGGCTCACGGAGTCGAGTTCCTCGCCGGCGATGGTGACTCGGACGAAGCTGGGGCTGATCTGCTTGGCGGCGACCACGCGCGCCGACGCGATCCGGCGACTCTGAGGTTTGACGAACTTGGTGCGTTGGGCCATGGCTGCGAAGTCTCCCCGGGTGCGAAAGCTGTGTTGTCAGGTAAGCCTAACCAACTGTCGGTTGTTCGGGGCGGTGTGGGCGGTCGAGCAGCACGACCTTCGGCGGCAGACCCCACTCGTTGCGACCGAGGCGGCTCAGGGGTGCGAGAGTCTCGAAGTCCGGCAACCCGTCGTCGGCGACCGCCTCGGACCGGACCGCTATCGCCGCCACGTCACCCATCACCACGAACGAGTCGCCGACCGGTATCACCTGCTTCAGGGTGCATTCGATGGCGACGGGCGAACCCGCGACCCGGACGGGCCGCACCCGCTCGCTGGGTTCGGTGTCGATGCCCAGCGCGGCGAACTCGTCGACGTGGCTGTCGTACGTCGCCGAACTGGCATTGACCGCCGACATCAGGGGTTCGGTTGCCAGGTTGATCACGAACTCGCCCGTCGCCTCGATGTTGCGGAGGCTGTCCTTGCGGGTGACCGACGTGAACTGCACCACCGGCGGCTGCGTGCTGGACACCGAGAAGAAGCTGTACGGGGCCAGGTTGGCCACCCCGTCCGCCGACACCGTGGACACCCACGCGATCGGTCGCGGCACCACCGACGCGGTCAGCACCTGGTACATGCGGCGTGGTGGCAGTTCGGCGGGATCGAAGAGTGTGCGCATGCGTTCATGTTGTCAGTGCCCGCGTTGTGGCCGCGAACTCACCCGGCGAGGTCGCCGGACGCACCCGCCGGAGTATCTGACACTCTTGAAGGCGTGAACCCGTCCACTGCTCAAGCCACCGCGGTCGTCGACGAACTGGTCCGCGGGGGAGTTCGCGAGGTCGTGCTCTGCCCGGGTTCGCGGAACGCGCCGCTGGCGTTCGCCCTGCAGGCCGCCGACCTCGAGGGGCGGCTGCGCCTGCACATGCGCATCGACGAGCGCACCGCGGGATTTCTCGCCCTCGGCCTCGCCGTGGCCGGCCGACGTCCGGTCCCGATCGTCATGACGTCCGGCACCGCCGTGGCCAATCTCGGTCCCGCCGTACTCGAGGCCAACTACGCCCGGGTGCCGCTCGTGGTGCTCAGCGCCAACCGCCCGTACGAGATGCTCGGCACCGGAGCCAACCAGACCATCGAGCAACTCGGACTGTTCGGCAGCCAGGTGCGCGCGACCATCAGCCTCGGTCTGGCCGAGGACGACGCCGGGCAGAACAGCCAGTGGCGTTCGGCTGTGTGCCGGGTCCTCGCTGCGGCCCGCGGCACCCGGTCGGGGAACGCCGGTCCGGTGCACTTCGACATCCCGCTGCGGGAACCGCTCGTTCCCGACGTCCACGCGCAGGGTCCCGTCCCGCAGGGACGACCGGGTGGCGCGGCGTGGACCACCACCCAGCACGCGACGCTCGACGTGCCGATGGACCTCGACATCGGCCCCGACACCATCGTCATCTCCGGGCACGGGTCCGCGTTGCGGCCCGAGCTCGCCGGACTTCCGACGGTCGCGGAGCCGACCGCGCCCCTGCACGGCATCCCGGTGCATCCGATGGCGCTGCCGCAGCTCAAGCCGCGGCAGGCCGTCATCACCGGACGCCCCACCCTCCACCGGTCCGTGTCGAAGGTCCTCGCCGATCCGTCGGTGGCCGTCTACGCGCTCACCACCGGCCCTCGGTGGCCCGACGTGTCCGGGAACGTGCTGGCCACCGGAACCCGCGCGGTGGTGACCGGTGAACCCGACCGGGCCTGGATCAACCGGTGCCGCACGCTGTCCGAACACACCGACAAGGCGGTCCGCGCCCAACTGGCCGCCCACCCGAAGGCGACGGGACTGCACGTCGCCGCCGCCGTGATGGACGCGCTGTCCGACGGTGACCAGTTGCTGCTCGGGGCGTCCAACCCCGTCCGCGATGCGGCGCTCGTGAGCTATCCGGTGCCGAAGATCCGGGTGCTGTCCAATCGGGGCGTCGCCGGCATCGACGGCACCGTGTCCGCGGCAGTCGGAGCGGCGCTCGCCTACGAGGAGGGGCGCACGGTCGCCCTGCTCGGCGACCTCACGTTCCTGCACGACGCGTCCGGGCTGCTTGTCGGCAGCGGCGAACCGCGGCCCCGCGACCTGACGATCGTGGTGGCCAACGACGACGGTGGCGGAATCTTCGAATTGCTCGAACAGGGCGACCCCCAGTACGCGGGGGTGTTCGAGCGGGTCTTCGGCACCCCACACGGGATGGATCTCGCTGCCCTGTGCGCTGCGTACCGCGTGGAGCACCACCTCGTCGGGCTGGGCGAGCTGTCGACCCGGCTGAGCACGCCCGACATTCCCGGCGACCGCGGAATCCGGGTGCTCGAGGTGACCACCGAACGCTCCGGGCTACGTGAACTGCACGCCGCGGTGCGAGCACAGTTGTGAATGCGCGCGTGACGCGCCGCGTCCGGCGCGGGGTGCTGGTGGCGGCGATCGGCATCTCCGTCCTGGCCGTGCTCCTCGTCCTCGCCGCCTGGCGCAACGACCACACCATTCAATCCGACCGCGGCGTGGCCACCGCGGAGGTGCTGTCGGCGGGATCGCTGCGGTCGGCCATCAGCTTCGTCACCCCGGATGGGGTGACGCACAACCCCGAACTCGGGGTGCTGTATCCGACCAACCTCACCGTGGGACAGCGGATCGACGTCGAGTACGCGCGCAGCGACCCCGACCTGGTGCGGGTGTCCGGACGCGACGCCAGCGTCGCGGTCGTCCCGGCGGGTTCGCTGATCGTCGTGACGTGGCTGATCGCGGGCCCGCTGATCTGGTATCTGCGCCGACGGGAAGACCAGGCGGCGTCCTCGCCGACAGCGTCATCCTGAGTTTCCCGGATCTTCGCGCGACGGTCATGTCGATCTCGCTGCTGTGACCATGAGCACTGCCACGCTGAGCGACGTGAGAGTAGCCATCGTTGCGGAGTCGTTCCTGCCCAACATGAACGGTGTGACCAACTCGGTGCTGCGGGTTCTCGACCACCTGCAGCGCACCGGACACCAGGCGATGGTCGTCGCCCCGGACACGGTCGGGTCGCAGACGTCGGCGCCGACCGAACACGAAGGCGTGCCCGTCCACCGGGTGCCTGCCGTGATGGTTCCGAAGGTCAGCTCGCTGCCCGTGGGGCTGCCGCAGCCGGGACTCACCGCTGCGTTGCGCGCCTTCGGTCCCGACGTGGTGCATCTGGCGTCGCCGTTCCTGCTCGGGGCGGGCGGACTCGGGGCGGCGCACCGGCTCGATGTGCCTACCGTCGCGGTGTACCAGACCGACGTGGCGGGTTTCGCGGAGAGCTACGGCCTCGGCATCACGAGCCGGGCGGCGTGGGCCTGGACCCGGCGGATCCACAAGGGCTGCACCCGCACGCTCGCACCGTCCACGTCGGCGGTCGAGGCGCTCGCCGAACAGCGGATTCCGCGGGTCCACCGCTGGGCGCGCGGCGTGGAGACCACCCGATTCGCGCCGTCCCGCCGCAGCACCGTCCTGCGGGATTCCTGGTTGGGTGACTCCGACCGGCTGGTCGTCGGATTCGTGGGCCGGCTCGCGCCGGAGAAGCACGTCGAGCGGCTTGCCGCACTCGCGGACGACACCGGCGTCCGGCTGGTGATCGTCGGCGACGGCCCGGACCGGGCTCGGCTGCAGAAGCTGATGCCGGACGCGGTCTTCACCGGCCAGCTCGGCGGTACGGAGCTCGCCGAGGCCTACGCGAGCCTGGACGTGTTCGTCCACCCGGGCGAGCACGAGACGTTCTGCCAGGCGGTCCAGGAGGCGCTCGCGAGCGGGGTGCCGGTGATCGGACCGGATGCGGGTGGCCCGCGCGATCTGGTCGCGCACTGCCGCAACGGCTATCTGCTTCCGGTGGACCGGTTCGGCGAACTGCTGCCGAGCGCCGTGGACGCACTGCGCGACCGCCGGATGCGGGCGCGCTTCGGGGAGGCCGCCCGGCAGTCGGTGCTGCACCGCACGTGGCCGGCGATCTGCGACGAGCTGCTGGGCCACTACGCGGCGGTCGTCGGCGGTCAGGGTTTTCGCGAGTTCCGGGCGGCCTGAACGCGAAGTCGCGACCTTCTCACGAGATGGGAGGGCGGCCCGCGATGTGGTCGGCCGGGGAATTCCGCGGCCGCATCCCGTCGTTGCCCGGAGCATGGCCAAGTACAAAACTGTCAATCCCGCGACCGGTGAAACCGTCCGGGAATTCACAACCTTGGACGAGGCAGGAGTGGAGTCGGCGCTCGCACGCGCCCACAGCGGATATCTCGAATGGCGCACCGTCCCTGCCGAGGAGCGAGCCCACATTCTGGGCCGGACAGCCGACCTCTACGCCGAGCGCGAGGACGAACTGGCGCGGATGATCGCGCTCGAGATGGGCAAACCCGTCCGCGAGGCCAAGGGCGAAGTCAAGCTTTCCTCGGCGATCTACCGTTACTACGCGGACAACGGTCCCGGTCTGCTCGAGGCGGAACGGCTCGATGTGCCGGGCGCGGACGAATCCGTCGTCTACCGCAGGCCGATCGGTGCGCTCGTCGGCGTGATGCCGTGGAACTACCCGTACTACCAGGTCGCCCGATTCGCGGCACCGAACCTCATGCTCGGCAACACCGTGTTGCTCAAGCACGCACCGAACTGTCCGCAGTCGGCACTGCTCATGGAGGAGATCTTCCGGCAGGCAGGTCTTCCCGAGGACGCGTACCTCAACGTGTTCGCCACCAACGAGCAGATCGCCGACATGATCGCCGACCCGCGCGTCCAGGGCGTCTCCCTCACCGGCAGTGAGCGGGCCGGGACCAGCGTCGCCGAGACGGCGGGGCGCAACCTCAAGAAGGTGGTACTCGAACTCGGCGGCTCCGACGTGTTCGTCGTCCTCGACACCGACGACATGGACGCCACCGTCAAGACGGCCACCCGCGCCCGCCTGTCCAACGCGGGCCAGGCCTGCAACTCGCCCAAGCGTTTCATCGTGACCGAGCCGAACTACGACGAGTTCGTCTCGAAGCTCGCCGAGTCGTTCAAGGCCACGCCGACCGGCGATCCGCTCGACGCGAAGACCGTCCTCGGGCCGCTGTCCTCGCAGAGCGCCGCGGATTCCCTGATCGAGCAGATCGAGGACGCCGTCGCCAAGGGTGCGACGCTTCTCGCCGGCGGGAAGAAAGTCGACGGCCCCGGCTCATACGTCGAACCGACGCTGCTCGTCGACGTGACTCCCGAGATGCGGGCCTACAGCGAGGAGTTGTTCGGCCCGGTCGGCGTCGTCTACAAAGTCGCCACCGCCGACGAAGCCGTGGAACTCGCCAACTCCTCCTCCTACGGTCTCAGCGGTTCGGTGTGGAGCACCGACCTCGACGGGGCGCGCGAGGTCGCCGACCGGCTCGACGTCGGGATGGCCTTCGTCAACGAGCACGGCACGACGCTGCCCGGCCTGCCGTTCGGCGGCGTGAAGCGTTCCGGAGTCGGCCGCGAACTCGGCCCGTGGGGAATGGACGAGTTCGTCAACAAGAAATTGGTGCGCGTCTCCAAGAAGTGACCGCCGCGCCTCCGCGCCCGGCGCCGACATCGGTGCCGGGCGCGGTTGGTAGCGTTTCGGGCGTGGCAACTACACACGGTTCGCGGGCGTCGCTCGCAAAGGATCCGCACGAGGTCGCGTCGATGTTCGACGGCGTCGCGAAGCGCTACGACCTCACCAACACGATTCTCTCGTTCGGTCAGGACCGCAGTTGGCGCAAGGCGACGCGCTCGGCGCTGGCGTTGAAACCAGGGGAGCGGGTGCTCGACCTCGCCGCGGGCACCGGGGTGTCGACCGTGGAACTCGGACGGTCGGGCGCCTGGTGTGTGGCCACAGATTTCTCCAAGGGCATGCTGCAGGCCGGCATCGGCCGGCGTGTTCCGATGGTCGCCGGCGACGCCATGCATCTGCCCTACGCCGACGCCGTGTTCGACGCCGCCACGATCTCCTTCGGGCTGCGCAACGTCTCCGACTTCGACGCCGGACTCCGCGAGATCGCCCGGGTCACCAAACCCGGTGGACGCCTCGTCGTGAGCGAGTTCTCGACCCCGGTGTTCGGGCCGTTCCGCACCGTCTACATGGAGTACCTGATGAAGGCGCTACCGCGGGTCGCGCGCGCCGTCAGCAGCAACCCCGACGCCTACGTGTACCTGGCGGAATCGATCCGCGCGTGGCCGACCCAGGAGGAACTCGCACAGCGCATCGAGGCCGCCGGATGGCGGAACGTGCAGTGGCGCAACCTCACCGGTGGTGTGGTCGCCCTGCACCGCGCCACCCGCTGAACCTCAGCCGAACAACGGTCGAGAGTCGGCCTTCTGCGACACCCGGCCGGACGCCCGCCACGCGCGGGCCGTGAGGTCGCTGTCCTCCTCGGTGACGAGGTTGCCCATGACCCGCACCGCGACGGTCATCAGCGCACGGGAGCGCATCGCCACCGGGCCGGACGCCGGCAGCACCCGGGGAACGGTCAACATACCGGCGAGTCGCCGCGCCACCGAAAACGCGCGGCCGTACCGCTCGCGGAGGATCGACGGCCACAGCTGCGACAGATCGTCGGCGTCGAGGATCTCCGCGACCAGGCGCCCACCTTCGAGCCCGTAGTCGATGCCCTCGCCGTTCAGCGGATTCACGCACGCCGCCGCATCGCCGACGATCGCCCAGTTCCGGCCCGCGATGTTCGACACCGCACCGCCCATCGGCAGCAGGGCGGACGCGACCGCCCGCAATTCCCCGTCCCAGTTCCATTCGTCGCGCCGCTGCGCCGTGTACAGGTCCAGCAGCGGTCGCAGGGCGCCCGGAGCGGGGCGTTTGGCGGTGGCCAGGGTGCCGACGCCGATGTTGACCTCGCCCGTCCCGAGTGGGAACACCCAGCCGTATCCCGACTGCAGCGTCCCGTCGCCGTCACGCAGTTCGAGGTGCGAGGTGATCCACGGGTCGGCGCTGCGATGGGTCGCGATATAGGCGCGGGCAGCCACGCCGTACGCCGTGTCCCGGTGCCACTGCCTGCCCAGTTGCTTGCCCAGCGTGGACCGGACGCCGTCGGCGACGATCAGCGTCCGGCAGGCGATGGTGTGCGTTCCCCCGGGCGTCGTCACGGTCACCGCCGTCACCCGGTCGCCGTCCCGCTCGACGCCGATCGCCTTGGCGCCCTGCACCATGACGGCGCCGGCGTCGACGGCGGTGGCACGGATCTTGTCGTCCAGTTCGGTGCGGGCCACCGCGCTGCCGACCGCGGGGAAGGACCGGCCGGGCCACTCCAGCTCGAGCTCCTGCCCGAACCCGCTGAGTCTCAGCCCGCGGTTGGTTCCCTTCGACCGCACCCAGTCGCCGAGACCGAGATGATCGAGCTCGGCGACGGCGCGGGGCGTGAGGCCGTCGCCACACGTCTTGTCGCGGGGGAACACGGCCGCGTCGGCGAGGACGACGTCGCGGCCCGCGCGCGCCGCCCACGCGGCGGCCGAGGAACCGGCCGGACCAGCACCGACGACCAGGACGTCGGTACTGGTGGGAAGCGGGGATCCCGCGGGGGACTGTTCTGCTGCGACCACACCTACATCCTGTCAGGCTTCGCTATGTGACCGCGGCGAGGCCGACGGGCAGCGGAACCGCTAGGTTCACTACCGTGGTAGCCGAGCCGCCACCGACGGCGCGGGAACCGCGCTGTCACTGACGACAGGAATGGGTACTGAGAACGTGAGCACCGAGGGCGCAGCACACACCGCTGCCGACGCTGTAGTGGGCACTACGGTCGCCGGGATCGATCTCGGCGACCCGCAGCTAGCTGCCACAGTCCGTGAAGGACTGAAGCAAGTCGAGGAACTGCTGGTCAGCGAGCTTTCCGACGGGGAGGATTTCCTGACGGAGGCCGCATTGCATCTCGCGAAGGCAGGCGGCAAGCGTTTCCGCCCGCTGTTCACGGTGCTCACGGCCCAGCTCGGACCGAACGCCTCCGACCCGTCGGTGGTCACGGCGGCCACGGTCGTCGAGCTGGTCCACCTCGCCACGCTGTACCACGACGACGTGATGGACGAGGCGTCGATGCGCCGCGGTGCACCCAGCGCCAACGCGCGGTGGGGCAACAGCGTCGCCATCCTCGCAGGCGACTACCTGTTCGCCCACGCGTCGCGGCTCGTCTCGACGCTCGGACCCGAGGCGGTGCGCATCATCGCCGAGACGTTCGCCGAACTCGTCACCGGTCAGATGCGCGAGACGATCGGGCTTCGCGGCGAACAGGATCCGGTCGAGCACTACCTCAAGGTCGTCTGGGAGAAGACGGGTTCACTGATCGCGGCGTCCGGGCGCTTCGGCGGCACCTTCTCCGGTGCGGATGCGGATCACGTGAAGCGGCTCGAACGACTCGGCGACGCCGTGGGCACCGCCTTCCAGATCTCCGACGACATCATCGACATCTCCTCGGTGTCCGCGCAGTCCGGCAAAACCCCCGGAACCGACCTGCGCGAGGGCGTCCACACGCTGCCCGTCCTGTACGCGCTGCGCGACGAGGGGCCCGACGCGGACCGTCTGCGCGTGCTCCTGGACGGTCCCGTCACCGACGACGACGACGTCGCGGAGGCGCTCGCGATCCTCGAACGGTCTCCCGGCATGGCGGCCGCGAAGGCGAAGCTCGCGGAGTTCGCGGTCCAGGCACGTGCGCAGCTCGCCGAGTTACCGCAGGGTCCCGCCAACGACGCCCTCGTGAAGCTCGTCGATTACACGATCGAGCGCGTCGGCTGAGCCGTATCGTCAGTACCTGAGCTCGTCATCACCCCGATATCTCGTCGTCGGAACGGGAACCGTCCTGCCACCGTGTTTCGTTGAATGATCAAGATCCCGAAAATTCGGACGATCGTGATCGGGTGACAACGACAAGGAAGGCGTGACGTGCGCTACGCAAACGGGGCGAAGACTCTGGTTCTGTTGGTCGGCATGTCGGCGCTGATCGTGTTCATCGGCGCGTTGTTCCGTAGCCCGACCATCCTGCTGCTGGCCATCGTGTTCGCGGTCGGAATGAACGCGTACGTGTACTTCAACAGCGACAAGCTGGCGCTCAAGGCGATGCACGCCCAGCCGATCACCGAGGTGCAGGCGCCGGTCATCTACCGCATCGTCCGTGAGCTGGCGACCACCGCGCATCAGCCGATGCCGCGGCTCTACATCAGTCCGACCAGCGCGCCCAACGCCTTCGCCACCGGGCGCAGTCCCCGCCACGCCGCAGTCTGCTGCACGAGCGGGATCCTGCAGATCCTCAACGAGCGGGAACTGCGCGCAGTGCTCGGGCACGAGCTGTCGCACGTCTACAACCGCGACATCCTGATCTCGTCGGTCGCCGGCGCGATGGCCGCCGTCGTATCGGGGCTCGCGAACTTCGCCATGTTCGCCAACATATTCGGGGGACGCGGCGGGGGGCAGGGCGCCAACCCGATCGCACTGCTCCTGGTGTCGCTGCTCGGACCCATAGCGGCGACCGTCGTCAAACTTGCGGTGTCCCGGTCGCGGGAATTCCAGGCCGACCAGTCGGGGGCCGAACTCACCGGCGACCCCCTCGCGCTGGCGTCCGCGCTGCGGAAGCTGGAACACGGCACCCAGGCCGCGCCGCTGCCGCCGGAGCCGCAGCTCGCCGCGCAGTCGCACCTGATGATCGCCAACCCGTTCCGCACCGGCGAGAAGGTCAGCCGGATGTTCTCCACCCACCCCCCGATGGCCGAGCGGATCGAGCGGCTCGAGCGGATGGCGGGGATGTAGGCGGCTTCGCCGCCCGTGCGCCTTTCTGGTTGCAGGAACGACCAGAAAGGCGCACGGGCGCGGAGCGCCTACCGGTAGTTCACGAACTGCAGCGCGATCCCGAAGTCCTCGCCCTTCAACAGGGAAATGACGGCTTGCAGGTCGTCGCGCTTCTTGCTGCTCACGCGCAGCTCGTCACCCTGGATCTGCGCTTTGACGCCCTTGGGGCCCTCGTCCCGGATCTTCTTGGTGATCTTCTTCGCATTCTCGGTCGTGATGCCCTGGACGAGGCTGCCGGACAGCTTGTAGATCTTCCCGGACTGCGCCGGCTCGCCCGCGTCGAACGCCTTCAGGGAGATGTCTCGCCGGATCAACTTCTCCTTGAAGACGTCCAGGGCGGCGAGCAGTCGCTCCTCGGTGTCGGCCGTCAGGGTGATGGTTTCCTCGCCGGACCACTCGATCGATGCTCCCGTGTTCCGGAAGTCGAACCGGGTCGACAGCTCCTTGCCGGCCTGATGCAGGGCGTTGTCCACCTCTTGACGCTCCACCTTGCTCACCACATCGAAGGACGAATCAGCCACTTCACACTCCCGGTTTCGTCTAGTTCTCCCCGCCGCGACCCGGCCGGAGGCTCGCCGAAAGCCGACGAGCAGATTCGACGCTATCGGTTCGCAACCGCCCGTATCCACCCGGTTTGCAAAACGGGGGGCCGTTCGTTGTATTCTTCTTTCCGCAGCGGAGAGCGATTTCCTACAGATTTCGCGCTCCTCGTGCAACCCCGGCAGATTGCCCGAGCGGCCAATGGGAGCGGACTGTAAATCCGTCGGCTTATGCCTACGTAGGTTCGAATCCTACATCTGCCACACACAGAACCCCGGTGAGCGAGAGCTCACCGGGGTTCTGTCGTTCGTGGGTCGGACGTGATCGTGGGCCGGATGTGGGCGGGCTCCGCTACCCGGCAGGGCCTGCGATCCGAACTGCCAGGCACAGCCGCGGGCGAAAGCGGCTGACCAGGCAATTTGTTTCTGGACGCGAACTCTGTGTAATCTCGTCAAGGCTTCAGCGCACAGCGATGTGCGAGCGAAGCACGCCCCCTTAGCTCAGTCGGCAGAGCGTTTCCATGGTAAGGAAAAGGTCAACGGTTCGATTCCGTTAGGGGGCTCGCTGGATTGAAGTGGAGCGCCTGGTGCGCGACACTCGACACCGAGGCGGTGTAGCTCAGTTGGTAGAGCAAACGACTCATAATCGTTGCGTCGCCGGTTCAAGTCCGGTCACCGCTACACAATATGCATGATCCACCCTGATTGTTCGTAATCAGATTCACCCGAAAGAAGGCATCCCGTGGCCTCCTCGACTGACGTTCGGCCCAAGATCACTTTGGCCTGCGAGGTATGCAAGCACCGCAACTACATCACCAAGAAGAATCGGCGCAACGACCCCGATCGCCTGGAGCTCAAGAAGTTCTGCCCGAACTGCGGAACTCACCAGTCGCATCGCGAGTCCAAGTAACACGGTCCGGAACCAAGGACTGCGTACGCGAAGGGAGTCCTCTAGGCTGCCCTCACGCGCTGACGTCAAGGGTAGAAGAGGTTCTTTCGCGTGACTGACACTGTGACAGAGACAGAGGCATACGTGCCCGCGGCTGTACCTGCCGATCCTGCCGCGCACGCACTCGCGATGGTCGGGCACCACTACCGCGTCGACGACTTCTACGAGGTCGGACGTGAGAAGGTGCGTGAATACGCGCGTGCCGTGCAGGACTGGCACCCCGCTCACCACGACGAGGACGCCGCCAAGGGCCTCGGCTACGACGGCCTCCTCGCACCTCTGACGTTCATCTCGCTCGTCGGCATCATCGCCCAGGGACGTCTCTTCAAGGAGATCGTCACCGGCTACGACCCGAGCCAGATCCTGCAGACCGACCAGCGGCTCGAGTTCCACAAGCCGATCAAGGTCGGCGACCGTCTGGTCTGCGACGTGTACCTGGAGTCGTTCCGTCAGATGGGTGGCAGCGACATCATCGTCACCAAGAACATCGTCACCGATCAGCACGACGAACTGGTCCAGACCACGTGGACGACGCTGGTCGCGCGGACCGGTGGCGAGGTCGACGAGAACATCGCTCACGCAGTCAAGGATGTGATCATGCATGGCGCTTCGTAAGTTCGAGGACGTCTCGGTGGGGGAGGAACTCCCCGAGCGCATCGTGAAGCTCACGCGTGGCGACCTGGTCAACTACGCGGGCGTCTCCGGCGACCCCAACCCGATCCACTGGAGCGACGAGGTCGTCAAGCTCGCCGGTCTGGACAACGTGATCGCGCACGGAATGCTGACCATGGGTCTCGGCGGCGGCTTCGTCACGTCGTGGCTCGGCGATCCGGGTGCGGTCAAGGAATACAACGTTCGTTTCACGAGCTCGGTCTATGTCCGTGAGGACGAGGCCGCGCAGGTCGAGTACACCGGTAAGGTGAAGTCGCTCGACGAAGAAAGCAAGACAGCAGTAGTCGCGATCGTGGCGCGCTCCGAGGGAAAGAAGATCTTCGGTCGCGCTACCGCAACGGTCCGTCTGGCCTGACAGCCGGGTGGATTGGGTTTGTTCCGGGGCTTTGAAGTACACTGAGATTTCTGGGATTACTCAGCGCTGCGCGCTGCCCTACGGTGCTCTACGGCCGGCAAGGGTGGCGCGCGTGTCATGTAATCACAGAGAGGTCGGTCAAGAGTTGGTCCGAGGCTAGTTTCGGATCAGGTCTCCCGACCAAAGGGGCGTAGCTCAACTGGCAGAGCAGCGGTCTCCAAAACCGCAGGTTGCAGGTTCAAGTCCTGTCGCCCCTGCCCCCGGATGCCAGCGACTGAGAGGAACGACGTGAGCGAGGAGCGCGCCAAGCGCGACGGCGACACTTCAGGGTCGACGCGCCCGGACGGTGCCGATGGCACCGCGGCCGACGCCACCACGCGTTCCGCCACTCCCTCGGGCAAGCCCAGCGGCAAGCGCCAGGGCCGTCGTTCGCCGGCGGGTACCGAGATCGCTGCGAGTTCCGTGAAGTCACCGGAACGTTCGAAGTCGGAGACGGCCACTGCGGTCAAGCCGGCAAAGAAAGATCGCGCCGACAAGCCGCGCACGGAAAACATCTTCAAGCGCCTGCGCAGGTTCTTCCGCGAGGTCATCGCCGAGCTCCGCAAGGTCATCTGGCCCAATCGCAAGCAGATGATCACCTACACCAGCGTCGTCCTGGTATTCGTGGTGTTCATGGTGGCGTTCATCGGCGTATTGGATCTGGCGGTCATCAAAGGCGTCACCTGGTTGTTCGGTTGACGGAATCCGCCCCGGTGGATCCGAAGTATGTGAGTGACGAGAGGAAGCGAGTGCCCCAGTGAGCACCCCCGAGAACGACACGAATGAGGCCTTGGCCGAAGAGCGTGTTTCTGCCGAGGCGGCAGCCGAAGTGGATGTCGAGGCTGCCGACGAGGGCACCGAAACCGCGGAATTCGTCGGTGACGACGTGACCGAGGACGCCCCGGCCGACGAGTTCGTCGACGACGAGGCCGCGACCGACGACGAGGCCGCGACTGACGACGAGGCCGAGGCCGCCGACGAGGTTGTGACCGCCGAAGAGGCCGTGGCCGCCGAAGAGCCCGAAGATCCCGTTGCGGAACTCAAGGCGGCGCTGCGTCGCGCCCCCGGTGACTGGTACGTCATCCACTCTTACGCAGGCTACGAGAACAAGGTCAAGGCCAACCTCGAGACCCGCGTGCAGAACCTCGACGTCGGCGACTACATCTTCCAGGTGGAAGTTCCCACCGAAGAGGTCACCGAGATCAAGAACGGCCAGCGCAAGCAGGTCAACCGCAAGGTTCTGCCCGGCTACATCCTGGTCCGCATGGATCTCAACGACGAGTCCTGGGGAGCCGTGCGCAACACGCCCGGCGTCACCGGATTCGTCGGTGCCACGTCGCGTCCGTCCCCGCTGACCCTCAACGAGGTGATCAAGTTCCTGCTCCCGCAGCAGGAACAGAAGAAGCAGACCGCCGCGGCGGCTGTCTCGGCAGGGGAGACCGGCGGCGAAAGCTTCGCGAAGCCGCTCATCGAGGTCGACTTCGAGGTCGGCGAGTCGGTCACCGTCATGGACGGCCCGTTCGCCACGCTGCCCGCCAGCATCAGCGAGGTCAACGCCGAGCAGCAGAAGCTCAAGGTCCTGGTCTCGATCTTCGGTCGTGAGACCCCGGTCGAGTTGTCCTTCACGCAGGTCGCGAAGATCTAGCGCCACACACTTGCACTGCAGTAGCAAGAAACACACCCAGCAAGAATTAGGAAATCGAGATGCCCCCCAAGAAGAAGAAGCTCGCAGGGCTCATCAAGCTTCAGATCCAGGCCGGTCAGGCTAACCCTGCACCGCCCGTGGGTCCCGCGCTTGGTCAGCACGGCGTGAACATCATGGAGTTCTGCAAGGCCTACAACGCGGCGACTGAGTCCCAGCGCGGCAACGTGGTGCCGGTCGAGATCTCGGTCTACGAAGACCGGACCTTCGATTTCAAGCTGAAGACCCCTCCGGCCGCCAAGCTGCTGCTCAAGGCTGCAGGCGTGCAGAAGGGCTCCGGCGAGCCGCACAAGACCAAGGTTGCTTCCGTGACCATGGACCAGGTGCGCGAAATCGCGAAGACCAAGCAGGAAGACCTCAACGCGAACGACATCGAGCAGGCGGCGAAGATCATCGCCGGCACCGCACGCTCGATGGGTATCACGGTCGACGGCTGAGTCACCCAGATCAACTGACGGCACCGCCGTCGACGATCAATTGACGGCACCGCCGTCGACGATCCACTGACCGCACCGCCGTCGACGAAAGCGTGGGAGGGCCGGCCAGGCCCCGACCACTACTGAACCATTCACCACCGCTGACGAGACACACACTGCGGTGAGAAGTTAGGACAGAAGAAATGGCAAAGCGCAGCAAGGCGTATCTCGCCGCCGCTGAGAAGATCGACTTCGACAAGCTGTACAGCCCGCTGCAGGCTGCGAAGCTGGCGAAGGAGACGTCGTCGAGCAAGATGGACGCGACCGTCGAGGTTGCCGTCCGTCTGGGCGTCGACCCCCGCAAGGCGGACCAGATGGTCCGCGGCACGGTCAACCTGCCGCACGGCACCGGTAAGACCGCCCGCGTCATCGTGTTCGCCGTCGGTGAGAAGGCCGCCGAGGCCGAGGCCGCTGGAGCCGACGCCGTCGGCGCCGAGGACCTCATCGAGCGGATCCAGGGCGGATGGCTCGATTTCGACGCCGCCATCGCGACCCCCGATCAGATGGCCAAGGTCGGCCGCATCGCCCGCGTCCTCGGACCGCGTGGCCTGATGCCGAACCCGAAGACCGGCACCGTGACGGCTGACGTCACGAAGGCTGTCGCGGACATCAAGGGCGGAAAGATCAACTTCCGCGTCGACAAGCAGGCCAACCTGCACTTCGTGATCGGCAAGGCGTCGTTCGACGACGCCAAGCTGGTGGAGAACTACGGCGCCGCGCTGGACGAGATCCTGCGTGCGAAGCCGTCCTCCGCGAAGGGCCGCTACGTCAAGAAGGTCACCGTTTCGACCACCACCGGCCCGGGCATCCCGGTGGACCCGAACCGCACCCGCAACCTTCTCGAGGATGCCGACGCGTAAGTCTCGCTTCACACAGTTCGGCCGGCACGGAAATCTTCCGTACCGGCCGAACTGCATTTCCGGGGTCAGTCTTCGTCGATCGGCTCCGGTGCGGGGTGTTTCCGCCAGGCCAGCATCACGGAATCCGTGCGCACCGGCGCCCACGGCATGAAGATCGCGACGACGACGGCGCAGACGACGACGGCGCCGGCAGCGACGAGCGACGCGGTGTGCGAGCCCTGCAGGACTGTCGTCTTCATGGTGAGGATGAGATTCTCACGCTGTTGTTCGAGGAACGGCGGGATCTGCCGTTTACGGATCTCCAGCACACTCAGGACCGTGGCCCGCGCGAAGCCCTTGTCGTCCTCGTTCATCAAGCTCGCCGGGATCCGGTCGAGCAGCGGACCCATCGTCGTCGCGTAGTACGACGCGACGATCGATCCGAGTACGGCGACACCGAGTGTGCCCCCGATCTCCCTGGTCGTGTCGTTCACCGCCGAACCGGCTCCGGCCTCGTCGAGGGGAAGTGACGCCATGATCGACTCGGTCGCGGGACCCTGCACGATCGCCAATCCGAGAGCCATCGACACCATCGACGGGAGGACGTCCGTCAAGTAGCTGCTGTCGACGGCCACCTGACCGCCGAGGTACAGGCCTACTCCGGTGAGGAGAAGTCCGAACACGATGACGGGGGTCGTCCCGATCCGCTGGGCGAGCAGTGTGGCAACGGGTGCGCCGACCGCCACGGACACGGCGAACGGCAGTGATGCGACGCCGAACTCGAACGGTGTGTATTCGCGGACTCCCTGGAAGTACTGCGTGATGAGGAACAGGAAGCCGAACATCGAGAAGTAGCCGATCGCGATCGCGAGCGCGGGGAGCGAAAACCTGCGGTTGCGGAACAACCGGAGGTCGAGGATCGGGTGCTCGGTGCGCAACTCCCAGAAGACGAATCCGGCCAGGACCGCGATCGAGACGGCGACGGCGCCGACCGTCACGGGCGACGCCCACCCGTGGTGCGGCGCCTCGATGATCGCCCACACGAGCACGGTGATTCCGGTGATCGAGGCGGCGATCCCGACGAGGTCCATGCGTCCGGCGACGGAGGCGCGCGACTCCGGCACCAGCAGCAGCGTTGCCGCTGCCGCGATGACGGCGATCGGCACGTTGATCCAGAAGACCGAGTGCCAGCTGAAGTGCTCGAGCAGCCACCCACCGGCCATCGGGCCGATGGCGATCGCGAACCCTGCCATCGCGGTCCACGCGGCGATGGCCAGTGCCCGTTCCCGCACGTCGGTGAAGATGTTGATGACGAGGGCGAGGGTCGCGGGAAAGACGGCGGCCGCGAAGACGCCCATCGCCGCGCGGGCTGCGATCACCTGGCCGAGACTCTCGGCGTTGGCGCCTGCGATCGACATGACGGCGACGCCGATCAGCCCGATGATCATGACGCGTCGCCGGCCGTAGCGGTCGCCGAGGTTGCCGAACGCCAGCAACAGACCGGCGAAGGTCAAGGTGTAGGCGTCGACGACCCACTGGAGCCCGCTGACGCTGGTGCGGAGTTCGACGCCGATGGAGGGGAGCGCGACGTTGACGATGGTGTTGTCGAGCACGACGAGCAGTTCGGCCAGGCAGATCACGGCGAGCGCGAGGAAGCGGCGCGTCCGGGAGCCGGCCACGACGGCTCGGGCTTCGAGGAGTGTCATGTCACGAATCTAGACTATATATGTGACGTTACGTAACAGATAATGCATGGCAGCCTGGGTCTGATGAACCACATCGCCCATGAATGGTGATCCGCAACACTCATGGCAGATCGGGTTCGAGCTGGGATTTGGTGGTTGTGCAGGGCATGCCGTAATCTGTCCTGCGGAGTTCAATGCAGTATTTGAGCTTCACCCCAAATCATGTTCTACCCAAGACCGTTGGTGATCGTCTCCCGTAAGGGTGCGATTGAAAGTCCGGGAATGTCCGGCGGCCCACGCAGGAGGACGAGGTAGGGGGATGCGTATCGGTCGCGTGTGTGCGCTGACCGAATGGCTTCCTTTCACGCCCCGTGTGCCCTGCACCGGGGCGTTTTGCATGTCTTGGATTGCGTGCTCCGGGATACCCGGCGGTGCGCAGCGGTTCCGAAGTGGGATAACGACTGTCATGAGAGGAGGCGAAGTATGGCAAAGCCTGAGAAGGTTTCCGCAGTTGCGGAGATCACCGAGCAGTTCAAGGGTTCGACCGCTGCTGTGATCACGGAATACCGTGGTCTGACGGTGGGCAACATCACGACACTGCGACGCGCTCTCGGAGAAGGTGCCACCTACTCCGTCGCCAAGAACACCCTGGTCAAGCGTGCCGCTGCCGAAGCGGGCGTCGAGGGCCTTGATGACCTTTTCGTCGGTCCGACCGCCATTGCATTCATCAAGGGCGAGCCCGTCGATGCTGCGAAGGCTCTGAAGAACTTCGCGAAGGACAACAAGGCGCTCATCATCAAGGGCGGCTACATGGACGGCGCTGCGCTGTCCGTGGACGAGGTCAACAAGATTGCGGACCTCGAGTCCCGCGAGATCCTGTTGGCCAAGCTCGCCGGCGCGATGAAGGGCAACTTGGCAAAGGCCGCAGGCCTGTTCAACGCTCCTGCTTCGCAGGTGGCCCGTCTGGCCGCCGCGCTGCAGGAAAAGAAGGCCGCAGAGGGCGGAGCCGCCGAAGCTCCCGCCGAGGCTGCAGCCGAAAGCTGATCCGCACCCGCGCATCACTGCTATAACCCCGCCCGGTCGCGGATCAGCGACATGGGACTTACAGGAAGGACCGCCACAATGGCGAAGCTCAGCACCGAAGAGTTGTTGGACCAGTTCAAGGAGCTCACCCTCCTCGAGCTCTCGGAGTTCGTGAAGGCGTTCGAGGAGACCTTCGAGGTCACCGCTGCCGCTCCGGTCGCCGTTGCTGCTGCCGGCGCCCCGGCTGCTGCCGGCGCCGACGCTGCCGAAGAGCAGGACGAGTTCGACGTCATCCTCGAGTCGGCCGGTGACAAGAAGATCCAGGTCATCAAGGTCGTCCGTGAGGTCGTTTCCGGCCTCGGCCTGAAGGAAGCCAAGGACCTCGTCGAGGGTGCTCCGAAGGCCATCCTGGAGAAGGTTGCCAAGGACGCGGCCGACGCCGCCAAGGAGAAGCTCGAGGCTGCCGGCGCGAAGATCTCCGTCAAGTAAGACGGTTTCACCCGCGCTGCTCACCGAGTAGACGAAGAGGGCCACTTCCCATACGTGGGAAGTGGCCCTCTTTTCATGTCTGCGGACGCCTTCGGAGTGTCGAGAATAGTGGCCGAAACCTGGACGCGCGACCAAAAATTTCGCTACCGTTATCCCAGTTCAGGCACGTTGTTTTGCATTGTGGGACCCGCTGTTGGCATCTTTCTTACTCATGAGTAGCATAGCCTGTCACAGGTAACACTCCGATGCGATAGAGTGACCCAACCCACACGGGGTGAGTGCATCGGACGGTCGCGGAGGTAATGGTGGGAGTCGAGGTTTCCGTCGAGGGACTGACCAAGTCTTTCGGCTCGCAGAGGATCTGGCAGGACGTCACGTTGACTCTTCCGGCCGGCGAGGTGAGTGCGTTGCTGGGCCCGTCGGGTACCGGTAAGTCGGTGTTTCTGAAGTCGCTGATCGGTCTGCTCCGTCCGGAGCAGGGGTCGATCGTGATCGATGGCACCAACATTCTCGAGTGCTCCTCGAAGGAGTTGTACGAGATCCGGAAGTTGTTCGGGGTGCTGTTCCAGGACGGCGCCCTGTTCGGGTCGATGAACCTGTTCGACAACGTGGCGTTCCCGCTCCGCGAGCACACGAAGAAATCCGAGTCCGAGATCCGCAAGATCGTGATGGAGAAGATGGAGCTGGTCGGTCTCCTCGGGGCCGAGGACAAGCTGCCCGGCGAGATCTCCGGCGGTATGCGCAAGCGCGCCGGGTTGGCCCGGGCGCTGGTGCTGGATCCGCAGATCATTCTGGTGGACGAGCCCGACTCCGGTCTGGATCCGGTGCGCACCACCTACATTTCGCAGACGTTGATCGATATCAATGCGGAGATCGATGCGACGATTCTGATCGTGTCGCACAACATCAATCTGGCGCGGACGGTGCCGGACAACATCGGGATGCTGTTCCGGCGGCATCTGGTGATGTTCGGACCCCGCGAGGTGCTGCTCACCAGTGAGGAGCCGGTGGTCAAGCAGTTCCTCAACGGCACGATGATCGGTCCGATCGGGATGTCGGAGGAGAAGGACGAGGCGCAGATGGCACAGGAGCAGGCGATGGTCGACGCCGGTCACCATGCCGGTGGTGTCGATGACGTGGAGGGAATCGTTCCGCAGATGAAGGCGACGCCGGGGATGCCGTTCCGGCAGGCCGTCGCTCGCCGTCAGGAGCGGGTGCGGCACATCATGCACACGTTGCCGGAGAACGCTCAGATCGCGATTCAGGAAAGCCTCGACGAGAATTCCGGCGGAAACGGCGGCGGAGGCTACGACTACGCATACAGCCAGGACGACACGCAGGTCATCCCCGCATACCGGGGTGAAGGGTACGAAAACACCACTCACGGGCAAGGGTAGGCATAACGGATGGGGGTTACCCGCAGCTCGGTCTTGCGGCCGGTCAACGGTGCGCTGACGCAGGCCGGAAACATCGTCGAGCTCTTCGTCGACGTCGCACGAAACACGTTCAAACGGCCGTTCCAAGTCCGTGAGTTCATCGAACAGGCCTGGTTCATCGCCAGCGTCACGATTCTGCCCACTGCGATGGTCGCGATTCCGTTCGGAGCAGTGGTGTCACTGCAGACCGGATCGCTCATCAAGCAGCTCGGAGCCGAGTCGTTCACGGGAGCGGCCAGCGTTCTCGCCGTCATTCAGCAGGGTTCCCCGCTGGTGACGGCACTCCTGGTGGCCGGAGCTGCGGGGTCGGCGGTCACGGCGGATCTCGGTGCGCGGACGATCCGCGAAGAGATCGATGCCATGGAAGTGCTCGGTATCAACCCGATTCAGCGACTCGTCGTGCCTCGGGTGCTCGCGATGGTCCTCGTCGCGATCCTGCTCAACGGCCTCGTGTCGGTGGTCGGCATCGCCGGGGGCTACTTCTTCAACGTCATTCTCCAAGGGGGTAATCCCGGTGCGTACCTGGCATCGTTCTCGGCTTTCGCGCAGCTCCCCGATATCTGGGTCGGCGAGCTCAAGGCGGCCGTCTTCGGTGTCATCGCCGGTGTCATCGCGGCGTACAAGGGACTCCACCCGAAGGGCGGACCCAAGGGCGTCGGTGACGCGGTGAACCAGTCTGTGGTGATCACGTTCCTGCTGTTGTTCTTCGCGAACCTGATCTTGACCATGGTGTACCTCCAGATCGTTCCGGCGAAGGGATCGTGACCCGATGACAATCGCCAAGGGACGCGGTGACCGGACTCTGATGGCGGCACGCCGAGTCGGTCGTGCGCCACTGAACGTGCTCGACAAGGCCGGCGAGCAGATGTCGTTCTACGCCAGAGCCATTGCCTGGTCGCCGCACACACTCGTCCACTACCGCAAGGAAGTGCTCCGCCTCCTCGCCGAGGTGACATTCGGCAGCGGCGCGCTCGCCGTCATCGGCGGCACCATCGGTGTCATCGCGATGATGTCCGGCTTCACCGGTGTCGTCGTCGGTCTGCAGGGCTTCGCTGCGCTCGAACAGCTCGGCAGCTCGGTCCTCACCGGCTTCCTGTCCGCTTACGTGAACACCCGCGAGATCGCGCCGATCGTTGCGGCACTCGCACTCTCGGCCACCGTCGGTTGTGGTTTCACGGCGCAGCTCGGTGCCATGCGGATCTCGGAGGAGATCGACGCCCTGGAGGTCATGGCGGTGCCGAGTGTGCCGTTCCTCGTGACCACTCGCATGATCGCGGGATTCGTGGCCGTCATCCCGCTGTACATCGTCGGTCTGCTGGCGGCCTATCTTGCGTCCCGGGTCATCAGCACCGTGTTCAACGGGCAGTCGACCGGTTCGTACGACCACTACTTCAACTTGTTCCTGCCACCGCAGGACGTGCTGTATTCGTTTGCGAAAGTGCTGATCTTCGCGTTCGTACTCATCCTGATCCACTGCTACTACGGCTACCACGCGTCGGGTGGTCCCGCCGGTGTCGGTGTGGCCGTGGGTAGGGCGGTCCGCACCGCGATCGTCACCATCGCCGTTCTCGACTTCTTCCTGAGCCTCGCCATCTGGGGCACGACGACCACAGTGAGGGTGGCCGGATGAGCAACACGACATCTGTCGCGGGCCGACGGGTGCTGGGGCTTGTGTTCTTCCTGGTCCTCGCGCTGTTCCTGGCCTTCACCATCGGCATGTTCAACAAGACGTTCACCAAGGTCGTCAAGGTCGACCTCCTCACCGATACCGCGGGAAATGCCCTGCCGCCGAACGCGGACGTGAAGGTCCGCGGCCTCATCGTCGGCGAGGTGCGCTCGGCATCCACGTCGGAGGGCGAGGTCACCCTCGCGCTCGCGATCCAGCCGGACAAGGCGCCGCTGATCCCGTCCAACGCTACGGCGCGACTGCTGCCCAAGACGCTGTTCGGCGAACGGTATGTGTCGCTGATCGTTCCGGAGGGTGACACCGCCCCGCCGATCCAGGCCGGAGACACGCTGCGTCAGGACAAGAGCGGCAACGCCGTCGAGGTAGGTGAGGTTCTCGACGGGCTGCTGCCGCTGCTGCAGGCGATTCCGCCGCAGGATCTGGCGAACACCCTCGGTGCGCTGTCGCAGGGGTTGAGCGGCCGCGGCGCCGAACTCGGCCTCACGCTGGACCGGCTCGAGGAGATCTTCGGCGGATTGAATACCGAACTGCCCGCCATTCAGGAGGATCTGCGCGGTCTGGCCGATTTCTCGCAGACGTATTCGGAGGCGGCGCCGGAGCTGGTGAACGCCCTCGACAATCTGCGGACCACCGGAAACACGGTGGTGGAGAAGCAGGGTGAGATCTCCACGCTGCTCGCCTCGCTGACCGGAACCGCATCGAGCACCGCCGATCTGCTCCAGACCAACGCCGAGTCGATCGTCAGCATCGCCGCCGATTCGCGCGAGGCGCTGCAGATCCTGGGCCGCTACTCGCCGAGCTTCGGCTGCACGTTCGCGGGCTTCGCGAAGTCCGCACCCGTCGCCCGTGAGCTGCTGGCGCCGGACGATCCGTACCCGGGTGTGCGTGCCAGCGTGCAGTTCGTCAACCCGAAGGGCCGTTACGTGCCCAACCAGGACGAGCCGCGCCTGCTCGACAACCGCGGACCGGCGTGCTACGACAACGTCACCGCACCGGGCGGGAAGTTCCCGCAGTACCCGGGCGGGTCCTCCTACAACGACGGTGCCTACCAGGTGCCTTCGCGCAATCCCGGTCCGTCGACCATCGACTTCCTCCCGGCACCGGCCGGTGTTCCCGATCAGGTTCCGGGGTACGGAGCCCAGGTCACGCCCGCGAGTTACGCGGGTTCGAAGATGGAGCAGGACACGTTGGACGTCGTGTACGGCGAGGCCGGCGGCATGGCGCCGGAGGACGTGCCGAGCTGGACGACACTCGTCGGCGCGCCGACCATGAGGGGGACTGAGGTGAGCTTCAAGTGAGGGGCCTGACTGCACCACTGGTCAAGCTGATCGTGTTCGCCGTGGTCACGATCCTGGCGACCGGTCTGCTCGCCGCCACCATCGCCAATCTCGGCGGCGGCGGTGGCACCAAGTTCAACGCGATCTTCTCGGACGTCACCTCGCTCAACGAGGGCGACGAGGTGCGTATCGCCGGTGTGCGTGTGGGTCAGGTCGAGAAGATCTCGATCCACGACGACCGCGAGGCGGAGGTCCAGTTCTCGGTGTCGGAACGGGACTGGCTTCCGGCCAGCACCACCGCGACCATCCGCTTCCGGAACCTCGTGGGTCAGCGCTACATCGCGCTCGAACAGGGTGAGGGCCAGCAGGGGATGAAGATGAACGGCGGCGACACCATTCCGATGGAGCGGACCAAGCCTGCCGTCAACCTCACGACGCTGTTCGACGGTTTCCGCCCGCTGTTCCAGACTCTCAGCGCCGACGACGTGAACAAGCTGTCGTACCAGATCATCCAGGTGTTCCAGGGTGAATCGGGGACGATTACGGAACTCGTCAAGAACACGGCCAGCCTCACCAACACCGTCGCCGACAAGGACCGGGTGATCGGGGCGGTGATCAACAACCTCAACAGCGTGCTCGCCACGGTGAATCAGCGCGACGATCAGCTCGATTCGCTGATCGTCAACACCCAGCAGCTCGTCACGGGGTTGGCCGACGACCGGGGGACCGTCGGTTCGGCGGTGACATCCCTCGCCGGGCTCACCGACGCGACGGCCGATCTGCTCGAACCCACCCGCCCGTCCATCCAGGAATCCATCACGTCGCTGAACACGCTGGCGACGACGTTGAACCGTAACTCCGACACCGTCAACAGCGTCCTCCAGACGCTTCCGGTGAAGCTCGAAAAGCTCGGCCGGGCAGCCAGTTACGGATCCTGGTTCCAGTTCTACCTCTGTGGAGTCGACATCGTCGCAGGACCAGGCACCGCGCCCCAACTGAACCTGCCCACGGGCTTGCCCACCGTCAACCAGCCGCTGTATACGAACTCGGCCAAACGGTGCACACAGGACGGCCTACAGGAGTTGCAGACACGATGAGCAGACGTCGCAGCCCGGCAGTGGCTGGTGCCCTCGGCATTCTCGTGGTGCTGTTGGCCACCCTGTCGGCATTCTTCCTGGATTCGCTGCCGTTCATCGGCGCCGGGTCCACCTACCACGCCGAATTCACCGAGGCGGCCGGGCTCAAGCCCGACAACGAGGTACGTATCGCCGGTGTGAAGGTCGGCAAGGTCACGTCGGTCGAACTCGACGGCGACCACGTCGACGTCGCGTTCAAGGTGTCGGATGCGTGGGTCGGCGACGAGACGTCGGCATCCATTCAGATCAAGACGATCCTGGGCCAGAAGTATCTGGCCCTCGACCCCCGCGGCTCCGACACGCTGAACCCGAGCGACGCGATCCCGTTGGACCGCACCACGTCTCCGTACGACGTGATCGAAGCGTTCTCCGCTGCTGCGGAGACGGTCGGAGACATCGACTCCGACCAGCTCGCGCAGAGCATAGTCACGCTGTCGCAGGCGTTCGAGGGAACGCCCACGGAGATCCGCGCGTCCCTGGACGGCGTCAGCAGGTTGTCGCAGACCATCGCCAGCCGCGACCAGGAACTGCAGAAGTTGTTCGACGCGACCGGCAAGACGACCAAGGTCCTCGCCGACCGCAACGCCGAATTCAACCGGTTGATCAGCGACGCCGGCCTGCTGCTCGGTGAGCTCAACAGCCGTCAGCAGTCGATTTCCCAGTTGCTCACCGGAACACAGCGCCTGTCGCAGCAACTGACCGGACTCGTGCACGACAACGAGGCCGCCATCGGTCCCGCGCTCGAGCAGCTCGACGGCGTCGTCGAGATCCTGAAGGCCAATAACGAGAACTTGGACAAGGCGATGAAACTGTACGAGCCCTTCGTCCGCCTCTACACGAACGTGGTCGGTAACGGTCGTTGGTTCGACCAGGTCGTGGTGAACCTCCTGCCGCCCGGTCTGCCCGACATTCCCGGTCCGCGCGAACCCGTCCGCACGTTGGGGGGTAACTGATGGCAGACGTCGAGAACGGAGCCGACCGCGGAGGACGCGGCGGTGTCGCCCTCATCGTAGGAATCGTCATCGTCGCGCTGGTGATCGCCGGCGCGCTGTGGTGGGTGTTCACCCGGGCAGGCACCACCAAGATCACCGCGTACTTCGACAAGTCGGTGGGCATCTACGAGGGCTCCGATGTGCGGGTCCTCGGTGTGAAGGTCGGATCGGTCGACGGGGTGGAGCCGCAGGGCGATCAGGTGAAGGTCGACATGCGCGTCGATCGCGGCGTCGACATTCCCGCCGACGCGAAAGCTGCTCAGGTCACGCCGTCGGTGGTGTCCGACCGCTACATCCAGCTCGCGCCCGCGTACACGGGAGGCGACACGATGCAGAGCGGTGCCGTGATCTCGCGGGACCGCACTGCGACTCCCGTCGAGGTCGACCAGTTGTACGCGAGCATCGAGAAGCTCTCGACCGCACTCGGTCCGAACGGGGCGAACAAGGACGGCGCGCTGTCCCAGTTCGTCGAGACCGGCGCCGCCAACCTCGATGGCAACGGTGAAGCGCTGGGGCAGAGCATCACCCAGCTCTCCGACGCCGCCCGCACCCTCAACGAGAGTCGCGGCGACCTGTTCGACACCGTCAAGAACCTCCAGGTCTTCGTGGGCGCGCTGGCGGCCAACGATCAGCAGGTCCGTGACTTCAACTCGCAGCTCTCCGATCTGTCCGGGTTCCTGGCGGGGGAGCGGGAGAACCTCGGCGCCGCCCTCAACCAGCTCGCGATCGCACTCGGCGACGTCTCGAAGTTCGTGGCGGACAACAGGGACATCCTCGCCGAGAACGTGAACGATCTGGTTCCGGTGACGCAGACCCTCGCCGACAACCGTGAGTCGCTCGTCAACTCGCTGACGCTGCTCCCGCTGGCGATCAGCAACCTGGCCAACTCGTACGACGCGGAGTCGGGCAACCTGGCGTCGCGCCTGGCGTTCCCGGATCTGCAGGATCCGGCGGGCGTGGTCTGCAAGTTGATCGACCTCGGCAAGCTGGTTCCCGGCGACCCGCGTTTCGAGCAACTCGGGCGTCAGATGCAGCCACTGATCGACAACTGCACCGCCGTCACGTCCCAGATCACGCAGTCGGCGAAGTCTCCGTCGCTCGTGCTTCCGTTCGGGATCATGAGTGCGGACAACATTCAGCGGACGGTCACGCCCGGCACGGTGCCGGGTGTCGTGTCGCCGCGATTCGAGAGCGCAACGGGTGGTGAGGGCGAATGAAGCGGTCGGTAATCCTCGGCGCCGGCGCGTGCGCCGTCGCCATCGCGGTGAGTTCCTGCTCGTCGGAGGGAATCTACGGAGTTCCCCTCCCCGGCGGGCCGGACGTCGGCAACGATCCGATGCACCTGACGATCCAATTCGACGACGTCCTCGACCTCGTTCCGCAGTCCGCCGTCAAGGTCGACGGTGTTCCCGTGGGCCGGGTCGAATCCATCAAGGTGGCGCCGGACGGCTGGACGGCCGACGTGGAGGTAATCCTCGACTCGTCCGTCGACCTCGCGGCCAATGCGGTCGCCGCCATCCAGCAGACCAACCTGCTCGGTGAGAAGTTCGTCCAGCTGTCCGAGCCGCCGGAGAACAAGGATCCCGCGCGGCTCGAGAACGGCGACACGATCCCGCTGGATCGCACGCGCCACGCCACCGAGATCGAGCAGGTGCTCGGCGCGTTGTCACTGCTGCTCAACGGTGGCGGTGTCGGACAGTTGCAGCCGATCGTGCACGAACTGACCACTGCCCTCGACGGCCGCGAGGATCGGGTCCGGGGACTTCTCGAGCAGACGAACACGCTCATCGACGGACTCAACCAGCAGCGCGACGACATCACCCGGGCCCTGGACGGACTCGACGCGTTGACCACCCGAGTGGACGAACAGAACGAGAAGATCGGGCTGATCCTCGATCAGCTTCCCATCGCCACCGAAGTGCTCAACCAGCAGCGCCCGCAGCTCACTCAGATGCTGACGCAACTGGACCGGCTCGGCACCGTCGGAACCGACGTGATCAACAGGTCGAAGAACGATCTGATCGCAGATCTCCTCGCGCTGCGGCCGACGCTCAAGGCGCTCGCCGACTCCGGCGACAACCTGCCCAATTCGCTCGCGTTCATCCCGACCGTCCCGTTCCCGGACGGTGTGGAGAAGATCGCCCTCGGCGGATCGGTCAACCTGTTCCTCTCGGTCGACCTGCAGATCGGCGACGCACTGAGCGCGCTGGGCGTCGGTCAGGGCGACCCGGTGTACGTGCCGCCGAAGTTCGGTGAACCCAAGCCGATCGTGGACCCGTCGAACCCGTACTACAACGGCAACGGGCCGAAGCCGGGCTGGCCCACGGTGTCGCTGCTGCCGATTCCGCCGATCATCCCCGCCCCGACGGGTCTGCGGATCCCGGGTCTTCCCGGGGCGGCGCCCGCGGCCGGCAACGGTGGCGCGGGGAACCGCACGACGGACGGCCAGGCGCCGTTGCCGCAGAACCCGCTCGGGGGACTGCTGGAGCAGTTCGGAATCGGGGGTGGACAGTGAGGTCACGGCTGGTCAGATTCCAGCTCGTCGCGTTCGCCGTCGTGGCGGTGCTCGGGCTGGTCTACGTCGGTGCCAAGTATGTTCGCCTCGACAACCTGCTCGGGTTCGGCGAGTACGCCGTGAACGCGCAGTTCAAGGACTCCGGCGGTATCTTCACCAACGCCGAGGTCACGTATCGCGGTGTGCCCGTCGGGCGTGTCGGCGACCTGTCGCTGACGGCGGACGGCATCAACGTCGAGTTGAAGATCTCGTCGGGCGGGCCCGACATTCCGGCGTCGGCCAAAGCCGTCGTCGCGAACCGGTCCGCGATCGGTGAGCAGTACGTGGACCTGCAGCCCGACACCGACCAGGGGCCGTATCTGGAAGACGGCTCGGTGATCGGCGAGGCCGACACCTCCACACCGGTTCCGGTCGAGCAGGTGCTGATGGCCACCGACGGGTTGGTGAGGTCGGTTCCGGTCGACTCGCTGCGCACGGTCGTCACGCAATTGGGAACGGCGTTCAACGGCAAGGGCGAGGATCTGCAGACGCTCGCGGATTCTCTCTCGACGCTGACGAAGGACGGACTCGACGTCCTTCCGCAGACGCTGGCCCTCATCCGGGACAGCCAGACGGTGCTGGCGACACAATCCGATCAATCGTCGGCGATCGTCCAGTTCAGTTCGGACCTCGACGCGGTGGCAGCGCAGCTGCGCACCAGCGACCCGGACATCCGCTCCATCATCGACAGGGGAATTCCGGCGAGTGACGAGATCGGTCAACTGGTGAACGAGACCGGTCCGAGTCTCACCACCGACTTGACGAACCTTGCCGCGGTCGGCGACAAGCTGGCCCCGCAGGCAATCGCGCTGCGGCCGATCCTGATGTTCCTGCCTGCCATCGCGGCGTCCGCGTCGACCGTGGCACCGGGCGACGGCACCGTCCACCAGGGCATCGTCCTGGAGACCAACAATCCGCCGTCGTGCACACTGGGTTACGAAGGGACGCAGGAGATCCTCGCCGAGATGAAGCGGCAGAACCCGAATTTCGACGACACCCAGCAGGACTTCCCGTACAACACGAAGGCCAACTGCGACGCTCCCCAGGGAAGCGTGACGGGTGTTCGAAGTGCAGATCGCATCGTGTTCGCCGATCCGGACACGATCCAACCGTGGGATTTCAAGCCGAAGGTCATGCCTGACACTCTCAACTTGAATCCCATCGCAACGCAGCTCGCGCCGCTCCTCGGGGTTACTCCCAAGTAGCATTCGGTTCTCACCGAGGGCGGGTAGAAGAAAACAATCAGTAGGGTATTGGTGTGACGCGAATTACCACGCCCCCGGAGTCGGGACAACCGGCTCCGGGGAAGGACAGAACGTTGAAGGCCTCGTTTGCTGCGGTGACCGCACTGGTGGTGATCGCGGTTGTCGCAGCCGGATGGTTCGGCTTCGGGTGGGCGCGTGCTCTCTTCGTGGACAAGCCGATCGCCGACGCGCGCGACTCCGCGCTGGCGGGCGCCCAGCAGGCCGCGATCAACCTCAATTCGGTCGATTCCGCGGACCTCGACGGATCCTTCGAGAATATGAAGTCGTCCATCACGGGCGACAAGATGAACCAGGATCTGCAGTCGACGATGGACGGGTTCACCGACCAGATGCGTCAGTCGAGGGCGGCGAGCAAGGCCGAATTGATCCAGGGCACCCTCACCGAATTGAACACCGACGACGGCACCGCCAAGGCGCTGGTCGTCGTGGCTGTCACCACCACCTGGCCGGATCGCTTCGACAAGGCCAAGGTGACGATGCGGATGGACGTCGAGGACGTGGACGGGGTCTGGAAGGCGTCGTCGGTGGAACCGGTGGGCGGACGTATTCCGCTCGAGAACGGTCCGGTACCCGCCGCCGGCGCTGCCCCCGCTCCCACAGACCAGGCGCCGGCTCCCGCCGAGCAGGCGCCGGCCCCCGAGGGCGACAGCGGCGGCCAGTAGTTCCGATGTGCCACAGCGGCGTGCCGCTGTGGTGTCCACGTCGACGACAGCTCGTCGTGCAATGAGAAAGTGGTGAATTATGCCCCCCAAGCGCCGCAACAACGTGCCGGACAGCGCTGCAAAGGGCAGGCGTCCGCGCGTGGCGGGGACCCGTCAGGTAACGCCGAAGCCGGAATCGACTTCGAAGCCGGACGTGGTGAAGAAGCCGGAAGCCCTCGAGAAGCTGGACGTGGTGGAGAAGCCGGACCTGGTGGAGAAGCCGGACCTGGTGAAGAAGCCGGACCTCGTGAAGAAGCCTACGCCGGGCGAGAAGTCGGCCCCGGTGGCGAAGGAGGCGGCGGCGACCGCGGCAGCGACCGCGACCACGACCACGACCGACACCGCGAAGGCGTCGGCGGGTAAGGCGAAGGTCCCGAACCTTCAGCCCCGCATAGGCAAGCAGCAGGCACCGCCCGTCGCCGAGGCCGGCGCGGCCGGCGAAACCGGTCGGATCACCTGGAAGCTCGTCGGGATCCTCGGCGCCGTGGCGGTGGTGCTCGGTGTGTTCGCGGTCGTCGCGGCGTTCAAGCCCGGCGCGCACATCACGAACACCGCCTGGGTCGACGCGGGAGCGACCGCCGAGGTGACGAAGGCGGGGACCGAGGCGATCGAGACGCTGTACACCTACAGCTACGAGACCATCGATCAGGACTTCGACAAGGCGCGTGGCTATCTCAACGATGCCAAGCGTGCCGAGTTCGACTCCACCGCGGATACCACCAAACAAGCTGCGATCCAGACGAAGACGGCCACCCAGGCCTCCGTCACGGACATCGGGGTCACGGTGCTCGACGGCGACCGCGCCGAGCTTCTGGCGCACATGAACGTCAGCGCCACGGGTGATGCGGTCGCTCAGGGTAGTGCTGCCACCCCGCTGTCGATCAAGATGGAGAAGATCGACGGCAAGTGGGTGCTCTCCGACATCTCCGACAGCGAGGGCTGATTCGGACACCTGAAAGGTATTGTGCCCGAACAAGAATCACGATTGAGCGGGAATCTGTTGCCGCGGTGACCGTTTCGGATCATCCGGTGAACCGGGGGTGGGTGTCTTGCGTGCCAGGAATCCCGGTGCCCACCAGTTGGCCTCGCCCATCAGCTTCACCAGGGCGGGAACCAGCATCATGCGGATGACGGTGGCGTCGATGAGCAGCGCCACGATCATGCCGAGCCCGATGAACCGCATCATCGTCAGCTCCGAGAGCGTGAACGCACCGGTGACGACGATCAGCAGCGCGGCGGCCGCCGTCACGATGCGCCCCGTGTGTGCCGTGCCGATCCGGACGGCCTCCTCCGTCGACGCGCCCTGGTCGTGGGCCTCGACCATCCGGGACATCAGGAAGATCTCGTAGTCGGTGGAGAGTCCGAACACCACCGCGATGATCAGCACGACCATCGTCGCGGGCAGCGGCCCTGGCGTCACGCCGAGGAAACCGGCGCCGTGACCGTCCTCGAAGATCCACGTGAGCACGCCGAAGGACGCGGCGAGGCTGAGGGTGGCCATCGCGATCGCCTTCAGCGGCAGCACCACGGACCGGAACGCGAACAGCATCAGGGCGAAGGTGACCGCCACCATGATCCCGATCATCCACGGCAGTCGCGCGGCCATCGCGTCCAGTCCGTCGGAGGTCAGGGCGTTCAGCCCGCCCAGCATCTTCACGGTCCCTTCCGGGGGCGGGAGGTCGCGCAGTGCGGCGGTCGTCGCCATGGCCCCCGGCGTCCGGTCGGCGTCGTCGAAGATGGCCCGGATGGCGACGAACGTGCCGGTGGCCCCCACCGGGACCACCCGCTGGACGCCGTCGACCGCGGCGGTCGCCCGGAAGAACTCTGCCGTGGCGGCCGGGGGCGGGGCCTTGCCGTCGCTGCCCTGCAGGATCAGCGTTGCGCCGTTGTTGGCGAGCGGAAAGTCGGCGGCGAGATCCTCGACGGCCAGACGGAGCGGGTGAGCCGCGGGCAGCCCGGTGTGGTCGAGATCGCCCAGCGACGCGCCCGTGAGGGGTGCCGCGAGCACGAGCAGCCCCGCCACGATGCCCGACGCGATCGCGACGGGGCGCCGCATGACCCGGGCGGCGACGCCGCCCCAGAATCGGTGCGCCCGGTCTTCGCCGCGTTCGACCACGCCCGGTCGCCACGTCAGCGAATTGATGCGCGGCCCGAGCAGAGCGAGCGCCGCGGGCAATGCCGACAGCGACAGCACCGCCGCGATCCCGATGGCCGCCATCCCCCCGTAGGCGAAGGACCGGACGATGGCCTGGGGAAAGACGAGCATGCCCACGAATCCGCACACGAGGAGGAGGGCGGAGAACCCCACGGTCCGGCCGGCGGTGGCGAGCGTCCGCCGGACGGCGTCGTCCGGTCGGGCGCCCGACCGCAACTCCTCGCGGAACCGGGTCACGACGAACAGCCCGTAGTCGATGGACATGCCGAGACCGACGAGGCTCGCGATGTTCACCGAGAACGCGCTGACTTCGGTGAAGTACGAGATCACGCGCAGGGCGCCGAGTGCGCCGAGGATCGCGAGACCGCCGACGCACAGCGGGACCGCCGCGCCGACGAGGCCGCCGAAGATGACGAGCAGAAGTAGCAGCAGGAGCGGGAACGACACCGTCTCGGCGCGCAGCAGGTCGCGCTCGGACGCCTCGTTGAAGGCGTTGGCGGCCGCGCTGAAGCCGCTGAACTCCTGTTCCGTGCCATCGATGACCAGCAGGGGCCGGAGGTCGTGGTACGCGGCGATCCGAGTGTTCTCGTCGCCGTTCAGCGACAGCACCACCAGCCCTTCGGTGCCGTCGGTGGACCGCAGGAACTCCTTCGCCTGCGGCGGCGCCGACCAGTACGACAGGGGAGTGCCGGCGAGCGCTCCTGGGTCGATCTGCGCGAGGTGGGCGGCCACGTCGGGCCCGAGATCGTCGAGCGTCGCGCCCGGACGGGCGTGGTAGGTCACAGCCAGGTCGGGGGTCTGGCGTCCGAGCGTCCCCTCGATCAGGCGCTCGACGCGCGCGGACTCGCTGCCCGGGTCGGTGTATCCGCCCAGGCTCAGCCGGTCGAACACGCCCGAACCCCACGCCCCGCCGAGCAGCACCAGCAGCACCGTGACGGCGAGGACCAGCGTCGGGCGGGCGACGACGAACGAACTCCAGCGCGTCACGGCTCTGCTTCCCTCGAGAAATCGACTTCCGATCGCGTGCGCATATTGTTCACCGCCCGTCAGCGGGTGGGAAGGGGTGCCGGAAACGGCCCGTCGGCCGGGCGAAACGACACGACACGCCCCCTAACTCTTGACGCCGCGATGATCACGCGTCACTCTGATGCGTGAACATGCGCAGTGACGCGTGGCCGAGCGCCCGGCTGGGTGCTGTTTCGGGTGCCCGACTCGACATCTACTGAGTTTGGGTGTACTTTTGGACGTTGCGCTGGCTGCCTCCTGTCCACCTCTCGTCCGTACCGCTGCGAAGTGATCCACTCCTCAGCAACTGTGACGAGTTTCGTTCGGGTCGTGACCAGCGAAATTCGAAGCAGATACAGCGGCGGTCGCAACAGCAAGAGCGGCCCGCGTGAGGTGCTGGAAGGACGCATCTTGGCAGTCTCTAGCCAGACCAAGGCAGTTTCCGGAATCCCCGGAGCCCCGAAGAGGGTTTCGTTCGCAAAGATTCGCGAACCCCTCGAAGTTCCCGGGCTTCTTGATCTACAAACCGATTCGTTCGAGTGGTTGATCGGTGCGCAGAGCTGGCGCGAGCGCGCCGCCGCTCGTGGCGACAGCGCAATCTCCGGCGGTCTCGAGGACATTCTCGCGGAGCTTTCCCCGATCGAGGATTTCTCGGGCTCGATGTCTCTGTCCTTCTCGGACCCGCGCTTCGACGAGGTGAAGGCCTCGACGGACGAGTGCAAAGACAAGGACATGACCTACGCGGCGCCGTTGTTCGTCACCGCGGAGTTCATCAACAACAACACCGGTGAGATCAAGAGCCAGACGGTCTTCATGGGCGACTTCCCGATGATGACCGACAAGGGCACGTTCATCATCAACGGCACCGAGCGTGTCGTGGTCTCGCAGCTGGTGCGTTCCCCCGGCGTCTACTTCGACCACTCCGTCGACAAGGGCACCGAGAAGGACCTGCACAGCGTCAAGGTCATCCCCGGCCGTGGTGCATGGCTCGAGTTCGACGTCGACAAGCGCGACACGGTCGGCGTCCGCATCGACCGCAAGCGCCGCCAGCCCGTCACCGTGCTGCTGAAGGCCCTCGGCTGGACCACCGAGCAGATCACCGAGCGCTTCGGCTTCTCGGAGATCCTCATGGCGACCCTCGAGAAGGACAACACCGCCGGCACCGACGAGGCGCTGCTCGACATCTACCGCAAGCTGCGTCCGGGCGAGCCGCCCACCAAGGAAAGCGCGCAGACGCTCCTGGAGAACCTGTTCTTCAAGGACAAGCGCTACGACCTGGCTCGCGTGGGTCGCTACAAGATCAACAAGAAGCTGGGCCTGAACACCGGGCAGCCGATCGTCGCGTCGACCCTCACCGAGGAAGACATCGTCGCCACCATCGAGTACCTGGTGCGCCTGCACGCCGGTGACACCGAGATGACCGCCCCCGGCGGCGTCGCGGTGCCCGTCGAGGTCGACGACATCGACCACTTCGGCAACCGTCGTCTGCGCACGGTCGGTGAGCTCATCCAGAACCAGATCCGCGTGGGCCTGTCCCGCATGGAGCGCGTGGTTCGCGAGCGCATGACCACCCAGGACGTCGAGGCGATCACGCCGCAGACGCTGATCAACATCCGGCCCGTCGTCGCCGCGATCAAGGAGTTCTTCGGAACCTCCCAGCTGTCGCAGTTCATGGACCAGAACAACCCGCTGTCGGGGCTGACGCACAAGCGTCGTCTGTCCGCTCTCGGCCCGGGTGGTCTGTCCCGTGAGCGCGCCGGCCTGGAGGTGCGAGACGTTCACCCGTCGCACTACGGCCGCATGTGCCCGATCGAGACCCCTGAAGGCCCGAACATCGGCCTGATCGGTTCGCTGTCGGTGTACGCCCGGGTCAACCCGTTCGGCTTCATCGAGACGCCGTACCGCAAGGTCGAGAACGGCCAGGTCACCGACCAGGTCGACTACCTCACCGCGGACGAAGAGGACCGCCACGTCGTCGCCCAGGCCAACTCGGCCGTCGACGCCAACGGCCACTTCACCGACGATCGCATTCTGGTCCGTCGTAAGGGTGGCGAGGTCGAGTTCGTCTCGTCCGCCGAGATCGACTACATGGACGTCTCGCCGCGGCAGATGGTGTCCGTCGCGACCGCGATGATCCCGTTCCTCGAGCACGACGACGCCAACCGTGCCCTGATGGGCGCGAACATGCAGCGTCAGGCGGTGCCGCTCGTTCGCAGCGAGGCTCCGCTGGTCGGTACCGGCATGGAGTTGCGTGCCGCCGTCGACGCGGGCGACGTCATCGTCACCGAGAAGACCGGTGTCGTGGAAGAGGTCTCCGCCGACTACGTCACGGTCATGGCCGACGACGGTAGCCGCAAGACCTACCGGATGCGCAAGTTCGCGCGTTCGAACCAGGGCACCTGCGCCAACCAGCGTCCCATCGTGGACGAGGGACAGCGTGTCGAGTCCGGACAGGTCCTCGCCGACGGCCCCTGCACCGAGAACGGTGAGATGGCGCTCGGCAAGAACCTGCTCGTCGCGATCATGCCGTGGGAAGGCCACAACTACGAGGACGCGATCATCCTGTCGCAGCGCCTCGTGGAAGAGGACGTCCTGACCTCGATCCACATCGAGGAGCACGAGATCGATGCCCGCGACACCAAGCTCGGTGCCGAGGAGATCACTCGCGACATCCCGAACGTCTCCGACGAGGTCCTCGCCGACCTCGACGAGCGCGGCATCATCCGTATCGGTGCCGAGGTTCGTGACGGTGACGTGCTGGTCGGAAAGGTCACGCCGAAGGGCGAGACCGAGCTGACCCCCGAGGAGCGCCTGCTGCGCGCCATCTTCGGTGAGAAGGCCCGCGAGGTTCGTGACACGTCGCTGAAGGTTCCCCACGGTGAGACCGGCAAGGTCATCGGCATCCGCGTGTTCTCGCGCGACGACGACGACGATCTGCCCCCCGGTGTCAACGAGCTGGTCCGTGTCTACGTGGCTCAGAAGCGCAAGATCCAGGACGGCGACAAGCTCGCCGGCCGCCACGGCAACAAGGGCGTCATCGGCAAGATCCTCCCGCAGGAGGACATGCCGTTCCTGCCCGACGGCACCCCGATCGACATCATCCTGAACACCCACGGTGTTCCGCGTCGTATGAACATCGGCCAGATCCTGGAGACCCACCTCGGGTGGATCGGCAAGACCGGCTGGAACGTTCAGATCGCCGGCGACGGCTCCCGTCCCGATTGGGCGGAGCAGTTGCCGGAGGAGATGCTGTCGGCGCCTTCCGACTCCAACATCGCCACCCCCGTGTTCGACGGCGCCAAGGAGGACGAGCTCACCGGTCTCCTCGGTTCGACGCTGCCGAACCGCGACGGCGAGGTCATGGTCGCGTCCGACGGAAAGGCCACGTTGTTCGACGGCCGTTCCGGCGAGCCGTTCCCGTACCCGGTCTCGGTCGGCTACATGTACATCATCAAGCTGCACCACCTGGTCGACGACAAGATCCACGCTCGTTCGACCGGTCCGTACTCGATGATCACCCAGCAGCCGCTCGGCGGTAAGGCCCAGTTCGGTGGCCAGCGCTTCGGTGAGATGGAGTGCTGGGCGATGCAGGCCTACGGCGCGGCATACACGCTGCAGGAACTGCTCACCATCAAGTCGGACGACGTGGTGGGTCGAGTCAAGGTGTACGAGGCCATCGTCAAGGGCGAGAACATCCCCGAGCCGGGCATCCCCGAGTCGTTCAAGGTGCTCTTGAAGGAGCTCCAGTCGCTCTGCCTCAACGTGGAGGTGCTGTCCTCGGACGGCGCGGCCATCGCGATGGCCGACGGCGACGACGAGGACCTGGAGCGGGCCGCTGCGAACCTGGGCATCAACCTGTCCCGGAACGAAGCGGCGACGGTCGACGACCTCGCGAACTAGTTTTCGGTCCCCGGGTCACGGAAATCTGTGACCCGGGGGCGTAGTTCACATTTGAATTGGCAGTCAGGAATCGGCGGGCGACCGTTGATCCACAATCCCTCTGGGGAAAGGAAGTTACGTGCTCGACGTCAACTTCTTCGATGAACTCCGCATTGGCCTCGCCAGTGCAGAGGACATCCGCAATTGGTCCTACGGCGAGGTCAAGAAGCCGGAGACCATCAACTACCGCACCCTCAAGCCCGAGAAGGACGGCCTCTTCTGCGAGAAGATCTTCGGCCCCACCCGGGACTGGGAGTGCTACTGCGGTAAGTACAAGCGTGTCCGCTTCAAGGGCATCATCTGTGAGCGCTGCGGCGTCGAGGTGACTCGCGCCAAGGTGCGCCGTGAGCGCATGGGCCACATCGAACTGGCCGCACCGGTCACGCACATCTGGTACTTCAAGGGCGTGCCCAGCCGTCTCGGCTACCTGCTCGACCTGGCGCCGAAGGATCTCGAAAAGATCATCTACTTCGCCGCGTACGTCATCGTCGGTGTCGACGAGGAACTGCGTCACAACGAGCTGTCCACGCTCGAAGCCGAGATGCAGGTCGAGAAGAAGGCCGTCGCCGACCAGCGCGACGCCGACCTCGAGGCCCGCGCTCAGAAGCTCGAAGCCGACATCGCCGAGCTGGAGGCGGAGGGCGCGAAGTCCGACGTCCGCCGCAAGGTCAAGGACGGCGGCGAGCGCGAGATGCGTCAGCTCCGTGACCGCGCGCAGCGTGAGCTGGATCGTCTCGACGAGATCTGGACCACGTTCACCAAGCTCAGCGTCAAGCAGCTCATCGTCGACGAACTGCTGTACCGCGAGCTCGTCGACCGCTACGGCGAGTACTTCACGGGCGCCATGGGTGCCGAGTCGATCCAGAAGCTCATGGAGAGCTTCGACATCGACGCCGAGGCCGAAAACCTCCGCGAGACCATCCGCAGCGGCAAGGGGCAGAAGAAGCTCCGCGCGCTGAAGCGTCTCAAGGTCGTCGCCGCCTTCCAGGCCAACCAGAACTCGCCGATGGGCATGGTTCTCAACGCCGTCCCGGTGATCCCGCCGGAGCTGCGTCCGATGGTTCAGCTCGACGGTGGCCGCTTCGCCACCTCCGACCTGAACGACCTGTACCGCCGCGTGATCAACCGCAACAACCGCCTCAAGCGACTGATCGACCTCGGTGCCCCCGAGATCATCGTCAACAACGAGAAGCGGATGCTGCAGGAGTCCGTGGATGCGCTGTTCGACAACGGCCGTCGTGGCCGTCCCGTCACGGGTCCCGGTAACCGTCCGCTGAAGTCCCTGAGCGATTTGCTCAAGGGCAAGCAGGGTCGTTTCCGTCAGAACCTGCTCGGTAAGCGCGTCGACTACTCGGGTCGTTCCGTCATCGTCGTCGGCCCGCAGCTCAAGCTGCACCAGTGCGGTCTGCCGAAGCTGATGGCGCTCGAGCTGTTCAAGCCGTTCGTGATGAAGCGCCTGGTCGACCTGAACCACGCGCAGAACATCAAGTCCGCCAAGCGCATGGTGGAACGTCAGCGCGCACAGGTGTGGGACGTCCTCGAAGAGGTCATCGCCGAGCACCCGGTGCTGCTGAACCGTGCGCCGACGCTGCACCGCCTGGGCATCCAGGCCTTCGAGCCGCAGCTGGTCGAGGGCAAGGCCATTCAGCTCCACCCGCTGGTGTGTGAGGCCTTCAACGCCGACTTCGACGGTGACCAGATGGCCGTGCACCTCCCGCTGTCCGCGGAGGCGCAGGCCGAGGCTCGCATCCTGATGCTGTCGTCGAACAACATCCTGTCGCCCGCGTCGGGTCGACCGCTCGCCATGCCCCGTCTGGACATGGTCACCGGTCTGTACCACCTGACCCGGCTGGACGAGGGTGCCACCGGCGAGCTCGAGGCGTCGACGAACGACGAGGCGGAGCAGGGCGTGTACTCCTCGCCGGCCGAGGCTCAGATGGCCGTCGATCGTGGCGCGCTCGTCGTGCAGGCGAAGATCAAGGTGCGGCTCACGCAGCAGCGCCCGCCCCGTGACATCGAGGCGGAGCTGTTCCCCGAAGGCTGGAACTACGGTGACGGCTGGACGGCGGAGACGACGCTGGGTCGCGTGCTCTTCAACGAGCTGCTGCCCGCGGACTACCCGTTCGTCAACGAGCAGATGCCGAAGAAGCGTCAGGCGACGATCATCAACGATCTCGCCGAGCGCTACCCCATGATCGTGGTCGCGCAGACCGTCGACAAGCTGAAGGACGCCGGGTTCTACTGGGCCACGCGTTCGGGTGTCACGGTCTCCATCTCCGACGTCCTCGTGCCGCCGGAGAAGGCTCAGATCATGGAGTCCTTCGAGGCTCAGGCTGATCAGATCGAGAAGAAGTACCAGCGTGGTGCCCTGAACAAGACCGAGCGCAACAGCGCCCTGGTCAAGATCTGGTCCGAGGCCACCGACGAGGTCGGTAAGGCCATGGAGGCCCACTTCCCCGACGACAACCCGATCCCGATGATCGTGAAGTCCGGCGCCGCCGGCAACATGACTCAGGTTCGCTCGCTCGCCGGCATGAAGGGTCTGGTCACCAACCCGAAGGGTGAATTCATCCCGCGTCCGATCAAGTCTTCCTTCAAGGAAGGCCTGACCGTTCTCGAGTACTTCATCAACACGCACGGTGCCCGTAAGGGTCTGGCCGATACCGCGCTCCGCACCGCCGACTCGGGTTACCTGACCCGACGTCTGGTGGACGTCTCGCAGGACGTCATCGTCCGCGAGGTCGACTGTGGAACCGAGCGCGGCATCATCACCACGATCGCCGAGAAGCTGGCCGACGGCTCGATGATCCGCGACGCGCACGTGGAGACCAGCACGTACGCCCGCACCCTGGCCGCCGACGCGGTCGACGAGAACGGCAACGTCATCGTCGAGCGTGGACACGACCTGGGCGACCCGGCCATCGACGCGCTGCTCGAGGCGGGCATCACGCAGGTCAAGGTCCGTTCGGTGCTCACCTGCACCACCGGCACCGGCGTCTGCGCCACCTGCTACGGCCGCTCCATGGCCACCGGCAAGCTCGTCGACATCGGTGAGGCCGTCGGTATCGTCGCCGCGCAGTCCATCGGTGAGCCCGGTACGCAGCTGACCATGCGTACGTTCCACCAGGGTGGTGTCGCCGGAGACGACATCACCGGTGGTCTGCCGCGTGTTCAGGAGCTGTTCGAGGCCCGCGTCCCCAAGGGCAAGGCCCCGATCGCCGACGTCAGCGGCCGTGTGCAGCTCGAGGACGGGGACCGCTTCTACAAGATCACCATCATCCCGGACGACGGTGGCGAAGAGGTTGTCTACGACAAGCTCTCGAAGCGTCAGCGTCTGCGTGTCTTCAAGCACGACGACGGCACCGAACGCCTCCTGGCCGACGGTGACCACGTCGAGGTCGGTCAGCAGCTCATGGAAGGTGCTGCCGATCCGCACGAGGTGCTGCGTGTCATGGGCCCCCGTCAGGTGCAGATCCACCTCGTCAACGAGGTCCAGGAGGTGTACCGGAGCCAGGGTGTGTCGATCCACGACAAGCACATCGAGGTCATCGTGCGCCAGATGCTGCGTCGCGTGACGATCATCGATTCGGGCGCCACGGAGTTCCTGCCCGGTTCGCTGACCGAGCGTGCCGACTTCGAGGCGGCCAACCGTCGGGTCGTAGCCGAGGGTGGCGAGCCGGCAGCCGGACGTCCGGTGCTGATGGGTATCACCAAGGCATCGCTGGCGACCGACTCGTGGCTGTCCGCGGCGTCGTTCCAGGAGACCACTCGCGTGCTGACCGATGCGGCGATCAACTGCCGCTCGGACAAGCTGATCGGTCTGAAGGAAAACGTGATCATCGGAAAGCTGATCCCTGCCGGTACCGGTATCAACCGTTACCGCAACATCCAGGTTCAGCCGACCGAAGAGGCCCGTGCTGCGGCGTACGCGGTTCCGTCGTACGACGACCAGTACTACAGCCCGGACGGCTTCGGCCAGAACACCGGTGCCGCGGTGCCGCTGGACGATTACGGTTTCAGCAACGATTACCGGTAGGCGCTCCGCGCCCGTGAGTGGTTGACGAGTCCCAGGACTCGTCGAGCACTCACCATCGGACGAAGGCCCCACCCCTCTCTCTTCGGGGGTGGGGCCTTCATCTGTTTTCCGCGTCTTGTCGGCGGATGTTCGCCGTTGCTAGCGTCGGAAGATGGCCCGGTCGAGGTTCGCCGTCGCACTCCTGGTCGCCGTCGTCGTGGGGGCCGCGACCTCCTGTTCGGCCTCGGACACCCCGCAGAGCGAGACGACGTCGCCGGCGGCGCCTGCCACGTCCACCGGTCCCGCCGTCCTCACACCGGTGGTCGCCGATGTGGTGGCGGCACCGATACCGGTGACCGGCAGCGACGGGCTCGTGCACCTGGCCTACGAATTGCGGCTGACGAACACCGGTTCGCAGCCCGCGACGATCGCCTCGTTCCAGGTGACGGGCGACGGACGAACCCTCGTGGACCTGAGCGGCGACGCGCTGATGCCCTGGTTCCAGGCGCTCGGCGGCGGCCCGAAGACCGGCACCGTCCTCGCCCCCGGACAGCAGGGGCTGGTGTGGATCGACGCGACGGTGAACAGGCCGGACGACGTACCCGGCAGCCTCGGACATGTCCTGACCGTGGACTTCCCGCAGGCGACGTCGCTGGTGCCTGGGCGGCTCACCGAGAACGTCGCGAACACGAAGGTCGACACCCGGGAGGCGGTCCGGATCCGCTCACCGCTCGACGGTCCACGCTGGCTCGACGGCACCGGGTGCTGCACGGTCAGCGCGCACCGTGCGGCCGTGCTGCCGATCAACGGCGAGATGCTGACTGCCGAGCGGTTCGCCATCGACTTCGTCCAACTCGACGAGCAGGGGCGGATCTTCGTCGGCGACAAGACTCAGCTGTCGAGCTACGAGTATTACGGCGCACCGGTGCGCGCCGTGTCGGACGGCAAGGTGATCGCGGTCGTGGGCGATCTGTCCGAACAGGTTCCGGGTGCCAGTCCGCAGGGACTGCCCCTCGACCAGTACGGCGGAAACCACGTCGTCCAGGACATCGGGAACGGGCGGTTCGCGTTCTACGCGCACCTGCAGCCCGGCAGCGTGGACGACATCAGCGTCGGCCAGGACCTCCGGGCGGGAGACCAGGTCGGGTTGCTGGGCAACAGCGGGAACACGGATGCGCCGCATCTACACTTCCACGTGATGGACGGTCCGGACCCCCTGGCGTCGAACGGGGTGCCGTTCGAGTTCGACAGCTTCCAACTCGACGCACGGATGACGGGGGACAGCGTCGACGCCGCCACTGCCGGTGCTCCCGTCGTCGACGAGCCCGGAGCGCAGACCGGTGAGCGTACCGACGCGATGCCGCTCTACCTCGACGTCGTGACCTTCCCGGGCGGCTGACTACCGGCGGCGCGACTATCCTCGACCACACCTGTCCGATATGCGTGGTTCGCTGAACGGAGACGAGATGTCCGAGAAGAAGATCGATCGCGTCAAAGCCGAGTCGGCACTCGAAGTCGTGCGGGAAAGCCCCACGATCGCACTCATCACCGTGGCGCCGGCTCTCGTCGTCTTCGGCGTGGTCTGGTGGCTGTTCGGATTCTGGTCCGCCCTCGTGCTCGCCCTGGTTCTGGGCGTGGTGGCCGTCGTCGGCCGGAAGGTGTTCTGAGGTTCGCTACCGCGGCACGTGGAACGTGGCGAGTGACGCTGCGCTCGAGGTGAGTTCGTTCCACTCGCACGGCACCGCGAGAACGGCGAGGGCGGAGGTGGGGAACTTCTCGCGCATCTGGTTCGCGTCTCCGGTGTCGGGGTTGCCCGCCAGATCCAGTGCCGTCGACGGCATGCCGGGAACGTGCCCCACCACGAGAAGCGTGCGCACCGACGGTTCCACCTGCGCGATCTCGAGGAGGATCTCCGGCGGGTAGCCGCCGTAGAGCTCTGCGGCGAATCGGGTGGGCGCACCGACCCGGGTCGCCTCGAGCGTCTCCCTGGTGCGGCGAGCGGTCGAACACAGCACCGCGTCGATCGGGGGCTGAGTCGACCGCAGCCAGTCACCGGCGAGCCCGGCCTGCTTTCGTCCGCGCGGCGCCAGGGGCCGCTCGTGATCGGAGACCCCTTCCGGGTACGCC
This sequence comes from Rhodococcus sp. 4CII, assembly GCF_014256275.1. Taxonomy (NCBI): domain Bacteria; kingdom Bacillati; phylum Actinomycetota; class Actinomycetes; order Mycobacteriales; family Nocardiaceae; genus Rhodococcus; species Rhodococcus sp. 4CII. The sequence continues at coordinate 5,678,034 of NZ_JACCFE010000002.1, forward strand.
GATTTGCCGTGGCGCATCAGGATGAGAGTGCGGGTGCGCGACGAGCTGTGCGAGGCCATGGCGTAGACGCTAGCTCCCCACGGCCGCGCGTTCGCTGTCGAGCTGAGCCATCTGCGCCGGCGCGTAGCGTTCCCCGGCGACGGCGGCGGCCGGGACCGCAGCAGTGACCGCGGCGAGATCGGCGGCGGCCGGGTGGACATCCAGTGCGCCGAGCGTCTCCGCGAGGCGGGCGACGGTGCGTGCCCCGACGACGGGCACGATGTCGTCACCCTGGGCGAGCACCCACGCGATGGCCAGCTGCGCGACGCTCGCTCCGTGCCGGGCGGCCACGGCGGCGAGCGCGTCGACCAGGGTCAGGTTCTGTCGGAGATTCTCGCCCTGGAACCGGGGGCTGTGCGCGCGGAAGTCGTCGGCGGCGAGGGTCTGATCGGTGCGCAACGAGTCGCTGAGCAGGCCGCGGGACAGCACGCCGTACGCGGTGACGCCGATCCCGAGTTCCCGGCAGACCGGCAGGATCTCGGCCTCGATGCCCCGGGAGATCAGCGAATACTCGATCTGAAGGTCCACGATCGGGTGCACCGATGCCGCGCGCCGGAGGGTTTCGGGACCCACCTCCGACAGGCCGATGTGACGAACGTACCCGGCCTCCACGAGCTCGCCGATCGTTCCGACGGTGTCCTCGATCGGGACGTCGGGGTCGAGCCGGGCCGGACGATAGATGTCGATGTAGTCGACGCCGAGACGCTGCATCGAGTACGCGAGGAAGTTCCGGATCGACGCGGGACGGGTGTCGACTCCGCCCCACGTGTTGCCGGGACCGCGAAGTCCGCCGAACTTGACGCTGAGGGTCACGTCCTCGCGCCGGCGACCGGTGAGGGCCTTGCCGATCAGGGATTCGTTGTGGCCCGATCCGTAGAAGTCCCCGGTATCGACGAGGTCGATCCCGGCGTCGAGGGCTGCGTGGATGGTGGCGACGGACTCCGTATCGTCCGTCCTGCCGTACATCCCGGACATGCCCATGGCGCCGAGACCGAGCCGGCCGACGCGGGGACCGGTCTTGCCGAGCGTGGTGCTGGTGATCATGTTCTGCTCCGATGGTCGCTGTGTGTTCCGGACACCAGCGTCGTCTCGGCCGGGACCGGCAACCAGAGACCGTTCATCGGGGGACCGGCGATCCCTGGCAGGGCATTCGCGGGTCCGGCACAGTGGATTCATGGACCGCTCCGAGTTGGCAGATTTCCTCCGGCGTCGCAGGGAACAGCTGGTTCCGGCCGACGTCGGACTGCCGCCGGGTGTGCGGCGCCGCACGCCCGGACTGCGGCGCGACGAGGTGGCGATGCTCGCGGGAATGTCCACCGACTACTACACGCGCCTCGAGCAGGCACGTGGACCGCACCCGTCGACGCAGGTTCTGGCGTCGATCGCGCGTGCGCTGAGGCTCACCGACGATCAGCGTGACCATCTGTACCTGTTGTCGGGTCAGGTTCCGCCCATGCGGGCGGCGGGCAACAAGCACGTCGGGCCGGGGTTGCTGCATCTGCTCGACAAGCTCGACGACACCCCGGGCTGCGTCATCTCCGACCTCGGGGAGGTGCTGATCCAGAACCGGATGCACATGATCCTGTTCGGCGACGCGTCCCGGTATTCCGGTCTCGACCGGTACGTGACGTGGCGGTGGTTCGTGCACCCCGACGAGCGGCACATGTTTCCGGCGGACGATCACGACCGTCTCGCCGGACATCACGTCGCGGACCTGCGCGCGACTGCGGCTCGGCGCGCGGGCGACGCCGACGTCACGGACCTGGTGGGCCGGCTGTACGAGTCGAGCACCGAGTTCGTCGCCCTGTGGGACCGGCACGACGTGGCGGTCCGCCGGTCCGACACGAAGAGCGTTCTCCACGGCGAGGTCGGGCGCATCGACCTCGTCTGCGAGACGCTGCTGACCCAGGGGGCCTATCAGCATCTGCTCGTGTACATGCCGCAGCCGGGCTCGGATGCCCGGGCGAAGCTCGACCTGCTGCGGGTGATCGGCACCCAGCAGATGGTCTGATCAGGTTGCGAGTGGCCCGACGTGGGCCACGGCGCGCAACGAGTCGTCGACCAGGAACCATACGGTCAGCGACTGCTCGTCCCGCCGCGAACGCAGGACGATCTGGTCGGTCGACACGATGGGGGAGAGGTATTCGAGCACCGCGCGGTGGGGGTTGTCGACGAGGCGGCCGCCGCCGGGATGCTCGTGGTCGGCGAGCAATTCCTCGACCGCCTGCCAGTAGACGGCGTTGTTGACGTGGTCGAACGGGTCGATATCGGTGCGCCGCAGGACGAACTCGGTGTCGACGATGCCGTCCTCTTCGGCCGCGGGAGCGTTCTCGACGAGCCACCGCTTCCACTTGAGGCGGTGTTCGTCCGCCGATTCCCCGAGCCGTTCGATGAACCCGTCGTCGATACGGGTGGGCATTCCGGTTTCGCCGCTGATGTGGATCCAGAACCCCTCGGTCTCGATCAGGGCGCCCGCCTCGCCCTCGATCTGGACCCGCATGTTGGTCCAGCGGGTCGACAGCGCCGAACACCAGCGCCGTAGATGCACCCGTTCGGGCCACACGGCGGGTCGGACGACGTCGATGACGGTGCGCCGGACGATCCAGAGGGGGTGGGTGTCGGCGGCGTCCACCGCGTCGAGGTTGTCCAGGCCGGCGTCCTGCAGGTAGCGCGCGATCCCGTCGAGGCGGAGTCGTTTCGCGGCGTCGATGTCGCCGGTGCGGACGGGCCAGGAGGTTTCGAAGACTCCACCGCGGGCGGGGCGAGCGGCGAGGGGTCGGTCGAGTGCCAAGGTGCGTTTCCTTCGCTCGTGGTCGAAGTGCCGATTCTTCCACCCCGGCGGCGGTGCTTGTTTGCGGACGCGATTCTCAGTACAGTTCATATAACTGTTACTACGTGTAACACAAATGAGCTCGATGGTCCGGACAGGTGTGAGGAAACCGCAATGGCATATGTCATCACCCAGGCGTGCTGCAACGACGCGAGTTGCGTCTCCGCATGCCCCGTGAACTGCATTCATCCGACACCCGAGGAGCGGGAGTTCGCGCAGACCGAGATGCTGCACATCGACCCGGAAACCTGCATCGACTGCGGGGCGTGCGTCGATGCCTGCCCGGTCGACGCGATCTTCCCGGAAGACAAGCTCTTCGGGTCCCTCACCCGCTACAAGGACATCAACGCCGAGTACTACACGACCAACCCCATGCCGACCGGCTGGATCCCGCTCACACCCGCGACCCCGCCGCGGCGCGACCTCGGCAAGCTCCGCGTCGCCGTCGTCGGGGCCGGTCCGGCGGCCTGCTACGCCGCGGGTGAACTGCTCGAGCGTTCCGACGTCGAAGTCGAGATGTTCGAGAAGCTGCCGACCCCGTGGGGGCTCGTCCGCGCGGGTGTCGCCCCCGACCATCCCGGCACCAAGGAGGTGACGCGGATGTTCGAGTGGAGTCTCGACCGGCCGAACTTCGAATTCCACCTCAACGTCGAGGTCGGCACGCACGTCACGCACGACGAACTGCTCCAGAATCACCACGCCGTCATCTATGCCGTCGGGGCGTCGAGCGACCGCCGGCTGGGAATCCCCGGTGAGGATCTGCCGGGCGTGCACGCCGCCACCGAGTTCGTGGCCTGGTACAACGGCCACCCGGACTACGCGCAGCGGACGTTCGACCTGTCCGCGAAGCGCGCGGTGATCGTCGGCAACGGCAACGTCGCGCTCGACGTGGCGCGCATCCTCACGATGAACGTCGACGAACTGGAACGGACGGACATCGCCGATCACGCCCTCGCGGCGCTGCGGCGCAGCAACATCGAGGAGGTCGTGCTCCTCGGCCGGCGCGGGCCCGCGCAGGCGGCCTACAGCAACCCCGAGTTCCTCGCGCTCGGCGACCTGGACAACGTGGACGTCGTCATCGACGAGGCGGACCTCGATCTCGATCCGGCCAGTGAGGCGCTGCTGGGCGATCCGGCCACCGCGATGAAGGTCCGGCTGGCGCGGGAGTTCGCCGAGCGTGCCCCGCGTCCCGGTCACAAGCGCATCGTGTTTCGCTACCTGACGTCGCCGCTCGAGGTCGCCGGTGCCGGCAGGGCCGAGGTGCTGCGCTACGGACGCAACGAATTGGTGGTCGCCGACTCCGGCGCGCCGACGGCCCGGCCGACGGGCGAGGAGGGTGCCCTCGACACCTCGCTCGTGCTGCGCTCCATCGGGTACCGCGGTAATCCCGTCGGCGGTGTCGCGTTCGACGAGAAGCGTGGCGTCATCCCCAACGACCGCGGGCGCGTCACCGACCGCGTGTACGTGACCGGGTGGATCAAGCGTGGCCCCAGCGGTGTCATCGGCACCAACAAGGCCTGCGCCAAGGAGACGGTGTCCGCGCTGCTCGCCGATTTCGAGGCCGGCAAGCTCCGCGGCACCGTCGGCACCCGCAAGGACGTGAAGAAACTGATCGAGCGGCGCAGGCCGGAACAGATCGGGTTCGCGGGCTGGCGTGCGATCGACAAGGCGGAGACCGGACGCGGGGCGGGCTCGGGTCGGCCACGTGTCAAGATGACCGACCCCGCCGAGATGGTGTCCGTCGCCCGCCGACGGAAGCGGCTCTTCACTCGTTGATGGACTCCGGCCACCCCTGCGCGTCCAGTCTTCGAGCGTGCGCGCAGTGGTGGTGACGGAGCTGTCGGGGCCGGCCGGCATGGCCCTGCGCGACGTGCCCGAACTCTCCGCCGACGGTCTGGCCCTGATCGACGTCGAGGCGAGCGGTGTGTGCTTCCCCGACCTTCTGAGCTGCTACGGCAAGCATCAGCTCCTCCCCGAGCCGCCGTTCGTCCCCGGCGCCCGAGTCGCGGGTGTCGTTCTCTTGGCGCGTACGGGCAGTCGGACGATGTGATGCCGGACACCGTTTATTCGGTTGCGTCATAGTTGCCGTTGAGCAATAGTTGCATGAGCGCTACTATTTGAAGGTGCCCGACAAATCTCCTGATCTTCTCTTCGAACTTCTCAACGATTTCTTCACTCAACTGTTGAGCGCGGGAGAGTCGGAGTCGATGGACATCCTCATCGAGCTGGACCTGACGTTCTCACAGGTGCGCATGCTCTTCGCGCTCAGTCAGCACGGGGAGCCGCTTCCGATCAACGAGGTGGCCGAGCGGCTGCGGCTCTCGGTGGCCGCAGCGGGCCGGAACGTCGACCAGCTCGTGAAACTGGGTCTGGTCGTGCGCCGGGAGGACGAACGGGACCGGCGGGTCAAGCGAGTTTCCCTGTCGGAGGCAGGGCATAAGGTCGCAACCCAGCACGTCGAATGCAAGCGTGATCAGTTGCGACGGTTTGCGCACCGGGTACCGGAGATCGAGCGGACTCGGCTGATCGAGGCACTACAACCGATCCTCGCGGGGGAGTCCCTGCGAGAACTCAACCAGGAGATATTCGGATGACATCGCCGACCGCCGCGAACGCGGCGCCCGACAAGCTCGACGGCACGGTCCTCAAGATCGCGTCCGTGGTGGTGCTCGGTGCCATCATGTCGATCCTCGACGTGACCGTCGTCAGCGTCGCGTTGCCGACGTTCGCCACGGAATTCGACACCACGTACGCCACGGTCGCGTGGACGATGACCGCGTACACCCTCGCGCTGGCCACCGTCATTCCCGTCACCGGGTGGGCGGCCGACCGGTTCGGCACCAAGCGCCTCTACATGACGGCACTCGTCCTGTTCGTGCTCGGCTCGGTGCTGTGCAGCTTCGCCTGGGACATCACCTCGCTGATCGGCTTCCGCGTCCTTCAGGGGCTCGGCGGCGGCATGCTGATGCCGCTCGGCATGACGATCATGACGAAGGCCGCGGGCCCCGACCGCGTCGGCCGGGTCATGGCGGTGCTGGGTATCCCCATGCTGCTCGGCCCCATCGGTGGTCCGATCCTCGGCGGCTGGCTGATCGAGGCAGCGAGCTGGCACTGGATCTTCCTGATCAACGTGCCCATCGGCATCATCGCCCTCACCGCTGCATTCATCATCCTGCCGTCCGACAAGCCCTCGCCCTCCGAGTCCTTCGACTTCCTCGGCATGCTGCTGCTCTCGCCCGGCCTGGCGCTGTTCCTGTTCGGTGTCTCGTCCATTCCTGAGGTGGGCACTGTCGCGTCCGCTCGCGTGCTCGTGTCGGGTGCGATCGGTCTGGCGCTGATCATCGCGTTCGTCTTCCACGCATTGCGTAAGGATCACCCGCTGATCGACCTGCATCTGTTCAAGAACCGGCAGCTGACGGTCGCGGTCATCACGACTTCGCTGTTCATCGTCGCGTTCATGGGTGCCGGTCTGCTGTTCCCCAGCTACTTCATCCAGGTCGGTGGGCACACAACGCTCGCTGCCGGTCTGCTGATGGCTCCGCAGGGTATCGGTGCGATGCTGACCATGCCCGTAGCGGGACGTCTCGTCGACAAAATGGGCCCCGGCAAGATCGTGCTGACGGGTCTGCCGCTGATCCTGATCGGCATCGGCGTCTTCACGCAGGTCGCGTCGGATTCGCCGACGTGGCTGCTGATGGGTGCCCTGTTCGTGATGGGCATGGGCATGGGCTGCACGATGATGCCGCTGATGACCGCGGCGATCGTGACGCTCTCCAACGAGCAGGTCGCGCGGGGTTCGACCCTGATGAACATCGTCCAGCAGGCCTCGGGCTCGATCGGTACGGCGGTCATGTCGGTGGTGCTCACCAACCAGCTGCTCGATCGCGGTCTCGACAGCCAGACCGTCGCGATGCAGCATGTGCCCGAGGTCGCTGCGCAGGAGCCTCCCGGAATGGTGGACCAGGTCCTGAGTCAGGCCGCCGATGCCTTCGGCAACACGTTCCTGGTTGCCGCCGTGCTGATCGCGTTGACATTCATCCCGGCGTTCCTGCTGCCGCGGAAGAAGTCGGTCAACCCGCACCTCGAGGCCGAAGGGGCCCCGACGGTCATGATGCACTGATCGGGATCGTTCGATCCGATCGTCGACGAGGGCGGCAAGCGCACTGCGCTTGCCGCCCTCGGCCGTTTCCGGAATACGCCGAAGTGGTTGAATGTTGCAATAGGTTCATGCAAACGCATGGAGTTCTGGCGTGAGAGGAACAGCTATGCAGTTCGGAATCTTCACCGTCGGCGACGTGACCCCCGATCCCACCACCGGCCGCACCCCCACCGAGCACGAGCGCATCAAGGCGATGACGACCATCGCCCGGCACGCGGAGGACGTCGGGCTCGACGTGTTCGCCACCGGCGAGCATCACAATCCGCCGTTCGTGCCGTCGTCCCCGACCACGATGCTCGGCTACCTCGCAGCGCAGACCGAGAAGATCATCCTGTCGACATCCACGACGCTGATCACCACCAACGATCCGGTGAAGATCGCCGAGGACTACGCGATGCTGCAGCACCTCGCGGACGGCCGGGTGGATCTCATGATGGGTCGCGGAAACACGGCCCCCGTCTACCCGTGGTTCGGCCAGGACATCCGGCAGGGCATTCCGCTGGCGCTCGAGCACTACCGGTTGCTCCGCCGGTTGTGGGACGAAGACGTCGTGGACTGGCAGGGACAGTTCCGCACCCCGTTGCAGGGATTCACGTCGACCCCGCGCCCGCTCGACGGCATCGCGCCCTTCGTGTGGCACGGATCGATCCGCAGCCCGGAGATCGCCGAGATCGCGGCATTCCACGGCGACGGGTTCTTCGCGAACAACATCTTCTGGCCCAAGGAGCACTACATCGCCCTGATCAACCTCTACCGCGAGCGGTACGAACACTATGGTCACGGCCGCGCGGACCAGGCGATCGTCGGACTGGGCGGGCAAGTCTTCATGCGGAAGAACGCGAAGGACGTCGACGAATTCCGGCCCTACTTCGACAACGCCCCCGTGTACGGTCACGGGCCGAGCCTCGAAGATTTCACCGACCAGACTCCGCTGACCGTCGGCACACCGGAGCAGGTGATCGAGAAAACCCTGACGTTCGCCGACTTCTTCGGCGACTACCAGCGGCAGTTGTTCCTCGTCGATCACGCGGGACTGCCGTTGAAGACGGTGCTCGAGCAGCTGGATCTGCTGGGCGGTGAGGTCGTGCCCGTGCTGCGCAAGGAATTCGCGGCCCGGCGACCTGCCGGCGTGCCGGACAACCCGCCGACGCACGCGTCGATGAAGGCCGACCGCGAGCCCGTCGATGCCGCCCGTCAGTAGGACCGAACGGGCGGCCGAGGCGTGGGAGGCACTCTTCCGCGCCCAGGTCGCAGTGATGCGCAGCCTCGCCGCCGACGACGTGTGGGACGAGCTGAGCATGCGCGAGTACGACGTGCTGTTCACCCTCGGCCGGGCACCCGGACGCAGACTGCGCCTGCACGATCTCAATCGGGAGATCCTGCTCAGCCAGCCGTCGCTGAGCAGGCTCGTCGAACGCCTCGTCGTCGCCGGGCTCGTTGCCCGGGAGTGCGATCCCGGAGACCGCCGGGGGACCGTCGTCGCCCTGACGGATCGGGGTGCGCGGCAGCAGCAGTCCGTGGGACGCAGGCACGCGGCGAGCATCCGGAGGCACGTCGGCCCGGCACTGTCCGACGACGAACTCGACACGCTCACCGAGCTGTGCACGAAACTGCGCAGCGCACAGGACTGACGAAAGGCACGATGGAGCAGTGAGCAATCTGGAGACGAATTCGGTGGAAGAGCGGTGTGAGTCCCACCCCGACGGCGGTGGCATCCAGGTGCTGGGCGCCCGGGAGGTTCCGCTGGGCGGTCCCCGCGCCATGCCGGTCCGCCGCACCCTTCCGCAGCGGGAGCGGTCGCTGATCGGGGCCTGGTGCTTCGCCGACCATTACGGTCCGGACGACGTCGGGACCACGGGCGGGATGAACGTGCCGCCGCATCCGCACACGGGGTTGCAGACGGTGAGCTGGCTGTTCACCGGGGAGATCGAGCACCGGGACAGCATCGGTTCGCACGCGATGGTGCGTCCCGGTGAACTGAACCTGATGACGGCGGGGCGGGGAATCGCGCACTCCGAGGTGTCGACTCCGCAGACGCGGATCCTGCACGGCGCGCAACTGTGGGTGGCGTTGCCGGCGTCGGCGCAGGACGCGGAGCCGGCGTTCGAGACGTACGCGCCCGATCCGGTGGTCCGGGACGGCGCCACCGTGCGGGTGTTCCTCGGGACCACGGCGGGTTCGACGTCGCCGGTTCGCACGTTCACACCGCTGCTCGGTGCGGAGGTCCTACTGGAGCCGGGGGCGGCCGTGACCCTCGACATCGAGCGCGGTTTCGAGGTGGGGGTGCTCGTCGACGAGGGCGAGGTGCAGTTGCGCGGAACCACCCTCCGATGGTCGGAACTCGGCTATCAGCCGCCGGGCGAGTCGCTGGTGGTGCTGCGCAACCCGGGCACCACCCGCGCGCGACTGCTGCTGCTCGGCGGCGCACCACTCGGCGAGCAGGTGATCATGTGGTGGAACTTCCTCGGCCGCAGCCACGAGGACATCGTCGGATACCGCCGTGAGTGGCAGTCCGAACTCCGGGCCGCGGTGCCCGACGACCCACGGTTCGGCACGGTCGCCGGTTACGACGGCGATCCGTTGCCCGCGCCCGAGTTGCCGAACAGCCGGCTGAAACCGCGCGGCTGACGAGTTCGCAGGATAACGGCGAAGGGGTGCGTCGTTCCTGGGACGATGAGGACGTGCGCACTCCGCGACAGCCTCGTCGGATCACACCGCGACCGGGACGGCTGGTTTCCCCGCCACCGCGACCGTTGCGGCGTCCGGGGCCGCGACCGTCGCAACTGCAGGACTTCGAGCGTGCCGGCCTGCTCGACGGCCTCAGTGGGTCGGACCGCTCCGCGCGGGTGGGGGTGCTGAACACCCTGGTCGAGGAGGGCGTGCCGATCGACGAACTCCGCGCCGCCTCCCGGGACGACCGGCTCGCGCATCTGCTGCTCGAGCGGGCGCTGTCACCGGAGGGCAGCTACAGCATCCACGAGATCTCGCGGATGACCGGAGTCGGTGTCGACGACGCCCGCCGGTGGTTCCGGGCCATCGGCCGGGGGGCGTCCGACGACGGGACGTACTACAACGACGGCGACCTCGCGGTCGTGCGCGGACTCGAGCAGTACCGGGAGCTGGGGCTCGACGAGAGCGGGATTTTCGCGGCCGCCCGGGTGCTGGGACGCAACCTCTCGACGGTCGTCGACGCCGCAGACGCGCTGTTGCAGGGGCGACTCGACGCGACGCGCGACCATCCCGAGTTGGCACTGCGCTACGCGGTGGAGGTGCGCCGCCTCGCCGACTTCGAGGCGCAGATCCTGGCGCACCTCGTCGCCACCCATGTGCGACGGCAACTGCGGTCGGATGCGGTGGAGATCGCCGGGGACGCGAACCTCCCGGTTCGGGGGGCGCAGGAGATCGGGGTCTGTTTCGCCGACCTCGTCGGGTTCACACTGCTGGGGGAGCAGGGGGCGTCCGCCGATCCGGGCCGCGGTGCCGAGCGACTCGGCGGCCTCGCCGCCGATCTCCTGGTTGCGCCGGTGACTCTGGTGAAGACGATCGGAGACTCGGTCATGCTGGTGTCGCCCGATCCCAACGCGCTGGCCTATACCGCGCTCGATCTCGTACAGGCCGCCCGCACCGAGGGGCTGCCCCCGTTGCGCGCCGGAATCGCCTGGGGCACGGCCGTGCCGAGCGCCGGCGACTGGTTCGGCCGGCCGGTCACCATGGCCGATCGCGTCGTCGCGGTCGCGCCGTCGCACGAGGTGGTCGTGACGGGCGAGTTCTTCGACGAACTCGACACCGACGAATTCTGGGGCGAGCCGGCAGGCAGCCACCGGCTCGAGGGGATGGACACCCCTCAGGAACTCTTCGGGATCGGCCGGCGGGCGGTCGCCTGACCGGTGCGGCTGACGAAAACGTGTCGTACCCTCGCGATACGGTCATGGCACAGCTCACAGACGGACAACGAGTGAGGCGCATCATGACCGGCGATTCGGGCGCAGACTGGCATTTCTACGCGGTGGTCGAAACCGCGGTTGACGGCGGTCACACGCTCGCCGCGTTCGGGCCGCGACCCACGGCGCTCGACGCCCTCCGGCTGGCGGTGCATTCGGTCAACCACACGGCGTATTCGGTTCTCGAACAAGGCATCGCGGGCGATCTGCGGGCCGACGCGAGCGCGGTGGAGCGGTTGCCGATCACGTCGTTCACCATCAGGCGGCACCGCCGTGGCACGAGTGAACTCGATGCCCGCTGGATGTTGAACGGCGGCAGGCATCACCGGTAGGGCTACCGCGGCTCGGTGGTGAGGTAGTACTCGAGGACAGGCCCCACCCAACGCACCAGTTGGTCGTGCGTCATGTCGGCCAGGGGCGGTACGCGGAGTACGTAGCGGGCGAAGGCGAGTCCGAGTATCTGCGACCCGACGAGCGCCGCGCGCTCGTCCGGACGATCCGGCGCCACCGCGGCGAGGGCGGGTGCCACTTGGCGGGCGAAGACCTGCAACATCGCCTCTGCCGCCCGCGGACTGCCGGCCGCGGCGCGGAGCAGGGGCAGGAACGCGCCGTCGTTCTCCCACACGGCGAAGAACTGCGGCATCAGCACGGTGGCGAGCTGATCCGTCGGAACGTCGTGGAGGTCGGGGAGGCACAGTTCGAATTCCGCGGCCTCGGCGAACAGTGATTCCTTGTTGGTGAAGTAGCGGATGACCAGCGCGGGGTCGACGCCGACATCCGACGCGACGCCGCGCATCGTCGTGCGGTCGTAGCCCTCGGTTCCGAACCGGGCGCGGGCCGCGTCGAGGATCGCGGCGCGCGTTGCTACGGCGGAGCGGGTGCGGCGTTCGGGCATTTCGACAGTGTAGTCAACAGCTGTTGACCTGGCGGTCGGATCGGTCTACCGTCTAAGTCAACAGGTGTTGACTTAGACGGATGTCTTTCGATCGGAGGATCGTCATGAAGCGCATCGACGTGGTGGTGATCGGCGCCGGACCCACCGGATGCACGCTCGCGGCCGAGCTCGCGACGGCGGGCCGATCGGTGACGGTGCTGGACAAGCGCGCCGCACCATCCACTCTCAGTCGCGCATTCGGCGTCCATGCCCGCACCCTCGAACTGCTCGACGCCCGCGGACTCGCCGATCAGCTCGTCGCCACCGGGGCTCCCTCGTCGGGTCTGAGGCTGTGGCGCGGTGCGGCACTGAATCTCGGCCGCCTGCAGTCCCGCTTCCCCTTCGTCCTCGTCACGCCGCAACGGAACGTCGATGCCCTCCTGGAAGCGCGGGCGCGTGAGCGCGGCGCCGACATCGTCCGCGGATTCACCGTCACCGGGGTGGACCAGGACCGGAACGGCGTCCGGGTTCGCGGCCGCGACAGCGCGGGCGAGGACGTCACGTTCCACGCGGCATACGCGGTCGGTGCGGACGGCGCACACAGCACGGTGCGGAGGATGATCGGGCAGCCGTTCCCGGGCAAGGCCGTGTTGCGGTCGATCATGCTCGCGGACGTCGAGTTCGCGAACCCGCCGGACGACCTCGTGACCGTCAACGCCGTCCGCGACGGTTTCGCGTTCATCGCGCCCTACGGCGACAACCTGTTTCGCGTGATCGCGTGGAACCGGCGACATCAGGTGGACGACAGTGCCCCGGTAGACAGGGAGGAATTGCGCGCCACCATCCGGACCGCGATGGGCACCGACTACGGGCTCGGCGACGTGCGCTGGCAGTCGCGATTCCACAGTGACGAACGGCAGGTGCCGCAGTACCGCACGGGCCGGGTGTTCCTCGCCGGCGACGCGGCGCACGTGCATTCGCCCGCGGGTGGGCAGGGCATGAACACCGGCATCCAGGATGCCGTCAATCTCGGCTGGAAGCTTGCGGCCGTCCTGGACGGCGCCGACGAGTCGGTGCTCGACACGTACCAGTCCGAGCGTCACCCGGTGGGGAGGCTGGTGTTGCGCTCGAGCGGCGCCACCATGCGCATGATGACGGTCCGGCCGTGGATTCTCCGGAAGGTCCGGAATGTCGCTGTCGCAGCGCTTCTCGGCTTCCCGCCGATCGGGGACGCCATCGCCCGGATGTTCTCGGGGATCGGAATCGGCTACGGACACCGGGCCGGTGAGAGCGCACTGGTCGGCCGGCGGGTCGAGGACCTGCCCACCGGCGCGGGCCGGCTGTACGAGGTGATGCGTTCGGGTGGTTTCGTTCTGGTCACCGAGCCGGGGGCGCCGGTTCCCGGCGATGTCCACGCGGTGGCCCGAACCGACGCCGGTCCGGCACTGCTCGTGCGTCCCGACGGCTACATTGCCTGGGCCGGCGACAGTTCGTCGGGCCAGTGGCGGAGTGTCCTGGGCCGGTGGTCGGCCCACACGGCGAACAGCGCCCGCGCCGTCAGTCGGTGACGTCTCGGCTGTTGAACGCTTGCGCTCGCAGATCGCGGGCGAGGTGATCCCGCTGCTCGATCACCAGTCGGCGCAGCGCAGCGGGCGCATCGGTGTTGCCGTCGAGCCAACCGTCCGCGGCGTCGAGACTCGTCTCGGACGGGAACAGCCCGACCACGATCCGCCGGGCGATCTCGATGCTGCGCTCCTCCCACACCGAGCGGATCGCGGCGAAGTAACCGGCGGCGTATTTCGCGACGAGGTCGTGCCGGGCGCCCGCCCCGAACCCGGCGATGATCGCGCCGAGGTGATCGTTGGACAGGGTGCGGTCGTCGAAGATCGACCGCCAGGCCTTCGCCTTCACGTCCGGGTCCGGTCGTGAGAAGGTCGCCCGCAGGTACGCGGTGCGGCCGGAACCGGTGTCGTCCCGGCGCAATTCCCCGTCGAGATCGGCGTCGCCGGCATGCCCGGTGGCAGCGAGAGCGCTCCAGAACGCCCAGCGCAGATCCGGGTCGAGCGACAGCCCCGCCGGCTTGGGGCCGCCGGTCTCGAGCATCGACCGGATGTCGTCCGCGCGACCGCCGTCCATCGCGGCGGCGGTGGCCACGGCGCGTGCCCAGGCGAGTTGGCTCCCCGAGGCCGCCGGTGCCGCCCACAACGCACCCCAGGTGTGCTCGAGCCAGTCGCGGCGTGCGGCCTCGCGCGCCGATGCGGGGAGGTAGTGCTCGATCGCATACGGCACGTTGGCCAGCACGGAGGTGAGGAGGGTCGGCTGCGACTCCGTGGAGGAGAACCGCTGGGCCATCGACAGATACCGCGTGGCCACCAGTTCGCTGTCGCGGGTGGCGTTCCACAGCGACGACCAGATCAGGCCACGCGTCAGCGGGTCGCGCAGCCGGTCGAGCGACTGCTCGACCGTGGTCAGCGACCGATCGTCGAGCCGCACCTTCGCGTACGTGAGGTCGGCGTCGTTGAGCACCACGAGCGGCGCGTCGTCGAGGTCGATCGGGGTGCGCGTGTCGGCGAGGTCGACGTCGACCCGTTGCACGCAGACGAGGTCGCCCGCCTCGTCGAAGTCGTACCGCCCCACTCCCAGCCGGTGCGGCCGAGGCTCGCTCTGCACGATCGCCGCGCGTCCGTCGGTGCCATGCTCCAGGGTCAGTGCCGACACCCCGGTGGTCTGTAACCAGGCGCGTGCCCAGCTCGACAGGTCCCGGCCCGACGTGGCCGACAGTTCCGTCAGCAGATCCGTGAGGGTGGTGTTGCCGAAGGCGTTCGCGCGGAAATAGCGGCGCGCACCCTCGAAGAATGCGTCCCGCCCGGCATACGCGACGAGTTGCTTGAGGACGCCGGCGCCTTTGGCGTACGTGATGCCGTCGAAGTTCAGCTTGGCGGCCTCGAGGTCGACGATGTCGGCCACGATCGGGTGCGTCGTCGGCAGCTGGTCCTGCAGGTACGCCCACGCCTTGCGGCGGTTGGCGAACGCCACCCATGCGTCGGTCCACCGGGTGGCCTCGGCGTTGGCGAGTGCGCCCATGTAGTCGGCGAACGATTCCTTCAGCCACAGGTCGTCCCACCACACCATCGTGACGAGGTCGCCGAACCACATGTGGGCCATCTCGTGGAGGATCGTATTCGCGCGCCCCTCGTACTGGGAGTCGGTGGCGGCGCCACGGAACACGTATGCCTCGGTGAACGTCACGCAACCCGGGTTCTCCATGGCGCCGAGGTTGTATTCGGGGACGAACACTTGGTCGTATTTGCCGAAGGGGTACGGGTAGTCGAACGCGTCCGCGAAGAAGCCCAGGCCCTGCCGGGTGATCTCGAAAATCGTGTCGGCGTCGAGGTACCGGGCGAGCGAGGCCCGGCAGAGGACACCGAGCGGGATCGTGAGGTCGCCGCCGCGCCACGACGAGTCCACCCGGTGGTACGGCCCCGCGACGATCGCGGTGATGTACGTGGAGATCGGCAACGTCGGGGCGAAGGTGACGAGTTGTCCGCCGTCGGTGTCGTCCCGTGCGGCGATCTGCTGGTTGGAGACCACTTCCCAGTCCCGCGGCGCGGCGACGACGAATGTGAACGGGGCCTTCAGGTCCGGTTGTTCGAAGCATGCGAACACTCGGCGTGCGTCCGCCGGTTCGTACTGCGTGTAGAGATAGGTCTGCCCGTCCGCGGGGTCGAGGAACCGGTGCAGGCCCTCGCCCGAACGGCTGTACTCGCCCCGGGCGGTGACGGTCACGACGTTCGATTCGAGCAGCCCGGTCAGCGCGATGCGGGCGCCGTCGTAGTCGACGGGAACGTCGGCGCCGTTGACCGTCACCGATTCCACGTCGGCGCCGAGGAAGTCGAGCCAGGTCGCGGCGGTGCGGGCGGTGAACTCGACGGTGGTCGTGGTCGCGAATGTCCCGACCTCCGGGTCGACGGCACCGAGGACGTCCAGTTCCACCCGATAACCGAGAACGTCGATCGCGCGGGAACGTTCGGCGGTTTCGGCTCGGGTCAGATTCGCGGTGCTCACGGGTCGATCCTGCCAGCCGGGCCCGTCGTCCGTGCGGCTACCGGTTGCTCAGCACGGATCCGACGCCCGCCGCGACGACGAGCGCGATCGCGGCGAGCGACTGCAGTCCGAGGACCTGCCCGAGCACGATCACCCCGGCGAGGGTCGCGGCCGCCGGTTCGAGGGCGATGAGAACGGCGAACACCTTCTTGCTCATCACCCGCAGTGCCCTCAGCTCGAGCGAATAGGGGATCACCGACGACAGCAGGGCCACGGCCGCGCCGACGGCCAGGATCCGGGGATCGAACAGTTCGGTGCCGCCGGACACCGCGCCCAGCGGAATCGTCAGGACGGCGGCGATGATGCTCGCTCCCGCGAGTCCGTCCGCGCTGGGCACTCTCGCCGCGAGATTGGAGCCCGCGACGATGTACCCGGCCCACGCGGCCCCGGCAGTGAGTGCGAACGCCACCCCGACGAGATCGAGGGACTCGGTACCCGAGTTCTCGCGCAGGCCGAGCAGCACCACACCGGTCAGCGCCGCCAGCACCCACACGCCGTCCCGCAGTCGTCGCGACAGCACGGCGGCGAGGGTGAGCGGACCCAGGAATTCGATGGTGACCGCGGTGCCGAGCGGGAGCCGCGCGAGGGCCTCGTAGAACGCCGAATTCATCACGGCGAGTGCCACTCCGAGCGCGAGGACGCCCTGCCGCTGCGTGCGTGTCCAGCCTCGCCATCGCGGCCGCACGATCACCCCGAGGACGAGTGCCGCGATCGTCAGTCGCAGCGACACCGCGCCGCCGGCGCCCACCGCGTCGAACAGGGTGCTCGCGAACGCGGCGCCGAATTGGACGGACAGCACCGATCCGAGGACCGAGACGACGGGCAGAAGTTGACTGCGCGGCTCGGCTGTCACCTGTGTGCGGTCACCGGCCGGTGAAGGTCGGGCTGCGGCGATCGAGCATCGCACCGACCGCCTCGTGATGGTCGGAGGTGTGGTGTGCCAGCGACTGCATGGCCGCCGACAGTTCGAGAAGACTTTCGAGGCTCTGGTGACGGCCCTCGCGCAGCAGTTTCTTGGTCATCCGCAGCACCTGCGGCGGGTTGACCGCCACCCGGTCGGCGAGCGCGCGGGCCGCGTCGAGGAGGTCGCCGGGTTCGGTCACCTGCGAGACGAGTCCCCATTCGAGAGCCTTCGCGGCGTCGATCGCATCACCGGTGAACGCCATCTCGCTGGCCCGCGCCATCCCGACGGCCTGCGGCAGGAACCAGGCGCCGCCGTCGCCGGGGACGAGCCCGACCTTGACGAAACTCTCGGCGAACACGGCGGCAGTCGAGGCGATCCGCATGTCGCACATGAGCGTCAGGTCGCATCCGGCGCCGATCGCAGGCCCGTTGACGGCGGCGATGGTCGGCACCTCACAGTGGTAGAGGGCGAGCGGGATGCGCTGGATGCCGTGCCGATAGCCCTGCCGCAGGTCGGCGGGGGAACCGCCGAACATGCCCGCGCGGTCGCGCATGTGCTTGACGTTGCCGCCGGAGGAGAACGCCGATCCCGCACCGGTGACGATCGCCACGCGCACGCTGGGATCGCCGTTGACGTCCGCCACCGCGTGCTCGAGCGCCTCGATCACGTCCGGCTCGGAGATGGGGTTTCGCGCCTCGGGGCGGTTGAGCGTCCAGGTGACGATGTCGCCATCGCGGGTGGTGAGCACGGCGTCGGTCATGGACGACTCCCTCGGGTGTGAGCGTGGATTCGAGACCGTCCCAGTCTGTCACCTCGCTCAGATGCCGGTGCGCCGTACCAATGCGTCGGTGGCGGACGGCGCGAACGTGCCGAGCACCCGGAACAGTTCGGCGTAACCGGGGAGCAGTTCGATCGGCCGGGTGCGCACGGCGGTGACGAACCATTCCGCCGCCTGCTCGGGAGTCAGGGCTGCCATCGCGTCGTAGTCGGTGGTGGGTGCGATCATCGGCGTCCGGACCAAGGGGAAGTCGAGGGTGGTCACGGAGATTCCGCGGTCGCGTAGTTCGGCGCCGAGGCTCCGGCCGAACGCGCCGACGGCAGCCTTGGACGCGTGGTAGGCGGAGAACTTGGGCATGACGCCGGCCGGCACGCCCCACGTCGCAACGTTGATGACGTGCCCGCCGCCGCGCTCGATCATCGACGGAAGGAATGCGAGGGTCAGCCGCGTCGAGCCGAAGTAGTTGACGGCCATGGTGCGTTCGAAGTCGTGGAACCGGTCCAGCGAGTCCTCGACCGTCCGCCGGATCGACCGCCCCGCGTTGTTGACGAGGACGTCGACGGGACCGATGTCTCCGAGCACCGTGGCGACGAGAGCGTCGACGGACTCCGGGTCCGTGAGATCGCAGGGGACGGCGTGCGCCTCGCATCCGGACCGCAGGATGTCGTCGCGCACGGATTCGAGGGCGTCGGCGCCGCGGGCGACGAGGACGACCTCGGCGCCCAGCGCGGCGAGCCGGCGGGCGGCGGCTTCGCCGACCCCCGAGGAACCGCCGGTGACGAGGATCCTCTTGCCGGCGACGGGGTGACCGGTTCCCGGGACCAGTCGCGCAGCCAGTGCGCGCGGAGTGGGGAGTGGATTGAGCGCGGCCTGGGTAAGCATCTGTCGGATCACCTGACCAGGATGTCAGCTCACCGATCGAATAACAATCAGTCGTGCTTGCTTTTTTCTCGGGTCGGTGTGATGCTGATCGCATGGCTGAACTGCAGAGGTTCATCGATGACCTGTGCGCCGAGAGCGCTTCGCTCGACGCGTTGGTCGCCGACCTCCCCGACTCCCGCTGGGCCGACCCGACACCGGCCGAGGGCTGGACCATCGCCCACCAGATCGGACATCTGCTCTGGACCGACGAGGCCGCGCTGCTGGCGATCACCGACCCCGACGGCTTCACGGAGCAACTGACGGTGGCCGCCTCGAACCCCGGCGGCTTCGTCGACGCCGGTGCCGCGGAGCACGCCCGGCGGCAACCCGCGGAACTGCTCGCGGCCTGGCGATCGGCCCGGGCGCGACTCGCGGAGGCACTCCTCGCGGTGCCGCCCGGGCAGAAGATCCTCTGGTACGGGCCGCCGATGAAGGCGGCGTCCATGGCCACCGCCCGGTTGATGGAGACGTGGGCGCACGGCCAGGACGTCGCCGACGCACTCGCGGTGCCCCGCAAACCCACCGAGCGGTTGAAGAGCATCGCCCACCTGGGGGTTCGCACCCGCGATTTCGCTTATGCCGTCAACGAACTCGCGCCCCCGGCCGAAGAATTCCGGGTCGAGCTCACCGCCCCCGACGGCGTGTCCGTCTGGACGTGGGGCCCCGACGACGCCGCGCAGAAGGTCACCGGCCCCGCCGAGGACTTCTGCCTCCTCGTCACCCAGCGCGCGATCCGGGCCGATCTCGCCCTCGAGGCCACCGGCGCCGACGCGGACGCGTGGCTGAACATCGCGCAGGCCTTCGCGGGCCCCGCGGGCGGCGGGCGTGAGGCGGGAACCCGATGACCGTGCGGATCGGCAACTGCTCCGGCTTCTACGGTGACCGGCTGTCGGCGATGCGCGAGATGCTCGACGGCGGCGAACTCGACTACCTGACCGGTGACTACCTCGCCGAACTCACCATGCTGATCCTCGGCCGCGACCGGATGAAGGACCCGAACCGCGGTTATGCCAAGACGTTTCTCCGGCAGGCGGAGGACTGTCTCGGGCTCGCCCTGGACCGCGGTGTCCGCATCGTCGCGAACGCGGGCGGTCTCAACCCGGCCGGGCTCGCGGACGCGTTGCGGGAGGTGAACGACAAGCTGGGGCTGTCGGCGACGATCGCCCACGTCGAAGGCGACGACCTGATCGGCAGGGCAGCCGAACTGGGGCTGGGCAGCCCGCTGACCGCCAACGCCTACCTCGGGGCGTGGGGCATCGTCGAATGTCTGAACGCCGGTGCCGACGTGGTCGTCACCGGGCGGGTCACCGACGCGTCGGTGATCGTGGGTCCGGCGGCCGCGCACTTCGGCTGGCGGCGAAACGATTTCGACCAGCTCGCCGGCGCCGTGGTCGCGGGACACGTCATCGAATGCGGCACCCAGGCGACGGGCGGCAACTACGCGTTCTTCACCGAGATCGACGACCTCGACCGCCCCGGGTTCCCGATCGCGGAGATCGACGCGGACGGTTCGTCCGTCATCACCAAGCACCTCGGGACCGGGGGCGCCGTGAACGTCGGCACCGTCACCGCGCAGTTGCTGTACGAGATCACGGGTGGCCGCTACGCCGGTCCCGACGTGACCGCGCGGATCGACTCCGCCGCATTGACGCAGGACGGCCCCGACCGGGTCCGGATCAGCGGCGTCACCGGGGAGGCGCCGCCGCCGCAGCTCAAGGTGTCGCTGAATACTCTCGCGGGATTCCGCAACGAGGCCGTGTTCGTGCTCACCGGCCTCGACATCGACGACAAGGCGGCGCTCGTGAAGCGGCAGCTCGAAGGATGGCTGCCCGTCAGGCCTGCCGAGCTGGACTGGTCGCTCGCCCGCACCGACCACCCGGACGCCGACACCGAGGAGGCGGCCAGTGCGCTGCTGCGCTGCGTGGTCCGGGACTCCGATGCCAACGCGGTCGGTCGCGGGTTTTCCTCCGTCGCAGTCGAAATGGCACTGGCGAGCTACCCCGGCTTCACGCTGACGGCGCCGCCCGGGCAGGGGCAGCCCTACGGCGTGTTCACGCCTGGCTACGTGCATGCCAAGGAGGTGCCGCACGTCGCGGTGCTGCCGGACGGCACCCGCGTCGACATCGAACCCGCCACCGACGTCCGGGAACTCGACGACGTCGACGAACCCGCGCTCCCGGAACCTCGGGCCGCCGAACCCACGATCCGGGTGGCGCTCGGCACAGTCGCCGGCGCGCGCAGCGGAGACAAGGGCGGCAACGCGAACGTCGGCGTGTGGGTGCGCACCGACGAGCAGTGGCGGTGGCTGGCCCACGCCCTGACCGTCGACGAGGTGAAGCGGCTCCTCCCGGAGGCCGCCGACCTCACCGTCACGAGGTACGTGCTGCCGAAACTGCGCGCCGTCAACTTCGTGATCGAGGGCATCCTCGGGCAGGGCGTCGCGTCCCAGGCCCGATTCGACCCGCAGGCCAAGGGACTCGGCGAATGGCTGAGATCCCGGCACCTCGACATACCGGCTTCACTCCTCCCCGAAGGGACAGCGTTGTGAGCGTGTGGGACACACCCGAACGGCAGGAACTGCGCAAGACGGTGCGCAGCTTCGTCGAACGCCGGATACTGCCCAACCTGGACGAGTGGGAACGCGACGGCGAACTGCCCCGCACACTGCACCGAGAGGCTGCCGAACTCGGACTCCTCGGCGCCGGTTTCCCCGAATCCGTCGGAGGCGAGGGCGGAGACCTCGTCGACGCGGTGCTGATCTGCGAGGAATTCCATCAGGCCGGTGCGTCGGGCGGCGTGTTCGCCTCCCTGTTCACCTCGGGCATCGCGCTGCCGCACCTCGCCGCGGCCGGCGACCCCGAGCAGATCGAGATGTGGGTCCGCCCCACGCTGCGCGGGGAGCTCATCGGCTCGCTCGCCATCACCGAACCCGGCGGCGGTTCCGACGTCGGGCACCTGCGGACCACCGCGGTCCGCGACGGCGACCACTTCGTCGTCAACGGCGCCAAGACGTTCATCACGTCCGCGGTCCGCGCCGACTTCGTGGTCACCGCCGTGCGCACCGGAGGTCCCGGGGCATCCGGGGTCTCCCTCCTCGTGATCGAGAAGGGCACACCGGGATTCGAGGTGGCCCGCAAACTCGACAAGATGGGCTGGCGGGCGTCCGACACCGCCGAGCTGTCGTTCGTCGACGCACGGGTGGCCGCGGCCAACCTGGTCGGCGAAGAGAACAGCGGGTTCGCGCAGATCGCCCAGGCGTTCCTCACCGAGCGCATCGCCCTCGCCGCGCAGGCCTATTCGAGCGCGCAGCGGTGCCTCGACCTGACACTGCAGTGGGTGCGCGACCGCGAGACGTTCGGCCGTCCGCTGATCAGCAGGCAGTCGGTGCAGAACACGGTCACCGACATGGCACGCCGAACGGACGTGGCCCGGGTGTACACGAGGGCGCTGGTGGAACGTTCGCTCGTGTCGAACGAGGACTTCATCGCGGAGGTCTGCTTCGCGAAGAACACCGCCGTCGAGGCCGGCGAATGGGTGGCCAACCAGGCCGTCCAACTGTTCGGCGGACTCGGCTACATGCGGGAATGCGAAGTGGAACGGCAGTACCGCGACATGCGCATCCTCGGAATCGGTGGCGGGACCACCGAGATCCTGAGGGGGCTCGCGGCCAAGCGATTGGGGTATCAGTCATGACCACGTTGAAATCCGATCTGGACACCGGCTCGGAAGAGTATGTCGCCGCGGCGAAGGCCATGACGGAGAAGCTCGCCGAAATCGACTCCGAGCACGCCAAGGCGCTCGCGGGCGGCGGCGAGAAGTACACCAAGCGGCACAAGAAACGCGGCAAGCTCCTCGCCCGCGAACGCATCGAACTGCTCCTCGATCAGGATTCGCCGTTCCTGGAACTGTGCCCGCTCGCGGCGTGGGGCAGCGATTTCCCGGTCGGCGCCAGCACTGTCGTGGGTATCGGGGTGGTCGAGGGCGTCGAGTGCCTGATCGTCGCCAACGATCCGACGGTGCGGGGCGGCACCAGTAATCCGTGGACGCTGCGGAAGGGGTTCCGCGCCAACGACGTCGCCCGGCAGAACCGGCTTCCCGTCATCTCCCTCGTCGAATCCGGCGGCGCGGATCTTCCGACGCAGAAGGAGGTGTTCATTCCCGGTGGCCGCATGTTCCGCGACCTCACCCAGCTCTCGGCCGCGGGTATCCCGACCATCGCGCTCGTCTTCGGCAACTCGACGGCGGGGGGCGCCTACATCCCCGGCATGTCCGATCACGTCGTCATGATCAAGGAACGGTCCAAGGTGTTCCTCGCCGGACCGCCGCTGGTCAAGATGGCCACCGGCGAGGAGTCCGACGACGAGACCCTCGGCGGCGCCGAGATGCATGCCCGCAAGTCCGGTCTCGCCGACTACTTCGCCGTCGACGAGCAGGACGCCATCCGGATCGGGCGCAGCATCGTCAAGCGCCTGAACTGGACGAAGCAGGGGCCGGCGCCCCGGGCCGACGTCATCGAACCGCTCGAGGACCCCGAGGAACTGCTCGGCATCGTTCCCGCCGACCTCAAGATCCCGTTCGATCCCCGCGAGGTGATCGCCCGCATCGTCGACGGCTCCGATTTCGACGAGTTCAAGCCGATGTACGGTTCGTCCCTCGTCACCGGCTGGGCCGAGCTGCACGGATATCCCGTCGGCATCCTCGCCAACGCACGTGGCGTGCTGTTCAGCGAGGAATCGCAGAAGGCCACCCAGTTCATCCAGCTCGCCAACCGCTCGAATACCCCACTGCTGTTCCTGCACAACACGACCGGGTACATGGTGGGCAAGGAGTACGAGGAAGGTGGGATGATCAAGCACGGGTCGATGATGATCAACGCCGTCTCCAACTCCACCGTGCCGCACATCTCGATCCTGCTCGGCGCGTCCTACGGAGCCGGCCACTACGGCATGTGCGGGCGGGCGTTCGATCCGCGCTTCCTGTTCGCCTGGCCCAGCTCCAAATCCGCCGTCATGGGCGGGGCGCAGCTGGCCGGCGTCATCTCCATCGTCAGCCGCGCCTCCGCCGAGGCCCGGGGGCAGGCGTTCGACGAGGAGGCCGACGCCGGCATGCGCGCGATGATCGAGAACCAGATCGAGGCGGAATCGGTGCCGATGTTCCTGTCCGGTCGCCTCTACGACGACGGCGTGATCGACCCGCGCGACACCCGAACCGTGGTGGGAATGTGCCTGTCGGCCATTGCCAACGCCCCGATCGAAGGCGCCGCGAACTTCGGCGTCTTCCGGATGTGAGGCCCGACATGATCCAGTCCGTACTGGTCGCCAACCGCGGTGAGATCGCCCGCCGCGTCTTCGCCACCTGCCGCCGCGCAGGCCTCGGCACCGTCGCCGTGTTCTCGGACGCCGACGCACGCAGTCCGCACGTCGGCGATGCCGATGCCGCGGTCCGGCTGCCGGGAAGCAGTCCCGGCGACACCTACCTGCGCGGCGACCTCGTCGTCGAGGCGGCGCTGCTCGCCGGTGCCGATGCGATCCACCCCGGCTACGGGTTCCTCTCCGAGAATGCGGCGTTCGCGCGCGCCGTCCACGACGCGGGACTGACGTGGATCGGGCCGCCCGCGCCCGCCATCGAGATGATGGGTTCGAAGGTCGAGTCCAAGAAGATGATGGCCGCCGCCGGGGTTCCCGTGCTCGCCGAACTCGACCCGGACGCCGTCACCGAAGCCGATCTGCCGGTGCTCGTCAAGGCGTCCGCGGGCGGCGGCGGACGCGGCATGCGCGTCGTGCGGGCACTCGCAGACCTGCCCGAACATCTGGAAGGCGCCCGCCGCGAAGCGCAATCGGCATTCGGTGACCCGACCGTGTTCTGCGAGCGGTACCTGGAGACGGGCAGGCACATCGAGGTCCAGGTGATGGCCGACCGGCACGGAACCGTGTGGGCGGTGGGGGAGCGGGAATGCTCCATCCAGCGCCGGCACCAGAAGGTGGTGGAGGAGGCGCCGTCCCCGTTGGTCGAGGCCGTCCCCGGGATGCGTGAGCGGCTGTTCGAGGCGGCCCGGCTCGCGGCGAAGGCCATCGACTACGAGGGCGCGGGCACCGTCGAGTTCCTGGCCGACCACGCGGGTGACTTCTACTTCCTCGAGATGAACACCCGCCTGCAGGTCGAGCATCCCGTCACCGAATGCACCACCGGACTCGACCTGGTGGAGCTGCAGCTGCAGGTCGCGAACGGGCTGGCGCTGGACGCCACGCCGCCCGCGGTGTCCGGCCACTCCATCGAGGTCCGGTTGTACGCGGAGGATCCCGCGCAGAACTGGCAGCCGCAGAGCGGGCCGGTGCACCACCTCGAATTGCCGGGCAATGCGGTCGAATTCGACGTTCTCCGCTCCCCGGGAATCCGGCTGGACTCCGGGGTGGTCGACGGATCGGCCGTCGGCGTGCACTACGACCCGATGCTCGCGAAGGTCATCTCGTTCGCGCCGACCCGCACGCAGGCCGCGGCCGGGTTGGCCGCCGCGTTGAGGCGTGCGCGGATCCACGGACTGCGCACCAACCGCGACCTCCTCGTCAACGTCCTCCGTCACCCGGCATTCCTGGCGGGAGACACGGACACCGCCTTCTTCGACACCCACGGGCTGGACGTGCTGGCGCAGCCACTGGCCTCGGCGGAGACCGAGCGACTGTCGGCGCTGGCCGCCGCGCTCGCCGACGCCGCACACAACCGCGACGTCGCGACGGTGAACAGGTCCCTGCCCAGCGGATGGCGGAACCTGGCGTCCGCGCCGCAGGGTAAGACGTTCACGGGCACGGGCGGCGACCTCGAGATCCGGTACCTGCACACCCGGTACGGGCTGAAGGCCGAGGATTTCGACGACGTCTCCCTCGTGTCCGCCACGGCGCGGCACGTCATCCTGGACGTCGGGGGGCTGCGCCGGTCGTTCGCGGTGTCCCGGTACGGGGACGACGTGTTCGTCGACTCCGCGCTGGGCCCGGTGAGCCTGCACGCGGCACCGCGATTCACCGATCCGAGTGCGGTCGTCGCCGAGGGGTCGCTGCTCGCACCGATGCCCGGATCCGTGATCCGCCTCGGCGCCGAGGCCGGCGATTCCGTGACCGCCGGTCAGCCGATCGTCTGGCTCGAGGCGATGAAGATGGAACACACCATCAAGGCACCGGCATCCGGTGTCCTCACCGAACTTTCCGTGACCGCCGGTCAGCAGGTCGACGTGGGAACGGTCCTGGCAGTGGTCGAGGCAGCGCAGACAGAAGGGCAATCATGAGCTTCATCGAGACCGAAGAACAGAAGGAACTCCGCGCCTCCGTGTCGAGGCTCGGGGAGCGTTTCAACTACGTCGACTACGTGCTGCCCCGGGCGCGGCGGGGCGAACCGCTCACCGAATTGTGGAACGAGGCAGGCAAACTCGGCTTCCTCGGGGTCAACCTTCCCGAGGAATACGGGGGTGGCGGCGCGGGCATCTACGAACTGGCCCTCGTCCAGGAGGAACTCGCCGCCCACGGCGCCGGCCTCCTGCTGGTGGTCGTGTCGCCTGCCATCTGCGGCACGATCATCGGCAAGTACGGCACCGAGGAGCAGAAGCGGACCTGGCTCCCCGCACTCGCCGACGGGTCGAAGATCATGGCGTTCGGGATCACCGAGGCCGACGCCGGATCCAACTCGCACCAGATCGCGACCACCGCGCGTCGGGACGGCGAGGACTGGCTGCTGAGTGGGAACAAGATCTACATCTCCGGGGTGGACCAGGCCGACGCCGTCCTGATCGTCGCGCGGACCGAGGACTCGAAGACCGGGAAGCTGAAGCCGGCGCTGTTCATCGTCCCCACCGGCGCGGAGAACTTCGTGAAGACGCCGATGGAAATGGACATCGTCGAACCCGATCACCAGTTCATGCTGTTCCTCGACGACGTCCGGTTGCCCGGCGACGCACTCGTCGGTGAGGCGGACGCGGCGCTGATGCAGCTGTTCGCGGGTCTGAATCCCGAACGCATCCTCGGCGCCGCGATGGCGATCGGCATGGGCCGTTACGCGCTGGACGCCGCGGTGCGGTTCGCGAAGGAGCGCACGGTGTGGAAGGAGCCGATCGGAGCGCACCAGGGCATCTCGCATCCGCTCGCACAGATCAAGATCGAACTCGAACTCGCCAAGCTGATGATGCAGAAGGCGGCCGTCCTCTACGACAGCGGCGACGACTTCCGCGCCGCCGAGGCCGCCAACATGGCCAAATACGCCGCCGCCGAGGCCAGCATCAAGGCACTCGACCAGGCCGTGCAGACGCACGGTGGCGCAGGCCTGACCAGGGAATACGGTCTCGCGGCGATGCTCGGTGCGGCGCGCATCGCCCGCGTCGCACCGGTGAGCCGGGAAATGATCCTCAATTTCGTGTCCCAGCACTCGCTCGGGTTGCCGAAGTCGTACTGATGTCGAACGGACAGCACATGACCGATGTGGAAGCCGACCGGTACGTCCGGTACGAGGTGGACCGGGGGTTCGCCACACTCACCCTCGACTCGCCGCACAACAGGAACGCGATCTCCGGCAGGCTCGTGGGCGAACTGCTGCAGGGGCTGCGGGACGCCGCCGCGGACAACGACGTCCGCGGCGTCGTCCTCACCCACACGGGCGGCACGTTCTGCGCCGGGGCCGATCTGAGCGAGACGTCCGGCGACGTGGGCTCGCGGACCCGGCAGATGGCCGACTTGCTGCGGGCCATCGTCGAACTGCCCAAGCCGGTGATCGCCCGGATCGACGGTCACGTCAGGGCCGGGGGCATGGGCCTCGTCGGGGCGTGCGACATCGCCGTCGCCGGCCCGCGCAGCACGTTCGCGCTCACCGAGGTCCGGCTCGGACTCGCCGCGTCGATCATCTCCCTGACGGTGCTGCCCCGCATCGATTCGCGCGCCGCGAGCCGCTACCTGCTGACGGGCGAGAAGTTCGGCGCCCACGAGGCGGAGGCGATCGGACTGATCAGCGAGTCCGCTCAGGATCCCGAGGACACCGTCGCGGAACTGCTCGACCAGTTGCGGCAGGCATCCCCGCAGGGACTGGCCGAGTCGAAGACCCTCACGACGCGCGCTGTTCTCGCCGACTTCGACCGGTACACGGACGAGCTGACCGCCCAGTCGGCGAGGCTGTTCGAATCCGAGGAGGCGCGGGAAGGCATGATGGCGTTTCTGCAGAAGCGCCCACCGAGATGGGCCTCCGGCCCCGTGCGTGGTTGACGAGTCCCAGGACTCGCCAACCACGCACGGGCGCGCAGCGCGACGAGAGGAAGGTGACACATGACCCGCGAACCGAAGCAGGACCGTAGCCGGGTCACGCGCCGGCACCTCCTCGAGGTCACCATCGACTGCCTCGCCGAACTCGGCTGGGGTGCCACCACGGTCAGCCTCGTCGCCCAGCGCGCCGGAGTGTCCCGCGGCGCCACCCAGCACCATTTCCCCACCCGCGAAGACCTCATCACCGCCGCGCTCGAGGTGATGTTCGACGCCCGGATGGAGCAGGCCCGGCGGGAGGCCACCGACCTGCCCGACGGGGCCGGACGCACCGAGGCGGTCGTGTCGCGGCTCGTCGACTACTACACGGGAACCCTCTTCAAGGCGGCGCTGCAGGTGTGGACGGCCGCCGCCGCGGACCCCGAACTCCGGGCCCGGATCGTGCCGCTCGAGGAACGGTTCGGCAGGATCGCGCACCGCACCGCCGTCGAGCATTTCGGGTTCGACGACACCGACCCGGTGGCGCACCGACTGGTCCAGGCCACCCTGGACCTCGCGCGGGGACTCGGCCTGGCCGACGTGCTGACGGACGACTCGAAACGACGCGCGGACATCGTGCGGCAGTGGGCGGCGCAGTTGGACGCGGCCGTCCGCGACTGACCGGGCAAAGAACGCGAGGATCGGTAGAGTCACCGACCATGGGCCGGATATGGGGAGCGCTCGTCCTGATCACCGTCGCGGCCGGTCTGGCCGGCTGTGGGGGAAACGGGGACGATTCCGGGACCGATCCGGCCGCGCAGGCACCCCAGCAGGTGACGGACCCGGGCCCGTTCTTCGGGCAGTGCGGCTCGGTCACCGACGACGAGGTGGCGAAGGCGTTCGGGATGCCTCCCTTCACCGGGGTAACGCGTAATTCCGTCGGCTGCGAATGGGAGACCGCGGGAATAGGCGGTCCCAGCGTGACGTTCTCGTGGTACCGCGGCAGTCCCATCGGCCGTGAGCGTGCGGGCTCGGAACTGATCGGCCGCCCGGCCACCGACATCGACGTCCAGGGACATCCCGGATTCATGGCATCGTCCCAGGGAATTCTGTGTGAACTCGGTGTGGAATTCGGCGGCGACTTCGTGCACTGGTCCGTGATGTACGCCGACGCGCAACCCGCCGCGGACCCGTGCACGGTGGCGCGGAGTCTCGCCGAACTCAACGTGTCGAGGGCCAAGTGAGCGGGGGAGTGATGAGCAGTGGAACGTGGCGCGCCGCACGGGTCCTGATCGCGGCCACCGCGGTCGGGCTGATCGCGGGATGCGGGTCGTCGATCGAGGGCTCTCCGAGAGCGGAGGGGGCGTCGTCGTCCGGCGACACCGAAAAGTTCACGGCCCTGCTCGAGGAGTGCAACGCGGTCTCGGACGAACAGATCGCCCAGACCGTCGGTGCCGACGCCATCCAGCGGGGGTTTTTCGGCGCGATCTGCCGCTGGGACGCGGTCGGTTCGAGCGGTCCCGTGAAGGTGACGTTCAACTGGTTCGAGACGGGCTCACTCGATACGGAGAAGTCGACCGGGGAGAAGCTGGGATACACCGTGGAGTCGTCGACGATTCAGGGCCGCAGGGCCGTCGTGATGCGGCCTCCGGACGATCCGGGGGCGTGCGGCGTGACGGTCGGATCGCCCTCCGCGGGCGTCGTCGGCTGGTGGGTACAGTTCAGGGCGGGGGCGGCAGATCCCTGCAAAGCGGCGTCGACGCTTGCGGATCTGACGCTCAATCTGAGTAGTTGATGTGCCCGTACCCGTACCGACAGCTCCACGTAATACCGCACAGTGCAGGTCAGCCCTTACCACTGCCAGCCCACTTTGACCTTCCGGCGCGCCGCCGGGTATCGTTGTGGGTCGTGTCCGGCATGCCCGGGCCGATCTGTGTGCCTAGCGAGGTATTGCCGTGCGCGCGTTCGTGCAGATTTCTGCATGGAACGAGCATCCGGCTGCCTGTGTGGGGGTATGCGACACACCCGACCTCGGGTGCAGCTCGAGGAGCGGGTGAGGGGCAGCAGCTCTCTTGCCCCAACTGCTAGATCCCTAATTTCAGAACAGCCAAGGTTGCTTGTCCAGAGCAGTCTGTTCAACACGAGGAAAGCCGGTAAATGCCAACCATCAACCAGCTGGTCCGCAAGGGCCGCCGCGACAAGACCGCGAAGGTCAAGACGGCAGCCCTCAAGGGCAGCCCGCAGCGTCGTGGCGTGTGCACCCGCGTGTACACCACCACCCCGAAGAAGCCGAACTCGGCGCTCCGTAAGGTCGCGCGTGTGCGCTTGACCAGCTCCGTCGAGGTCACCGCTTACATCCCGGGTGAGGGCCACAACCTGCAGGAGCACTCGATGGTGCTCGTTCGCGGTGGTCGTGTGAAGGACCTCCCGGGTGTGCGCTACAAGATCATCCGCGGCTCCCTCGACACCCAGGGTGTCAAGGGCCGCAAGCAGGCCCGCAGCCGCTACGGCGCCAAGAAGGAGAAGAGCTAATGCCACGTAAGGGCCCCGCTCCGAAGCGTCCGCTCATCAACGACCCGGTCTACGGTTCGCCCCTGGTGACGCAGCTCGTCAACAAGATCCTGCTGGACGGCAAGAAGTCCACCGCCGAGCGCATCGTCTACGAAGCACTCGAGCAGGCGCGCGAGAAGACCGGCACCGATCCGGTCGTCACCCTCAAGCGTGCACTGGACAACGTCAAGCCTGCCCTCGAGGTCCGCAGCCGCCGTGTCGGTGGCGCCACCTACCAGGTGCCGGTCGAGGTCCGTCCGGGCCGTTCCACCACCCTCGCGCTGCGCTGGCTGGTGACCTTCTCCCGGCAGCGCCGTGAGAAGACGATGGTCGAGCGTCTCGCCAACGAGCTCCTCGACGCCAGCAACGGCCTCGGTGCCGCTGTGAAGCGCCGTGAGGACACTCACAAGATGGCCGAAGCCAACAAGGCATTCGCCCACTACCGCTGGTGACGTCACGTCGGAGCAGTCACCTACCGTGACTGCTCCGGCGTCGTCGCACGTCGAGCCCCTACCGGGGACCGGCTGATCTACAACTCGAGACAATGGCCCCGCTGGTGGAACACCGGGGAGGCCGTCACCCGATACACGAGCTACGAGCGGGGAAGAATCCTGTGGCACAGGAAGTGCTGACCGACCTGAACAAGGTCCGCAACATCGGCATCATGGCGCACATCGATGCCGGCAAGACCACGACCACCGAGCGCATCCTGTTCTACACCGGTGTCAACTACAAGATCGGTGAGACGCACGACGGTGCGTCGACGACGGACTGGATGGAGCAGGAGAAGGAACGCGGCATCACGATCACCTCTGCCGCGGTGACCTGCTTCTGGAACAACAACCAGATCAACATCATCGACACGCCGGGCCACGTCGACTTCACCGTCGAGGTGGAGCGTTCGCTCCGCGTGCTCGACGGCGCCGTTGCCGTTTTCGACGGCAAGGAGGGCGTCGAGCCCCAGTCGGAGCAGGTGTGGCGTCAGGCCGCCAAGTACGACGTTCCGCGCATCTGTTTCGTCAACAAGATGGACAAGATGGGCGCGGACTTCTACTTCACGGTCCAGACCATCATCGACCGCCTCGGCGCGAAGCCGCTCGTCCTGCAGCTGCCGATCGGCGCCGAGGACGACTTCGACGGCGTCGTCGACCTGGTCGAGATGAAGGCTGTCACCTGGCGTGGCACGGTCGCCATCGGCGCCGAGCCCACCATCGAGGAGATCCCGGCCGATCTCGCCGACAAGGCTGCCGAGTACCGCGAGAAGCTGCTCGAGACGGTCGCCGAGTCCGACGAGAAGCTCATGGAGAAGTACTTCGCCGGTGAGGAACTCTCCGTCGAGGAGATCAAGGGCGCCATCCGCAAGATGACGGTCAACTCCGAGCTGTACCCGGTTCTGTGTGGCTCCGCGTTCAAGAACAAGGGCGTTCAGCCCATGCTCGACGCGGTCATCGACTACCTGCCGAACCCGCTGGACATCGGCGAGGTCCAGGGTCACGCCCTCGGCAACGAAGAAGAAATTCTCACGCGTAAGCCGAGCAAGGAAGAGCCGTTCTCGGCTCTCGCCTTCAAGATCGCGTCGCACCCCTTCTTCGGCAAGCTGACGTTCGTCCGCGTGTACTCCGGCCGGATCGATCCGGGCGCCCAGGTCATGAATGCGACCAAGGGCAAGAAGGAGCGCATCGGAAAGCTCTTCCAGATGCACGCCAACAAGGAGAACCCGGTCGACGAGGCCGTGGCCGGCCACATCTACGCGATGATCGGTCTGAAGGACACCACGACCGGTGACACCCTGTGTGCACAGGACGCCCCGATCGTGCTCGAGTCCATGAGCTTCCCGGACCCGGTCATCCAGGTCTCGATCGAGCCCAAGACCAAGTCCGACCAGGAGAAGCTGGGCACCGCGATCCAGAAGCTCGCCGAAGAGGACCCGACGTTCTCCGTCGAGCTCGACGAGGAGACCGGCCAGACCGTCATCGGCGGCATGGGCGAGCTCCACCTCGACATCCTCGTCGACCGTATGCGTCGCGAGTTCAAGGTCGAGGCCAACGTCGGCAAGCCGCAGGTCGCCTACCGCGAGACCATCACCAAGAAGGTCGAGAAGCACGACTACACCCACAAGAAGCAGACGGGTGGATCGGGCCAGTTCGCCAAGGTGATCATCGCGCTGGAGCCGTTCGTCGGCGAAGACGGTGCCACCTACGAGTTCGAGAACAAGGTCTCCGGCGGTCGCATCCCTCGCGAGTACATCCCGTCCGTGGATGCAGGCGCGCAGGACGCGATGCAGTACGGCGTTCTCGCCGGCTACCCGCTGGTGAACCTGAAGCTGTCGCTGCTCGACGGTGCTTACCACGACGTCGACTCGTCGGAAATGGCCTTCAAGGTTGCCGGTTCGCAGGCGCTGAAGGAAGCCGCCCGCAAGGCCGGCCCGGTCATTCTCGAGCCGCTCATGGCTGTCGAGGTCACCACACCCGAGGAGTACATGGGTGACGTGATCGGCGACCTGAACTCCCGCCGTGGCCAGATCCAGGCCATGGAGGAACGCAGTGGTGCCCGTGTCGTGAAGGCGCTGGTTCCGCTCTCGGAGATGTTTGGTTACATCGGTGATCTGCGGTCGAAGACCCAGGGCCGGGCGAACTTCTCCATGGTGTTCGATTCCTACGCAGAGGTTCCCGCGAACGTCTCGAAGGAAATCATCGCCAAGGCGACCGGCGAGTAACCTCGGTTCCAGCCGGCCGAAGCACGACCCAGAAATAACAACCGCACTGCTGCATACCGCAAGCATCAATCAGTCCAGGAGGACACACAGTGGCGAAGGCGAAGTTCGAGCGGACGAAGCCGCACGTGAACATCGGCACCATCGGTCACGTCGACCACGGCAAGACCACGCTGACCGCGGCCATCACCAAGGTTCTGCACGACGCGTACCCGGATCTCAACGAGGCCTCGGCCTTCGACGAGATCGACAAGGCTCCTGAGGAGAAGGCTCGCGGTATCACGATCAACATCTCGCATGTTGAGTACCAGACCGAGAAGCGCCACTACGCGCACGTCGACGCTCCCGGTCACGCCGACTACATCAAGAACATGATCACCGGTGCGGCGCAGATGGACGGCGCCATCCTCGTGGTCGCGGCCACCGACGGCCCGATGCCCCAGACGCGTGAGCACGTGCTGCTCGCCCGCCAGGTCGGCGTGCCGTACATCCTCGTCGCCCTGAACAAGGCCGACATGGTGGACGACGACGAGATCATCGAGCTCGTCGAGATGGAGGTCCGTGAGCTCCTCGCTGCGCAGGAGTTCGACGAGGAAGCCCCCGTCGTCAAGGTCTCCGCTCTCAAGGCGCTCGAGGGCGACCCGGAGTGGACCAAGAACATCCTCGAGCTCATGGCTGCGGTCGACGAGTCCATCCCGGACCCGGTTCGCGAGACCGAGAAGCCCTTCCTCATGCCCGTCGAGGACGTCTTCACGATCACCGGTCGTGGCACCGTCGTCACCGGTCGTATCGAGCGTGGCGTGATCAACGTCAACGAGGACGTCGAGATCGTCGGCATCAAGGAAACCAAGACCAAGACCACGGTCACGGGTATCGAGATGTTCCGCAAGCTCCTCGACTCGGGCCAGGCGGGCGACAACGTCGGTCTGCTGGTTCGTGGTATCAAGCGCGAAGATGTCGAGCGTGGACAGGTTGTCGTCAAGCCCGGCACCACCACCCCGCACACCGAGTTCGAGGGCCAGGCGTACATCCTGTCCAAGGACGAGGGCGGCCGCCACACGCCGTTCTTCAACAACTACCGTCCGCAGTTCTACTTCCGTACCACGGACGTGACGGGCGTTGTGACGCTGCCCGAGGGCACCGAGATGGTCATGCCCGGTGACAACACCGAGATGTCCGTCAAGCTGATCCAGCCCGTCGCCATGGACGAGGGCCTGCGCTTCGCGATCCGCGAAGGCGGCCGTACCGTCGGCGCCGGCAAGGTCACGAAGATCAACAAGTGATCTAGCTTCACCAACGCCGATGGCGCTCACCCTCCGGGGTGGGCGCCATCGGCGTTTTCGGGGCGAGAACTCAGCTTTCGACGTGCACCGGGTGGTCGGCGCGGTCGAGGTGGAGCAGGACCTGCGTGGCGACCTCTTGTCCGCCGAGGGTCGATGCGACCCACGAGGCGACGTCCTCGGATTTGCGGGTGAAGTCGTAGATGTCGAGGGTGGCGTCGGCGGTCACGACGATCGAGAGTGTGGGGAGGCCGCGTTCGATCACCGCGCGGGCACGCGTCTGCCGGACACCGGGGTATTGGGCGAGTTCGCTGGCGACCCCGTTCGCGAGGGAACCGAGATCGACGGTGACGAACGTGCCCGACTCGCGGTCCGGCACGGCGACGGGAGACGTGCGACGCCGGGTGAGGTCGAGGGCGAGGAGCACGATCCCGAACACCAGTCCCACGAGCACCGTCGCGGCGAGGGCCCAGCCCCACCAGTCCTGGTCGGGTAGTGCGGTGACCCGTTCGCGGTCGTACCGCGCGACCCATTCGCGGACGAGGGGAACCCGCAGGTCCCAGGCGACGGCGTAGGCGCCGAATCCGAGGAGTGCGAGGCCGACGAGAAGGACGATCACGCGGTTGACGGCGGCGGTCCGATGTCTCACGGCTTCACCTGCACTCGGAGTTCGGGGGATCGGCCGAGCAGCGACAGCGTCGGTTCCACGGCCTCGCGGACGGAGATGGCCACGTCGCCTGCGGGTGTCGACTCGGTGCGCACCACGCGGACGGTGACGTGTTTGCGGTCGACCGTGGTGTGCGCCGACAGCACCCCGGGCACGGTGTTGGCGTGGCTGCTGGAATTGCGGGCCAGATCGGTGGGGCGAAGCCACACGATAGGGGTGTCGCCGACGGCGAGTGGCAGATGGGTGCGAGGCCGCGGTTTGAGGGCCGCGACGATGAAGACGATCCCTAGCGCTATGGCGCCCACGGCGACGGGGACGATCCAGTCGGACCAGTGCAGCCGGCCGAGCCATTGGACGGTGTTGCGGATCCACGGTGCGTTGGCGAAGGTGCCGCGCATGATCAGCAGTTCGCGCGCGGCGACGACCGCGAGACCGAGGGCTCCGACGGCGACGAGGATCGCGGCGGGCACGGCGGCCGGTGTGGCCCGCGGTGTGCGTGGCCGGACGGGCGCCACCGGGGTGGGCGGCGCGGTCGGGTCCCCTTGCTCGGCGAAGAGGCTCTCGCTCGAACTGTCCTCGGGTGCAGCAGATTCCGTTCCGACAACCACGATGTTGAGTTCGATGACCGGCATGTTGGTCATCTCCTCGACCTGACGGTGCACCTGAGCGCGGACCCGGCGGTTGAGGAGGTCGAGGTGGCACGGCCACTGCACTGCGATGTAGAGGTTGATCGCGACGGCGTCCGCCCCCGTCGAGACGTCGGCGCGCGGGAGTTCGCGACCGGTGAGGCGGGACAGCCCGCCCGACTGCTTGACGACGCCCGGCACCTGGAGCGCCGCGGCGACGGCGATCTTCACGACGGCGCGTTCCTTGATCACCAGTTCGCCGCGCAGGGCGGTGTCGTCGAGCAGTGCCTCGTCCTGGGGGCCGGCGGCTGCGGTGGACGGTTCAGCCACGGCCGCGGCTTCGGAGGATGGCGCCGAGGTCGAGGTGGCCGTCGCGGTGCGCGCCGACGGCCATGCCCAAGGCGCCGAGGAGGACTGCGAAGACGAACCCGCTGAACCCGCCGAGGATCCCGGCGAGGGCGAGCAGTAATCCGACGATCAGGCCGGTGACGGTGCTGTTCATTGAGCGTGTCCTGTCTCTGTCAGGAGGTCTTCGATGATCACGTCGACGGGGACGTCCACCAGCGGTTCCACTGCGGCCCGAACTCTGTCGGCGGTGTCGACGACGTTGTCGGGATAGCGCGCCGCGAGGTGGACGGCGCAGGACGTGGGGCCGACGGTCACGCCGGTCACCCGGCGCCCCGGCAGGTAGGTGGCGACTTCACCGAACGCGCCGCCGTGCATCGCCGCCACTCCGGGGGTCGCGAGCACGGCGGCGACGATGCGTTCGGAGATGTCTTCGGTGTGGTCGTCCCCTGGGAGTGGGCCGGTCACTGCACCCTCGGTTTGCCGTCGAGTTCGGTCACGGCCTCGGATTCGTCGAACAGCATGACGTCGAAGACGGTGATGTTCACTTCGGTCACCTCGAGTCCGGTCATGCGTTCGACGGCGGCGATGACGTTCCGGCGGATGCCGACCGCGAGTTCGTGCAGTGCGACGCCGTACTCGGCGACGATGCCGATGTCGATCGCGGCCTGCTTCTCCCCGACCTCGACGGCCACGCCCTGCGCGTGGTTGACGCGGGCACCCGGGATGCGATCCCGGAGGGCGCCGACGGCGCGCGCGGTGCCGCCGCCCACGTCGTACACGCCGTTGATTTCGCGTGTGGCGATTCCCGCGATCTTGGCGACCACGGCGTCCGCGATGATGGTGCGTCCCTCGGAACTGACGAGTTCCGGCGTCGCCCCCGCACCGAACTGCACGCGGCTACGTGCGCCTGAATCGCTGGTCATCGTGGATCCCCTTCGAGTCGCCTGCCTTGCCTTCAACAGTAATGACCACCGACGCTACGCGGGGTTTCCCACGCGCCTTTGCGACCGCGGATCTGCCGCGGGAAGGTGGCCAAAAATATTTGATATGACTAAGCGGTAGCATCTGGCGTGATCCAGGTAACACGAGCGCGGCACGACGAAAGGAACCCGATGACGGAAGAGTCACCCGTTGAGGACGTCGTCACCGACGCCCAGTCGCGGGCAGTCACCCCGGGTGTGGTGGTGCTGTCCGTCCTCACCCTCGCCTTCCTCGCGGTCAGTGGCTACTTCGGCTACACGCACTGGCAGGCCGCGCGGCAGGCGCAGCAGAGGTCCGAGATCCTGGCGGCAGCGCGGCAGGGCGTCGTCAACCTGACGACGATGGACTTCGAGCGGGCCGACGAGGACGTGCAACGGGTGCTCGACGGCTCGGCCGGAGATTTCCGCGACGAGTTCGAGGCCCGGTCCAAGGACCTCGTCGCGGTCATGCAGGAGGCCAAGGTCAAGTCCGAGGGGGAGGTGCGGCAGGCGGCGATCGAAACGCAGAACGGCGACTCCGCGGACGTGCTCGTCGCCGTCGCCCAGAAGGTGTCGAACGCAGGTGGGGCGACGGAGGAACCGCGCGGCCAGAGAATGCGCGTCACGATGCAACTCGACGACGGCTCCTACAAGATCGTGAAGGCGGGGTTCGTGCAGTGAGCACCGAGACGTCACCGAAACCACGCAGGCTCCTCCTGATCCTGGGCGCGCTCAGTGTGATCACGGCCGTGCTGGCCGGAGTTCTGTACTTCACGCTCTACCGTTCCGACCGGCGCGTCGACGATTCCGTCCGCGCGGCCGTCACCGACACCGCATCGCAGGGCGCGATCGCGCTGCTGTCGTATCGGCCGGACACGGTGGAACGCGACGTCGGGTCCGCCCGGGATCGTCTGACGGGTGAGTTCCTCGACTACTACACGAAGTTCACGACCGAGGTCGTCATTCCGGCGGCGAAGGAGAGTCAGGTCGCCACGCAGGCAACCGTCGCCGCCTCCGGCCCCGTCGACGTGCAGGCCGACACCGCGAGAGTGCTGCTGTTCGTCAACCAGACCACCACCAGCGCAGCGAAACCGGACCCGGCGACGACGGCGACGAGCATCGACGTCACACTCACCAAATCCGGTGACAACTGGCTGATCTCCGGCTTCGATCCCGTTCAAGCCCACGAGTAGCGTTGGCGCCCATGAGTACTCTTCGAGAGGTCGGCGACCGGGAGTCGTGGCGCTGCTGGCTGTGCGACGAACCGGTGGATCCCGACATGTCGGTCAACGATCCGCGCGGCCCCAGCATCGACAGCGTCGTCACCGCGAAGAAGGCGAAGGTAAAGGGCGGCGTCGAACGCCTCGCGCACCGTGCGTGCAACACCAAGAAGGGCGCCGTGAAACCCGTCGTGCCGTGGCCCGACCGGTTGTTCGTCGTCGATCCCGCCCCGATCATCGGCGTGGTCGAGCAACTGGGCCGCAAGGGCGGGCGGGTCGCGGTGGCGCGGTGTCCGGGCAGATCGGACGCGGAGGACGCGTCGGAGTGGTTGCTCGACCGGTTGTCGCGTCTCGCCCCGGAACTGAATGTGGAGACGCAGATCGACGCCGCGGGTGGCGCCTATCTGCTCGTCCTGCGCACCGCCTGAGCTGTGAGTACTCGTTAACCGCGGGCGGTTGACGAGTACTCACGGGCGGCGGAGCCGCACGAGGGAGTACCGTCGGAGCCAGAACATGAATCCGACCTCGAGTGCGAAGGAATTCCGATGAATCTGGCCTTGACCGACGAGGAGCTGGCGTTCCGCGACGAGATGCGAACGTTCTTCACCACGCAGATTCCGGCGGAGATCCGCGAGCGCTATGCGCGCGGCGAAGAAGTGGGGAAAGAAAGCTTCATCGAGTCCCAGCGGATTCTGAACGCCAACGGCCTCGCGACGCCGCACTGGCCGGTCGAGTGGGGCGGTCGCGACTGGACCGCGGTGCAGAAGCACATCTGGCTCGACGAGTTGCAGCTCGCGTCGGTGCCCGAGCCGCTCGCGTTCAACACCAGTATGGTCGGCCCCGTCATCGCGGCGTTCGGGTCGCAGGAGCAGAAGGAGAAGTTCCTTCCGCCGACGGCCAACCTCGACATCTGGTGGTGCCAGGGATTCTCCGAACCCGAGGCCGGCTCCGACCTCGCGTCGCTGAAGACCCGCGCCGTCCGCGACGGCGACGACTACGTGATCAACGGCCAGAAGACGTGGACCACCCTCGCGCAGCACGCCGACTGGATCTTCGTCCTCGCCCGCACCAACCCGGACGCCCCCAAGAAGCAGGCCGGCATCTCCTTCATCCTCGTCGACATGAAGACGCCCGGCGTCACGGTGCGTCCGATCAAGCTGATCGACGGCGGGTACGAGGTCAACGAGATCTTCTTCGAGGACGTGCGCGTACCCGCCGAGAATCTGGTGGGTGAGGAGAATCAGGGCTGGAGCTACGCCAAGTTCCTGCTCGGCAACGAGCGCACCGGCGTCACCCGCCTCGGATTCTCCAAGGTTCGGCTCGCGCAGGCGAAGGAACGCGCCGCGGAGATCTCGGTCGGGGAGGGAACGCTCCTGGACGACCCGCTGTTCGCCGCCCGCGTCGCGGAACTGGAAAACGAGATCATCGCGCTCGAGCTAACCCAGCTGCGGGTGGTCGCCAGTTCCGCCGACGGCAAGCCGAACCCGGCGTCGTCGCTGCTGAAGCTGCGCGGTTCCGAACTGCAGCAGGCGACGCTCGAACTGCTCACCGACGTCGCGGGACCGGACTCCCTGCCCTTCGCCGCCGGTGACGGGATCTCCTCGCCGCGCTGGGCGCAGCGGACGGCACCCACCTATCTGAACTACCGCAAGGTTTCCATCTACAGCGGATCGAGCGAAGTGCAGCGCAGCATCATCGCCTCCTCGATCCTCGGATTGTGAGGGCGTGACATGGACTTCGAACTGACCGACGAACAGAAACTGCTGCGCGACACCACCCGGGAACTGCTCGGCCGCAGTTACGACGCCGAGAAGCGCAACATCGTCACCGACACCGAGCAGGGGTGGAGCCCGCAGGTGTGGAAGCAACTCGCCGAGGTGGGGCTGCTGGGTCTGAGCTTCGACGAGGAGGACGGCGGGATGGGCGCCGGACCCGTCGAGGTCGCGTCGGTGATGACCGAGATCGGTCGCAGGCTCGCACCCGAACCGGTCCTCGACGCGGTCCTCGTACCTGGTGGACTGATCGCCGCCGCGGGCAGCACGCAGCAGCGGCGCCGGATTCTGCCCGACGTGTCGGACGGCAACCTCCTGCTGGCCTTCGCCGATCGGGAACCGGGTGTGCGCTGGCCGTCTCCCCGGGTGTCGACGACCGCGACGAGGAACGGTGACGCGTGGACGCTGACCGGCACCAAGAATCCGGTCCCGCACGGCGGCAGCGCGCACACGCTGGTCGTCACCGCGGCGCTCCCGGGCGGTGGGGTCGGGCTGTTCCTGGTCGACGCCGATGCGGCCGGTCTGACCCGCACCCCGTACGCCACCCACGACGGGCTGCGGGCCGCGCAGGTGGAACTGTCCGACACCCCGGCGGAGCCGCTCGGTGCGGGCGGCGACGCGTCGTCGGTGATCGTGGGCGCGCAGATCCGGGCGCAGGCGGCACTGGGCGCGGAGGCGGTCGGTGCGATGGAGGAGGCGCTTCGGCTGACGACCGAGTACCTGAAGACCCGCAAGCAGTTCGGTGTCCCGATCGCGAAGTTCCAGACGCTGACGCACCGGGCGGCCGACATGTATGTGTTGCTGGAATTGGCGCGCAGCATGAGTCTCTACGCGACGATGTCGCTGGCCGACGGCACCGTCGATCCGGTGGTCGCCTCACGCGCCAAGCTGCAGATCGGCCGTTCCGCCCGCACGATCGGCCAGGAGGCGATCCAGATGCACGGCGGCATCGGCATGACCGCCGAGTACCCGGTCGGGCACTACGTCAGCCGGTTGACCGCAATCGAGCACACCCTCGGCGGTTCCGACGACCACCTGCGGGTGCTCGCGGCGGCGACCACTCCGGGGACGATCAGCATCATCTAGCCGCACCGGTGAGTCCTTGTCAATCGCCCGCGGTTGACAAGGGCTCACCGGTCCAGGTCTCGGATTGGTATCGGAAAGAGCGTTTTCGACGTGTCGCACGAGGACCCCCGTGTGACGCAGCTAACGTTCTGCGCGCACATCAGAACTCACGGGGGATGTACGTATCTCGGTGAAGGAGCGT
This sequence comes from Rhodococcus sp. 4CII, assembly GCF_014256275.1. NCBI lineage: Bacteria > Bacillati > Actinomycetota > Actinomycetes > Mycobacteriales > Nocardiaceae > Rhodococcus > Rhodococcus sp. 4CII. The sequence goes on from NZ_JACCFE010000002.1 coordinate 5,719,192, forward strand.
TGTCATGGGGTCCGGTCCAGTCAAAGCGATCATGTGGAGCCTGCTCGTCGTGGGACTCGTCGGTGCGGGAGTCGGGATCTCCGAACTGCACGTTCCATGGACGGTCGCATCGCTGATCGTCGCCTCGGTGTCCGGTCTGGTCCTGCTGAGGATCCGCGCCGATGCACATCCCGAACTGCACAGCGACCGCCGGATGGCCGCCGGCTGAAACGGCGCTCAGTCCGTCCGTAGACCGTCCGCCCAGCGGCCGATGTCTCCGCGTTCGAGTGCGAGCGCCAGCAGTTCCGGGAAGTTGTCCGGGGTGCACGCGAACGTCGGGATGCCGAGCCCACCCAGTGCTGCCGCGTTGTCGTGATCGAACGACGGCGCGCCGTCGTCGGACAGTGCCAGCAGCACCACCACTTGGACGCCGGCGCTCTTCATCGCCGCCATCCGCCGCAGCATCTCTGCGCGGATGCCGCCCTCGTACAGGTCCGAGATCAGCACGAACAGCGATTCCGCCGGCCTGTCGATCAGTGACTGGCTGTAGGCGATGGCCCGGTTGATGTCGGTGCCGCCGCCGAGTTGCGTCCCGAACAGGACGTCGACGGGATCGGACAACCTGTCGGTGAGGTCCACGACCGCAGTGTCGAACACGACCAGCGACGTCTTCAGTGCGCGCACGGACGCGAGTACCGCACCGAACACGGATGCGTACACGACGCTCGACGCCATCGAGCCGGACTGGTCGATGGCGAGGACGACGTCGCGGTGCACGGTCTGCGATCGGCGGCCGTATCCGAGGAGCCGTTCGGGCACCACCGTCTTGTGTTCGGGCAGGTAGTGCGCGAGGTTGGCGCGGATGGTGCGATTCCAGTCGATGTCGCGGTACTTGGGGTTGTTGATGCGGGCCGACCTGTTGAGTGCGCCGGTCACCGCGGTCCGGGTCTTCTGCGCGATCCGGTCCTCCACCTGCCGGACCACTTTCTCGACGACCATCCGGGCGGTGGCCTTGCTGGTCTCGGGCATCACCCGGTTCAGGCTCAGCAGTGTGCCGACGAGGTGGACGTCCGGTTCGACGGCGTCGAGCAGTTCGGGTTCGAGAAGCAGTTGCGTGAGTCCGAGCCGGTCGATGGCGTCCTTCTGCATCACCTGCACGACGCTGCTCGGAAAGTAGGTGCGGATGTCGCCGAGCCAGCGCGCGACCTTGGGGGCGGATCCACCGAGGCCGGCGCCGCGGCGCCGGCTCTTCGACCCCTCGCTGCTGGTGTCGTAGAGGGCGGCGAGTGCGCCGTCCATCGAGGTGTCCGCCCGGGACGCCAGCCCGCCGGTGGACTCCTCGGCGGCATTGCCGAGGACCAGGCGCCACCGTCGTAGCCGCTCCGCGTCCTCGCTCACGACGTCACCCCCAGGATGTCGGCGACCGTCCGGATCGCGAGGGTGCCGCGCCGGGCATCGACCGGGGCGGGGGCATCGGCGGCGGAACCACCCTCGACGGACTGTCCGATCGCCCGGCGCTCCCCGGTCTCGAAGCCGCCGAACGTGCGCCGCAGCAGTGGCAGCACGTCGACGAAATCCTGCTCGCGTAGTCCGGACACCCATCCGTCGAACAGTCGGAGCAGTTGCCGATCGTGGACCAGGAGCAGCCCGCCGCCGCCGAGGAAACCGTCGACCCACCCTGCCTTGGCGGACGGTTCGGCGCCGACGGACAGCGCCCGCGACAGCCGGGTGGCGGATTCGGCTTCGCTGACGGCGCCCGCGTCGCGGAGCAACCGGACCATCCGGCCGATCACCAGTCCGTTCACGTCGCCGCGGTCGACCAGGCCGACGAGGGTGCCCAGCCATCGGGCCGACGCACGGTCGTCGTCGCGCAACATCACCGCGGCGTGGACGTCGTCGACGGCACGGCGGAGGTCGAGGGCGCTGTCGTCGTCCAGACCGGATACCGCCGAGGGGAGTCCCGCGCAGATCCGGACGAGGAGGCTGTCGGTGACGCGGGTGAGTGAGGAGACGTCGGTGCCGCGGACGTCGCCGTAGCGCAGGGTCCGGGTGAGGGCGGGCAGGGCGTCCATCAGATGCATCACGTCGTGGTCGAGCGCGGCAGCGCTCTCCAGGGCGCGCAACAGTTCGGCCAGGGCGTCACCGAGATCGGACAGCAGGGCCTGCTCGAGCAGCCGGGTGAGCTGCGCGAGGGTCACGTCGCCGGACGACGCCTCGTCCCGGACCTTCGCCGTCGCCGCGGCCTCGACCGTGGTGCCCCACAGCGACGCTTCGATGATCGACACCGCCAGTTCGGGTTTCCACACGAGTGACCACGTCTCGCGGAAGGTGCCGGTGCCGCGCACCTCGCTCTCGGCGGGGGTCCCCCATCCGACGTCGAGGATCTGCAGGCGGTGCAGGAGGCGGGACCGCGCGACGTCGTTGTCCCGGCGCAGGTCGAGGTCGAGCGCCTTCTCGGTGGCCTGCTGCTTCAGCCGGAGGGTTTTCGCGCGCGCCCGCAGATCGGCGTCGAGGGGAACCGTCGGGGTGTCGTCGGGCACGGCGCCGAGGGCCTCGCCCACGACCAGCCGCCTCGTGATCAGGTCGAGCAGGACGTCGTCGCCGTCGCACATCACGGCGCGGGTGGCCTCGGTGACCTCGGAGAGACCTGCCAGCGGTCGCGCACGCATCGAGGCCAGTGTGTCTGCAAGGCGGACGGATTCGATGACGTGCGCGCTCGACACGGGCAGGTCCTCGGCACGCAGCACCCGCGCGACCTTGGTGAGCCATCGGGTGATCGTTCGGTCCGGGGCGGTGAACAGGTGGTGATACCAGCCGGGGGACGTGATGCCGGCGCCGTACCCGGACGCCGTGGACAACCGCGAATGCGTCCACGGCACCCAGGTGAGGGAGGTCTTGATCTTGGGGATTCCCTTGAGGATTCGCGCGTCCGCGGTGGCCGGGCCCAGGGGTCCGGCGAGTGCCGGGGCATGCCAGGCGCCGCACACCACCGCGATCCGCTGGGCGCCGCCCTTGATCACCTTCCGCAGTGTCTGGCGCATGTACGCCTCGCGCCTGCTGGTGGGTTCGTCGAGTTCGACGGTATCCCGCAGCGCGGTCATGGCGTCGGTGATCGCGTCGAAAGCGTCAGCTCCCGAACCCGATTCGATCACGGCGTCCCACCAGCGTTCGGTGTCGTCGTAACCGGCCGCCGCGGCGAGCTGCGCGAGCGGGTCCTCACGAGCGGGGTCGGCGCGGTCGGCGGCGAGGGTGTTGGCGGCGGGAAGATCGCAGAAGCGGACGTCGACGCCGTGTCCGGCCGCCCACGACAGCGCCTGCCACTCCGGGGAGAACACGGCGAACGGCCAGAACGCCGCGGTCCTGGGTTCGCCGGTGGCGTAGGCCAGCAGGGCCACCGGCGGTTCCATGCTGTCGGATCCGGCCAACGCGACCAGCGGATCGGCGTCCGCGGGCCCCTCGATCAGGACGGCGTCGGGGACGAATTCGTCGAGAGCGCGGCGCACCGAACGCGCCGAACCGGGCCCGTGGTGGCGGATACCGAAAACACGGACGTCGCCCGCCGGCGGGCTCATCGCCCTGGTGCTCACCCGGTGACCTCGCGGCACGCCCGATAGAAGTCGGCCCAGTCCTCCCGTTCGCGGACCACGGCCTCCAGATACTCGGTCCACACCACCCTGTCTGCCACCGGATCCTTCAGCACGGACCCGAGGATTCCGGCGGCGACGTCGGACGGGCGGAGCACGCCGTCGCCGAAGTGCGCGGCGAGGGCGAGGCCGCTGGTGACGACGGAGATCGCCTCCGCCGTCGACAGCGTTCCGGACGGAGACTTCAGCTTGGTGCGGCCGTCGCCGGTGGCGCCCGACCTCAGCTCGCGGAACACCGTGACCACCCGCCGGATCTCGTCGACCGTCGCCGGCACCGTCGGCAGTTCGAGCGACGCTCCGAGTTGTTCGACGCGCCTGGCGACGATGGCCACCTCGTCTTCCTCGCTGGCGGGCAGGGGCAGCACCACCGTGTTGAAACGTCGGCGCAGCGCGGACGACAATTCGTTGACCCCGCGGTCGCGGTCGTTGGCGGTGGCGATCAGGTTGAAACCCTTGGCAGCCTGGACCTCGGTGCCCAGTTCGGGGATGGGCAAGGTCTTCTCGGAGAGCACGGTGATGAGCGCGTCCTGCACGTCGGCGGGGATGCGGGTCAGTTCCTCGACCCGCGCGATCCGGCCGCCCTCCATGGCCGTCATGACCGGGGACGGCACGAGCGCGCCCGCCGTCGGGCCCTCGGCGAGAAGCCGGGCGTAGTTCCAGCCGTACCGGATGGCCTCCTCCGGCGTCCCCGACGTTCCCTGCACGAGCAGGGTCGACTCCCCGGACACCGCGGCCGACAGGTGCTCGGACACCCACGTCTTGGCGGTTCCGGGAACGCCGAGCAGAAGCAGTGCCCGGTCGGTGGCGAGCGTCGCGACCGCCACTTCCATCAACCGGCGGGGACCGACGTACTTGGGGGTGATCACGGTGCCGTCGTCGAGTTCGCCGCCGAGCAGGTACGTCACGACAGCCCAGGGCGACAACTTCCACGACGGCGGCCGGGGCCGGGTGTCGTGCGCGGCGAGGGCCGTGAGTTCGTCGGCGTAGGCCTGCTCCGCGTGGGGGCGCAGCAGGTCCGCCTGGGCGGCCGCGATCTCGGTCACTCGAGCTCCTTCAAGACTGTTCGGCGATGGTCGATGTTGGCGGCGACCGTGGCGAACGCCTGGTGCCAGCCGGGGTCACGGGTCCGCTCGGCGGCCGCACGCAGCAGCGGAACCGCCGCGAACGGGAAATGCGTCTCGGCGCTGCGGAGGGTCGAGTAGTGGCTGTGCCGGGAGAACTGCCCGAGGTCCTTGCCTGTTGCGGCGTGCCGTCCGGCCACGTCCTCGAGGCGGGTGATCACCCGCGCGGCGAGGTCGAGCGGCCAGGGATGCGGCAGACCGTCGAAGAGGGCGGCGCCGTCCACCCCGAGCAGGTAGGAGTCGGCCCGGCCCGACAGGATGTACTCCAGGCGTTCGCGGGCGGGGACGATCGGCACCACGCGGCGTTCGGTCGTGCGTCCCTCGCGGTGCAGCAGGGCGGATGCCCAGCGCGGATTTCGCTGAAGCACAGTGGCGTTGGTCCACGCTTCCGTCATCACCTCCCGCCATTGGTCCTCGATCCGGATCTCCCATGCCTGGGAGGCGGAGCCGATCATGCCTTCCCACACCGACAGGGGCGCGGCGGTGACCACCATCCGCAACCACCAACTGCGGATTCCCTTGTTCTTGAAGTGAACGTCCTCGATCCCGTCGCGACGGGCCGAATCGTCCAGGGACCCGGGCATGTTCACCACGAGCCGGGTGCGCAGCGGTTTCTTCTCCACTCGCACCCATGCCCGGGCGCGTGCGGCCATCCGCTGGGCGTAGGCGGAATTCGGCAGTTGCCGCAACAGCTGGACCGCCTGCTGGCGCACCTCCTTGCGCCGGTCGTCGAGTGCGTGCTCGAGCAGCGCGGCGTCCGCATCGCCGAGTCCCGTTCCCAGGACGGCGATGAACGCCGCCCGGTGCTCACCCCGTTCGGAATCCCAGGTGCGGCTCAGTTCCGTCGATGCGACCGCGGGCCGTTCCGCCCGCATCGTGGTGAGCCATTGCAGGCGTTCCTGGTGCGAACCGTGCGTCCAGACGTCGGTGCGATCGGACCGCCGGACCAGCGTCGACCATTCCGGGTTCTGCGCGGCGAGCCACTGGCCGCGGGGGCCGGTCAACCGCAGAATGTTCTCGCGGTGCGTGTCATTGGTGCGTGCGACGGCCATCAGATCGGCCACGAGATGATCGGGGGCGCGGTATCCGCGTTCGCCGGCCACCGCGAACCATTCGGTGAGGGTCCACGACTTGGCGGCGAGCAACTGCACGAGGTGAGATGCGGAGGCGGGCGGCAACTGGGGCCGCGGATCGTCCTCGGCGGGTGCGGGCGGCACGTGCGCGGTCGCGACGACGCCGCCGTCGCGGTAGGCGTTCTCGAGGGCCGCGGCGCCCAGCAGTGTCTCCGCGGAATCGCCGATGATCGACTGGGCGAGTTCGCCGGTGGCCGAACCGTGGAACGACGGGGTTGCTCGGGCGGTACCGAGCAGTGCGGAGGACAGGAGTTCGCTCATCGTCGGCGCACCGCCGCCGCGGCCGAGGGCGCACCTGCCCCGAGCGGGTACACGTCACCGCGATCGAACACCGAGACAGGAACGAGCGACTCGCTGTTCCACTCCCCGAACACGGTGACCGGATGGCCCCCGGACATTCCGAGGAGCCGCCACAGGACCGGGTCCTCGCCGGACAGTGGCAACGCCCGGCCCTCGGCGTCGACGATCACCCAGTTCCCGTCGTCGAATGCCGGGGTGACCTCGGTGAGCAGCGCGGGCCACGACCGGATCCACGGGTCGGCGCCGATCGCGGCAGCGAAGTGGTCGAGTGCGGTGTCGACGCCGCTCGGTGCGACGGTGGTGAACGGTTCGGGACTTTCGTGGACGTCGCCGAGGTGGGCGCGCAGCGGTGCCGCGCCGGGATAGAAGTGCAGGGCGGCGTCGACGAGGGAACCGGGCGGCGGGACCGCGGTCGCGAAGTTGGCGGAGCCGTGCGCGAAGTCCAGCAGGATCGCGCGGCGACCGCGGTCGCGGCCGAGCAGCCACACCTTGCGGGTGAACAGCCGCTTCTCCTCGGTGGTCTGCAGTCCCAGGACCATCCACCGGTCGCGGACCCCGGGCTGACTGCGCACGCTGTCGGTGGTGGTCGGGTAACCCACGTGCGCGCGCACCGATGCCTGCAGCGGTTCCGGCAGCTCGCCCAGACGGCGATGCGCGACGACGAGCAGGTGCAGCCTCGCGTATTCGCGGAGCAGCCGGTCGGGCCAGTCCGCCCGGGTGGCCACGACGATCGGCAGACGTCGCAGGGCGGATGCGACACCGGGCGCCTGCGCGTCGACCATCCGGGCCGCGATGGCGTCGAACGCGGAAGCCGAGACGTCGGCCGCGCCGAGCCCACCCCGGATCTGGTCGGTGAGCCACAGGTCGAGTTCGTCGAGCCCCGCCGTCACCCGCTCGGCCCGGCGTTCCGCGGATTTCGCGCCGACGGTCGCGGTGGCCGGTGCCGCCGCGGTGGGCGGCGCGGCGGCGCGCGCGGCCCTGCGGCTCAGCCATTCCTCCGCGAACGCGGGCGGTGCGGACACTTCGGGAACCCGGCCCGCCGACCACATCAGCAGCAGGCCGAGTGCGTGTTTGCAGGGAAATTTCCGGCTCGGACACGAGCAGTGATACGCGGGCCCGGACAGGTCGACTACCGCGCGGTACGGGTTCGCGCCGCTGCCCTGGCACAGTCCCCACAGTGCGTCGCCTGCGATACCCGTCTGCGACCACGCGGCCGACAGCTTTCGCGCGGCAGCGAGCGAGCCGGCATCGGGGGCGACCGATGCGACCTGTCCCTCCGACCAAGGCGACGTCACCCCGTCACCGTAAGGGAATTGTCCGACACGAAGGGAGGAGGGTACGCGGTATGTCCGCGAACTTCGATATGCGCGGCGGCCTCGCGTGTCAAGCTGTCGTCAGGTGCGACAGCGAGGAGTGGGCCGGTGATCCACGGAAGGTATTTCGAGTTCAAGGGTCGTCCCGCCGTGCGGTTCCGGTGCACGTACCCGTTCCCGGTGCAGAGGTTGTGGGCGGCGGTGTCCGATCCCGACGAACTCGCGCACTGGTTTCCGTCGCGCGTCCGGATCGACCCCTACGCCGGCGGAGACATCGAATTCGTCCCGGAACCGCACAGCGACGTCGAGACGGGGACGGTCCTCGTGTACGGCGCGCCGTGCGCACTCGCATTCACGTGGGGCGGCGACGAGATCCACTTCGAGGTGGAACCGACCGCGGACGGGTGCGCCCTGACCCTCGTCAACGTTCTCGAGGTCCGCAACACCGCGGCCCGCAACGCAGCAGGGTGGAGTGTGTGTCTCGCCGACCTGGACCGGCACCTCGACGGGGCGGACGCGTCCGGACATCGCCGGGACGCGTCGTCCGACTGGCGGCCGTTCTATCAGACGTATCTGGGGGAGGGGATGCCCTCGGGCGCCCAGATCCCGGGTGAATCCGCCTGACCCCTCGCCGTCAGAGTCGAGGTCGCTCGAACAGGCTCTCGACGTTCGACACCCGCTCGTTCGGTTCCTCCACCGCGATGTTGCCGCCGGTCCGCAGCCACCCGTTGCGCAGCGACGACGTCAGCCAGTTGTCCAGCGCAGCTTGGGTTTCGAATTTCAGCACGATCACGCACACGTCGGAGGTGCTGCTTTCCTTCAGCCAGCCGCCGCCGAGGAATCCGGGGAACAGCCGGGCGAGGCCGAGGCCGGTCTGGATCCAGTCGGCGAACTCCTCGTCACAGCCGGCGAGGACTCGGCGCACGATCGTCGTCGTGACGGACGCATCCGCCGGTTCGCCTGGCCGGGTGCCCTCGGCCACGTTCTCCATCGTTTCCTACCTCGGTTCCGCTCACCCCGTGACACGTGCTACCTCAAACTACCAGCGCATTCGTCGTCACAGGTCGTAGAACGGCGCCGCGTACCGGACCGTACCGGTGAGGGTTGGTTCCCAGCGCGCGAGACGGCGGACCTGGAAGTGGGACGACCACGACGGCTCGTCCGGCTCGATCCCGACCGACGGGCCGGAGACGAAGCCCGCCGCGGCGGCGACGTCGTCCGGATTCTCTCGCCTGATCAGCATGCCGCCAGCGTGAATCGGCGGCACCGTGGTCGCAACGGCTTTTTCGGTGTCGTGGGTTGTCCGGCCGGTAGCCGTGTGGCGAAAGCGTTCTCCAATTGTGACCGTGTGACTTTTCCGGCCGAATGAAATTCCGGGGAGTCGGTAGCAGTATGGGCAGAATGTGAGTCGAGCGAAGGACAACGGGGAAACGGGGTGCGGGTGGTCGAGGCCAGGGTGGTCGGTTACAGTTGCAGTGTGCAACACAACGAGGTCGAGCCGGAGGAAACGCCCGCATCGGGCGTGGTGGCCGTCCATGACGAACTCGTCCGCCTCGTCCGACAATTGGTTGCCGGTGACCGTCCGCCCGCGGGATCTCCGACGTTCGCTCAACATTCGCTGCTCTCCTTCGTCGCTCGCAATCCCGGGTGCCGGGCCACCCAGATCTCGGACGCGTTCGGAGTGCACCGCTCCACCGTGTCGCGCCAACTCCGCGGCTGTGTCGACGAGGGCTGGGTGCACGCCGAGCCGGGACCGCTCCGCAGCGGGCACCCGCTGAGCCTCACCGACGTCGGCATAGCGGTGCTCGCCGGTGCCGACGCACGCCGGGTCGAGGAGGTGCGCGACCGCGTGGCCTCGTGGTCGGACAGTGAGATCGCCGCATTCGCCCGGGATCTCCGCAAATTCCGCCAGGGCGGCGACTCGGACCACGAGAGCATCGGAGACGACCCCCGTGCGTGAGTACACCACCGCCGAGACGGTCCCCGTCGCCGACCACGAGAATGCCGTGCTGACGGTGTTCGCGCACGCCGAGAGCAACCCGGATCGCGTGATGTATTCCCGCCCGGAGTCCGGCGGGTGGGTCGACGTGACGGCCAAGGACTTCGGCGCGCTCGTCACCGGGGTCGCGAAGGGCCTGATCGCCAACGGGGTCCGCCCCGGCGACCGGGTGGCACTGCTGTCGTCGACGAGATTCGAATGGTCGCTGCTCGACTACGCGATCTGGGCGGCGGGCGCGGCGTCCGTCCCGATCTACGATTCCTCGTCCCACGACCAGATCCGCTGGATCATCGAGGATTCGGGGGCGGTGGCCGCCCTCGTGGAGACCCCGGCGCACGCGTCGAGTTTCGAGGGTGACGGAATCCCGTACACGCTGAAGCGCATCCTGACCATCGACGAGGACGCCGTCGGCACCCTCATCACGGACGGGTTGTCGATCGACGATTCCGAGGTCTTCAAACGGGTGGTGGCCCTGACAGCCAACGATCTCGCCTCGCTGGTGTACACGTCGGGGACGACGGGCCGTCCCAAGGGATGCATCCTCACCCACCGCAATTTCCTGTCGGAGGTGCGGGCGCTGCTCGCGGCGCCGATCGGTGACGTAGCCCGCCCCGGCAACCGAGTCCTGACGTTCCTTCCGCTCGCCCACGTGCTGGCGCGGGCGGTGTCGCTGGCGATGTTCGAGGCCGGCGCCACCCAGGCCCACTGGTCCGATTTCAGCACGGTCACGGGCGAATTCGCACGTTTCCGGCCCAACACCATTCTCGGAGTTCCGCGCGTGTTCGAGAAGGTGCGCGACGGTGCCGCCCGCTCGGCGGCGTCGGCCGGTGGTCTGCAGACCCGGATCTTCGACTTCGCCGAGGCCACCGCGGTCGCGTACAGCGAGGCACAGGACAACGGCGGCCCGTCGCTGCGGCTCCGGCTCGAGCGGATGGTGGCCGACCGACTCGTCTACGCCAAACTGCGTGCCGCGCTGGGAGGCGACTGCTGGTGGGCGATCTCGGGCGGCGGCGCGCTCACGCCGAGACTCGGCCACTTCTTCCGCGGCATCGGTGTTCCGGTCTACGAAGGGTACGGCCTCACCGAATCGACTGCCGCGCACTGCGTGAACGTTCCGGGTGCCCAGAAGATCGGGACCGTCGGCAGGCCGCTGGGCGGCAACAGCGTGCGCATCGCCGGGGACGGCGAGATCGAACTGCGCGGCGGCGTCGTGTTCGGCGGGTACTGGCGCAACGAGCACGCCACCCGGGAAGCGTTGGACGAAGGCTGGTTCCGCACCGGCGACCTCGGCGAACTGGACGACGAGGGGTACCTCACCGTCACCGGACGCAAGAAGGATCTGCTGGTCACCGCCGGCGGCAAGAATGTGTCACCGGGTCCGCTCGAAGACCGGTTGCGCTCGCATTCCCTCGTCTCGCAGGCAGTGGTGGTCGGCGACGGCCGCCCGTTCGTCGGCGCCCTGCTCACCGTCGATCCGCAGGCATTCGAGAAGTGGAAGTCCGCGCACGGCAAGCCTTCCGACGCGTCGGTGGCGGATCTGCGCGACGACGAGGAACTCCGCGGAGATCTGCAGGACGCCGTCGACGACGCGAACACCACCGTCTCGCACACGGAAGCCATCAAGCGTTTCGTCGTCCTGGGCCGCGACCTCACGGAGGCCGCCGGAGAACTGACCGCGACCTCGAAGATCAAGCGTCCCGTGGTGACCGAACGCTTCGCCGCGGACATCGCGAACCTGTACCGCCGGGGCTGACCGGATACGGTGGCGGCATGACCACAGCTTTCGTTCTGTCGGGTGGAGCCAGTCTCGGGGCCATCGAGGTCGGGATGTTGCAGACCCTGATCGGCAGGGGAATTCGGCCCGACCTCGTCGTCGGCACGTCCGTCGGAGCGCTCAACGGCGCCTGGCTCGCCGGCGGCTCCTCCGACGCGGACCTTCGTGACCTGGCCGACCTGTGGCGCGGGCTGAAGCGCAGCGCGGTGTTCCCCGCCGGGTTGCTCACCGGTTTCACCGGTTTCGTGGGGCTCCGGAATCATCTCGTGTCCAACCGGGCCATCAAGCGGTTGCTGGAGACACATCTCCGGTTCGAGCGGATGGAGGATGCGCCCATTCCGTTGCACGTCATCGCCGCCGACGTGCTGACCGGCAAGGACGTTCGGTTGTCGACGGGCCCCGCGGTCGACGCCGTCACCGCGAGCGCGGCGCTGCCGGGCATCCTTCCGCCCGTGGTGATCGACGGCCGGGCACTGATGGACGGCGGGGTTGTGAACAACACGCCCATCTCCCACGCGATCGAACTGGGCGCCACGACCGTGTGGGTGCTGCCCACCGGGTATGCGTGCACGCTGTCGAAGGTCCCCGGAAGTGCCCTGGGGATGGGGTTGCTCGGGGTGACCCTCGCGATCAATCAGCGTCTCGCCCTCGACATCGAGCGGTACGAGAGTGTCGCCGACGTCCGGGTGGTGCCTCCGCTGTGTCCGCTGGACACGAGCCCCGCCGATTTCGGCGACGCCGACGAGCTGATCACGCGGGCCCGGGAGCAGACCGCGAAGTGGCTCGACGAGGCACCCGTCGAGGTCGGGCAGGCCGATCTGCTGCTGCCACATCGGCATCGGCATCGGTGACGGTCAGCGGCACCCGTCGGGCGCCGGCACACCGGCGAGTCGCTCGTCGATCCAGTGCACGACCTCCGGCAGCGCGAACACGGCCGCGGTGAGGTGTTCCCCGACCTGCGGGGCGTAGGTGACATTCGCGCCGCCGCGGCACCATTCCTGCTGTAGGGCGAGCACCCCCTCCTCCGGAATCCACTCGTCGCCGAGGAACACTCGCGACGACCCGTGATAGAGCAGCACCGGGGTGGTCGGCGCGACTGCGCCCATCCGGTTCTCGGCAACGACCGTCCGTGCCGTGTCCGAGTCGAACGGGTCGGGCACGGACGCGAGCAGTTCGGCGGGAATCGAGGCGACCCCGGCCGGTGCGAGAGCCATGATGCACTGGTCCCGCAGTGGTGCCGTCGCCAGCAGCACACCCAGCGGATTCGCCAGGGTCAGCATCTCCGGATATTCGCGGGCGAGCCCGAGGACGGCGGACAGGTACACACCCGAACCGATCTGCCCGTTCATCGTCCTGCGGAGTAACCCGAAGTCTGCGGGGGTTCCGCCCGCGGCGGCCCCGGCCAGTGCGACGTCCGGCGCGTACGTCGGCTGCAGTTGCGCTGCCCAGCCGGTGGCGATCGCGCCGCCGCTGTATCCCGTCGCGACCACGGGACTGTCCGACAGGCCGAGTCCCGGTAGTCGCTTCATGCCGCGGATGCTGTCGAGCACGGCATGTCCCGCCATGCGTCCCGCGCTGTACGCCATCCGCGGTCCCTGGTGATCGGGCACGAGCACCGCGTAGTTCTTCGCGAGGAACAGCGACAGCACCGGGGGGATGTCCAGGTCGAGGGTCTGCCAGTCGTGGACCATCTTGTACGACGGGGTGCACCGGGACCCCAGCGAGTCGATGGGCATGTTGTAGTCGACGACCGGCCGCGGTCCCGGCGCGGTCCATTCCGCGGTGGGGACCAGCACCGTCGCCGTCACCGGCACGGGACGGTCCTTGGAATCGTTGGAGCGCACCATGATCTGGTGGGCGCGGTGCGGTACCAGCGGGTTCGGGAACGCCCGGAGTGTCACCTCCCGGGAGCGGATGATCTCGCCCGCCGCGAAGTCCGCGACGTTCGGCGGCCACACGAAGAAGTCGTCGTCCAGGATGGGGGACGGGAGAATGGATTCGGGCCCGAGGGGCTGCGCGGACACCCGTGGGGGATGGGCGCAGACATACGCGGCCGCGCAGGTGGAGAGTGTCATCAGGACCACTGCGCGAAACAGCTTCATCGCTACCACCGCCCTGAGGTAACTGTCCCGGAATGTAACTGTAACTCCAGTCACATCGCCGCAGATAGACACGGCTACAGCGGTGGTTTGTTTTCGCCGCCGGATGGTTAGTGTGTGTGCATGGCGGTCACCGTGGAGCGGGCAGTACTCGAGCAGGCTGAAGACATCGTTCAGATGCACTGGGACGCAGAGGATTGGCTCCTGGCCAGGGAAATCGATCCGCCGGCTCGCGGTGAGGTGTCGCTCGCCGACGTGCGGGAACAGATCGAGTTCGGGGAATGGCGTGTCGCGCTGTTCGCCGGGATCGTGGTGGGGGCGCTGCGGGTGCTGCGGTCGGATCCGGACGTCTGGACCGAGGACGACACCCCGGCCGCGTACGTCGCCCGCGTGATGACCGACCGCCGCCACGCCAGTGCGGGACTCGGCGCCGAACTGCTCCGGTGGGTCGACGAGCACGCCCGCTCCGAGGCGGCGTCCGTCGTCCGGCTCGAGTGCGTCGAAACCAACTCGCGACTGCGCGACTACTACGAGGAGCAGGGCTTCTTCCTGGTGGGTCGCAGAGACTTCGAGGCGGAGTGGCCGAGCGTCGTGCTGATGGAGAAGTCCCTGCTCTGACCGTTCACAGCGGGTCGAGGATGCGGTGCAGGAACTGCCGCAGTCGCGGCCCGGTCGGATTCGCGAGTACCTCCTTCGGTGTGCCGCGTTCGAGCACGACGCCGCCGTCGATGAACAGCACCTGGTCGGCCACCTGCTGAGCGAACCGGATCTCGTGCGTCACGATCACCATCGTCCAGCCCTCGGTGGCGAGGTCGCGGATCACCCGCAGCACCTCACCGACCAGTTCGGGGTCGAGTGCGGACGTCGGCTCGTCGAACAACATCAGCTTCGGCTTCAGTGCGAGCGCCCGGGCGATCCCGACCCGCTGCTGCTGACCGCCCGACAGCTGATACGGGTACTGGTCCGCCTTCTCCGCGAGGCCGACCTGGGTCAGCAACCGCATCGCGTCGGCGCGCGCCTCGTCCTTGGGTCGCTTCTGCACCACGATCGGGCCCTCGGTGACGTTCTGCAGCACCGTCTTGTGGGGAAACAGATTGTGGGACTGGAACACCATCCCGCTCTGTGCGCGGAACCGGGCCAGTGTCGAACGGCCCACCTCGGTGCCGAAATCCACCGACACGTCGCCGATGGAGATCACCCCGGCATCGGCCATGTCGAGGGCGTTGAGGGTGCGCAGCACCGTCGTCTTGCCGGAACCCGACGGTCCGATGATGACGGTGACCGTTCCGGCGGCGACGTCGAACCCGATGTCGCGGAGCACCTGATGGTCGCCGAACGACTTCTCGACGCCGGATACCTGGAGAAGGGGAGGAGTGTCGGTCATCGGGCCACGTACCTGTCGAGTCGGGCTTCGAGCCGGCCCTGGACGGCCGACAGGAAGATGCAGATCACCCAGTAGTACAGCGCCGCGACACCGTAGAGGGCGAAGAAGTCGAACGTCGGTGCGGCCGCGAGCTGCGCGACGCGCAGCAGTTCGGTCACCAGGATCGTCGACGCCAGTGAGGTGTCCTTCACCAGTGAGATCAGCGTGTTCGACAGCGGGGGGACGGCGACCCGCGCGGCCTGCGGCAGCACGATGCGCTGCAGGGTGGTGGTGTACCCCATCCCGATGGTCTGGGCGGCCTCCCATTGTCCCTTGGGGATCGACAGGATCGCCGAGCGGATCACCTCCGCCGCGTAGCCGCCGACGTTGAGGCTGAACGCGATCACGGCCGCCGGAAACGGCTCGAGCGTGATCCCGAATTGCGGCAGCGCATAGAACACGATGAACAACTGCACCAGCAGCGGGGTGCCGCGGATGATGGAGACGTAGAAGCGGGCGACCGCCGACAACGGTCTGATCGACGAGATCCGGGCCAGCGCCACCAGCAGCGCGATCACGAGCCCGATGGTGAAGCTGATGATGGTCAACGGGATCGTCATGGTGATCGTGGCCTTCAGCATCGGCCACAGGTTGTCCAGGATCAGCTGGACCGTTGCGTCGTCCACGGACAGACTCTCAGTTGCTCGGCGCCGAGACGTCGGTGCCGAAGTACTTCTGCGAGATCTGGGCGAGGGTACCGTCGGCCCGCAGCTCGTCGAGCGCCTTGTCGATGTCGGGCATCAGGCCGCTGTCCTTGCGGGCGGCGAACGCCTGCTCGCTCGTGTCCCCGGTCTCGGCAGCCACCTTCACGCCGGTGTCCCCGGTCTGCTTCTGGTATTCGGCCACGGCCAGATTGTCGTTGACGGTGGCGTCGACGCGGCCGTCCTTCAGCAGGGTGATCGCCTGCACGAAGCCCTCGACGGATTCGACGTTCGCGCCGGCGTCCCTCGCCACCTGCGCCCAGTTGCTCGTCGCCGACTGCGCCGTCGTCTTGCCGTTCAGGTCGGCGAGCGAGGTGATCGAGTTGTCGTCGGCGCGGGTGACGATCACGCCCTCGGAGTAGGTGTACGGGGTCGACAGGTCGTATTTCTGAGTGCGTTCGTCATTGACGGTCACCTGGTTGGCGACGAGGTCGTACCGCTTCGCCTCGAGGCCCGCGAAGATGGAGTCCCACGGTGTCTGCGTGAACTCGACGGAGACACCGAGTTTGTCGCCGACCGCACGGATGACGTCCACGTCGTACCCGGTGAGCTGACCGTCGGGGCCCTGGTAGCTGAACGGCGTGTACGTGCCCTCGGTGCCGACCTTCAGGACCCCGGCCTCGCGTACCTGGTCGATGACCGGCCCCGAGTCGGAGTTCCCGCATCCGGCCAGCGACAGCGCGGTCAGGACGGCGATCAGGACGGTCGGAAGTGTGCGTCGCACGGCGTTCCTCCTCATTCGGCGGATCAGCTAACCGTACTGGTCGAACGCCACCCGGATAGGATCTTCGGGCCCCCTCAGGAAGAAGGTTTGTCCCGCCGTGCCCTCTCTCGCTCTTCGACGGCCGGTGTGGCTGCATCCGACGGTGTTTCGTATCGAGTCGTTGTCCGCGCTGGTCGTGGCGATGGCCCTCATCCCGGAGGCGTTGTCGTTCTCCATCATCGTGGGTGTCGATCCGCGGGTAGGTCTGTTCACCGCCGCGATCATGGCGATGACCATCGCGTTCACCGGCGGCCGTCCCGCGATGATCTCCGCGGCCACCGGTTCGGTGTCGCTGGTACTGGCGCCGCTCATGGCGTCACACGGGTTGCAGTACCTCATCGCGGCGGTCTTCCTCGGCGGTGCGCTGCAGATCGTCCTCGCCGTCCTCGGGGTCGCGCGGCTCATGCGGTTCCTGCCCCGCAGCGTGATGGTCGGGTTCTGCAACGCGCTGGGAATCCTCATCTTCGTCCACCAGTTCCCGTACCTGACGAACGTGCCGTGGGCGGTGTACGCGCTTTTCGCCGCCGGTCTGGCGCTGCTCGTGTGGATCCCGAAGCTGACCACGGCGGTGCCGGCCCCGCTGCTGGTGATCGTCGGTCTCACCGCGTTCACCGTGCTCGCCGGTGTCGCGGTGCCCACCGTCGGGGACCAGGGTGAACTGCCCGACGGGCTGCCGACCCTGATCGGTTGCCCGACGTTCCCCTCACCGTCGACACCCTGAAGATCATCGCCCCGTTCGCGCTGGCGATGGCCGTCGTCGGACTGCTCGAATCGCTGATGAGCGCCAAACTCGTGGACTCCGTCACCGACACGCATTCGGACAAGACTCGCGAGTCGTGGGGCCAGGGTGTCGCCAACATCGTGACCGGACTCTTCGGCGGCATGGGCGGATGCGCTCTCATCGGGCAGACCATCATCAACGTCAAGACGGGCGGGGCCCGCACCCGGCTGTCGACGTTCCTGTCGGGGGCGTTTCTGCTGATTCTCGTGGTCGGGCTCGGCGACGTGGTGGGGACTATTCCGATGGCGGCGCTCGTCGCCGTGATGGTGCTGGTGGCTGCGACCACCTTCGACTGGCACAGCGTGCGCACCCTCCGGCGAATGCCGCTGAGCGAGACTCTGGTGATGCTCAGCACCGTCGCGGGCACCCTCGCGACGGACAATCTTGCGATCGGTGTGGGTGTCGGTGTGCTCGTCGCGATGGTGCTGTTCGCGCGCCGGGTGGCGCACATGGTGGACGTGCGTGGCGAACTCGACGGCGACGTGAAGACGTACCGGGTCAGCGGCCAACTCTTCTTCGCCTCGTCCAACGACCTCGTGTTCTCGTTCGACTACGCCGACGACCCCGGCCGCGTCGTCATCGACCTGTCGGGCGCCACCATCTGGGACGCCTCCACCGTGGCCGCGCTCGACGGCGTCACCACGAAGTACGCGAGTCGCGGCACCGACGTCACCGTGGAGGGCCTGAATCCGGTCAGCGAGGAGCGGTACCGCAGGCTGACCGGCCGGCTGGGCGACTAACCGACGGTCTCCCGCAGATACGCGAGGTCGTCGGCCAGCCCCTCCGCCGGTGTCTCGAGGACGACGGGCGCATCGGCGGTTCTGACGACCTCGGCGAGCAGTTCGGCGTCGATGGTTCCGTCGGCGAGGTTCGCGTGCCTGTCGCGGGCCGAGTTGAACTCGTCGCGGGAGTTGTTGAGATGGACCAGATCGATGCGCCCCGTGATGGCTTTGATTCGCTCGACGACACCCACCAGTTCCTCGCCGCCCGCCCACGCGTGACAGGTGTCGAGGCAGAATCCGGCGCCGAAGTCGCCGACCTCCTGCCACAGCCGGTCGATGGCGTCGAAATGCCGTGCCATTGCGAAGTCGCCGCCCGCCGTGTTCTCGATGAGGATGGGGACGGGGAAGCCGCCCTTGTCGGCCTGACGTTCGAAGAGTTTGCGCCAGTTGACTATCCCGGCCTTCACGTCCTCACCGTCACGGACGTGTCCGCCGTGGACCACCAGTCCGAACGCGCCGATGTCGGCCGCGGCCTGGGCCTGCTGTGCGACGGCGTTGCGCGACGGCATCCGCAGCCGGTTGTTGAGGCTGGCCACATTGATCACGTACGAGGAGTGCACGACGACGTCGATGGAGCTGTCGCGAATCTCGTCGGTCCGCGGATGCGTCGGAGGTTTTTCCCATTTCTGGGGGTCGGTGAGAAACATCTGGATGACGTCGGCGCCTAGCCGTGCGCCGTATCCGATCGGATCTTCGTCCTGGCGGACGTGTGCTCCTATGCGCATGTAACCAGGGTAGGGGGTGGGTGCCGCGACACTGATTGTGCTTGCAATCGCACGCTTAATGCGCGAGGTCTGGCCTTTGGGGGCCTTCCTCAGCGTTAAGCTTGCGTTCGCAGTCATAGACATGGACTTCGCGCCGAAATCGGCGCACACTGTCGTTAAGCATCCGACTACAAGCATTGCTCGATCAGAGCAGGAGGCGTCCATGGCTACCCCACGCCGCCGCGAACGCACGGAAACCGGAGGCATCGCCGACGGATTCGTGGCCCGGCGGCATCAGCTCGCGCTCACGCAGGCGGAGCTGGCCGACCTGGCCGGGGTGTCGAGGTCGAGTGTGCAGTCGATCGAATCCGGTCGGGGAACGGTCCAACTGGACCTCGTCGAGGCCGTCGCGGGCGCGCTGGGCTGCCGCCTGGTGCTCGTGACCCGCGCGGGTGTCGAGGTGACGTCCTGATGGTCGAGAATCTCAGCAGGGTCGAGCGGGCCGACGTCTACAAGGGCGAGCGCCTCGCGGGCAGCCTTGCGCGGGAGGGCGGGGACGTCGTCTTCCGTTACGACGCCACGTACCTTCAGGATCCGAAATCTCCGCAGGTCGCGTGGACGATCCCCACGTCGTCACCCGACGTGCGGGCGAGCGGCGGCAGCGTTCCGCCGTTCTTCGCGGGTCTCCTCCCGGAAGGTATCCGGCTTCGCGGTGCGGTCGCGGCCACCAAGACATCCGAGGACGATCACCTCACGATCCTGATGGCGGTCGGGGCAGACACGATCGGAGACGTGCGCGTCCTGCCCGAGGGTGTGCCGCCGCCCGAGACGGCACCGGTGTTCGACCCCGACGCCATCGAACGCTCCGACCTGCGGGAGCTGTTCGAGCACATGTCGGGTCACGAAGCGGTGAAGCTGGACCCCACCTCGCTGCCCGGAGTGCAGGCGAAGGTGTCCGCTCAGATGTACTCGACGCCCATCGCGACCGAGAAGGGTCCCGCCATCCTCAAACTCTCGCCACCGCAGGGATACCCGCAGCTGGTGGAGAACGAGCACTTTTTCATGGGGCTCGCCGCGCACTGCGGGTTGCCCGTCGCCGACCATCAACTGGTGCGCGACGGGAAGGGCAACGCCGGCCTGCTGGTCGCACGTTTCGACAGGCGAGTCGACTCCGCCGGTCGAGTCGTTCGCACACCGCAGGAGGACGCCTGCCAGGTGATGGGCGTGTTCCCCGCCGCCAAATACCGGCTGAAGACCGAGAATGTCATCACCGCCCTGGCCGACGTGTGCGAGCGCGGCGGCGGATCGGCCCGAGTAGCGACACTGGAATTGCTCCGGCTGGTCGCATATTCGTACGCGATCGGCAACGGCGACCTGCACGGCAAGAACTTCTCGGTGCACCTCGCCGAGTCGGGGCTGTGGAGCGTGACACCCGCGTACGACCTGCTGTGCACTCAGCCGTACCTGGGGTGGCGCGACCCGATGGCGCTCGACTTCTACGGTAAGGCGAACAAGCTGAACCGCAGGCATTTCGTCGAATCGGGTGGCCGGCTCGGTGTTCCCGAACGTGCCGTCACCAGGATGCTCGACGGTGTCCGCAAGGGCATCGGGCGGGGCATCGGGGAAATCGAGAGAATCGGCTTCACTCCGAAGGAAAACGCTCAGCTGCGCACGCTGATGGAGCGGCGTTCGGCCGAGCTGGGCTGACGTCTTACCACACCCGGAACGCACTGTCGGAGAGCGTGAATCCGTGCCCCGCCTCGCTGTGGCACGTCACCCCCGACTTCTCGTCGACGAGGCACGTCAGATCGTTCACCTGCAGCGCGGTGGCGTAGGGCAGGGCCGGGGCCGCCGCCGACCCGTCGAGGGGGTAATACCGGGGATCGCCCGCGCTGGCGAACTGCCCGGGGCGGGCGCCGGTGACCTCGATCGCATTCGGTGTCACCGCGGTGCCGGACGCGCCGGCCCCCGGAACCTTCGGCGCCGACGCCGGCATCGGGCCGTGACAGCCGGCGGTCGGGAGGTCGCCGCCGGTCAGGATTCCGCAGTGGAACTTGGTGCTCGGGGTGGTGAAGTAGTAACTCCCCGCCGCCGTGCCCGCGAACGCCTTCGGATCGGCCTGCGCCGGGGCGCTTGTGGTGGTCGTTGTTGTTGTGGTGGTGATCGTGGTGGTCGTTCTCGGCGCGGTCGTCACCGAAGGCGCGGTCGTCGCCGACGGCGCGGTTGTCGCCGACGGGGTGGTCGCCGGTCCCGCGACGGCACCGGTCTCGGGGGATCCGTCGACCGAGCGACCGCAACCGGCCACCAGCAACAGCGAAGCGAACAGGAGCACCGCACGCACCGTGGAGGTCATTGGGGAGAGCCTAGAGCGCGCCGGTCGAAATTCTGGGACAGTGGTGATCAGTCAGTTGCCAGGAGGTCCGATGCCGGAAAACGCCCACTACGAGGAGCGTCGTGCCCGCATCTCGGCTCAGGTCCGCCAGTGGTGCGAGCAGGCTGCGATCGCGGGCAGGCACGCCCCGCTGTCGGACGCCGCCGCCGTGCTGATCGCCGCCGGTCATGTCGATGCGCCGACCCGTCAGGTCCTCACTTACCGCCGTCGTGCGGGTCGGACCATCCCGACGATCGGGGGCTTCGGGGCGTTGCGCCTGCTGACGGACGAGTACAACCAGGTCGCGCGGCGCGCCGACACCCTGCGCCCCGGGCCCGCGCAATTGTTGTTCAAATACCGCGCCACCGAACTTGGGCGCAAGCTGCAGTCGTACCGGTCTGCCGTGGTGATGTCGACGGCGCACTACGGCAACGGTGTCCGGGCGATGCGCCGCGACCGGCGTGAGGGCGTGCATCTGGACCTCGAACAACGGGAGTCCCTGTTCCGGGCGCTGCAGCGCACACCGGCGCCGGTCGTCGGTACGCCGCTCGAACGGGCCGGCAACTATGCCCGCGGCACCGCGGCGGAACGAATCGGCCGGGCGGCGGAGAACACACGTATGGCCGCGGTCGGACGACGCGTCGCCGAGGCGATCGGCAAGGGCACCGACCTCGACAACGACACCTTCGCCGACGGCTACGACACCCTGCTCTACCTGGCGGGGATGCTCTTCGACCGGATCGACGGTTCCCCCGTCTGGCATTCGGAGCACTTCGCCGTGCAGCGGCATCAACTCGACCTCGCCGAAGAACTCACCCAGATCGCCGTCGACACCGTAGCTCTGCGCGGCATCCGGTTCGAACTCGACGACGCACTCCGCGCCACCCACTCCGACAGCGGGCGGCATCAGGTCGAGGCTCGGCGGAACGCGCTGAAACCGGTGTGGGATCAATTGGTGGACCGCGTCGCCGCCCTCGCCCGAATCGGCGACCTGCTGTCGCGGGCCGAGGTGCAACTGCGATCCGTGCTGGCCGTCAACCGGGCGATGAGCCTCGACAGCCGCATCGACGAACTCATCGCACGCTCCGGCGATCGCGAACTGTCGGCGGAGAACACCCACTACGTGGGCGATCAGTTCGGCGGAGTGGAGGAACTGATGCTTACCTACCAGTCGGCGTTGTACGGCGACATCGCCGAACTCACCTCCTGGGGACGGGCATGACCGATTTCGACAGATTGGGTGATGAATAGTTCGTCTCGCTCACCACGTAACGGAAGTCCGGCGCGGCCGTGGCGACGCCGGTGTGGATCGCCCGTGACATGCACTCGACGGGGAAAGGTGGTACTTCTGCGCATCACCCCGGCGACCGACGGTGCAAGACCAGCCACCTCATGACGCTCGCAGGTACGCCGGTGTCGGCAGCGGTGGCGCGGTCGATCGGTAATGGTGCCCGGTCGGGGTGCGGAGATCGATCTCATGCCTACTGCTCCGGCGGGTGACCGACGGACCACCCGGCGCGGGACCACCGGTGAGGAGGGTCTGGTCCGAGAGCACCAGATTCACCGTCACCGGCACCCCCGCCGCCACCGCCTGTCCGGTGCCGCGTTCGAACAACAGGTCCACCATCACCTGATTCCGGGTACGGCCGCCACCGTGTCCGGTGGCGATGAGGCTGTCCGCGTCCCGCCCCAGAGTGGCCTGCAGACACACTGCCTGCTGCACCGGCATCAGCACACTCAGATACGCCATCGTGTCCGGTGCCGGCCGCGTCGTGACCCGCCGCTCGGAGACGGCCTTGCGGTGCCGCGCCACCACAGCGGCGGCATCGAGCTCCGCCGCAAGCGCCTTCGCGCGCGCGACCAAGGCCCGATCACCCACCCCGTCCAGAACGGCCGGGTCCGAACACAACCGGCGATCCACTACCGCACGATCGGTCGCCGACAGGCAGGCGGTTTCGCGCACCAACAACGTCGCGCGCCATTCGTTCAACCGGCCGGACCGCAGCAACACCAACGTGTGCGGCATTTCGTGCACCAGTGCCCGCGCGAACCCCAGATGCCTGCCACCCCGGTTCGGGGACTCCCTGCGTGCCAAGGCGATCTGCGATCCGATTCCGCGGTCCCACTCCGCCCGCGGCAACCCCCGGACTTTGCGGTCCTCCCGCATGCAGAAGGCGACATCCTCGGTGATCACCGCCTGCACCGCGCACCCCACCGACTTCAGCGCCTCGAGCGCATCGAGCAGATCGATCCCCAACCCGGCATCGCCACAAGCCTCAACACACCGCAGCCGTGTCGTGAAAGCCCGCAACTCCGCCAGATCCGGTGCCACCACTTCCCCCATGACCAACCTCCCCCAAGGTTATTCGAATATGTGTTCGACTCTACCAATCATGTTCGACTGGGGCAATACTCGGCGGATTCGGTCTACGGTGGTCGGGAGAACTCTCGTCGGACAAGGATGTGGGGACTGGCTGCGATGACCGATGACGCTGATCTGCAACGTGCGGTCGCGCACGAGTTCTCGGCACTGGCCGATCTGCTCGACGGGCTCTCCGATGCGGAGTGGGACACGCCGTCGTTGTGTGCGGGGTGGCGGATTCGGGAAGTCGTCGCGCATGTGACCATGGCGGCGCGCTACTCGGAGGATGAGTTCATGCGACGTCTGCGTGAGAGCGAGTTCGATTTCACCCGGCTGTCGAACGAGATCGCCGCTCGCGATGCCGAACTGGCAACGGCGGAACTCGTCGCCAATGTGCGCTCGGACATCATGCGCCACTGGACCCCGCCCCGCGGTGGGTATCACGGCGCCCTCAACCATGTGGTGATTCACGGACTCGACGCCACCGTGCCGCTCGGACTGCCGCGCCGGGTTCCGGAGGCGACGATTCGCGTCGTTCTCAACGATCTCACCGCGGGTGGCGGTCACTCGAACTTCGGCATCGATATCGAGGGCCGCGGTTTGCGGGCGACGGACCTCGACTGGTCGTACGGTTCCGGCGCCGAATTACGCGGAACAGGTGAAGATCTCGCGCTGATGATCTGTGGCCGCAGCCTTCCGGCAGGGCGGGTCGAGGGCGACCCCCTGTAGTCCGGGAGTGTGGCGCCGAGGGATCCCGGGAAGTCCATGGACAGTAGTCGTCGCCACCGGGCCACCGTAAACCGGCGGGCGGCCGCTACGTCCGCAAACCGGGATGACGGCTGGCCAGAACCGGTACGAGGAATCTGTTCGGCGCGAGGCGGGCGAACATGGAGGCCGCCCGGTTCGCGAAGCCGGGTATGGCGATCATGTGCCCCTTGTCGAGTCCGTCGATGCCGGTCGCGGCCACGGATTCGGCGCTCTCCCACATGAAGCTGGGCAGTGCGGCTTCGGCGTCTTCCTTCGCGAATCCGGCGGTTTCGCCGAACCCGGTGTCCACGGGCCCGGGGCAGAGCGCGGTCGCGGTGACGCCGGTGCCTTTCAATTCGCCGGTGAGGCTCTCGGTGTAGGAGAGGACGAACGCTTTGCAGGCGGCGTACCCGGCCTGCCCGGGCAGCGGCTGGAACGCCCCGGTGGAGGCGACGTTGAGGATCGCTCCCCGGCGCCGTTGCACCATGCCGGGCAGGGCGCGGCTGCACAGATCCGCGACAGCCATCACATCGACCTCGATCATGTTCATCTCGGCGTCCGGATCGGACGCCGCCACCGGGCCGAGGGTGGACAGGCCGGCGTTGTTGACGAGGATGTCGAGGGTGAGTCCGAGTTCGCCGACGCGGTCGAGCAGGGTCGCGCGCGCGGAGCGGTCGGACAGATCGGCGCACACCACGTGTGCCCGACCGCCCGCGGCACGGAGTTCGGTGGCGAGCTCCTCCAACTTCTCGGCCCGACGGGCGACGAGCACGACCTGGTGACCGCGGCGGCTGAGTTCACGGCTGATCGCGGTGCCGATCCCGGACGACGCTCCGGTGACGAGCGCGGTGCGATCGGCGGCAGGCGTGGGGAGACTCATGGGTCCAACCTACGTGCCGCCGCCGTCGCTGACGCAAGGTTCGCCGTGTCAGGCGTGGGTTCCGCCGTCGATGCGGATCTCGGTTCCGGTGACGAACGCGCCGTCGTCGGAGGCGAGCATGGCGACCACACCGGCGACCTGCTCGGGTCCGCCCATGGCAGCGCCACCGGATTCCAGGGTGGTGGGGAGGATGGGTGAGAGCTTGGAGAACAGGCTCCAGTCGGCGTCGGAGGGAACGTAACCCGATGTGGCGTCGGTGATTCCGGTCTTGATGCTGCCGGGGGCGACGCCGACGGCGCGCAGGCCCTGCTTGCCGTATTCGAGTGCCAGTGCGTGGGTGAACGACTGGATGGCGCCCTTGCTCGCGGCGTACGCGGCCATGTACGGGTGCGCGAACGCGGCGGACGTGGAACTGAAGTTCACGACCACGCTGCGCTCGCCCCGCAGCAGTGCCGGCAGGCATTCGCGGACCATGAGGAACGTGCCGGTGAGGTTGACGCCGATCACCTGGTTCCAGAGGTCCAGCGACGTCTCGTGGGTGTGCGAGGCGCGGAGGATCCCGGCGGCGTTCACGAGGACGTCCAGTCCGCCGAGCGTCTCGACGCTCGACTTCACGCCGTCGACGACGGACTTCTCGTCGCCGATGTCGATGCCGGTGACGCTGAGGCGTCCCGCGGTGCCTGCGGCGTCGGCCAGCTCCGCCGTCTTCGCCAGGCCGTCTTCGGAGACGTCGGCTGCCACGACGGTGCCGCCCTCGTCGAGCAGGCGGAGCGCGGTGGCCTGTCCGATACCCGACGCGGCGCCGGTCACCAGGATCCGGCGGTTGTCGAATCGATTCATCGTCTGTACTCCTCGTGTGTTTCCGTATTCGATCTCATTGGCCCATCACGTATTTCACGGTGGGCCCGGCGGTCCATCCGCCGTCGACGGCCAGTTCCGCTCCGGTGACGTAGGCGGCGGCATCGGACAGCAGGAAGCCGACGGCACCGGCGATTTCCTCGGGTACCCCGACCCGGGCCATGGGGGTGTTCGGGTAGTTGCCGTCGCCCGCCTGGATTCCGAGGCCCGCGGTCATCGGGGTGTACGTCATGCCGGGGTGGACGGAATTGACGCGGATTCGGTCGGTGCCCAACTCGACGGCGGCGATCTTCGTCAGTCCTCGCACGCCCCACTTCGATGCGCCGTAGCCGGCGGTCAGCGCGAGGCCCATCAGCCCGGCGGCCGAGGAGATGTTGACGATCGATCCGCCACCGGCGGCGCGCATGGGGGCGATCACGGCCTGCAGACCGTTGAACACCCCGGTCAGGTTGATGTCGAGGACCGTCCGGAAGTGGTCGAGCGGTTCGTGCTCGATGTACTGGCCGGTGGAGATGCCGGCGTTGTTGACGAGGCCGTCGACGCGTCCGAACTCTTTCGTCGCCACGTCGACCGCGGCCTGCCACTGCTGCGGGTCGGTGACGTCGAGGTGGCTGTATCGCGCCCGGTCGCCCAGCCGGGCGACGGTGGCGTGTCCTTCGTCGTCGAGGACGTCGCCGATCACGACGCTGCCGCCCTCGTCGACGATGCGCTGCGCGAAGGCGGCGCCGAGCCCGCGTGACGCGCCGGTCACGATCACGACCTTCCCCGCCAGTTGCTGTGCGATCTCGGTCATCTCAGCTCACATCCTCGTTCTCGGAAATCTCGTTCGTCGGCGCGCGTCGGTTGCCGACCGCCCGAGTCTGCTGCGGGCATCGCCGCCGGGAAACGGGGTCTCCCGGTGATCGGAACAACTCGTAGCCACCGGAAACCCCGGCCCACTGTGATGTGGATTACCCGCTCACGTTCCGGACACGCCGGAGGGGCGGCTCTCCTCGACAGCCCACCGAAAGGCTCTTCTATGTCTCGTCGTGTCACGTCCACCGCCGCGGCGCTGATCACCGGCAGCGTCCTGTTCGCGGGTTTCGGTACGCCGGCGCTCGCTTCGGCGGACCCGCTGTCGCTGCCCGGAATCACGCTCCCCGGATTCGGTTCCGCCGACTTCGGGAGCGCGGGCCCGGTCGCCGAGACGCCGCGACTCGCGTCGGTAGACAACTTCCGCGACGTCGGGGGCACGGGACGGGGGTACGCCACCGCGCGTGGGGGACACGTGACGCGGGGAGTGTTCTACCGTTCGAACGCACTGGTCCCGAACGATCAGGATCTCGCCGTCCTCACCGGTCTCGGTCTGACGGCGGTGTACGACGTGCGCACCGTCGAAGAGGTCGCGGCGAAACCGGACCGGCTCCCGGCAGGCCCGCGATACCTGGGCATCCCCATCCTGTCGGGCGACCTGGGTGCGGCGGTCGCGCAACTGAAGTCGCCGGCCGACGCCGTCGCGTTCATGCAGCAGATGAACCGCAGCTTCGTCGACGACGCGGCCACCCGTGCGGGCTTCGCGAATCTTCTGACGTCACTGGCCGAGACGGCCGGACCGCAGGTCTTCCACTGCACGGCGGGCAAGGATCGCACCGGCTGGGCGTCCGCACTGCTGCTGAGCATCGCGGGCGTTTCGCAGGAGACCATCTTCGACGACTACCTGCTCACCAACGACTACACCGCCGCGTCGATGAAGGTCACGTACGACCAGATCGCCGCCAGCCGCGGGGAGGCGGTGGCGGCGATCTACCAGCCGTTGCTCGGGGTCGACCGGAGCTATCTGGAGGCAGGGCTGGGGCGCCTCACCGAGCGGTACGGCACGGTCGACCGCTACCTGACCGAGGGGCTCGGCCTCCGCCCGGCGACCATCGACCGGCTCCGGAGCAAGCTGCTGAGCTGAGTCGAGCGGTGCGTCAGGCGCCGATCGCGTCCGAGAGCGTCGTGAGCTGGTTGATCTCGGACGCGGTCAGCGTCACCGTCGGGGCGTCGAGCAGGGCGGGAAGTTGCTCGAGTCGGCTCGCGCTGGCGATCGGCGCGGTGATGCCGGGCCGGGTGAGGAGCCAGGCGAGCGCGATGGTGGAGATCTCCGCGGAGTGGGCGGCGGCGATCTCGGCCAGCGCGTCGACGACGGCGAGGCCCGATTCGGAGAAGTAGCGGGTCGCCATCCGCTGACGGGGTTGACCGTCCAGATCGGCCTGGGTGCGGTACTTGCCTGCGAGGAAGCCCGCGGCCAGGGAGTAGTACGGGAAGACGCCGAGGTTGTTCTCGCCGGCGATCGCCGCGACCTCGGGTTCGTAGTCGTGCCGGTGCACGAGGTTGTAGTGCGGCTGCAACGCGATCGGGGCCGCGAACCCGTTCTCCGCCGTGAGGGACAGCCATTCCCGGATGCGCTCGGGGGAGTAGTTGGAGATGGCGACGTAACGGACGAGGCCGTCGCGAACCAGTTCGTCGAAGGCGCCGAGTGTGTCGACGAGCGGGGTCTCGGCGTCGTCGAAGTGGGCGTAGTACACGTCGATGTGGTCGGTCTGGAGCCGCTTCAGGGACGCCTCGGCCGCGGCCCGGACGTTGGCGGGCGCCAAGCCCTTGAAATCCGGATGCCGGCTGACCTTGGTGGCGATCACCATGTGGTCGCGATTGCCTCGGGAGGACATCCAGTTGCCGAGGACGGTCTCCGACTCGCCGCCGGAGTTCCCCTCGGCGAACGCCGAGTACGAGTCGGCCGTGTCGACGAAGTTGCCGCCGCCCGCGGCGAACGCGTCGAGGATCTCGAACGACGTCGATTCGTCACTGGTCCAGCCGAAGGTGTTTCCGCCGAGGGCCAGGGGAAAGATGTCCAGATCCGACGTGCCGATCGCGACCACGGGTGCTCCGTTTCTTGGTGTGCTGTTTCTCGGTGTGCATGTGCGAAGGTGCGAAGAGTTCGGCTGACCACGCTATCGCAGCCGCGTAGCGAACGTGCGTCCGACTACCGAACGCCCTGTTTTCGGTGAACTCCCGGAATCGGACATGTGTGATCGAACCCAGCCCACCGCGACTCCACTGGCATACCGTGAAGGGGGTGCATGCGTTCCGGCGAGCCACGGAGTTGAGTGATGCAGGACCAGTCGATCGACGACCTCTTGAACACGGGCCTGTTCATCGACGGGCAGTGGCTCCACTCCAGCTCCGGCGAGACCCGGGCCTGCATCAATCCGGCCGACGGGTCGGTTGTCGCCACCGTCGACGAAGCAGCTCCGGACGACGCCACCCGTGCCGTCGCCGCGGCCCGCGCGGCCTTCGACGAGGGAACGTGGCCCCGCACCCCCGTCGCCGAGCGTGCGGCCCTGGTCGCGAGGATCGCCGATCTGCTCGAGCGGGACAAGGAGACGCTCGCGCGGATCGAGACACTCGACACCGGAAAGACGTTGGAGGAGAGCCGAATCGACATCGACGACGTGGTATCGGTGTTCCGGTACTACGCGAACCTCGCGGCCGTCGAGTCGGACCGCCTGGTGGATGTCGGCAGGCCCGACGTGATCAGCCGGGTGGTGCGGGAACCGATCGGCGTCTGCGTGCTCATCGCCCCGTGGAACTATCCGCTGCTGCAGATCTCGTGGAAGGTGGCACCCGCGCTGGCCGCCGGCTGCACTATGGTCCTCAAACCGAGCGAGGTGACCCCGCTCAGCACCATCGCGTTCGTCGAGTTGATCGTCGAGGCAGGCGCTCCGGCCGGGGTGGTGAACCTGGTGCAGGGCAGCGGCGCGGTGCTCGGTGCCGCGCTCACCGGGACCCCCGACGTCGATTTCGTCTCGTTCACGGGTGGGCTCGCCACCGGACGCGTCATCCTCGAAACCGCGGCGAAGAACGTCACGAAGGTGGCAGTGGAACTCGGCGGCAAGAATCCGCACATCGTCTTCGCGGACGCGGACGGCGACGATTCGGTGGACCAGGTGCTCACGGGGGTGTTCCTGCATTCCGGTCAGGTGTGTTCGGCGGGAACCCGGCTCATCGTCGAGGAATCCATCGCCGACCGGTTCGTGGCCGCGCTCGCCGCGCGCGCCGAGAAGATCCGCATGGGCAACGGTCTCGATCCCGCGAGCCGAACCGGCCCGTTGGTTTCCGAGGCGCACCGGGAGAAGGTGGAGCGGTACGTCGCGCTCGGGCTCTCCGAAGGTGCCCAGTTGGTGACGGGAGGCGCGCGGCCGTCGGATCCCGCGCTGGCGAAGGGGAGCTACTACCTCCCGACCATCTTCGATCACTGCGACCGCACCATGCGCCTCGTGCAGGAAGAGACATTCGGGCCCATCCTCACCGTCGAGCGTTTCACGACGGAGGAGGAGGCGTTGCGCCTCGGCAACGACACCGAGTACGGCCTCGCCGCCGGTGTCCGGACCGCCGACAGCGCGCGGGGCGAGCGGATGGTGCGCGGTCTGCGGCACGGCACGGTATGGCTCAACGACTTCGGCTACTACACCGCGGCCGCCGAATGGGGCGGTTTCAAGATGTCCGGGAACGGACGCGAACTCGGACCCGCCGGTCTGGCGGAATATCAGGAGACCAAACACATCTGGCACAACACCTCGCCCACCGCGGCGGGGTGGTTCGACAACGGCTAGGTCGGCGCACGGAGAGGCGAGAGAACCATGGCAACTCGGCACGGAGCAGTGGGTGACGACGGGACGCCGGGGGACAGCGGGCTCGGCGAACTGGGGTACAAGGAGGAACTGGATCGGAGCCTCGGCAAATTCGCCAGTTTCGCCGCGGGAGTCAGCTACATCTCGATCCTCACCGGCACCTTCCAACTGTTCTACTTCGGATTCGGCACGGCGGGCCCCGCGTACCTGTGGTCGTGGCCGATGGTGTTCGTCGGGCAGATGGCCGTCGCCCTGTGCTTCATGGAACTCGCGGCCAAATATCCCGTCGCCGGCTCGGTCTACAACTGGGCGAAACTGCTCGGCAGCAGGATCGTGGGATGGTCGTCGGGCTGGCTGATGCTCACGGCGTCGATCGTCACCCTGTCGGCCGTCGTGCTCGCACTGCAACTCAACCTGCCGCGGCTGTGGAGCGGATTCCAGATCGTCGGCGACGGCAGCGGTGAATACGACTTCGCGACCAACGCCGTCATTCTCGGCACGGTCATGATCGCGTTCACCACGGCGGTCAATGCGTTCGGCGTCAAGCTGATGGCACTCATCAACAGCACCGGCGTGTTCGTCGAATTGATCGCGGCCGTGCTCATCGCCGCAATCCTCGCCGCCAACGTCACCCGCGGTCCGGACGTGTTCTTCTCCACCCACGGGTACGGCGCCGGGGAGACCGGCGGCTATCTGAGCGTCTTCCTGGTGGCGTCCCTCGCGTCGGGGTACGTGATGTACGGATTCGACACCGCGAGTTCGCTCGGTGAGGAAACGGTCGATCCGCGGCGGACGGCGCCCAAGGCGATCCTGCGGGCGATCCTCGCGTCGTTCGTGATCGGTGGGGCGATCCTGGTGTTCGCGATCATGGCGGCACCCGACCTCGACGATCCACTGATCGGCAGTAGCGAGGGTGGCTTGCAGTACATCGTCGAGCAGGTGATGTGGGGACCGCTCGGCAAGGTCTTCCTCGTCTGCATCGTCATCGCCGTCACCGTGTGCTCGCTCGCGGTGCACGCCGCGGCCATCCGGCTCACGTTCGCGATGGCCCGCGACAACGCCCTGCCCTTCGGCGAGCGACTCGCCCACGTCAACCCGAAGCATCAGACGCCGGTGGTGCCCGCCATCGTGATCGGGGTGCTCGCGGCGTTCATCCTCGTCATCAACATCGGTCAGCCACAGATCTTCACGGTGCTGACGTCGATCGCGATCATCATGATCTACCTGGCGTACCTCATGGTCACCGGACCGCTGCTGAAGAAGCGGCTGCAAGGGCACTGGCCGCCGAAGGATCTCGCCGAGAAGGGCTACTTCACGATGGGCCGGTGGGGACTTCCCGTCAACATCTTCGCCGTGTTGTGGGGAGTGGGAATGGCGCTCAACCTCGCCTGGCCACGCACCGAGGTGTACGGCACGCCCTGGTACAACACGTGGGGTGCGTTCGTGTACATCGGCATCATCCTCGGGCTGGGACTCCTCTGGTACGCGGTGAAGGGGCGTAACCACATCGGATGTCTCGCCTCGCACGCGGCGTCGTCGAAGGACGAGACGACGGAGAGCGAACTGTCATGACGGACACCGTGTTCGACTACGTGATCGCCGGCGGCGGCACCGCCGGATGCGTACTCGCCGCACGGCTCAGCGAGGACCCGTCGGTGACCGTCTGCCTCGTCGAGGCCGGACCGTCCGACATCGGTGACCGCAACGTCCTGGACTTGTCGCAGTGGATGCACCTTCTGGACTCCGGGTACGACTGGGACTATCCGGTCGAGCCGCAGGAGAGGGGCAACAGCTTCATGCGGCACGCCCGCGCCAAGGTGCTCGGCGGATGCTCCTCCCACAATTCGTGTATCGCATTCTGGCCGCCCGCCGAGACGCTCGACGACTGGGCGGCGGCCGGCGCCACCGGCTGGGGAGCGGAGGATGTGCTCCCCCTGGTGGCGCGGGTCGAGAACAACGACGCCCCCGGCGACCAGCACGGACACGAAGGTCCCGTGCGGTTGCGCGACGTCCCGCCGAACGACCCGTGCGGCGTGGCCCTGCTCGAATCCGCGGCGAAGGCCGGGTTGCCGACGGTGCAGTTCAACCGCGGCACCACCGTCCTCGACGGGGCGGGCTGGTTCCAGATCAACGCGTCCGAGGACGGCACCCGGATGTCGACGTCACACGCTTACCTGCACCCGATTCTCGGATCCCGCCCGAATCTGGACGTGCGCACCGACTGCTGGGTCAGCGAAATCCTCATCGACGACGCGACCACGGCGACGGGCGTGCGGTACCGGCGACCCGATCTCACCGGCTACGACACCGTCTCGGCCCGCCGCGAGGTGATCGTCACCGCCGGGGCCATCGACACACCGAAACTGTTGATGCTCTCGGGGATCGGGCCGACGGTGCACCTGCGGGAGATGGGTGTGCGGGTTCGCGTCGACGCGCCGGGGGTCGGGCAGAACCTCGACGACCACGTCGAGGGGCTGGTGTTCTGGGACGCGTCCCGGCCGATGGTCGAGACGTCGACGCAGTGGTGGGAGATCGGATTGTTCGCCACCACGGTGAAGGGGTTGAACCATCCGGACCTGATGATGCATTACGGCAGTGTGCCGTTCGACATGAACACCCTCCGGTGGGGCTACCCCACGACCGACAACGGCTTCTGCCTCACCCCGAACGTCACGCAGGGACTGTCCCGCGGAACGGTGCGACTGCGTTCCCGCGACTTCCGGGACCGGCCGCGAGTGGACCCGCGGTATTTCACCGACCCCGACGGCCACGACGAGGCCGTGATGCTCGCCGGACTCCGGCTCGCGCGCCGCATCGCCGAGCAGGAACCCCTCCGCGGTTGGATTATGAGTGAGCTGGCACCCGGGAAGGAGGCAGAGACCGACGACGAACTGATCGACTATGCGCACCGGACGCACAACACGGTGTACCACCCGGCCGGGACCGCGCGCATGGGTGCGGTCGCCGATCCGATGGCCGTTCTCGATCCGGAGTTGCGGGTGAAGGGCGTCCGTAAACTGCGGGTGGTGGACGCGTCGGCCATGCCGAAGCTGCCGTACGTCAATCCCAACATCACGGTCATGACGATGGCCGAGAAGTGCGCCGATCTCATTCGCGGCGCCTGAACGGAGTGCCCCGGAGGCCCTGCGTGAACCGCTAGGTACTTTGAAGTCCTACTATCTCCCCATACCGGTAGAGAGACGGAAGGGCACGTCATGAATACTCCTGAACCAATCCTGGTGGTCGACGGCGCGAGGACCCCGATCGGCAGCTTCGGTGGCGCGTTCAAGGACGTCCCCGCCCACGAGCTCGGTGCCACCGCCGCGAAGGCCGCCCTGGCACGCGCCGGGGTGCCCGGCGCCGACATCGACGAGGTGGTGATGGGCTGCATCGGTCAGGTCGGGCCGGACGCCTACAACGCCCGCCGCGTCGCCCTGGCCGCCGGACTGCCCGACAAGACCCCGGCGTACACCGTGAACCGGCTGTGCGGATCGGGTCTGCAGGCGGTGTGGTCGGCGGCGCAGCAGATGCGCTGGGGTGGGGTGAACTTCGCCCTCGCCGGCGGCGACGAGAGCATGACCCGGATGCCGTTCTACGACTTCTCGGCCCGCTCCGGCTACAAGCTCGGCGACCGCAAGTTGGTGGACGGCACGGTCGCGATCCTGACCGACCCGTTCGGTGGGGTCCACATGGGCCGCACCGCCGAGGCCGTTGCCCGCAAGTACGACGTGAGCCGGCAGCAGCAGGACGAGTTCGCGGTCGAATCGCAGCGTCGCGCCGCCTCGGATGCGGCGCGGGCGGCGTTCGCGCAGGAGATCACCCCGGTCGAGATCGGGGGCCGGCGGCCGAAGACGATCGACACGGACGAGCACCCCAAGCCGGACACCACCCTCGAGGCGCTGGCGAAGTTGCGGCCGGCGTTCGAGGAGGGCGGCACGGTGACCGCGGGCAACGCGTCCGGGATCAACGACGGCGCCGCGGCGCTTGTGCTGGCGACCGGGTCGGCTGCGCAGGAGAAGGGTCTGACCGGGCTGGTCACCCTGGAGGCGGTCGCGACCGCGGCGATGGACCCCGCGCTGATGGGGTACGCCCCCGTGCTGGCGTTGCAGAATCTGTTCGAGCAGACCGGCACCACCCCGGGTGACATCGACGTGATCGAGTTGAACGAGGCGTTCGCGTCGCAGGCGGTCGCGGTGATCCGGGACGCGAAGCTGAACCCGGAGAAGACCAACCCGTACGGCGGGGCGATCGCGTTGGGGCATCCGGTGGGTGCGACCGGTGCGATCCTGAGCCTGCGCGTGGCGAAGGACCTGGTGCGCCGCGACCTCGAACTCGGCATCGTCACCATGTGCATCGGCGGCGGTCAGGCACTCGCCGCACTCTTCAAGCGCGTCTAGAAACAGGGTCGGCGATGAAAAAGCACGTTCCGTCGTGGCACGACGACGAGGTGAAGGCCCTGTCCGAACTCGCGGTCGGGTTCTTCGAGCGCGAGGTGGTCGCGCACAACGAGAAGTGGGACGCGCAGCACCGCATCGACCGCGAGGTGTGGATCGAGGCGGGCAAGCTCGGGTTGCTGTGCTGTTCGATCCCGGAGGAGTACGGCGGCGGGGGTGGCACGTTCGCGCACGACCTGGCCGTGTTCGAGGCCCAGGGCTACGCCGGTGACCTCGCGTTCGGGATCGCCGTGCATTCGGGCATCGTCCCGCACTACATCTACGAGTACGGCACCGAGGAGCAGAAGAAGGCGTGGCTGCCGGGGATGGCGAGTGGGCAGCTCCTGGGCGCCATCGGCATGACCGAGCCCGGCGCCGGCTCGGATCTCAAGGCGATCAAGACCACCGCGATCCGGGACGGCGACGAGTACGTGGTCAACGGGTCGAAGACGTTCATCACCAATGGTGCGTCGGCGGACGTGATCGTGCTGGTGGTGAAGACCGACCCGAAGGCCGGCGCGAAGGGGGTGTCGCTGCTGATCGTCGATCTGCGGGACTGTCCCGGATTCGTCGTGGGCCGGGTGCTGGACAAGGTCGGTCAGCACGGCGCGGACACGTCGGAGTTGTCGTTCACCGACGTGCGGGTGCCGGTGTCGAATCTGCTCGGCGAGGAGGGGCAGGGGTTCGGACAATTGATGGCGCAGTTGGTGCAGGAGCGGTTGATCATCGGTGCGCAGGCGTCGGGTGCGATGAATCGTGCCGTCGAGGACACGGTGGCGTACACGAAGTCGCGGCAGGCGTTCGGGCACAGTCTGTTCGAGTTCCAGAACACGGCGTTCGAGCTCGCCGAGTGCCAGACCATCGCCCGCACGTGTGCGGTGTTCCTCGACCATTGCATCGACGCGCACCTGCGTGGCGAGCTGGATCCGTCGGAGGCGGCGATGGTCAAGTACTGGCTCACCGAGCAGCAGTGCGCGGTGATCGACCGGTGTGTGCAGTTGCACGGCGGCTACGGGTACATGCGCGAATATCTGATCGCCCGGATGTACGAGGACGCCCGCGTCCAGAAGATCTACGCGGGCGCCAACGAGGTGATGAAGGGGATCATCGCGAAGTCGCTGTGACCCCAGGCTCGGACGACACCTCGTACGCGGCCTCGTCGAACCGGCCGAGCCGCCGCCGCATCCGGTCGGTCGACCACGGCCAGTTGAAGCTGTTGCGGCCGTTGACATCCAGGAAGTAGCTCTGGCAGCCACCGGCGTTGTACACGGTGGTGGCCAGGGCCTCCTGGACCTGGGCGTTGAACGCGTCCTGTACGTCGCGTCGCGGTTCCATCCGGGTCCAGCCGCTGCTCCGGGCCCGGGTGACGGCCTGGATCAGATACTCCAATTGCGCCTCGAGGATCATGAACGCCGAGGTGTGTCCGGTGCCGAGAGCGGGGCCGAGGAGAACGAACGCGTTGGGGAAACCCGCGACGGTCGTGCCGAGGTAGGCCTGCGGGCTGCCCTTCCAGTGGTCGTCGAGGCTCCGGCCCGTGCCGTCGAACACCTTGGAGCCGATCGGCATGTCGAGGATGTGGAAGCCGGTGCCGAAGATGATGGCGTCCACCTCCCGTTCGGCGCCGTCGCTGCCGACGACCACGTTGCCGCGCACCGACTGCACGGCGTTCGCGTGCACTTCGACGTTGGGCCGGGTGAGCGCGGGGTAGTAGGTGTTCGACATCAACAGTCGCTTGCAGCCGAGCGTGTAGTCGGGAGTCAGGGCCTTGCGCAACTGCGGATCTCGCACCTGCGCGCGCAGTTGGGCCTTCCCGATCTGCTGCACCACACGCAGGATCCACGGGTGCCGGAAGCCGAGCCCGAGCGACTCCATGATCATGTACTCGATGCGGCGTAGTACCCGGATCGCACCCGGCACCCGCCGCAGGAACGCGCGCTCCACCCCCGGCAGGGTGTGATCGGGTTTCGGCAGCACCCACTGTGCGGTGCGCTGGTACAGATGCAGCGACTCGACCTTCGGTGCGATGGCCGGGACGAATTGCACCGCGGACGCACCGGTTCCGACCACGGCCACGCGTTTGCCGGTGAGATCGTACGAGTGGTTCCAGCGGGAGGAGTGGAAGACCTCGCCGGTGAAGGTGTCGAGTCCGGGGACGGTGGGCACGAGCGGTTCGCTCCACGGTCCGGCGGCGGCGATGACGGCATTCGCGGTGACTGTGCCCGCGGACGTGTCCACCGTCCACCGCCTGCTCTGCTCGCTCCACCGGGCACGCTGCATCTCGGTGCCGAACTTCACGTGTTCCGGGACCCCGTGTTCGGCGGCGGTGCGTTCGATGTAGCGGCGGATCTCCTCCTGCCCGGCGAACAGCCGCGACCACTCCCGGTTCGGTGCGAACGAGTACGAGTACAGGGCGGAGGGGACGTCACAGGCGCAGCCGGGGTAGGTGTTGTCACGCCAGGTACCGCCCAGCGCGTCGCCCTTCTCGAGGATGACGAAGTTGTCGATTCCGCTCTGCTTCAATCGAATTGCTGCGCCGATGCCGGAGATCCCGGCGCCGACGATGACAATGTCGTAATGCTTCATGCGCGTACTCCGTTCGCGAGCTGAGCTCGGGTGCTGACGAGGGAATGTTCGAGGGTGGCGAGCCGGCGCCTGCCGTCCATGAAGTTCGGACCCATGACGGCGAGGTCCTCGGCCGTGGCGTCGAGCCGGATCACCCGGGTACCTGCCGCCTCCAGCGTCGCCAGTTCGGCGTCGAGTCCGGCGCTCATCCAGTTCCGCAGCATCAATCGCTCGACGCGGGCCGCGCCGCGCCCGACCGTGCGGCCCGTCGACGCCATGGGCGCCAGCACGATCACCTCGTCGAGTTCGAGCGGAAGCACCACATCGGCGGAAGCCGTGGATGCCACACCGCCGTCGACGAAGCGTCGGCCGCCGATCGGAACCGGGGGATACCAGCCGGGAATCGCCCACGACGCCCGCAATGCCTCCGACAGCGTCGCGGCGGGCGCACCGGGTGAGCCGAACGCGACCCGCTCGCCCGTGTCGTAGTCCATGCTCACCAACCACGTCGCCGGGTGGCGGACCCAGCCGGAGTCGACGGTGAACCGCCGTGCGAGCCGGTCGAGCCAGGCCGTGTCGCCACGGCCGCGCGGCAGCAGTCCGCTCGCGGCGGTGACGGGCGGGAGTCCGCGACGCAGCAGGCCGGGCGATCCGAGGCCCGGCTTCGGGAGGGGCGGAAACCGTCCGGGTGCGGCGGCGAGGTGCCCGTCGAGCGCCGGATGGGTGACCCCACCGAGGTGCATCGCGAGCAGATCGTCGACCCCGGCCCCGCCGCCCAGCATGGTGACGAGTTCGGCGCCCGCGGAGGTGCCCACGAGCACGTCGGCGTCGCGCGGGTCCCAGCCCAACACGTCGCTCACGGCGACGAGCGCTGCCACCGTCCATGCTGCGCCGAGCGTCCCGCCGCAACCGATCACCAGCCCGCGGCTGAGGTACCTGTCACTCGAAGTCATATACAGAAACTAGCAGAAACCAGATACCGGCGGTATATGAAAAGTAGAATATTCTCGGGAGGCTTCGGCGAAAGGGTGGACATGGCACGAATGACCAGGTCGGAGAGTCAGGCGCAGACGCGGGCGCATCTCGTCGCGACTGCACGCGACCTCTTCCTGGCCGACGGATACGCGGCGACGTCGCTCGGCAAGGTGGCCGACGTGGCCGGCTATTCCAAAGGCGCGGTGTACTCCAACTTCAAGAACAAGAAGCAACTGTGCCTCGAGGTGCTCGGCCTCATCCACACCACCAAGGGACAGGAAATCGCGGACGCACTCGGCGGCGGCGACACGACGGAGGAGCGACTCGCGGCGTTCCAGGCCTGGGCGGAGAAGACGCTCGGCGACGTCGGGTGGACCATGCTCGAATTCGAGCTGATCGTGTTGTCCCGCCACGATCCCGAACTGCGCGACGCACTCACCGCCACCCTCGGGGTCGCGCGGGAGATCACCGTGTCGCTGCTGAAGTCGTTCACCGAGTCACTCGGGGTGGTGCTGCCGCTTCCTGCGGAGGATGTGGCCGGCAGCATGCTCGGGCTCGGTGTCGGACTGGGTATTCAGCGCGCCATCGATCCCACCATCTCCGCGCAGGTGGTCACCGACGCACTGCGCGTCCTGCTGGCGGTATCGCGGGAGGCCCCGGCGTCGGGGTCGATGCCGGGGTGACATTGCCGCGAGGAGCCGGTCCGAGCGCCGGGACGCGCGTACGGTGAGTTCATGAAGCGGTGGAATGCTCTGGCGATTCCGGCCGCCGTCGCCGCTGCGGTCGCGTCGTACGACCTTGTTCAGCGACGTCACGCGCTGCTTCGGAATTTTCCTGTGGTCGGGCACGGCCGATATCTGCTGGAGTCGCTCGGTCCGGAGCTCCGGCAATACATTACGACCGGCAACGACGAGGAACGACCCTTCACCAGAGACCAGCGTCGCTGGGTGTACGCGTCGTCGAAGCGGGTGACCGACACGTTCGGTTTCGGCACGGACAACGATATCGAGTTCACCGACGGTTACACGATCATCAAGCACCGGACGTTCTCGGAGATTCCTCCCTCGGCGGTGCCCCATGCCGACGAACATCTCGAGATTCCGTCGGCGAAGGTGCTCGGCGCCGCCCGCGGCCGGGCACACGCCTTCCGCCCGCGCTCCATCGTGAACATTTCGGGGATGAGTTTCGGGGCGCTGTCGTCCGCGGCCGTGATCGCTCTCAATCGTGGTGCCGCTGCCACCGACTGCCTGCACAACACCGGCGAGGGTGGAATCTCCCGATACCACCGGAACGGCGCAGATCTGATCTTCCAGATCGGGACCGCGTATTTCGGTTGCCGCGACGCAGACGGTCGGTTCGACCTGGCAAGGCTTCGGGCGCTGGTCGAGTCGGCGCCGGTGCGGGCAATCGAGATCAAACTCAGCCAGGGAGCCAAACCGGGTCTCGGGGGTCTCCTGCCGGGGGCGAAGGTGACGCCGGAGATCGCCGAGATCAGGGGTGTGCCGGAGGGCCGTGACTGCATCAGCCCATCACGACACACAGCCTTCCGCGACGTCGACAGCATGCTCGACTGGGTCGAGCTCCTCGCCGCCGAGACGGGACTGCCGGTCGGGATCAAGTCCGCCGTCGGCGATCCGACGTTCTGGGACCAGCTGATCGATGCGATGAGCAACTCTCGACGGGGGGTCGACTTCGTGACCATCGACGGGGGTGAGGGCGGCACAGGCGCCGCGCCGCTGGTGTTCACGGATGCGGTCTCGCTACCGTTCCGAAGTGGCTTCGCGCGCGTCTACGCCAAGTTTGCGGAAGCCGGGCTGACCGACGACATCACGTTCATCGGTTCGGGCAAGCTCGGCCTGCCCGACAATGCCGTGGCGGCCATGTCGCTCGGGTGCGACCTGATCAACGTGGCCCGTGAGCCGATGCTCGCGGTCGGGTGCATCCAGGCGCAGAAGTGCCACACCGATCGGTGCCCGACGGGTGTTGCGACTCAAAACCCCTGGCTCGCACACGGTCTCGATTCCGACGTCAAATCCGTCCGGGCCGCGAACTATCTGCGGGCGTTGCGTCGGGACGTATTCAAGGTGGCCGAGGCGTGTGGAGTCGCACACCCCGGCTTGATCACCGCATCGGATGTCGAGGTCGCGGACGGCAACCGGCATTCGATCACGCTCGCCGACCTCTACGGTTACCGGACCGGCTGGGGACTCCCCGGTGACGCCGACCGCGCCGAGATCACCCGCCTGATGACCGAGGCCGCCGGGGTCCCCCCGGGCGAGACCGGGTCACCAGGAGCGAAGACGGCACCCTGACGGCGTGCCTCTCTGGACTACAGCCAGTCGCGCCGGCTGAACAGGATGTAGAGCAGGCTCGCGGATGTCACGATCAGGACGGTGCTGACGATCGTCCCCGACACCTGACCGACTCCAGGGAACAGGACGTTCTGACCGAACCACCCGGTCACCGCGGTGGGCACCGCGATGATGGCCGCCCACCCGGTGAGCTTCTTCATGACGGTGTTGAGCCGTGCATCCTGCAGCGACAGATTCGTTTCGAACACGGTCACCACCATGTCGCGCAACGACTCCGTCCACTCGGCGGCGCGCGTCACGTGGTCGTAGAGGTCGGTGTACAGGCTGTCGAGAACCGGCGACCGATCGTGTTCGGATTCGGCCCGCCCGCGGATGACGGTGCCCACCACCTCCCGCATCGGCAGTACGACGCGACGCAGTTGCACCAGTTCCTTCCGCAACCGGT
This sequence comes from Rhodococcus sp. 4CII, assembly GCF_014256275.1. Lineage (NCBI taxonomy): Bacteria > Bacillati > Actinomycetota > Actinomycetes > Mycobacteriales > Nocardiaceae > Rhodococcus > Rhodococcus sp. 4CII. Next base: position 5,760,302 of record NZ_JACCFE010000002.1, read on the forward strand.
ACGTGCGCTGCTGGATCTCCTTTGTCCGCGCGGACTCGTCGAACAGTCCCTCCTCGAGCGCTTCGATCGCGTCGTCGATCGTCTCGATCGTCTCGAACTGTCCGTCCACGACGGCGTCGAGCAGACCGTACAGGAGCGCGAGTGCGCCAAAACCCGGTGTGAGCAGCGCGGGGTACTCCTCCCAGCGCTCCACCACCTGCGACATGTCGAACCGGTCGTCCCGCCGCACCGTGATGATCCCGTTCGACAGGACGAACGCCGAGACGCGGCTGAGCCGGAGCCGTGAATCGAGGACGCCGAGCGTGACGGCGTCCTCGGCGTCGAACCAGGTGGCATATGCGGTCACGAACGCGTGGCCCGCATAGCGCGTCGCCTTCGGTCGCTCACCGCGAGCGACGGCATCCTCGACGGCGTTCGGATCGAGCGACAGTTCGTTCGCCAACTCGGTCAGGCACTCGTGGTCAGGGTCGCACAGATCGACCCACACGAGTGCGTTCTCGTCCCGCATCATCTCGGACACGTCGGCGAGCGGAAAGTTTTCACCCACGCACTGCCCATCGCGCCATACACGGGTTCGCACCAGGTTGAGGGTCACTCACCCAGTCTGCCGAACCGGATGGGCCGGGAGGCGGTTACGACGCGCGATCGGACGAATAACCCCACAACCAATCGGTGTACCTGAAGCTCGAGGTGTCGCGGGTGCGGAACAGTTCGTTGCGCGCGATGCGGGCGGTGCCGTCCAGATGCCACAGCTCGCCCCACATCCGCCCGGTGGTGAGGATGCGGTTGCAGCGCGGTGCGCGTTCGGTGTTGACCTCCTTCAGGATCTGCGGCCACGCGGCGTTCCCGCCGCCCGCGGAGAAGTCCTCGGCCGCGTAGTCGGCGAGGCATTTTGCGTCCTCGATCGCCATCACGGCTCCCGAGGCCAGATACTGCAGCGGCGGGTGCGCGGCGTCGCCGAGGAGAATCATCCGGCCGTCCACCCAGTTCTCGATGGGCTCGCGGTCGTACATCGGCCACCAGCGGTCCTTCCACAGGTAGTCGATTCCGCGACGGACGTTCTCGTGGCAGTGCGCGTACGCCTGTTCGAGTTCCTCCGGACCGCCCCAGTTCTCGACACCCTGCCGGTAACCGGGGGATTCGAACACCGCGACCTGATTGAGCATCTCACCACCGCGCAGCGGGTACTGGATGAAGTGGCAGTGCGGTCCGATGTATCCGACCACGTCCTCGATGTCCTCGTCGAGGTCCACGTCCTGGTACGCGGTGGTGCCGCGGTAGGCGGCGTAGCCGGACGACACCGGCTCGTCGTCCGAGATCTTGGCCCGCAGGCGGGATTTGAGACCATCCATGCCGAGGGCGATGTCGGCCTCGTGCGTGTGTCCGTCGTCGGTGGTGACGAGAACACTGTCGCCGTCGGTGACCACGTCGGTCACGGTGACCCCGGTGCGCAGTTCGGCGCCCGCCGCGCGGGCCGCGTCGACGAGCGTCGCGTGCAGGTCGCTGCGATGCGTGACGAAGTACGGACCGCCGTATCGGGCCCGGAACTCGGAGCCGAGGTCGATCTTGGTGAGCACCTCCGCGGTGATCGCGTCGCGGAACACGATGTTCTTCGGCAGGAAGGCGCGGGAGAGAACGTCGTCGAGCACGCCCCAGGAGTCGAGGATGCGGGCTCCGTGCGGTCCGACCTGCAGTCCGGCGCCGACCTCACCGAATTCGGCGGCGCGTTCGAACAAGGTGACGTTCGCTCCTCTCCGCGCGAGTGCGAGGGCGTTGGCTGCGCCGCCGATCCCGCCTCCGGCGATGATGATGCGTGCGTCCTGCAGGTTCGACATGACAGTTCCTTCTGTTCGAGCGTTCGGGGGCAGGTCAGTGGCAGTGCGTGCCGGGGCACACGGCGGCACTCACGTGGGGGAGGGGAAGCGGCGCCCGATCACGGTGAGCAGCAGTGCGGCGACGAGGGCACTGACGCCGAAGAGGACGAAGTTCGAATCGGCGCCGAGTCCCGCGGCGAGCAGCCAGCCACCGATCTGCGGAGCGGCCACGGCGCCGACCCGGCCGACGCCGAGCGCCCAGCCGAGGGCCGTGCCCCGCAGATGGTCGGGGTAGTACGACGCGACCGCGGCGATGATCAGGCACTGGGTTCCGTGCGTCCCGACACCGGCGAGGACGAAGATGACGTAGACCAGCGCCACCGGCGGATTCGTGAGCAATGCCGGCAGGGCGAGACCCGCGAGAAGTGCGGCGACGATGCTGGTGGGTATCGTGCCGAATCGGACGCCGCCCCAGGCGGTCACGAACGACCCGGCCACCGCGCCCAGATTCAGTGCCAGCGCGAAGGTGAGCGCGCTGCCCAGATCGGTGCCCTCACCCTGCATGAGCTTGGGCAGCCACGTCCCGAGGCCGTACCAGGCGAGCAGGGTCACCACCGTCGCGAGTGCGAACATGATGCTGACGGAACGGAAACGGGCACCGAGTAGTGCGCCGAAACCGGTCACCCGATTCGGGGTGGACCCGGTGGCCGGCATCGTGCGGTCCGGAAGCGTCTTCCACGCGAGGGGGACGAGCACGACGAGCGGGATCAGAGCGAACAGGAACATCGGCTCCCAGCCCCAGTGCGGGATCACCGGAATGCCGAGCAGTGCCGCGATCGAACCGCCGATGGGAACCCCGGACATCATCATCGTGGCCACCGCAGCCCGCCACTTCGCGGGAACAAGTTCTGCGGCAAGCGCATTCGACGTGGGGACGAGGCCGCCCAGTCCGAGACCGGCGATCAGGCGCAGCGCGCCGAACATTACGGGACCGGTCGCCAGGGCGCACAGCGCGGTGAACACCGACAGGACGATCGCGCACCCGATCACCGCGCGCTTGCGTCCCACTACGTCGGAGAGTCGGCCCGCGAGGACGGCGCCGATCATCATTCCCAGGAACGCGAGGCTGCCGAGAGTGCCCGCGGTGGCGGCGCTGATGCCCCATTCCTTCTGCAGGCTCGGGATGACGTTGCCGTAGACGATGAGGTCGTAACCGTCGAAGACCACGAAGAGCCAGCAGACGACAACGGCGATCGTGGCCTTGCGGTCGAGGCCGACGCGGTTCACCGGTGGCGCTACGGAGGTGGCGGTAAGGAGCATGATTCGAGGGTGATGCGGCGCACAGGGTGCGTGCAATAGAGTTCTGCTGTGCAGAAAAAGCGGACAATCGAGAAGCCGACCTACATGTTGGAGTCCGTCGACAACGCGCTGCGCCTGCTGCAGATGCTGCGTGACGTCGGGGGACTGCGCCTCAAGGACGCCGCTGAGGAACTCGGTATCGCGCCGTCCACCGCGCACCGGTTGCTGGCGATGCTCGTGTACCGCGGGTTCGCGGTTCAGGACGAGAAGCGCATGTACCACCCCGGTTCGGCGATGGGCGCCGGTCCCGCCCGGCGCGGGTGGACGCGCGAGTTCACCGACCTGTGCCGGCCGCACATGGAGGCGCTTGCGATCCTGTGCGGTGAAACCGTCAACCTCGTGATCCGGGTCGGCACGCAGGCGCGGTTCCTCTCGTCCGCGGAGTCGACGGGAATGCTGCGCGTCGGCGACCGTCAGGGGCAGGTGCTCGACGCGGAATTGACTGCGGGAGGGCGGATTCTGCTGGCAGAACTGCCGCGGGACATTCTCGAGCAGTTGTACTTGCGGCCCCCGGATCTGACCGACGACGAGCGGGAGTGGGGCGACCGCCGGCTGTCGGCGGACGCCTTCGAGCGCTTCTGCCGTGAGTTGTCCGCGGCCCGTGCCGTCGGGTTCGCGCTCAACGTGCAGCAGACCGAGGAGGGTGTCGCGGCGTTCGGTGTTGCAATCCGGAACCGGGCGCGTACGGCTGTCGGAGCGATGACCGTGGCCGTGCCGATCACGCGGTTCCGTCAGCATTCGCAGGGTCCGCTGGTGTCGCAGATAAAGAACGCGATCCGCGAACTGGAGGTGGACATCGCGGACCTCGCACCCTGACCTGATTCTGCACAGCAGAATATCCTCCCGGCGGCGGCACCCGCGCTCCTAGCGTTGACGCCATGACCGCTACCGAACCGCACATCGACGACGCACCCCTCGCCCAGCTGTACCGGGACTTCGAGAGCGAACACCTGAATCCGTTGTGGACTCAGCTCGGTGATTTGATGCCGATGACGCCGGCGTCGCGGGCGGTGCCGTTCGTGTGGAAGTGGTCGACGCTGTATCCGCTGGCGCAGCGCGCCGGGGATCTGGTGCCGGTCGGCCGCGGCGGGGAACGCCGCGCGATCGCCCTGGCCAATCCCGGCCTGGGTGGGGTGCCGTACGTGACACCGACGCTGTGGGCGGCCATCCAGTACCTGGGCCCGAAGGAGGTCGCCCCCGAGCACCGGCACGCGCAGAACGCGTTCCGGTTCGTCGTCGAGGGCGAAGGGGTGTGGACGGTCGTCAACGGCGATCCGGTTGCGATGCGCCGCGGCGATTTCCTGCTCACCCCGGGCTGGCATTTCCACGGCCACCACAACGAAACCGATCAGCCGATGGCGTGGATCGACGGGCTCGACATCCCGTTCGTGCACTACACCGACACCGGGTTCTTCGAATTCGGGTCCGAGAACGTCACCGACGACTCCACCCCGGACGTGTCCCGGTCGGAGCGGTTGTGGGCGCATCCGGGGCTGCGGCCGCTGGTCGGGTTGGACGCGAAGACGTCCTCGCCGATCGCCGCGTACCGATGGGAGCACACCGACGCAGCCTTGCGCGAGCAGTTGGCCCTGGAGGACGAGGGGTATGCGGCGACCACCGAACCCGGTCACGCCGCCGTCCGCTACACCAATCCCACCACCGGCGGCGACGTGATGCCGACCATCCGCGCCGAGTTCCACCGGCTGCGGGCCGACGCGCACACCCGGCCGCGGCGTGACGTCGGGTCCACCGTCTACCAGGTGTTCGAGGGCGAGGGGCGCTTCCTGCTCGCCGGCACCGAACACGTCGTCGGGAAGGGCGACATGGTCGTGGTCCCGTCCTGGACGGAGTGGTCCATCCAGGCCGACACCGAGTTCGACCTGTTCGCGTTCTCCGACGCCCCGATCGTCGAACGCCTGCATCTGCACCGTACGTACATTTCCGAAGGAGCCTGAATCTCATGAAGCTTGCCACCCTGCGCCGCGCCGGGACCACCGTCGCCGTGCGCGTCGATTCCGATACCACCGCCACGATCGTCGACGGGTTCACCGACCTGTCCGCGCTGCTGGCCGATCCGGACTGGAACGCCCTGGCCGAGAACGCATCCGGAGCCACCGTGGAACTCGACGGCGCGGATTATGCCCCGGTGGTCCCGTCCCCGGGGAAGATCATCTGCGTCGGGTTGAACTACGCCAACCACATCAAGGAGATGGGCCGGGATCTGCCGCAGTACCCCACCCTCTTCTCGAAGTTCAAGGAAGCGCTCACCGGTCCCTATGACGACGTGATCGTCCCGTCGTATGCGGCCGCCCAGCTGGACTGGGAGGGGGAGCTGGCGTTCGTCGTCGGCAAACAGGCCTACCAGGTGTCCGAGGCGGACGCCGAGCAGTACATCGCCGGGTATTCGGTGATGAACGATTACACGATGCGGGACTACCAGTACCGCACCCTGCAGTGGGATCAGGGCAAGACGTTCGAGAAGACCAGCGGATTCGGACCGTTCCTCACGACCACCGACTCCTACACGTTCGGCGGTGCCCTCGTCACGACACTGGAGGGGCAGGTGGTGCAGAGCACCACCACCGACGATCTGGTGTTCACCCCGGCGAAGCTGGTGGAGTACATCTCACACATCGTGACGTTGCAGCCGGGTGATGTGGTGATCACCGGCACCCCGGGTGGGGTCGGGCACGCCCGCAAGCCCGGTCTCTACATCCAGGACGGGCAGACCGTCGAGGTGAGCATCGAGGGACTCGGCAGCGTGCGCAACAAGACGATCGTCAAGTAGGGGCCATGTCGTTTCAGGATCTGCCGTTGCCGGAGCGGTTGCTGATCGCCCGCCGCGGCACGGCGTATTTCGCGCAGCGTCTGGCGGAGTTGACCGACGGCGACCTGACCGGTGACACCCTGTTGGCGGGGTGGTCGCGCAAACATCTGGTGGCGCATGTCGGGTACAACGCGGCGGCGTTGTGCCGGCTCCTGGACTGGGCGGCCACCGGGGTGGAGACGCCGATGTACGCCTCGCCGGAGCAGCGGGGCACCGAGATCGACGAGGGTGCCACCCTGTCGGCGGCGGCGCTGCGGAACCTGTTCGATCACACCGTCGCCCGGCTCGACGAGAAGTGGCGGCATCTGCCCGCCTCGGCGTGGGACGCGCAGGTCCGCACCGCGCAGGGCCGCCTGGTGCCGGTGTCGGAGACGGCGTGGATGCGGACGCGGGAGGTGTGGATCCACGCCGCCGATCTCGGTAACGGCGGCCGGTTCGGTGACTTCCCCGACGTCGTCCTGGATTCGCTGCTCACCGACATCGTCGGGATGTGGCAGAAGAAGGACCTCGGCGCCGGCCTGGTTCTCGCGTTCGACGGCTGCGTACCCATTGCGGTGCAACCGGATTCGCCGTCATCCACGAAGGTCGGCGGTTCCCTCGCGTCCGTGGTGCGCTGGGCCGCCGGCCGCGGCGCCGTCGGTCTCACCTCCGGCGCGGACGCTCAACCCCCGCACTGGCTGTGAGTCAGTACGACGCCCGGCCGCCGCTCGCGTCGTAGACGGCCCCGGTGGAGAAGCTGAGCGCCGTCGACGACAGCCAGGCGACGAGTTCGGCGATCTCCTCCGGCCGCCCCATCCGGGCCATCGGGGTGAGACTCTGCGAGCGGGCGAGGATCGCCGGATCGGTGCCGGCGTTCATCGGGCTCTCCACGGCGGCCGGGGCCACCACATTGGCGAGGACGCCGGTGGTCGCGACCTCCTTGCCGAGCGATTTCGTGAGGGCGATGACGGCAGCCTTGGACGCCGAGTATGCACTCTGTCCGGGGTTGCCGTCCTTCGCCGCGATGCTCGCGAGGTTCACGATCCGCCCCCAGCCGGCCTCGACCATGGCGGGCACCAACGCCCGGCACAGGAGAAACGTTCCGTCGACATTGATGCGGAACGTGCGCCGCCAGTCGTCCAGGCCGATATCGACGAGCGGGGCCGACGGTCCCACGACGCCGGCACTGTTGACGAGGATGTCCACCCGCCCCAGCCGGGTGCGGAGAGCGTTGACGGCGTCGGGATCGGTGACGTCCAGGCGCTCGTCGGCACCCGCCGCGATGTCGGCGGTGACGACTCGGAGGCCGTCGTCGGACAGTCGCTTCGCGCAGGCCGCGCCGATTCCGCTCGCGCCGCCGGTGACGAGGGCAGTCGCGCCGTCGGGGTAGGTGAGCATCTGAATTCTCCTCGCGCGCTGAGTGCACAGTAGTCTTACTCTATGTGTGAAATCGGCATGATCCTTTCCACACTGTGTATGAATCTGGATATATGACGTGAGCGACAATCGTCAAGCCCGCCCGTCGTTCTCACCGGAGGAGCTTTCGTGGAGATCCGCTGGATCCAGGCGTTCGTCGCCGTCGCCGAGGAACTGCATTTCGGCCGGGCCGCGGCCCGGCTCCAGATGGCGCAGTCGCCGCTGAGTCAGACCGTGCGCAAACTCGAGAAAGACCTCGGGGTGCCGTTGTTCGAGCGCAGCACCCGCAGCGTCGCTCTCACCGCGGGCGGTCATGCCTTCCTGCCGCACGCCTACCGCATCCTCGAGAGTGTCGATACCGCCCGGCAGGCCACCCGTGCCTCCGCGGGCGGCGTGTACGGACGGATAAGGATCGGTTTCACCGGCGTGCTCAACCACCTGTCGCTTCCCCCGCTCACCAGGGCGCTGCGGCAGCGTTACCCCGATATCGAACTCACGCTCGTCGGCCGCATCATGACCCGCGACGCGGTGACCCAATTGGACAGCGGGGCACTCGATCTCGCCTTCGTCGGACTGCCGGTCGAGACGGCCTCGGTGTCGACGCGGCTGATCCGCCGGGAGGCGTTCGGCGCCGTCCTGCCGTCCGACCACCGGCTGGCCGGTGAGCAGCGGATCGACCTGCGCGACCTGGCCGACGACGGCTTCGTCACCACCCCGCTGTCCGCGGGTTCCGCGCTGCAGGAGGTCGCGATGCGGGCGTGCGTCGACGCCGGCTTCCGGCCGCGGGTGGTCCAGGAGATCACCGACCCGTACATGATCCTGATGCTGGTGGCCACGGGCGTCGGGGTCGCCCTCATGACCTCGGGGATCGCCGCGATCACACCCCCGGGCACGGTGTTCGTTCCGCTCACCGGCGACCCGATCTACATGAACCACGGTCTCGCCTGGTCGCCTCGCCGGGTGTCCGATGCGCTCGCCGTGGCCCTGCGGGTGTCGGAGGAAATCCTCCCCACCCCCGAGTAAGACATTTTCGGTCTTTATCTGAGACTTTTTCGGTGTTGGACGCGACATAGTCAGCCGTGACACGCTCGTCACGGTCCGGATCTTCGTGTGAGGTGAGTCACCCCCCCCGAAGTCAGCCCTCGCGGCGTCCCGGATCCCTGGGACGAAAGGAACACCATGGCACGCACGTCTACTCGCGACACCGGGGGACAACCGAACGAGAACGCCCGCCGGGCGGCCGTCTCGGGTTTCCTCGGCAGCACACTCGAGTACTACGACTTCTTCATCTACGGATCGGCGGCCGCGCTCGTCTTTCCCCGGATCTTCTTTCCCGGCGGCGGAGCCACCGCGACATTGCTGTCGATCGGCACGCTCGGTGTCGCCTACATCGCCCGTCCGCTCGGCGCAGTGCTGTGGGGACATCTCGGCGATCGCTACGGCCGCAAGAACTCGCTCCTCGCCTGCCTGCTGCTCATGGGCATTTCGACCGTCGTCGTCGGCTGTCTGCCCACGTACCACCAGATCGGCATCGCCGCACCCATCATCCTCGTGTTCCTGCGACTGCTGCAGGGACTGTCCGCCGGCGGCGAGTCGCCCGGATCGTCCGCTCTCACGCTCGAGCACGCCCCGGACCGCCGCCGCTCGTTCTTCACCTCGTTCACGATGAGCGGCATCATGTTCGGCATCGTCGTCTCCAGTCTGGTATTCATCCCCGTGGCGGCCCTGCCGGACGACGATCTCTATTCCTGGGGTTGGCGGGTGCCGTTCCTGCTCAGCATCGTCGTGACCGGCGTCGCCGTCTGGCTGCGCCGCAAGCTCGACGAGCCCGAGGTGTTCGAAGAACTGAAGGAACACGAAGACACGGCGGGAATCCCCGTCGTCGAGATGTTCCGCTCGCACTGGCGCACCGTGATCCGCATCAGCCTCAGCGCGACCTTTGCGATGATCAACACCATCGTCAACGTCTTCGCGCTGGCGTACGCCGTGCAGGTCGCCGGGTTCGAACGTTCGACGATGCTGTGGGCCATCGCCACCGCCAACTTCGTCGCAGTGCTGACCCAGCCGCTGTTCGGCATGCTCGCCGACCGGATCGGCCGCAAACCGGTCTTCGTGACGGGTGCCGTCGGCTCCGCGGTCATGGTGTTCGTGTTCTTTTACGCCATCGGAACCGGAAGCGCACCCATGGTATTCGCGTCGGGCATCGTCCTGATCGGCCTGTTCTACGCGATGCCCAACGGCGTGTACCCGGCGTACTTCCCGGAGCAGTTCCCCGCCAAGGTCAGGTACACGGGCATGGCCGTGAGCCTCATGCTGGGACTGCTGGTCGCCGGTTTCACTCCGGCCATCGCGCAGTGGCTGTCGGCGGGCGACACCGCGAACTGGACCCCGGTCGCGTGGATGTGCCTGGGCTTCGCGCTGCTGTCCTCGGTTGCCGCACTCACCGGTCCCGAGACGTACCGCACGCCCACCGACCAACTCGGCGAGCCCCGCACCGAGGCGGTCGCCGCCCCGCCCGAGGCACTCGTCCGCAACGACGCCTGACCGGCCCGAACTACGCAGGAGAATTCTCATGGGCCCCGAACCCAGCCGCCACCGTATCGGCCTCGTCGGGGCAGGGATCGCCACGTCCCTGTCACCGACGCTGCACACGCACGAGGCGGACGCCCTCGGCCTCACCGGCTACCGTTACGACCTCATCGACCTCGACGTCTCGGGGGTCCCGGCCGACAGCGCCGGCACGGTCCTGCGCGACGCCGTCGCCGTCGGCTACACCGGCCTCAACGTCACGCACCCGTGCAAGCAGGTGGTCGTGGACGCCCTCGACGAACTGTCGGCGGACGCGCGCCTCCTCGGCGCCGTCAACACCGTCGTCGTCCGCGACGGCAGGCTGATCGGCCACAACACCGACCACAGCGGCTTCCTCGCCGCCCTGCGGCGCGGGCTGCCCGACGCGTCGCTGGGCCGCGTGGTCCTGGCCGGTGCCGGCGGGGCGGGTTCGGCGGTCGCGTACGCACTCGCCGCGGCCGGTGTCCGGGACCTGCGGATCGCCGACGCCGACCCGGCCCGTGCCGCCGACGTGTGCGCCCGGGTGGCCGCCGCCTTCCCGTCGACCCGGACCACTCCGATCCCGGTCGACGCGATCGCCGGTGCCCTGCGGTCGTCCGACGGCGTCGTCAACGCGTCGCCGATCGGTATGGTCGGACACCCGGGAACACCGTTCGACCCCGACGCGCTGCACCCGGGACTGTGGGTCGCGGACATCGTGTACCGCCCGTTGCGCACCGAACTGATCTCGGCCGCAATCGCTCTCGGCTGCGACGTGCTCGACGGCGGGCAGATGCTCGTCGCTCAGGCCGCCGACACGTTCGCGCTCGTCACCGGGATTCGTCCCGACCCCGAACGCATGCGACGCCACCTCGGTGATCTCCTCGCCGCGCAGGGTGTCCCGACCCTCCTCGAGGAGTCCCGATGACCACCCCGCCCGCCTTCGCGGCCCCGCTCGACCTGGGCGGACTGCGACTGCGCAACCGCTTCGTGTCGGCGCCGATGGAACGCAACTACTGCGAGGTCGACGGCACGATGACCGACGACTACATCGCGTACCTCGAGCGCCGCGCCGCCGGCGGTGCCGCACTCGTGTTCACCGAGGCCAGCTACGTCCGCGCCGACGGCAAGGGCCGCATCCGGCAGATGGGCGTCGACGTCGACGAACGCATTCCCGGAATCGCGAAGATGACCGACGCGATCCACGCGCACGGTGCACTCGTGGGCGTCGAACTCAACCACGGCGGCCGCACCGCGCAGGGCGCCGTCAGTGGATTCGTCCCCGTCGCTCCGTCGCCGATCCCGTGCGCCGTGGTCGGTGGGGAGATGCCGGAACAACTCGACAGCGACGACATCGAGCACATCATCGAATGCTTCGGCGAGGCGGCGGCGCGTTGCCGGCAGGCCGGGGTGGACGTGATCTCGTTGCACGGCGGGCACGGCTACCTCATCCACCAGTTCCTCTCGCCCGCCTACAACCACCGCGACGACGAGTGGGCCGACCCGACCCTCTTCGTCAACCGGGTGATCGACGCGGTCCGCACGATGGCGCCGGGTATCGCTCTCGGACTGCGCTTCTCGGCGTTCGAGGGAATCGACGGCGGTCTCGACGCCGCCACCACCCGCGCGCGCATCGACGCGATCGACACCGACCGCCTCGACTTCCTCGACGTCTCGGCAGGCAACTACGAATCCGGGCAGTGGATCATCCAGCCCGGTGAATGGCAGCGCGGCCTGCTCGCGCCGTACGCCGAGCCCTACACGCGGGACTTCGACATCCCGATCGGTGTCGCCGGCCGGATCAGCTCACCCGACGTCGCCGCCCGCATCATCGAGTCGGGTCAGGCCGACTTCGTGAGCATGGCCCGCACCCTGCACGCCGACCCGGACTTCCCGAACCGCGCGCTGGACGGCGGCCGCTACCGGCCGTGCATCGCGTGCAACTACTGCATCGACAGCCTTGCCGCCGGACCCGTTCCGTGCTCGGTCAACCCGTGGGTGGGCCGGGAACTCGAGCAGCCGTCGAAGCCCGCGGCCGTCGCGGTGCGGGTCGCGGTCGTCGGAGCCGGGCCCGCGGGCATGGCCGCGGCCCGCGACCTCGCCCTCGCCGGGCACCGCGTCGACCTCTACGACGAACGCGACAGCGTCGGTGGCGATTTCGCGTTGGCGTCGCGGCTGCACGAATATCCCGAGTACGCTCGGATCGTCGACTGGTACCGCGCCGAACTCGCCGACCTCGACGTCACCTGCCACACCGGGACACTGGTCGACGCCGCGGCACTGGCCGGCCTCGACGTCGACGCGATCGTGCTCGCGACGGGCGGCCGGGGACCCCAGGTCGACATCCCCGGCGCCGACACCCGCACGGTCCGCGACGTGCGGGAGTTCCTCGCCTCCGGAGACCCTGCGCCCGAATCGATCACGATCTTCGGCGCCGACCGCGAGGCCGCCGCCGTCGCCGACGACCTGCTCCAGCAGGGCACGACGGTGGTCATGATCGGACCGCAGGAGACCATCGCCCACGACGTCGGCCGACGCGGCAAGATCGTGCTGCTACCGCGCCTCGCGGCGAGCGAGAACCTCACCACCCACCTGTCGTCGATCGTCACGCGGGTGGAAGCCGACCGGGTGGTGATCTCGACCGGCGGCGAGGAGCGCACCGTCGACGCACCCGGCGAACTGCTGATCTCGCACGGCGTCGAACCGCGTGCCGACCTGATCGCCGAACTGCGTTCGCTGGCACCGCGACTCGGCGTCCACCCGGTCGGTGACGCCAGTGGTGACGGCGGCTCCCTCCACGCCGCCCTCGTCACCGCCGTGGACGTCGCCGCGAAGATCACGGCCGCCGCCGACGCCCGAGCCGAGGTGACGGCATGAGTGCGGTGACCGCTGCGACACCGATCCGGACCACCATGCCGCCGGTCGGACTCGGTACGTGGCCGCTCCCGCGTCTCGACCGGTACGTCGCGGCGTTCGAGGGAATGATCGCCTGCCGGGACGTCGAAACGGAGGAACACTTCTGATGGCACTACGCATCGGCATCGTCGGCTGCGGCAAGATCGCCGGCAACCACGCGCAGGCACTGCAGCAGGTGCCCGGCGTCGAGGTGATCGGATGCTGCGACCCCGACCTCGACCGCGCCCAGGCATTTGCGGCGGCGCACGGCATCGGCCGGGCGGTGCGCTCGATGGCGGAACTACTCGACCTGGGCCTCGACGCGTGCACCGTCTGCACTCCGCATCCCGTCCACGAACAGGTGGTCGTCGCGGCGGCCGAGGCCGCCATCCACGTGCTGTGCGAGAAGCCGATCGCCGTCGACGTCGCCGCGGCCGACCGGATGATCGAGGCCGCCGACCACGCCGGCATCACGTTCGGGGTGCTGTTCCAGCGTCGGTTCTGGCCCGCCGCCCGGCGGATCAAGGCCGCGATCGACGACGGTCGTCTCGGCGTCCCGGTGCTCGGCGAGGCGTCGGTGCTTCTGCACCGCCCGTCGACGTACTACTCCGCCGACGCGTGGCGTGGCCGCTGGGACACCGACGGCGGCGGCGTCCTCATGACGCAGGCCGTGCACCAGATCGACATGCTGCAGTGGTTCATGGGCGAGGCGGTCTCGGTGAGCGGCTTCATCCGCACCCATACACACGGGGAGCATATCGAGACCGAAGACAGTGCGTCCGCCGTCGTCTCGTTCGCGTCGGGCGGGACGGCCACCGTTACCGCCACGACCGGTGCCAACCACAATCTCGGAAACCGGGTCACCGTGATCGGGCAGACCGGCGCGATCGCCAGTGTCCTCGAGTTCCCGGAGGGACGGGAGGGGGTCAACGAGATCTGGACCCTTCGTAGCGAACTGGAGTTCCGCACACCCTTCTCACCCGGCGTTCACGCCAACCTCGACGTCGGAGACGTCAACGCCGGACTCGCCGACTTCCACACGCTGCAGGTGCAGGACTTCGCCGATGCCGTCCTCACCGGCCGTGCCCCCGCCGTCACCGGACGCGACGCCCGCGCCTCGCTCGCGATCGTCGCCGCCGTCTACGAGTCGTCGCGCACCGGCCGGGTCGTGAACCTTGCACCCGTCCCCACCCTCGCCACCATCAAGGAGAACCGATGACCCCCGACACCACCACCTACGACGTCGTCGTCATCGGCTCCGGCGCGGGCGGTCTGTCCGCGGCGATCGCGGCAGCGCACGGCGGCGCATCCGTGCTCGTCGCCGAGAAGGCGGAGACGTGCGGCGGTGCCACGGCATGGTCCGGCGGCTGGATGTGGACGCCGCGGAACCTGTTCGCGCACGCGGACGGCGTGCACGAGGACCGCTCGGGGCCGCGCACTTACCTCGAGCACCGGCTCGGCGACAACTTCGACGCCGGCAAGGTGGACGCACTTCTCGACGGCGCCCCCGAGATGGTCGAGTTCTTCGAGAAGCAGACCGCCCTGCAGTTCGTTCCGGGCGCGAAGATCGCCGACATCCACGGCGACACCCCCGGTGCCGGTACCGGTCACCGCTCGGTGGGACCGAAGCCGGTGAGCCTGCGGACGCTCGGACCCGACGTCGCGCCGCTGCTGCGTCGCCAGCTCTACGAGACGTCGTTCCTCGGCATGGGCATCATGGCCGGCCCCGACCTGCAGGCGTTCCTGCACTCGACCCGCTCGGCGAAGGCGTTCCTGCACTGCGCGAAACGGGTGTCGACGCACCTGTTCGACCTCGCCACCAAGCAGCGCGGCCAGCAACTCGTCAACGGCACCGCGCTCGTCGGCCGGCTGCTGCGGTCGGCGCTGGACGCGGGTGTCGAGATCCGGGTCGGCACGGCCGCCACCGCGCTGACCACCGACGCGGACGGTCGCGTCACGGGTGTCCGGCTGGACGGTCCCGACGGCGCGTACACGGTGCACGCGCGCCGCGGGGTGGTTCTCGCGACGGGTGGTTTCACCCACGACCTGGACCGGCGACGCGAACTCTTTCCCCGCACCCCCACGGGCCGTGAGCACTGGACTCTCACCCCGTCGACGACCACCGGCGACGGCATCACCCTCGGCGAATCCGTCGGCGGACGGCTGGACCGCTCGCTCGCGTCCCCGGTCGCGTACTGCCCGGTGTCGCTCATCCGGTACCGCAACGGCAAGGAGGGCGTGTTCCCGCACATCCTCGACCGCGGAAAGCCCGGCGCCATCGGCATTCTCGCGGACGGGCGGCGCTTCGTCAACGAGGGGCTCGGCTACCACGACTACACCCTCGCGATGGTCGAGCAGGTGCCCGACGGCGAGGAGGTGTGCTCCTGGCTGATCGCCGACCAGCGCTACCTGCGGTACTTCCCCCTCGGCATGGCCAAGCCGCTGCCGATCCCGACGTGGCCGTACCTGAAGTCGGGGTACCTCACCCGGGGCCGCACGGTCCGCGAACTCGCGGAGAAGATCGGCGTCGCCCCGGATGGTCTGGAGAAGACGGTCGCGGCGTTCAACGAGGGCGCCCGCGACGGTGTCGATCCCGAATTCGGCCGCGGCACCACCCCGTTCACCGTCGCTTCCGGCGACCCCGACAACCCGTGGCCGAACCCGGCGCTCGCCCCGCTCGAGGAAGGCCCGTTCTACGCTGTGAAGGTGGTGCCCGGCAGCTTCGGCACGTTCGCCGGTCTGGTCACCGACGCGACGTCGCGAGTGCTGAACGACGACAACCAACCCGTCGACGGCCTGTTCGCCGTCGGCGTCGACCAGGCCAGCGTGATGGGCGGGCACTACCCGTCCGGCGGCATCAACCTCGGCCCGGCCATGACCTTCGGCTACCTCACCGGCCGCCGGCTCGCCTCGACGACAGGAGTTTCCCGATGACCGCCCCACTCGGCCTCGCCGCCCTCACCGTCCTGGATACGGCTCCGCTCGAGCAGGTCGACCTCGCCGAGAAGCACGGGTTCGACACCATCGGCATCCGGTTGCTGCCCGCGGCACCGGGCACCACCGCCTACCCGCTGCACGAGGACGACGCCGCGCTCGACGCCCTCGTGCGGCGGCTCGCGGATTCGCCGGTGACGGTGTTCGACCTCGAGATCATCCGGTTAGGAGCCGATTTCGACGCGAAAGCCTATGTGCCGCTGCTGGAGGCGGGGGCGCGGCTGGGGGCCGAGGCCGTTCTCGTCGGCGGCGACGACCGCGACCGCTCGAGGCTCACCGACTCCTATGCCCGGCTCGCGGAACTGTGCGCCACCTACGGGATCGTCGCGAGTCTCGAATTCATGCCGTGGACCGCGGTGCCGGACGCGACCGCGGCCGTCGAGATCGTGTCGCAGGCCGACGGCCCGGCGCGCAGCGTCCTCGTCGACGCGCTGCACACCGCCCGTTCGACGACCACGCTGGACGACGTGGCGGCGATTCCCCGTGAGTGGCTGCACTACGCGCAGATGTGCGACGGCTCCGCGCCGGCGCCCACCGACGACGCCGAACTGATCCGCCACGCCCGGGAGGAACGGCTCGTGCCGGGAACCGGCGGCATCGACCTCGCCGGCATCTGGTCGCGGCTGCCCGCCGACCTCCCGGTGAGCATCGAACTGCCCAACGAACCACTCCGGCGGGCCGTCGGCACGGATGCGTGGCTGGATCGGCTGGTCGCAGCGACCCGGGACGTTCTCTCACCGGCGAGACGCTGACTCGCCAGGAGGGGGTCCGAGTCGTCAGGGGCTAGGGGTTCGCGGTCACGCGGGACACACCGGGTTGCCGGGGAACGCCGGCACGCCGCTACGGCAGCCGACCGCGGTGACGGCTGTCAACCGCTCGACCGGTTCCCGAATCTCGAGCGCAGGCAGCAGTCCGTCGGACACGAGCGCGGTCTTGGTCGCGGGGGCCGTGGCGCGTGCATCGAGCGTTCCACGCACGCGCGCGAACGCGACGAGTTCGTCGTACACCATCGACAGCGCCGCCTCCGTCGTCCGGTCTTCCGGTGCGAGCCCGGCGAAATCCACGCCGGTCTCGTACTCGTGGCGAATTGCGTGGGGGCCCTGGTCGCAGGTGGGCACGTTCAGGCCGATCCCGAACGCCGGACTTGCCGGGCTCGGCGGCGTGATCGTCCCGGCATCGGTGCAGACGTGGTGCGAGATGCGATCACCGAGAGCGTGAATGTAGATGCCCATCCGCGCATTCCACGAATCGCTGCCGATCCAGGAGTCGAATTGCGACGAGCGCACGTTATCGGAGATGACCTGCTCACCGGTATCGTTGGTGAAGGGGATGGCGACGGGGGTCTCCACGCTGTACGTTCCGTTGATCTGTACCGGCTGGGTACCGCCGTAACAGGTTGTGCCCGTGGCGTAGTCGCCGTCGGCCGAGGGGTTGGTGAAACCTCCTGTGCACAACGGGGCGTCGCTGCCCGGTCCCGCCAGGGCCCAGCGCCGCAGGTGCGTCAGCATGATCTCGTGCTGCGGATCGTCGACGTCGGGTTGCAGCCCGTTCGGCTGGGGGTCCGACGGCCCGCGCAACGTGGGCAGGAAGTGGAAGAGGAACCCGCCGGTGGCGAAATGGGTGCGCACCAGGCCGCTGATGTCCTTGGTCGTCAATGCGTCGGCGCCGGGAACCAGGCGGCCGTTGACGTCTCGTGGGGCGAATGTGCCGAGGTCGGTTGCTTCGTCGTACGCTGCGATCCAATATGCGTCCCGCTCCGAGAATCCGACGGTGCGGGCGATGATGTACGTCGAATCCGAGTGCACGAGACTCCGGCCGCCGAGCGGTTGGCGCAACGTGAATCCGTAGCGGGCGAACGCCTCGACGCCGCAGATCGGCCCGTTGGGGTCGTTGAGCGGGCAGTCGGTGGGCAGGGGAGCGCAGTTGTGCGGTGGCGCTCCGTCTTCGGTGTAACAGATGTCCTCGGCGAAGCCGTGCACCAGCGGCGGTGAGACGACCAGAGCGGCGGCGGTGAGCGTGAGCGTCACGATGGCCGAACTCATTCTTCGAGTGAATGTACTCATCGACGTGCGCCTTTCGCAGCGAACTTCGTCAAGATTAACATCGGGGCAGGTGCCGATAGTTCGGTTCTCGCAAGCTCGCGCGCCAGGAATGATCGAGCGCAGGGAAGATCGAGGGCAGGAAAGATCGAGCGCAGTGAAAGATCGAGCGCAGTGAAAGATCGAGCGCAGTGAAAGACCGGGCGTCCGCGCTACCGTTCTTCCATGCCCCGATCCGACCACGTCCCCGCATACACGATCCGCCAACTGGCGGCGTTCGTGGCCGTCGCCGAGACGGGCACGATCAGCGGCGCCGCCGAACGGATGCATCTGTCGCAGTCGGCGTTGTCCGCGGCGGTGACGGATCTGGAAAAGGCTCTGAAGGCCCAACTGTGCGTGCGCCGCCGTGCCCGCGGAGTGCAGCTGACACCCACGGGGGAGGCGGTGCTGTCGCGGGCACGTGCCCTGCTGCAGCAGGCGGGGGAGTTGCAGGCCGACGCGTCGGGGGAGGGCGGCGTCGTCGCGGGGCCGATCGCCGTCGGCTGCTACCCGGCGCTCGGGCCGACGATCCTGCCGTCGATGCTGTACGCGTTCACCACCGAGTACCCGCGAGCGTCGGTGGAGTTTCGGGAAGACACCCAGAACCGGTTGCGCACGGAGCTCGAGGGCGGTGAATTGGATGTCGCCATCGTCTACGACCTCGACCTGTCCTCGGATTGGCAGACGGTGCCGCTGATGACCCGCGAGCCGATGGTGGTGCTCGGGGCGGAGCATCCGCTCGCGGGAGTCGACGGGCCGGTGCGTCTCGCCGATCTGGCCGAGCATCCGATGGTGCTGCTCGATGCGCCGCCGAGCACGAACCACGCGATGGACGTCTGCCGGGAGGCCGGCTTCGCGCCGCGGGTGGCGTACCGGACGGCGAACTTCGAGACGGCCCGGGCCTTCGTCGGGCGAGGTCTCGGGTGGACGCTGCTGCTCCAGCGCCCCCGGGTGGACGTCACCTACGAGGGCCTGCCCGTTGTGGTGAAACCGATCGCCGAACCGAAACCGGCGTCGGTGGCGGTGGTCGTCGCGTGGCATCGGGAGGCCACACTGAGCAGAGTCGCGCGGGCCTTCATCCGGTTCGTGTCCGCCTGAACAGCGCACTCGGCCTTTCCACGGATTTTCTGCATTTCATGGGGGGATAGTCCCGCTTTTCAAAGCCTGTGAGCCGGGTCATTGTTTTCTTCGTAGCGCGGGAAGTGTGCGCAGCAGAACCGGGAAGGCAGACGATGACGGCAATCACCGAGGCGACACCGACGGTGTCTCACAAGGAAGCGCGCAGGGCAGTCCTGTCGAGCTTCGTCGGCACCGCGATCGAGTGGTACGACTTCTTCATCTACGGCACCGCCGCAGCCCTGGTGATCGGACCGCAATTCTTCCCGGGGGCGTCCGCGTTCGCCGGAACCCTGGCCGCGTTCGCGACGTTCGCGGTCGGATTCGTGGCCCGCCCCATCGGCGGCGTCGTCATGGGCCACTTCGGCGACCGCATCGGACGCAAGTCGATGCTGGTGCTGTCGCTCACGATGATGGGCGCCGCGACCGTCGGCATCGGCCTGCTCCCGAACTTCGAGGCGATCGGGGTGGCCGCACCCATCCTGCTGGTGGCGTTGCGGTTCGTCCAGGGAATCGGCGTCGGCGGCGAATGGGGTGGCGCCGTTCTCATGGCCACCGAGCACGCCCCCGAAGGCAAACGCGGACTGTACGGCGCCGCACCGCAGATGGGCGTCCCCGCCGGCGTGATCATGGCGAACGTCGTCTTCCTCGGCGTCACGCAACTGCTGTCCGACCACGCGTTCCAGACGTGGGGCTGGCGCGTGCCGTTCCTCATGAGCGCCGTGCTCGTCGGCGTCGCGATGTGGATTCGCCTCGGCGTCTTCGAATCCCCGGCCTTCGCCGAGGCCAAGGAGACCCACACGATCGTGAAGATGCCGATCGTCGAGGTGCTCACGAAGAACTGGCGGACCGTGCTGCTCGCCGCGGGCACGTTCATCGCGACCAACGGCATCGCCTACGTCTTCATGGTCTACGTGCTGACGTACGGCACGAACGAACTCGGCTTCAGTCGCGCCACGATGCTCACCCTTCTGATCGTCGCGTGCCCGGTGTGGATGGCCGGCATGGCGATCTCGGCCTGGAAATCGGACGTTCTCGGCAGGCGCCGCGTGTACACGTGGAGTTCGGTCGCGCTGGTGATCGTCGCGGCGGCGTTCTTCCCGCTGATCGACACGGCGTCGATCCCCGTCATGCTGGCCGCGATGGTCGTGATGGCCGCGGTGCTCGGCACCACCGCCGGACCGCAGTCGGCACTGTTCGCGGAACTCTTCCCCGCCCACATCCGGTACAGCGGAGCGTCTCTCGGCTATCAGATCGGCGCCATCCTCGGCGGCGGGCTCGCACCGTTCATGGCGACGTGGCTGTTCGGCGCCGTCGGGAGTTCCGCGGCGATCACCGCCTATTTC
Source organism: Rhodococcus sp. 4CII (assembly GCF_014256275.1). Lineage (NCBI taxonomy): Bacteria > Bacillati > Actinomycetota > Actinomycetes > Mycobacteriales > Nocardiaceae > Rhodococcus > Rhodococcus sp. 4CII. The sequence continues at coordinate 5,780,673 of NZ_JACCFE010000002.1, forward strand.
GTGGTGATCGCCCTGATCAGTCTCGTCGCGATCCTGCGACTCCCGGAAACGAACACGATCGCACGGAAAGCGCAGGCCGCCTGACATGTCCACCTACTTTCAGCCCCGGAAATACCCGGCGACGGATTTCGACTCGACCACCGCGACCGACGAGGCCCTGCCCGTCGTCGTCGTGGGCGCCGGACCGGTCGGGATGGGGGTCGCGCTCGGGCTCGCGCAGCGCGGCATCCCGGTGACCGTACTCGAGGCCGCCGACCAGGTGTCGTTCGGCAGTCGCGCCATTTGTATCTCACGGCACAGCCTCGAGGTCGCGGCCCGGCTCGGCTTCGGACCGCAACTCGAGAAGATCGTGCTCCCCTGGGTGGGCGGTCGCAGTTTCTACCGCGACGAGCAGGTGCTGCACTTCGAGATGGCGCACGGCGAGCACGACGTCCGCGGTCCCATGGTCAACGTGTCGCAGTCCGAGATCGAGCAGATCATGACCGACACGCTGCTCGAGCACCCGCTGATCACGTTCCACTGGTCGTCGAGCGTCGCCGGGGTCCTGCGGTCGGACGACGACGTGACACTCGACATCGACACCGCCTTCGGCAGGCGCCGGCTGCGCGCGCGGTGGGTGGTCGCGGCGGACGGTGGCCGCAGCCGCATGCGCGAGCTGGCCGGAATCCGGTTGCAGGGAAACAGCTATCAGGGAAACTACGTCATCGCCGACATCCACTGGGAATCGACGCTGCCCGCCGAACGGATGGTGTGGTTCGACCCGCCGAGCAACCCCGGTTCGACGATCATCATGCATCAGCAGCCCCGCGACATCTGGCGCATCGACTATCAGTTGGACAGCGCCGACGACGCCGAACTCGAGACGCAGGAAGACCGGATCCGTGACCGGATCACCCGGCACCTCGACTGGCTCGAGAACGACGTGCCGTGGACCCTCGAATGGCACGGCTTCTACCGCGCCCACGCGCTCGCGCTGGACGATTTCGCCCACGGCCGCATCCTGTTCGCCGGCGACGCCGCCCACCTGGTGCCGATCTTCGGTGTCCGCGGGCTGAACTCGGGAATGGAGGACGCCGAGACCCTCGCCTGGACGCTGGCCGCCGTCGTCCACGGCACCGCGGACGAGGCTCTGCTGCAGGCGTACTCGGTCGAGCGGCGCAGCGCCTGGCAGCAGAACGTGGACAACGCGGGCAAGTCGACGCTCATCATGTCGCCCGGCAGCCACGGCTACCGCACCACCCGCGACGCCGTCCTGGCACTGGCGACCGCCCGTCCGGAATTCGGTCACCTCATCAACCCGCGGCAGTCCAGCGCCACGCATGCGCACCTGTCCCCGCTGACGTGGCCGGTGGCCGAGGGCACGACCGGCGTGCTGCCCGGAGATCCGCTGGAGGACAGGCGCGTTCGCGTCGTCACCGCCGAGGGGTCGGTGGAGTCGTCGCTGAACCGGGTCCGCGGAACGGGTTTCGCGGTGCTCGGTGTCGGAGTGGATGCCGCGGTCGCCGACGTCGTCGCAGCCCACGCGGCCGCGCTGTCGACGGCGCTGTCGCCGGAGTCGGTGCGGGCGATCGTCGTCCCCGCACCCGGTGCGGTGGTGGACCCGGCGGCGGACCTGACGGTCCTGGACGACCCCGACGGTGCGGTCGCGGCCGCTCTCGGCGCGTCCCCCGGCGAGTGCTTCGTCATCCGCCCGGACGGGCTCGTCCTGTGCCGGGTCCGCGACCTGTCGCTGCTCGGGGAGGTGCACGAGCACCTGAGTGCGGCGACCGCCCCCGCGGTGGGCGTCGTCCCCGCGCACACCGGCACGGCCGCGAGCCCGGAGGAACTGCTGCGCGAGAACGTATGGATGGGGCTGTCGGAGGCACTCGACCAGGCGGGCGAATCAGACCGCGAAGGGTTCCTGACCAGGCTCGCGTTGCTGCTCGGATCGCAGTCGGGGCAGCGGGAGTTCGAGGAAGCGCTTGCCGCGGCCGCCCACGTGAGTGGCAATGTGTGCTCCGGCACTCCACGGCACCTACGTGCCGACGCTTAGCCTGGGAGCATGGCGCACCCACAGTTCCTGAACTCGCCCAAGTCCTTCGTCGTCGACGCGCTCCGCGGGGCCGTCGCCACCACCGACGACCTCGAATGGCATCCGGAACCGGGTTATCTGACGCGGCGGGAACCGTTGCCGTCCGGGCAGGTCGCGTTGCTGTCGGGCGGTGGGTCCGGGCACGAACCGCTGCACGCGGGGTTCGTCGGCCGGGGCATGCTCACCGGGGCGTGCCCCGGCCTGATCTTCAGCTCACCCAACGCGCTGCAGGTGCGGGCCGCCACCCGGGCCGTCGACGCGGGTGGCGGCGTCGTGCACATCGTGAAGAACTACACCGGCGACGTCCTGAACTTCCGCATCGCCGGCGATCTGGCGGCGGAGGACGGCATCACGGTGGAGCGCGTTCTCGTCGACGACGACGTGGCCTCCGAGCGGGAGGACGGTCCGGGCCGCCGCGGCACAGCGGCCACGATCGCCGTCGAGAAGGTCTGCGGCGCTTCGGCCGAACGCGGCGACGACCTCGCCACCGTCGCGGAACTCGGGCGACGCACCGCCCGGAATTCCCGCAGCATGGCGGTCGCCCTGCGGCCGTGCACCCTGCCCGGGGCGAAATCCCCGTCGTTCGACCTCCCGGACGGCGAGATCGAACTGGGGATCGGCATCCACGGCGAACGCGGAACCGAACGGGTGGAGGCGATGCCCGCCGCCGAACTGGTCCGCCTGCTCACCGACCCCGTCCTCGCCTCGCTCGGCGTGCAGCGGGGGGAGCAGGTGATCGCGATCGTCAACGGGCTCGGCGCGGCCCACCCGCTCGAACTGCAACTGCTGTTCGGTGAGCTCGCCGACTACCTCGCCGAGCGGGAAGTGGTGATTCGCCGCTCCCTGGTCGGCAGTTTCGTCACCGCCCTCGACATGGACGGCGCGTCCGTCACACTGGTGCGCTGCGACGACCAGCTCCTCGAGCTGTGGGACGCCCCGACCGCGGCGCCGGGGTGGCCCAACGCCCCGGCCGGTGAATTCCGCGGCGTCCCCGACGCATCCGGGATGCAGTTCCGATCGCAGGTCGCATCACGCGAGGACGAGGCGGAGGTGCCCGGCACCGACGGCGCGCTCGGCCGTGCGGCGGTGGGCAGATGGATCGGCGCATTCGTGGAGAAGGTGCTCGCCGAGGAGCCCGACCTCACCGACCTCGACCGCCGCGCCGGTGACGGCGACTTCGGCACCAACATGGTGGCGGCACTCGACCATGTCGACGTCGGGAAGATCCGCGACATCTACGCCCCGGCGACGGTGTTCGAGTCGCTGTCCGATGCCTATCTCGGGCACGCCGGAGGCACGTCGGGGGCACTGTTCGGGGTCTGGTTCCGGCAGTTCTACCGGACGGCCGCGGACGCGCCGCACGGTCTGGATCTGGCCGCGATCACCGCGGCGGCGCGCGCCGGCCTCGATGCCGTCCAGGAACTCGGCGGCGCGCAACCCGGGGACAAGACCATGATCGACGCGATCGCCCCCGCCGTCGCCGCCCTCGAATCGGCCGTCGCCACCGGGAGCAGTCCGACCGACGGTCTGGCCGAGGCCGCAGAGGCCGCCGCCCGCGGGGCCGAGGCCACCGCCGGCATCACCGCGAGGCGCGGCCGGGCCAGCTACATCGGCGAGGCGGCGCGCGGCGTCGTGGACCCCGGTGCGCTGGTGCTGTCGTGGCTGTTCGCCGAGGCCGCGGACGCGGCCCGCGCGGTCGGGTAGTCACACTTCCCCGACCAGGCACGTATGGTGAGGAGAAGAACGCCGAGTCGTGCTGCGCAAACCCGTCGCCACACCTCTCTCCACCTGCGTACGGGACGCAGAATCAGGGACGGACACGTACACAGTGGAAGACACCGCCAGCCGGGGAATCCAGGCCTTCATCGCCGATGTCGTGGAGCGGGGCGGCAAGGCAGTCCGGCTCACCCACTCGCGACGCAACCCCGTCCAGGTCTGGGGCGACGACGGCACCAGTTGCATCGTGCGGGTGCGCTCCAAGCTGAGCGGCGACTGGCAGGCCCGTAAACAGGACGAATCGCTCGACGACGACGACACCGGTTCGCAGTTCTGGGTGTTCGTGGATCTCGCGAGCACCCCCGAGGAGTTCTTCATCGTGCCTTCCGCCGAGGTCGCGGACGACATCCGCGCCGAGGTCGATCTGTGGATGATGGACACCCCCGGCCGCACGCGGACCGGGCATCACGCGATCCCGCTGAACCGGGTCGCGCACGGCCGCGGGCGTTGGGACCTGCTCGGCCTGGCGGGGGACAAGGACCCCAGCCGCTACAGCGACGCGCAGCGTGCCACCACGGCGGCGACGCTGCGCGCGGACGCGGCCGCCGACGCCTCCGCCCGGAAGAAGCCGGCGAAGGCTGCCGCCGTGTCGGACGAACTGGTCGATACCCGAGTCGAAGTCGTCGCCGACTTCGAGGGGTACCGCCTGGTCGGACGATTCGACCCCGACACCCGTTCGCTGGAGATCATGCGCGGCCCGATGCAGGGCCGGCGGTTCCCCGACCCGACGACGGCGGCGGGTGCCGTTGCCAGTCACATCAGCGGCGACGTCGAGACCTACGACGGGTGGGACTTCTGGCGCACCGAGCAGGGTGATCGAATTCCATTGGGGCAGAACAGTATCTGAGGTTTGCTGAGAGTTCCCTGAATACGTTCCGGTGCGAGGCGGTTGAGAATATCCTGGGGTGGGTACCGCGGTCATGACCGCGCCGATGTCGGCGGCGCCGGTGGCCACGGCCGATGGGAGCTCATGATGCAAATCGCCGACGGCGCGGTCGGGTATCTCCGCACCGCCGCGTCGCTGCCGGTGCGTGGCGCCGGATTCGGTCTCGGGGTGGCGACCTACGGGGGCGCCGTGGCCGCGGATCTCGTGGCCACCACCACCCGGACGGCGACGCAGCTGGCCGGCGAGCTGATGGGGGGAACCCCGGTCAGACGGACCAGTACCCACCACGGTCGCGCCTGGATCGAGGTCCGCGGACTCGAGGGGGCCCGCGGCGACGACGTGGCCGCGGGGGTTCTCGCTGCCGTCCGCAGCCTCGACGGCGTGGACCGGGCGGAACTCAACCGGTCGTTGTCCCGGCTGATCGTGACCGTCGGCGCGAGCGGACCGTCGGTGGCCGAGCTGTGCACCGTGATCGCCGGCGCCGAGGATAGGGCCCGCCCGTCGGTCCCGGACGCCGCCGGCGACCGTTCGAAGGAACTTCCCGGCGACGACGTGACGCTCGCCGAACGGTCCCTCGCACTGGCCGCCGTGACGACCGGGTTCGTCGCGGCGCTCGCCGGCCGCCTGATTCCGATCCCCGGCCTGCCCTGGCCGGTGCCGGCCGCGGCGGTCACCTTCGTCAACTACCAGCCGCGCCTGCGCGGGATGGTCGAGGACCGGCTCGGACCGGACGCCGCCGAACTGCTGCTCGCCACCGCGCAGGCGGCCGGCGACGTGGTGCGGCAGGCGCCCGCGTCGCTCGCCGTAGACATGGTTTTGCGGTCGGCGATCACGGCCGAGGCCTGGTCGGGCCGACGCGCATGGCGGCGGCGTGAACCCGAATTGGCGCGGAACCCTTCCGACGACACCGACCGCGTCGCAATCCCTCGCGACCGTACGTCGGGACCGCTGGAGCGGGACGCAGACCGCGCGGCGGTCGCCCAGTTGGTGGGGGCGACGGCGGTGGGGGCAGCCACTCGCAGCGTGGCGGGCGCCGCGGACGCGGCTCTGGTTGCCGCACCGAAGGCGGCGCGCACCGCCCGTGAGGTGTTCGCCGCCACGCTCGGCCGCGGACTCGCCGATCGCCACGACGTGCTCACGCTGCGTCCCCGAGCGCTGCGCTGCCTGGACCGTATCGACGCCGTGGTCGTCGACCCCGACGTTCTGCACACGTCCGAGCTCCGGGTCAGCGCGATCCGCGCGGTCCGCGATTCCGACCGGACCCGGGTGTGGGAGGCTGCCCGATCCGCTGTGGACGCCGGTGCCCTCGGAGCGGGCTGGCACGCGCTGGGAGAGCTTCCGGATGATCTCGCCGCGGCAGCCGAGGACGACGACGCCGCCGTGCTCGTGACCCCCGCCCACCACTCGCACGCGGCGGCCGTGCTCGCGCAGGCGCGGACGTCGGGAGCGCAGGTGGTGTCGGTGGACGTGGACACCCTCGGTGGTCTCCGCTCCGCCTTCGACGACCTGTTCCCGGCGAGCGGGTCACAGGACGCGGACCTCCGCGATGCGGTCGCGGCGCTTCGGGCGAAAGGCGCGACCGTTGCGGTGCTGGCGGTCCGGGCCCCACTCGCCCTGGCCGCCGCGGATGTCGGCATCGGCGTCCTCGCCGCCGATGCCCCGCCGCCCTGGCCGGCGGATCTCCTCGTCGACGATCTCGTCGTGGCCTGGCGGGTGCTGCGATCGCTGCCGGACGCGAGGACCGCGAGCAGGCGCGGCGTGGAAATCGCGACGGCGTCGTCGATACTCGGCGCGCTCCTCATGCTGCCGGGAGTGCGCGGCCGCGGACCCGGACCCGTGACGGTCGGGGCGGCGGCCGGAGTGTGGACGGGACATTCCCTTGCACGCGGCGTGCTGCGGGCCCCGGCCCCGGCCGCGGCGCCGGTCCACGCGTGGCACGAGATGCCGGTTCCGGACGTGCGCCGGCTGCTGCCCGCACGTGAGGACGAGGGGATCGGCGGCGCGCGGCGTCGCTCGGTGAACCTCGTGCTGGGCCCGGTCGCGGTGATCGAGCGGCTCACCGCATGGCCGGTCGGGCTGGCCTGGGACTTCGGCCGGGCCATGCGCACCGAGCTGTCCGACCCGCTGACGCCGGTGCTCGCCACCGGGTCGGCGGCGAGCGCGCTGCTCGGGTCGCCGGTGGACGCGGTGCTCGTGGGCTCCGTCCTCGTCGGCAATGCCGCGCTGTCCGCGGTGCAACGTCTGCATGCGGAACGCCTGCTCAACCGGTTGCTGGCGGCGGGGGATCCGCCCGCACACCGGATCGTCGGAGTTCCCGAACACCGGGTGTCGGAACGGGTGGAGGCTTCGCGGTTGCGGCCCGGGGACGTGATCGAGATCGGTCCCGGCGAGGTGGTGCCCGCCGACGGCCGGGTGGTCGAGTCCGCCGGTGTCGAGGTCGACGAGTCGTCTCTCACCGGGGAATCCCTGCCGGTGGTCAAACAGACGTCGGCCACTCCGGGTGCGCCGCTCAGCGAACGCGCCTGCATGGTGTTCGCGGGAAGCACCGTCCTCACCGGCACGGCGACCGCGATCGTCACCGCGGTGGGCGGGACGACGGAAGCGGGCCGCGCCGGCGCCCTCACTCCCGCGGGCGCGTCGCACGTGGGTCTGCAGGCGCAGCTCAGGACGCTCACCGACCGGGTCCTGCCCGTCAGCGTCGGCGGCGGTGCGCTGGTTACCGCCGTCGGGTTCCTGCGCGGCACCGGACTGCGGCAGGCGGTCACCAGTGGTGTCGCGGTCGCGGTGGCGGCCGTCCCCGAGGGACTGCCGCTTGTCGCGACACTCGCGCAGCAGGCCGCCGCACGCAGGCTGACGAGGTCGGACGCGTTGGTGCGGGCACCGCGTTCGGTCGAAGCGCTGGGCCGGGTCGACGTGGTGTGCTTCGACAAGACCGGCACGCTCAGCGAGAACCGGCTGCGGGTGGTCCGCGCCGTCCCGCACCCGGGTCACGACCGCGAGGAGGTGCTCGCCTGCGCGGCCCGCAGTGCCGTGACACCCGACGGACGTCCGGCCGCACACGCAACCGACGCCGCGATCGCCGAGGCGGCGGCGGACCTTGCCCCGGAGGACGGCGAGCACATCCACCTCCCGTTCCGATCCGGGCGGCCGTACTCCGCTGCGCTGTCGGGCACGCACCTGTCGTTGAAGGGTGCGCCGGAGGTCGTGCTCGAGGCCTGCGCCGGAATCGACGCCGACGAGGTGCACGACACCGTCGTCGGCATGGCCGCGGACGGGCTCCGTGTCATCGCCGTCGCCCGCCGAACCGTCACGCCCTTCCAGGCGCGCCGCGCGGCCGCCGACACCGCGGTCCTGGACGAGCTCTGCGGTGCCGAACTGGAATTCGTCGGACTGCTCGGGCTGGCAGACACCCCGCGACCGGAAGCGGCCGGACTGCTGCCGGAGTTGGAACGGCTGCAGGTCGGGGTCCGGCTGATCACCGGCGACCATCCCGTGACCGCGACCGCCATCACGAGAGAACTGGGACTGCCGGTGTCGGCCGAGCAGGTGATCAGTGGGACGGCCTGGGACGCGTTGTCGCACCGGGGTCAGGAGAATGCCGTCGAGAAGTGCGTTGTCTTCGCCCGCATGTCCCCGGAGAACAAGGTGCAGATCGTGCAGACCCTCGAACGGGTGGGACACGTCTGCGCCATGGTCGGCGACGGCGCGAACGATGCGGCGGCGATCCGGGCCGCCAGCGTGGGCATCGGGGTCAGCTCCCGCGGCAGCGACCCGGCCCGGAGCGCCGCGGACGTCGTGCTGCTCGACGGCCGCGTCGACGCGCTGCTCGACGCCCTGGACGAGGGTCGCCAACTGTGGCGGCGGGTGCAGGCGGGAGTGTCGGTACTGCTCGGCGGGAACGCGGGGGAGGTGGCGTTCGCCCTGGTCGGTAGTGCGATCGCCGGACGGTCGCCGCTGACCGCGCGCCAGCTCCTGCTGGTGAACGTGCTCACGGACGCGCTGCCGGCGGCCGCGCTCGCGGTGAGTCCGCCCAACGAGCGGGCTCGAGGCGAGGGCCGCGGCCCGGACAGTGCCGCGCTGTGGCGGACCGTCGCGATCCGCGGCACGGCCACGGCGGCTGGTGCGACGACGGCATGGGCGCTGGCGAGCGTGACGGGCAGGCAACGCCGGGCGTCGACGGTCGGGCTGGTGGCACTGGTCGGCACCCAGCTCGGGCAGACGCTCATCGATTCGCGAAGCCCGCTCGTCGTGCTCACTGCGGGCGGTTCACTCGTCGCGCTCACCGTCATGGTCAGCACGCCCGGCGTCAGTCAGCTCCTGGGGTGCACCCCGCTCGGGCCGCTCGGTTGGGCCCAGGCGCTGGGGTGCGCGGGCGCCGCGACCGCGGCCGCCGCCCTCGCACCGGGGTTGCTGGAAAAGTTCGCGGGCGATCAGTCGACGATCTCGATCACACCCGCCCGGAGCAGCACGGCGTACACCTCCCGCAGCGGTGGAGTCAGCACCCGGGTCACCGCGCCGGTGAACGGGTCCGATGCAGCGGAGAAGACACCAACGGCGGTTTGGGCGACGGAACTCAGCACGCCTGCAACGGTCCGCGATCAAGGTGGCGCACAGGGAAACGGCACGGACAAGGGAGACGAACGATGACCCAACGAACGTCGGAGGCGGAGTCACAGAGCGACGCCGTGCAGCGGGTCCGCGAAGCCCGCAGCTTCGCGGTCCAGCTACCGGTCCTCGGCCGGGTGCCGCTGCCCCGCCCCGAGCAGTTGGCATTCTTCGCCGCGATCGGCCTGCTCGCCGCCGTCGAAATCATCGAATGGCCGGTTGCGCTGACCATCGCGGCAGGACACATCCTGATTACCGATCAGCACAACCGGGCCGTCCAGGAGATCGGGGAAGCCCTGGAAGGCGTCTGACACGGAAAGGCGTCCGACGCGGACGGACGGAATCAGGCGGGCGGGCACGCCGGCGACGTCAGCTGCGCGATTGCCACGATCGAGCATGCCGTTGCCTTCGACAATTTCCACGTCCCGTTCTCGCCGGGAACGAAGATGGCGGGCAGGGTGTTCTGCTGAACCTGGCCGTTGATCGTCAACTGCAGTTGCGCGCTCGCGCTCCCGTCGCCGTTGTCGATCACCGGGTCCAGCACCTGTACCTGCGCACCCGCCTGCTGCGCGGCGGCGGCGACCTGGTTGAACAGGTTCGGATCCTGCTCGGACCCCTCCACCATGGCGATCTTCTCGTCGAGCGGAGTCGCCGGGTCGAGCCCCTTCGCCAGTAGGGCGTTGAGATCGGCTGCGGTCGGCAGTTCGAGGTCGGCCGTGGTCTCGGCCGCCGATGCGGTGGTGGACTTGGTGGTCGCGTTCGAGCTGGAGGGCTCGTCGGAACCACAGGCGGACATCGTGAGGGCTGCGGCGATCGCTACCGCGGCAACCGTGATCTTGCGGATCGTCAACTCAGTTACCTCTTCGTCTCTCGGTGCGCAGGTCGTTCGGTTCTCACATCGAGTCTGAAGGGTTGCGGGGCATCGCGCCGTCGAAGCCAGAGAATTCTCAGACTTCACCGCACATCGGCCCTACGCCGCCGTGCCGAACGCGCCCCGGTACGGGGTGGCGTTGCTCCAATGCAGGGCCGCCGCGGTGACGTCGGAGGCGGGAAGGTCGTGATGGTGAGTCTGACTGAACGCGATCAACGCGCGTGCGGTGCGGGCGAGGGCGACTTTGTGTTGCCGGGACGTCTCCGCGAGTTCGGCGAACGCCTCGTTCTCGGAGCATCCGCGGACGCCGATGAGGATCCCGACGGCGATGTCGACGGCCGTACGGGTGGAGTAGCTGGGTGCTGTCATGAAAGATCTCCCAACCTGCGTCGGAGCGGGTACCACTCCATCTTCCCGCACCATGTCGTACGTCGAAAGGGTTCGAATCGCCAGGCGCATTACTCGCCCGAGTTCTTCACGGAACTTTTCCCTTACGGTAGGGGCATGGCTACCGTCTGGACGATCCCGATCGACATCACTTCTCGCTGGCTCGACAATGCCGAGGTCCAGACCTTCCTCGCGTCCAACGATCTCGACAACGCGTCCCCGGATCCCCGGGTGCGGTTCGCGCAGTTCGCGGATGTCACGAAGTCGCTGGAACGGCACATCGGGCACACCTTCTCCTCGGTGCAGGGCGCGGCGACCGCGTTGTTCGACGGCATCGAGGGCGGCGTCCCCGTCGCGTTGAAACTGGCAGCGCTGCGCCTGATCCTGAAAGAGGTGTATCAGACCCGGCACGCGCCGCAACCGTTCCCGAAGCGGGTGGGCGAGGAACTCGGCACCTACGTCTACGCGCTGCTCGACCCCCGCAACAGGTCAGTGTTCTACGTCGGCACCGGACGGGGCACGCGGGTGTACGGCTACGTGTGGGAGGCGTTGGCCGAGAACGAGCACCGTCAGACGCTGGAGGATCCGGACACCGACGGCGCCGAGGTGAAGGCCGCGACGATCGCCCGCATCCGGGAGATCTTCGATTCCGGTCACGAGGTCGAGCACTACATCGTGGCGCACCGGGTCGCCGACAGCGGTGGCGTCGCCGACGCCGTGCGTGACGGCGTGGTGGGAGCGCTGGGGCTGAACGAGGGTGCCGAGCTCGCCAACCTTGCCGCCGGCGTCGGCGAGCATCGCGCGGTGCCCGTCGACGACCTCGTGTTGCAGTACGCAGCAGAACCTGTGCCGAACCTGCCGACCCCGTGCGTAGTCCTCGAGGTGCCCGCCGCGTCCCGGCGCGGCGTGACGTCGGAGCAGGTGTACGAACTCTCCCGCGGGGCCTGGGCGGCCGGTGCGGCCGTGCGCAACACCGACGACATCCCGGTGATCGTGTTCGCGGACAACATCGTTCGCGCCGCCTACCGGGCCAAATCCTGGTCGTCGGTCGCGCGGCCGGGTGACGCATCGCTGTGGCGGTTCACGGGCGAGTCCGACACCGAACTGGAGTCGCAGTTCGTGAACAAGCGGATCGTCCCGGCCAAGGTCGGTCTGAAGAAGTGGCCAACCCACGGCTGGGTTCCGCACCTCACTCAGGCGCGCCCCGGCCGCTGATGTGACTGCCACTCACGTGGGGGTGCGCAGGTGCAGCAGGGGAATCGAGTCGAGCCCCTGCGGCGGCGTGCTCGACGACGAGACGACCAGTCCATATCGTTCGGCGCTCGGAACCGTTTGGCCGCGGCGAAAGAACCGGATGCGGCGTGGATCGGTCGCCTCGCTCTCCATCGCCTCGCGATCTTCCGGAGTCGGTTGCCGGGCGATCGACGGGGTCGCGGCACCGGCGTCGTCCGCCGTCGCCGCGGGTGTCTCGGCGTCGTCGGGAACGGGATCGGCGTCGAGCAGCACCGCCGTCAATCCGGGACGCACCAGGCTCGCTGCGACGACCGTCGCCGGATCCGGTGAGTCGGTCGAGGCGGACCGGCCGAGGTGCAGACTGCGCAGGAGGTCCCGCGTGTCCGAGCTGCCGGCCAGTGTCTCGGCTTCCGCGGGAGTCAGCACCTCGCGCGGGTCGGCGCCGCGGACGGGCCACCGCGGGTACACGGGCGTCGGCCAGACGTATCCGCCGTCTCCGCTCCACGACCGCGGGTAGGCGTCGGGTGCCTTCTCGGCGAGGACGCGGCGGTGACTGGCGTGGACGGCGCCGTCGCCGACCCACGGTGGCAGCAGCCCGTGGTCGCGGAGATGCTCGAACGAGTCGAGTCGCCCACCCGTGTACTCGAGCAGCTGAGGCGCGAGCGCGTCGGTGTGACCGCGCGCGGACCACTCGCGGCACATCGCGACGCCGTACGTGACGAGCGCGGGGGTGAAGCCTCGCCACATCGCGGTCGCGGGATGGTTCTTCCACCCGTACGAAGGCCACACGAGGGCCCGGAGAATCTGAAAGGTTTCCACCCGTTGCTTGCCCAGCCGCCGGTCGTCGAGCAGCGCGCCGCTGCGGGCGAACCCCGGGTCGGGCACGAATGTCTGCATCCTGCCTCCCGGGCCGGAACGGTCGGAACCAGGTTAACCCGCACGTGAGTGCGAATGCGCGCCCCGCACACATTGCCACTCGCCTGCGGAGGGTGGACCTCCCGAGTCGGTGGGGTGTGGTAAGTCTGAGCCGAACGGAGTTGGGGAGCGAGGGGAGGTCATGTGCTCGTACTGCATCGCGCCGAGCGTTCCACCACCCTCGCGTCGGCACTCGGCGACGTGCTCGCGACCCCGCTGTCCGATCCGTTCGCCCGTGAGATCGTCGCGGTCCCGGCGAAGGGTGTGGAGCGCTGGCTCACGCAGCGACTGTCGACGGTGCTCGGGGCGCGGGGCGATCTCGGTGACGGCGTGGCCGCGAACATCGACTTCCCGTCACCGACCCGGCTCGTGGACGAGTGCCTCGCGGCGGCCACCGGTGTATCCGCCGAGGACGACCCGTGGGCGCCCTCGCGCATGCTGTGGGCACTGCTCGAGGTCGTCGACCGCTGCCTCGGCGAGCCCTGGTGCGCGGTTCTCGCCAAGCATCTCGGGCACGGCCTGCCGGACCAGAACCCGGACGATCACCGGCCCGGCAGGCGCTACGCCACCGCGTCGCACCTGACCGATCTGTTCCGGAGCTACGGCGCTCAGCGACCCGCGATGCTGGTCGACTGGGCAGGTGGCCGCGACACCGACGGGGCCGGGGGCGTGCTCGACGACGACCTTCTCTGGCAGGCCGAACTGTGGCGACGGATGCGCGAGCGCATCGGCGGCCCGGCGCCCGCGGAGCGGCTCGAGCCGGCCTGTGCCCGGCTGCGCGAGGAACCGCGGCTCGTTGAGCTCCCCGACCGGCTGTCGCTGTTCGGTCCGACCCGGCTCGCGACCGACCAGCTCTCGGTGCTCGCCGCGCTCGCCGTGAATCGCGATGTGCACCTGTGGCTTCCGCATCCGAGCCCGGCCATGTGGTCGGCCTCGGCCGCGCCGGACGGCGTCCTCGCGCGCGCCGACGACCACACCGCGCTGTCCGTCGCGCACCCGCTGCTCTCCAGTCTGGCCCGCGACGTTCGCGAACTCGAGTCGAGGCTGACCCGTCTCGACCTCGACGATGTCCACCACGAGGCGCCGCCGCCGCCCGATTCCCTCCTGGGACGCCTGCAGGCGGACATCAGGGACGATCGTGCACCCGCGCTCGCCGAGTGCACGGCCGACTCGTCCGTCCAGGTGCATGCCTGCCACGGTCCGGCGCGTCAGGTGGAGGTCCTGCGCGAATGCCTGCTGCATCTCTTCGAGGACGATCCGAGTCTCGAGCCGCGCGACGTGCTCGTGATGTGCCCCGACGTAGAGTCGTACGCGCCGCTGATCCGCGCCGCGTTCGGGCAGGACGTGCTCGGTCATCCCGGCCACCGTCTTCGGGTCCGGCTCGCGGATCGTGCTCTGCACCAAACCAATCCGGTCCTGGCCGTGGTGTCGACGCTGCTCGCGCTGGCCGACGCGCGGGTCACGGCGAGCCAGGTGCTGGACCTGTCGGCGGCCGCCCCGGTACGCAGGCGGTTCCGGTTCGGCGACGACGACCTCGAACGGATCCGGGAGTGGGCCACGGCGACGGGCGCGCGGTGGGGAATCGGACCGCGGCAGCGCGCCGCGTTCGGTCTCGGCGACTTTCCGCAGAACACGTTCACCACCGCACTCGACCGCATCCTGCTCGGCGCCGCCGCCGACGAGTCGGAGAGCGAATGGCTCGCGCTGGCCCTTCCCCTCGACGACGTCGACAGCAACGACATCGACCTCACCGGGCGGCTGGCGGAGTTCGTCGACCGGCTCGACGTCGCGTTGCGGGGGCTCGGCGGACCACAGTCGGTCGCGGCGTGGTCGAGCGCCCTCACCCGGGCGTTGGACCTTCTCGTCGACGTCGCCGCCGCCGACGCGTGGCAACTGGCGCAGGCGCGACGCGAGCTCGGAGCCGCGATGGAGCACGGCGGCGGCACGGTCCTGCGGCTGTCGGACGTGCGCGCCATGCTGGCCACCCGGCTCGCGGGCCGTCCCACCCGCGCGAACTTTCGCACGGGGGAGCTGACGGTGTGCACGATGGTGCCGATGCGGTCGGTGCCGCACCGCGTCGTCGTTCTCCTCGGTCTCGACGACGAGGTGTTCCCGCGGGGTGTGAGCGTGGACGGCGACGACGTGCTGGCCCGCAATCCGCTTCTCGGCGAACGTGACCCGCGGAGCGAGGATCGGCAGTTGCTGCTCGATGCCGTCATGTCCGCGAGTGAGAAGCTGCTGCTGTTCTACACGGGCGCCGATCCCGTCAGCGGCATGACCCGGCCGCCGGCGATCCCGTTGTCCGAGCTCCTCGACGCGGTGGCCGCGACGGTCGGGCGGGACGCTCTCCCGGGAATCGTGACCCGGCATCCGTTGCAGCCGTTCGATGCCCGGAACTTCCGGCCGGAGCGTCCGTTCAGTTTCGATCGGGGTGCGCTGGCGGGGGCCCGCGCCACGCAGCATCCGCCGGAGCCGGAGCCCGGGTTCCTGCCGGCGCCGCTGGTGCCGCCGCCGGTGGGGGACGTCGATCTCGCCGATCTCATCGCGTTCCTGGTGCACCCGACGCAGGCGTTTCTGCGGCAACGGCTCGGGTTGCGGGTTCCCGACGTGGACGAGGACCTCGCCGACGCGCTGGACATCGCGCCCGATCCGCTGGCCCGCTGGGATCTGGGCCAGCGGATGCTCGTCGCGAGGCTGGCGGGGGTCGAGCTGGGCGATTTCCGCGCCGCGGAGTGGCGCCGGGGGACGTTGCCGCCGTTCGCATTGGGGGAGTCGGTGCTGGGGGGAATCGAGCACGCGGTGGAGTCGCTCGTCGCCGTCAGCGGGTCGGTGCACGTCGGCCGCGCGGAATCCGTCGACGTCGATGTCGACCTCGGTTCGGGTCGTCGGCTCACCGGGACGGTCGGCGGCGTGCACGGGTCGGTCATCGCGAGCACCACGTATTCGAGGCTGGGGCCGAAGCATCGGCTCACCGCGTGGGCGCAGTTGCTGGCAGTGGCGGCTTCCGACGGTGGAACCGAGTGGACCGCCGTCACCACCGGCCGGGGTGCGTACAGCCGTCCGGCGTGGCGCTCGACCCTCACCGCACCGGAGAACCCGGTGGAGGAATTGGTGCGCCTCGTCGAATTGCGCGATCGGGGTCTGCACGCGCCGCTGCCCATCGCCACGGGGGCGTCCGCGGCCTACGCCGAACGACGGTACGGCGGCAGCAGCGTCGAGGAGGCGATGGAGGCGGCCCGGAAGGAGTGGAGCAGTGATTTCGGTGACGCACGGGACCGGCACATCACCTACGTCTACGGAGCGTCTCCCGGTCTCGACGTGCTCGGTGATTCGGTGACCATCGAGAACTACGCACGACAACTGTGGGCGCCGCTGCTCACCGCAGAGACGATGGCGCAGCCGTGACCGGCGCCGGCGGATTCGACCTCCTCGGCCCGCTGCCGGAGGGGACGACGGTACTCGAGGCGAACGCCGGTACCGGCAAGACGTACGCGATCGTCGGCCTGGCCGCCCGCTTCGTCGCCGAGGGCGCGGTGGCCCTGTCGCAGCTGCTGCTGGTCACGTTCAGCCGGGCCGCGACGCAGGAGTTGCGCGAACGCACCCGTGAGCGATTCGGTTCGGCCGCAGCCGCATTGGCCGATCCGGCGGCGGCGCGCCTGAGTGCGGATCACCTGATCCGGCACCTCGCCGACGGTGACGCCGAGGAGGTGACGGTGCGGCGCCGGCGCCTGCTGCAGGCGCTGTCGGATTTCGACGCCGCCACCATCGTCACCACGCACAGTTTCTGCCAGCGCATGCTCGACGGGCTCGGCATCGCCGGCGAGCGCGACCCCGACACGGTGCTGGTCGAGGCGGCCGACGACCTTACGGCCGAGGTGATCGACGACCTGTACCTGCGGGCCTACAGCCGCGTCGAGGTCGCGCCGTTCACTCCGGCCGAGGCTACCGCCGCCGCCAGGGCTGCCATCTTCGACCCGCAGGCCGTGCTCGCCCCCGAAGACGCACGGGGCACCCCGGCCGGGGAACGGGTGGCGTTCGCCGAGGCGGTGCGCGCCGAGGTCGAGCGGCGCAAACGCGCGGTCGGGCTGCGCGACTTCGACGATCTGCCGATGCTCCTGCACCGCGTCCTCAGCGACCCCGCACACGGTGCGGCGGCCTGCCGGCGCGTCCGCGAACGGTACGGGGTCGTGCTGGTCGACGAGTTCCAGGACACCGACCCGCTGCAGTGGGACATTCTGCGCCGGACCTTCCACGGCAACGGCACACTGGTACTCGTCGGCGATCCGAAGCAGGCCGTCTACGCCTTCCGCGGGGCGGAGGTGCTCAGCTACCTCGACGCGGTGCGGTCGGCCGATCGGCACCAGGAGTTGACCACCAACTGGCGCAGCGATCAGGAACTGCTCGACGGCCTCGAATACCTTCACGGCGGCGCCGCACTCGGGCATCCCGAGATCGTGGTGCACCGTGTCGACGGTGCGAGACCGAAGTCGCGGCTCACGGGCGCCGCGCCGCTGCGGCTGCGGTACCTTCCCCGGACCGGCGCGGGCCCGCTCAACAAATCGGGGTATCCGGCGGTGGGGCCGCTCCGGGAGCGGATCGCCGCCGACCTCGCCGCCGACATCGTCGCCCTCCTCGATGGCGGTGCGACGCTCGACGTCGGGGGCAGCGCCCGGCCGGTCGAACCCGGCGACATCGCCGTGCTGGTGCGCACCAACGCCCAGATCGCACTCGTCCACGACGCCCTCGACCGGGCGGGGGTGCCGTCCGTACTGGCCGGCGGGGCCAGTGTCTTCACCACTCCGGCTGCGCAGCACTGGCTCTGGATCCTGCAGGCCATCGAGCAACCGCACCGCGCCGACCGGGTGCGGCTGGCGGCGCTCACACCGCTGCTCGGACATTCGGCCGAGGAACTCGACGCCCGCGGCGACGACATCGTCGCAGAGGTCGGGGGCCTGCTGCGCGAACTCGGCGCGGTGTTCGCCCAGTCCGGTTTCGCGGCACTGTTCGAACGACTGTCCGCGGTCGCCGCCCTGGAGGCGAGACTGCTCCGGGTCGCGGCGGGAGAACGGGCACTGACCGATCTGCGGCACGTGGCGCAGTTGCTCAACAGTGCCGCCGTCGAGCAGTCGCTCGGTCTGACGGCCGTCACCCGCTGGCTGACCGAACGGATGAAGGACCCGACCTCGGGTGGGGTAGACCGCAGCCGGCGACTCGACAGCGACGCCACCGCCGTGCAGATCGCGACAGTCCACGCCAGCAAAGGCCTCGAATTCCCGCTCGTCTACCTGCCCTACGCGTGGGACGCCGCCAAGATTTCGAAACCGAGCAAACTGCTCCTGCACGACGACGACGGTCGGCGCATCCTCGACGTCGGCGGTCCGGGCAGCCCCGGCTACGCCGACCGCAGGAACCGGCACGACGCCGAAGAGGCGGGGGAGGAACTTCGGCTGCTGTACGTCGCGGTCACCCGGGCGATGTGCGGGCTCGTGGTGTGGTGGGCGCCGGGGTTCACGACAGCGGGCGCGCCGCTGCACCGGATGATTCTGGGGCGCAGGCCCGGGCAGCGTGAGGTCCCGCAGAAGGCCGTCGTTCCCGAGGATCCGGTTGTCGCGGAACGGTTGTCGGAGTGGGGTTCGGCGGCGCCGGAGACGGTGACGGTCGAGGCGGTGGGGTCGGAACCGATCGCGCGGGTCGGGTGGACCCCGCAGCGCGAGCCCAGCGGAGATCTGGAGGCCGCGCGGTTTCGCCGACTGCTCGACATGCGCTGGCGTCGCACGTCGTATTCGGCGTTGACCGCGTCCGCGCACGACGCGCCCGCCGTGGGAAGTGAGGCGGAGGTCGACGAGAAGACGGACGAGCCGGACGAGCCACCGCTGCAGGCCCCCGCCGACGTCACTACGGGTGTGCCGTCGACGATGAACGACTTGCCGGGCGGCGCGACGTTCGGCACGCTCGTCCACGCCGTCTTCGAGATCGTCGACACCGCAGCGCCCGATCTGGACGACGAAGTCCTACGGTGTTGCCGCGACGTGATCGCGTCGACGCTCTCGGACATCGATCCGGCTCAGCTGGCCTCCGCACTGGTCCCGGTGCTGCGGACTCCTCTCGGGGCGGGGGCCGGGCGCACACTCGCCGACCTCGCCCCGGCGGACCTGTTGGCGGAACTCGACTTCGAGCTGCCCCTCGCCGGCGGCGACACGCCCTCGCTGACCGTGATGCTCGACCGTGTCGGCAGACTGCTGCGCACGCACCTGTCCGACGACGACCCGCTGCGGTCGTATGCCGACGCCGTGCTGACCCTCGAACCGACACCCCTGCGCGGATACCTCACCGGCAGCATCGACGCCGTGCTGCGGCTGCCCGGGCCGCGATACGTCGTGGTCGACTACAAGACCAACCGCCTCGCGCAGGGGGAGCTGACCACCGCCCACTACACCCGCGACAACATGGCCGCCGAAATGCTGCGGGCGCACTACCCGCTGCAGGCACTGCTGTATTCCGTTGCGTTGCATCGCTACCTGCGCTGGCGGCAGCCGGATTACGATCCCGCAGTCCACCTCGGCGGGGTCCAGTACCTGTTCGTTCGCGGAATGGTCGGCCCCGGCACCCCACCCGGCTGCGGCGTCTTCGACTGGGCACCCCCGGCCGCGCTGATCACCGAACTGTCCGATCTGCTGTCCGGGTCGGCCAGCGAGCCCGAGGGGACGCCATGACGGAGGTGCAGGTGGCGCAGCGCGGCAAGGGGCGGCTGCGGATCTTCAACGAGGCCGGTGTGCTCGCCGCGGCGGACGTGCACGTCGCGTTGCGGTTGTCAGCGCTCGGGGGCGAACCCTCGGAAGACGTCGTGCTGGCGACGGCGCTGGCGGTTCGCGCGGTGCGGGCCGGTTCGGTGTGCCTGGACCTGACGCGGATCCGGGAGGTGACGGTCGACGAGGAGTCCGAGGTCGACCTCGACGCGCTGCCCTGGCCGGAAGACTCGGCTGTCGTCGAGGCCCTGCGCCGGAGCCCGCTGGTCACGGGTGGCGCGGCGGGTCCGCTGCGACCGCTGCGGCTCGTCGACACCGCGGAGGGCGGGCTGCTGTATCTCGACCGGTACTTCCGGCAGGAAGCGACCATCCGGCGGGTGCTCGACCAGCGTGCCGTCGGGCACCCGCTCGTCGACGAGCATGCGCTGCGGGACGGGTTGGACGCGCTGTTCCGCGACCAGCACGACGTCGGGGCGCCGTCGCCGTCACCGGATCGGCAGCGGATCGCTGCCGCGGTGGCCGCCACACAGTGGACGTCCGTGATCGTCGGCGGACCGGGAACGGGCAAGACGCACACCGTCGCCCGGGTGCTGGCGCTGCTGGCGAGGCAACCGGGACCGAGGCGGCGCATCGCGCTCGCCGCCCCCACTGGTAAGGCCGCGGCGCGATTGCAGGAGGCCGTGCGCGAGCAGGCCGACACACTCGGGCTGCCGCCCGACTTGGCCGCGATGACGCTGCACCGGCTGCTGGGGTGGCAGCGGGGGCGCGGCAGCAGATTCCGCTACAACACGAACAATCACCTGCCGTACGACGTGATCGTCGTCGACGAGACGTCGATGGTGTCGCTGACGATGATGTGCCGGCTTCTCGAGGCCGTCCGGCCCGACACCCACCTGGTGCTCGTCGGTGATCCGGATCAGCTGACGTCCGTCGATGCGGGCGCCGTTCTCGCGGATCTGGTGGGGCGGCCCGTCTCGGGAACCGAGAATCCGGTGCTCGCGCGGGTCGTCGGGGACGACTTGGACGCCGCGGACGACCCCCTCGAAGCGTCCCTGGGTGCGGGCGAGCGCGACCGGCTGCGGGGCGGGGTGGTCCGGCTCA
Source organism: Rhodococcus sp. 4CII (assembly GCF_014256275.1). NCBI lineage: Bacteria > Bacillati > Actinomycetota > Actinomycetes > Mycobacteriales > Nocardiaceae > Rhodococcus > Rhodococcus sp. 4CII. The sequence goes on from NZ_JACCFE010000002.1 coordinate 5,801,264, forward strand.
GCCGCGGACGCCGGTTCGGCGGTGGCATCGCGACACTGGCGGTCGCGGTGCGAGACGGGGACGAGGACCGGGTGATCGAGATCCTGCGTGGCGAGGGTGCCCCCGAGGTGTCCTTTCACGATCCGGACGACCTCGACGCGCTGCGGTCGGATGTGGTGGGCACGGCGGCCGCGGTCACCGGCGCCGCAGAATTGGGCGATGCAGCTGCTGCACTGCAGCATTCGGAGACGCACCGGTTGCTGTGTGCGCACCGGGAGGGTCCGTACGGCGTGCAGCGGTGGGCGCGGCAGGCAATGGAGTGGATCGGCGCGGCGACAGGGCAGTGGCTGGACCCGGATCGCTGGTATCCGGGCCAGCCGCTGATGGTGACTGCCAATGATCACGATACGAAGATTTACAACGGCGACACCGGGGTGATCGTGCGGCGCGACGACGACGAACTCGCTGCCGCCTTCCTGCGGGGCGCCGAACCGTTCCTGTTGCACCCAACGCACCTCGCCGCCGTGCAGACCGTGTACGCGATGACGATTCACCGCAGTCAGGGCAGCCAGTACGACACGGTGACCGTGGTACTGCCCGGTGCGGCATCCTCCCTGCTGACCCGGGAATTGCTGTACACCGCGATCACCCGTGCCCGGAAGCACGTGCGAATCATCGGAGCGGAGGACGCAGTGCGGGCGGGAGTGCAACGCCGGGTCCTGCGGGCCAGCGGGCTTCGGCGGGCGATTCTGTAACACGGTTGCGCGTCGACGAGATCACGACGGCGAGGGTGGCCGACAGAAAGACGATCTGCAGGAGGGTGCGGGGGATCAGGGCTTCGAAGGGTCCCGGCGAGAGTCCCTCCGCGGCGGCGTGGACGTCGGCCGGGACAGCCGGTTTCGGGCACGGCTCAACTTCTGTGAGACGGGGACGCGGGCGGTGGCACGTGCCAGGCCCATCGCCGGCGCACCGACGTAGACCGACTCGGCGCGGCTCACCGGATAGGTCTCGTGCCAGACGCCGACCGCGCCGGGTGCCTTGCGGGCCCGCCGGTTGAACGCGGCCCACGCCGGACGATGCTTCGCATTGCCGTCGCCGGCGTAGGCGTACAGCTTGTCGACGGAGTTCCAGTACTGAATCACCGTCGGGCCGCGCCACCCGAACGTCAGGCGGTAGCCCATCAGGCCCGACGCTTCGTCTTCGGACAGTTCCCGCAGCATCGTCGGCATCGCCAGAAATGCCGGGAGCCACAGATCGGGTCGCCACGGCCGGTTGATGGTCATCCCGATCAGGAAGACCACCAGTTCGCCGTCGTAGTGGTGAGTCGAACGGGCGGGTTCGATCGTCGTCATCGGACGCCTCCAAGACTGGATATCAAGACTATCTAATAATGGATAGTGACAGTATCCAATGTCAAGGGGTGCAGGCATGCCAAAACCCGGACCGCGCGGTGCGCAGCCCGGTTGGGTTGTCAGGGGTGAGTTACGGGGCCGGTGTCGGCGTCACCGGGACGACTGAGGCGAGTGCCCGCTCGTGTGCCTCGGTCGACCATTCGGGCTCGGTGGTGATGTTCATGTCGCCGATGATCGTGCCGAAGATATTGATGTCCGTGCTGTACAGGATCACCGCGTTGCGCTGCGAATCAGTGAAGTTCGTGCCGGTGATGTCTGCATCGCTCAGGTCGGCGTACGACAGATTCGCGGCAGCGAAATTGGTGCCGGTGAGGTTCGCGCGTTTCAGGTTCGCGCCCGACAGCTCGGCGAAGCTCAGGTTCACGCCGGCCAGATTTGCGAAACTGAGATCGGCGCCCGGGCACGTCGTGCGATCGTCGGGCGTCGGATTCGCCACGATGGTGCAGCCGTTGATCTCGGTGAGCGGATCCGCCGCGGCGGTGCCCGCGCCCGCGGCGACTGCGGCACCTCCCGCCAGCGCCACCGCGCCCAGTGTCCGAACCGTGAAATGTGTCCTGCTCATGCCGGACTGCCCCCTCGCGTAGAAACCTGCACCGTCATCGCCGAACATAGTGCCGAGCGCACTGCGCCGCACGGGGAACGGCGACACCGGCTGGGCTGGTGCAGACGCACCCCTTCCCGGCAGACGCACCCCTTGTGCGGCCCGAATAGGGGTGCGTCTGCACAGAACGGGTGCGTCTGTCGGGCGCCCCGGCTTCCGGGCCTGCCGCGGGCGATCACCGATGCAGTGCTCGCGTCCGCGTACTGGCGCCGCCGGGTGAGCAGAGGCGCCACGGCTCGAGCAACGTCTCGAAGTGTGAGCGGGTGAAGTCGTCCGATCCGACCAGATCGGCCACCGCGAGGGCGGCCGCGGCATCACGGACGGCGGTCGCGAGATTCGCGCACAGCCGCTCGTCCTCCCGCAGTGTCCGCTCGTCCATGTGGCACCGTTCCCACGCGGCGTCCTGAGCCCGATACCACGATTTGATCCGGCCGCTCGCCCAGGCCGCATCGCGGGCACATGCCCACGCGGCGAGCCTGCGGCGGCTGTCGACGGTGCCACTCGCCGCACCCAGCTCTCGGAGGCGGTCGTGCAGAAGGGCCGCCGCGTCGACGGCGTGCTCGATGACGTCCGGCCAGTTCGGGCCGAACGTCTCCGTGCATTCGTCCTCGGTCACGGCGAACGAATCGAGCACGCCGAGTGCGTCGTCCAGGGCGCCCCGGTCCAGGATGCCGGACCCCGGTAGCGCGCGTCGGCTCAGCAACTGGAAGACCACGAACGCATCGCCGCGGACGGGGGCGCAGTGCACGAGGACGTCGAGAACGGAGAAGCCCGTCTCGGGTGCGGAGTCCTCGTGGACGCGGTGCCGCCGAATGAACTGCGCGGCGCGGGCGGGCAGAAGCCGAAGTTCGTCGGTGATCACGTCAGCACTCGACATAGTTGACCGGAACGTTGACTGCCAGACCACCGGTCGACGTCTCCTTGTACTTCGAAAGCATGTCCGCGCCCGTCGAGCGCATCGTCTCGATGACCTGGTCGAGGCTGACCCGGTGGGTGCCGTCGCCCCGCAAGGCCATGCGAGCGGCGTTGATGGCCTTGCCCGCCGAGATCGCGTTGCGTTCGATGCAGGGGATCTGCACCAGTCCCTCGATGGGGTCGCAGGTGAGGCCGAGACTGTGTTCCATCGCGATCTCCGCGGCGTTCTCCACCTGTTCCGTTGTGCCGCCCAGGATTTCGGCGAGCCCGGCAGCGGCCATGGAGGCGGCCGAACCCACCTCGCCCTGGCAGCCGACCTCGGCGCCGGAGATCGACGCGCGTTCCTTGTACAGCGATCCCACGGCTCCCGCGGCGAGGAGGAAGCGGATCGCGGTGTCGTCGGGATCGGCCCGGCCCGCGGGTGTGTAGTGGACGGCGTAGTGCAGCACCGCGGGAATGATCCCGGCGGCGCCGTTGGTGGGCGCGGTGACGATCCGGCCGCCGGATGCGTTCTCCTCGTTGACGGCGAGCGCGACGAGGTTGACCCAGTCCTCGGCGAAGGCGGGATCGCGGTGCGGGTCTTCCTGATCCAGCCGCAGGTACCAGTCCCGTGCGCGACGCCGCACGCGCAGAGCGCCCGGCAGGATCCCGTCACGGGAGATCCCCCGCTTCTCGCATTCCACCATGACGTCGCGAATATGGAGGAGCCGTTCGTAGATCTCGACGGTCGACCGCTTTTCGCGTTCGAACCGGAGCATCACGTCGCTGATGGCGTAGCCGTGGCGGGCCGCGACGTCGAGGAGTTCCTTCGCCGACCCGAACGACATGCCGCCGGTGCTGGTAGCCGGTGGCTCCGCGCTCTCCGCTTCGGTGACGACGAACCCGCCGCCGACGGAAAAGTAGGTCTCGCGGTGAATCTCGACGCCCCCGGCGGCGAACGCGGTGATCGTCATTCCGTTCGGGTGCAGCGGCAGAATCGTCAGCGGGTGGAGGACGATCTCGTCCTCGGCCAGTGCGACCTCCTGCGATCCGCCGACCCGGATGCGCCCGGTGCTGCGCATCTCGTCGAGCCGTCGTTCCATCTCCTCGGTCTCGATCGTCTCCGGGAAATACCCTTCGAGTCCGAGCAGGACCGCCGACATCGTGCCGTGGCCCGCCCCGGTGGCCGCGAGCGAGCCGTACAGGTCGACGCGGACATCGGCCACGTCGGTGAGTGCACCGAGCGCGCGGAGGTCGGAGACGAACCGCGCGCCCGCGCGCATCGGTCCGACGGTGTGGGAACTCGAGGGGCCGACACCGACGGAGAACAGGTCGAACACGCTGATGGTCATGGGGTTACATCGCCTCACAGAGTTCGCCGGCGTATTGCGCGGGGGTGAGCAGTCCGTAGGCCGACGACGTCGGGAGGGGAAGGACGGCGAACAGCCAGCCACGGTGGAACGGGTCGTCGGCGACGAGTGCCGGATTCGCGAGGACGTCGGCGTTTGTGAGCGTGACGAGTCCGCTGATCGGTGCGTACACCGTGATCGGGGTCCGGTTCGACGACCACACCAGGGCGCAGGGGGCACCTGCCTCGATCGTGCTGCGAACCGCCGGAAGTTCCAGGCTCACGACGTCGACCTCGTCGACCGCCGCGTCGGTGACACCGGCCCGCAGCGGATAGTCGGAGAGGTTCTGGCCCGGTGCGAGGGCCAGCCAGCTGTGTGTTGCCGTGAACCGTCGATCCGAGGGAATCTTTCGAGATCTCATGCCTTTTCCTTTGACAGTCGGGCGTAGTCGTCGCGGACGTCGCGCGTGCGATCCAACAGATCGGATATTGATATATCAGTCTGAGCCATAACGGTAGGTCAGGTGTGGGGGCGGGTCAAGAGGTGATCGAGAGAACGTCTGGAAACGGGTGGCTACGGCCGGAGCGCAGCGGGCAGGACGCCCTTGAGCGAGCTCGTCACGGCCAGCGTCTCGGCCTCCAGGAGGTCGCCCGGTGTGAGAATGCGCTCGCGTATGAATCCGCGGTCGAGTTGCCAGGACCGCTCGACACCCGGCAGGCACCCCGACGACAACGGCGGCGTCCACCAGACGCCGTCGATCCGGGCCGCGAGATTCGCGATCGTGGTCTCGGTGACGTGCCCGAGTTCGTTGACCAGCACGACGTCGTCGGCCTCGGGATGGCGGCGCCGCCTGCGGTCGTACCGCTCGCGCACGGTGGTCTTGTGACCGAGGAGGACGTCGCGGGAGTCGACACGCTCGTCGTCGAGGACGAGCGACACGCACGACGGCGCAACCGGGGGCGGGAAGACGTCGACGTCCACAGCGCCGTCGCGGTGCAGGCGCACGCGGACCCGGGCCGCGCCGACGCCGGACAGTCGCCTCGCGAGAAGGCTCCGGATGCCTCGTTCCCCGAACTCGTACCCGAGCACGGACGCGGAACGGGCCAGGCGTCGCAGATGTCGCTCCCCGTGCCGCAGTCCCGTCCGCGGATCGTGATACATCGTCTCCATCAACTGAGCAGCGGCGTCCACCAGCTGGATCCCGGCCGCATCGATCGTCGCGAGACCGGCGGCGGCGGAGACGGCGGTGTTCACTGGGCGGAGGCTCGATTCGATGCGCGACTCGGGTGGGCGGAACCACGATATACGAGCGCCCGCAGAACGGACACCGCGTCCACGGTCGCGGCGACGTCGTGCACCCGGAGGACGGCCGCACCGTTCTGCGCGGCGACGAGGGCGGCGGCGACCGACCCGGCGAGCCGGTTGCCGACCTCGCGTCCGGTGATCGCTCCCAGCATGCCCTTGCGCGACAGCCCCGCCATCACCGGCAGCCCGAGGTCGGCGATCTCGGGCAGCCGCGACAGCAGCTCGAGATTGTGTGCCAGCGTCTTGCCGAATCCGAACCCCGGGTCGACCATGATGTGCGAGTTCGGCACGCCCGCGTCCAGGCAGCAGTCGACCCGCTCGACGAGGAACCGGCGCACCTCGGCCACGACGTCGTCGTACTCCGGAGATCTCTGCATCGTCTCCGGCTCGCCGCGCATGTGCATCAGGCAGACGGGCACGTCCAGATCGGCTGCGGCGCGCAATGCGCCCGGAAGTTGTAGGGCGCGAACGTCGTTGATCATCGAGGCGCCCGCCGCAACGGCCTCGCGCATCACGTCGGGCCGCGAGGTGTCCACGGAGATCGGGACGGGCGTCGACTCTGCGAGGGCGGCGACGACCGGCACCACACGGTCGATCTCCTCGGCGACCGACGGTGGGCGCGACCCCGGCCGCGTCGATTCGCCGCCGACGTCGAGAAGTCCGGCGCCCTCCGCGGCGAGGGACAACCCGTGCTCGACGGCCGCGGCGGTGTCGAGGTACCGGCCGCCGTCGGAGAACGAATCCGGGGTCACGTTGACGATGCCGCAGACCACGGGCACGTCGTCGGCGAGCGCGGTGAGCAGGCGGTCGGGGCGGGACGCGATGAGAGCAGGGGACGAGGCCATCCGACGCACTCCTTCCAGATGGGATCGGCCCGGTGGACGGCGCCATGTCGTCCACCGGGCCGAGGACTGTCGCGTCAGACGGGATCGATGCCGAACTCCTCGGCGGCGTCGATCAGCCATTCCGCGAGATACCGGGCGAACGACGCCCGCACCAGGATGCGGTAGTCGGTGCCGGTGTCGTCGAGCGCGATCAGCACGACGCCGGCGAGGCCGAGCATCGTCTGCACGGCCGCACCCGGACCGAAGACCCGGGGGTGCAGGTCGAGCGAGCAGCCCTTGGCGAGGACGTCGCGGGCGTGGGCCCCGCGCAGGCGCACGGTGGTGCGCTGCGCGGAGACGTCGATCGCCGCGCCGCCGTGCGGGGTCACCGCGGTGCGCAGCGCGTCCTCGAGTTCCTCGGGGGACTGGGATCGGGCGGTGATCAGCCATTCCTCCGGGCCGAGCCAGATGACGGTGATCGCGCCGCTCTCGACACGGGTCGACGGAGTGGTGGGCAGTTCGACGCCGAGGACGGCGGCCGCAGCAGCGCCACCGGGGCCTGTCGGATCCACCCACAGATCGACCGTCGCGACGAACGGTTCCTCGGCGATGCTCACCGAGTCGGGGAGCACCGAGAACTTCTGGTCCCAGCCGTGCAGGGGGCTGAGCGGAACGAGGGTGTCAGCCATCGCGGCGTGCTCCTTCGGGATCGACGAGAACGGAACCGGTGACCTCCACGGCCACCAATTGACCGTCCACCGGGACGTGCAGGGTGTCACCGACGCGGGCCCGGCCACCCTTGACCAGGGCGAGGCCGAACGGCCGGCCGAGTTCGGCGCTGAGGTAGCTGGAGGTGACGTGGCCGAGCATCGGGACCGGCGGGGGCGGCAGGACGCCGTCGGGGCGGTGTTCGATGATCTGCGCACCCTCGGGCAGCACGGTCTGCTTGTCGAGGGGCAGCAGTCCGACGAATTGCTTGCGCAGCGGGTTCTGGTTCTCCTCCCGGGCGAACGAGCGCTTGCCGACGAAGTCGGGCTTCTTCTTCGACACCGCCCAGCCCATACCGAGGTCCTGGGGTGTGACGGTGCCGTCGGTGTCCTGGCCGATGATCGGGTAGCCCTTCTCGGCGCGGAGCACGTGCATCGTTTCGGTGCCGTACGGGGTGATGTCGAACTTCTCGCCGGCGGCGATCAGGCGTGCCCAGACGGCGGGCGCGTGCCAGCCGTTGACGTTGACCTCGTACGCGAGTTCTCCGGAGAAGCTGACCCGGGCCACCCGCACGTGCAGGTCGCCGAGGGCGGTGTCGCGCCAGGCCATGAACGGGAACGCGTCGTTGCTGACGTCGAGGTCGGGGAAGACCTCGCCGATCACGTCGCGCGATTTCGGTCCGACGACGGGGAACGTGGCCCACTGTTCGGTGACCGAGGTGAGCCGCACCTTCAGATGGGGCCATTCGGTCTGCAGCCATTCCTCCATCCAGTCGAGGATCTTCGCGGCGCCGCCGGTGGTGGTGAAGACCTGGTATCGGTCGTCGGCCAGGCGCATCACGGTGCCGTCGTCGATGACCATGCCGTCGACGCCGCACATGACGCCGTAGCGGACCATGCCGACCTTCAGGGTGCTCATCATGTTCGTGTAGAGCATGTCGAGCAGCACCCCGGCGTCGGGCCCCTGGACGTCGATCTTGCCGAGGGTGGAGCCGTCGAGGATGCCGATGCTGCGGCGCACGGCGGCGCACTCGCGCAGCACCGCCGCGTCCATGTCCTCCCCGGGGAGCGGGTAGTAGCGGGGACGCTTCCACTGGCCGACGTCCTCGAACACCGCGCCGCGGCCGACGTGCCAATCGTGCAGTGCCGTCACCCGTTCGGGGTCGAAGAGGGTGCCTCGACTGCGGCCGGCGAGGGTGGCGAACGCGACCGGGGTGTAGGGCGGGCGGAACGTGGTGGTCCCCAGCGTCTCGATCGGGCGGCCGAGCAGTTCGGCGGTGATGCCGGACGAGATCACGCCGGAGGTCTTGCCCTGGTCGTGTGCGGTGCCGATGGTCGTGTAGCGCTTGATGTGCTCCATCGACGTCATTCCGGCGCCGACGGCGCGGGAGAGGTCGGCGACCGTCGCGTCGCGCTGGACGTCGACGAACTGTGTGTCCTCACCGGCGACGTCGGGCACCCGCCACAGCACGAGCGGAGCCGACGGTGCGGATTCCTCTCCGATCGTCACGTCGATCGTCCGGTCCGGAACGGTGAAGCCCAGGTCGGTCATGATCGACTGCCCGGCCTTCTGCCCGTCGCGCAGGCACCCGGGCAGATTCAGGATCCCGGCCGCGGAGCCGGTGACGGAGACGCCGTCCAGGTCCTCACCGGGAACGAACGCGCCGAGGTTCTCGTCGTAGCGGAGCTTGCCGCGGGCCTGGGAGAACAGGTGCACAGCCGGGTTCCAGCCGCCGCTGACCAGCAGGACGTCGCAGGCGAGGGGGATCGCGGTGCCGGTGTCGCCGGTGCGGTTGGTGACGAGGGCGTGGCTGACCCGGCCGTTGCCGCGGGTGCCCGACACCACCGATCCGGTGCGGACCGCGATGCCGCGGGCATCGCACTCGGCCTGCCAGTGTGCGGGTGCCTGATCGCGGGCCTCGACGATTGCGTTGACGCGGATGCCTGCGTCGTGCAGGTCGATCGCGGCTTCGTAGGCGCTGTCGTTGGTAGTGAACACGACGGCCTGCTCGCCGACCTTCACGCCGTAGCGGTGCAGGAAGGTGCGGGCGCCGTGCGCGAGCATGATGCCGGGGCGGTCGTTGTCGGTGAAGACGACGGGACGCTCGTGCGCTCCGGCGGCGACGAGGATGTGCCGGGCGCGGATCCGCCAGACACGCTGACGGCTCAGTGCGGCGGGGGCCTCGACGCCGAGATGGTCGGTGCGACGCTGCAGCGCGAGGACGAAGCCGTCGTCGTAGTTGCCGAATGCGGTGGTGCGCTGCAGGTGCAGCACATCCGGGTAGGTGGCGAGTTCGGCGACCGCGGCCGCGACCCAGTCCAGCGCAGGGGCGCCGTCGATGAGATCGGTGGAGCCGAGGAGGGCGCCGCCGGCCTCGTTCTGTTCGTCGACGATCACCACTCGTGCGCCGGCCCGGGCCGCGGTGAGGGCGGCGGCGAGACCGGCTGGGCCTGCGCCGGCGACGAGGAGGTCGGTGTGGACGTGCGTGGCATCGTATTTTGCCGCATCGGCGATGGCGGCGAGCCGTCCCTGGCCGGGGATGCCGCGGGCGACGAGACCGTCGAACAGTTCGATGGTGGTGGCGAGCAGCATCGGCTCGGGGAACGGCTCCTCGAGCTGGACGAGGCCGCCGGTGTCCTCCGCCCAGGCCGCGGTGATGCCGCGGGGCCTGCCGAGTTTGATGCTGGTGGTGATCTGGTGGACGCCGTTGGCGAGCAGCGCCGAGCCGAGGGTGTCACCGGGGTGGCCGGTCAGGTCCCGGCCGTCGAAGGTGAAGGTGTAGGAGGTGTCACGGTCGATGCGACCGCCCTGGCGGGTGCGGAAGGGTGCGTTCACGATATCGTCGGCTTCTGCTCGTCCAAGCGGTAGACGCTGTGGAATCGGTAGGTGGCGGTGTCGCGGACGGCGTTGAACCAGCGCCGGCAGCCGGCGCTGTGGTTCCATCGTTCCGCGAACAGACCCTTCGGGTTCGCGCGGAAGAACACGTAGTGCGCCCACTGTTCGTCGTTGAGCGACGCGGGATCGTCCGGGTACACGACGTGGGCTTCGCCCCCGTAGTGGAACTCGGTTTCCTCGCGGGACCCGCACCACGGGCATTCGATGAGTTGCATGGTGTGTTCTCCTTCCGCTCAGTGGGCGACGGCTGCGGCGCCGTGCTCGTCGACGAGGGCGCCGGTGACGAACCGGTCGAGGCTGAACGGCGCGATGAACTCGTGCGGTTCGTCGTTCGCGATGGTGTCCGCCAGACACCAGCCCAACCCCGGGGTGGCCTTGAAACCTCCGGTGCCCCAACCACAGTTGAGATACACGTTGTCGTAGGGCGTGCGGCCGACGATCGGCGAGGCGTCGGGGCAGACGTCGACGATGCCGCCCCAGGTGCGCAGCAGGTGGGCGCGGGCGAAGACGGGGAACAACTCGACCGCCGCCGCCATCTGCCGTTCGATGATGTGGAACGCGCCGCGCTGGCCGTACCCGTTGTAGGAGTCGACGCCGGCGCCCATCACCAATTCACCCTTGTGCGCCTGCGAGACGTACACGTGGATGGCGTTGGACATCACGATGGTCGGGTGCACCGGCTCGAGCAGTTCGGAGACCAGCGCCTGCAGCGGGTGGGACTGCACGGGGGTGCGGATGCCGAGCATGTCGGTGAGCGTCGAGGTGTGCCCCGCCGCGCACAACGCGACCTGGCCTGCCGCGATGTCGCCGCGGCTGGTGCGCACCCCGGTGACCTTGTTGCCGTCGGTGACGAACCCGGTGACCTCGCAGTTCTGGATGATGTCGATGCCGGCCTCGTCGGCGCGGCGGGCGAATCCCCAGGCCACGTAGTCGTGCTTGGCGATGCCGGCCCGCGGCTGGTACGTCGCACCCATCACCGGGTAGCGGATGTCGCTGGAGATGTTCACCAGCGGGCACAGCTTCTTCACCTCGTCGGGCCCGACCCACTCGGCGTCGATGCCGTTGAGCTTGTTGGCCTCGACCCGGCGGACGCTGTCGCGGACGTCCTGCAGGCTGTGCGCGAGGTTGAGCACGCCGCGCTGGCTGAACAGGATCGGGTAGTCGAGATCGTCCTCGAGCCCCTCCCACAGCTTCAGCGCGTGCTCGTAGATCTTCGCGCTCTCGTCCCACAGGTAGTTCGACCGGATCAGGGTGGTGTTGCGGGCCATGTTGCCGCCCGCGAGCCAGCCCTTCTCCAGCACCGCGACGTTGGTGATGCCGTGGTTCTTCGCCAGGTAGTGGGCGGTGGCCAGGCCGTGCCCGCCGCCGCCGACGATCACGACGTCGTACGACTTCTTCGGCTCCGGGTTACGCCACAGGAAGTCGGGGTGGTCGGGCAGGTGGGCGCCGGGTGGCTGGGTGGCAGTCATCAGTTCGCCTCCGTGAGGTCGGGGTAGAGCGGGAACCGGGCGGCGAGGGCGTCGACACGGGCGCGCAGGTCGTCGAGAGCGGCCTCGTCGGTGGCCGGGCGCAGGGCGTAACTGATGATGTCGGCGACCTCGGCGAAGGCCTCCTCGTCGAAACCGCGGGTGGCGAGGGCTGGGGTGCCGATCCGCACACCGGAGCTGACCATCGGCGGGCGGGGGTCGAACGGAACGGCGTTGCGGTTCACCGTGATTCCGACCCGGTGCAACCGGTCCTCGGCCTGTTTGCCGTCGAGTTCGGACTCGCGCAGATCCACCAGCACCAGGTGGACGTCGGTGCCGCCGGACACGACGTTGATTCCGGCGTCGCGGGAATCGTCCTCGAGGAGGCGGTCGGCGAGGATCTTCGCGCCGGCCAGGGTGCGTTCCTGGCGTTCGCGGAACTCGGGCTCGGCGGCGAGTTTGAACGACACCGCCTTGCCGGCGATGACGTGCTCGAGCGGGCCGCCCTGCTGTCCCGGGAACACCGAGGAGTTGAACTTCTTCGCCAGTGCCTCGTCGTTGGTGAGGATGACGCCGCCGCGGGGGCCGCCGAGGGTCTTGTGCGTCGTGGACGTCACCACGTGGGCGTGCGGGACGGGGGAGGGGTGCAGCCCCGCGGCGACGAGGCCGGCGAAGTGCGCCATGTCGACCATGAGGTAGGCGCCGACCTCGTCCGCGATGGCGCGGAACCGGGCGAAGTCGAGCTGCCGGGGGTAGGCGGACCAGCCGGCCAGGATCAGCTTCGGACGGTGCTCACGGGCGAGGCGCTCGACCTCGTCCATGTCGACGAGGTGGTCGTCCTCGCGGACGTGGTAGGCGGCGACATCGTAGAGCTTGCCGGAGAAGTTCAGCTTCATTCCGTGCGTGAGGTGACCACCGTGGGCGAGGGCGAGGCCGAGGATGGAGTCGCCGGGCTGCAGGAGCGCGGCCATCGCGGCGGCGTTGGCCTGCGCACCCGAATGCGGCTGCACGTTGGCGAACTTCGCGCCGAACAGCGAGGTAAGGCGGTCGATGGCGAGCTGCTCGATGACGTCGACGTGCTCGCAGCCACCGTAGTAGCGGCGACCGGGGTAGCCCTCGGCGTACTTGTTCGTCAGTACCGACCCCTGCGCCTGCATCACCGCGAGCGGGGCGAAGTTCTCACTGGCGATCATCTCCAGCGTGCCCTGCTGGCGCTGGAGTTCGGCCGCGATCGCCTGGTGCACGGCGGGGTCGAGGTCGGCGAGCGAATGGGTCAGCGTCGGGTTCGCTGCAGCCGATTCGGTGCGGCCTGCGGTGTCCACGGTCATGGTTCGCCTTTCTGGAAGGTCAGTTGACTTCGAACTGATATATCAACTGAAAAATAGAGTAAGGTCAGGAACGAACAACGTCAATAGCTCCGGAATATCAGGGAGACGGAACATGAGCCTGGCGCATTCATCGATCGCGGACACGGCATCCAACGGCGGTACCAATGCCGACCGCGCGTACGAGATCGTGCGTGAACGCCTGGTCATGCTGGACATCCGGCCCGGCGAGCCGATCAACGACGACCGCCTCGCCGAAGAACTCGGATTCGGCCGTACCCCCGTGCGGGAGGCTCTCAAGCGGCTCGAACGGGAGCGTCTCGTCGTCGCCTACCCGCGCCGCGGAACGTTCGCCACCGCCGTCGACATGACCGATCTCGCCGACATCTCCGAAATTCGCAAGCAACTCGAACCCAACGCCGCCGCCCGCGCGGCGCGGACCGCATCGCAGGACGCGCGATCGCGACTGTCGGCACTGGCCGACGAGATCGCCGAGATCAGCGACACCGAGGATCCGCGGGACGTCCTGCGCTATGACGTGCGCGTCCACCGCGAGATCTACCGGGCGTCCGGCAATCCGCACCTGGAAGACATCCTCGTCAGCCTCGACGCCCACGCCACCCGCATCTGGTGCCTGTTCCTCGACCGACTGCCCGACGTCGCGAGCCACGTCCGCGAGCACGCGGAACTGTTGCGGGCCATCGTCGACGGCGACGGGGAGACCGCCTCCGCGCTCACCCTCGCCCACGTCACCGGCTTCGAGCAGGCGATCCGCGACCTGCTGTAGGTGCTTCGCGCCCGTGCGCCTTTCTGGTAGCAGGGGGTACCAAAAAGGCGCACGGGCGGCGGAGCCGCCTCAACTGAAGACGACCGTCCGGTGACCGTGGAGCAGGACCCGGTTCTCGCAGTGCCAGCGCACGGCCCGGGACAGTGCGAGGGCTTCGGCGTCCTGCCCGACCGTGGCGAGTCGCGCCGGGTCGAAGGTGTGGTCGATGCGGATGACTTCCTGCTCGATGATGGGGCCCTCGTCCAGGTCGGGTGTGACGTAGTGGGCGGTGGCGCCCACCTGCTTGACGCCGCGATCGAATGCCTGGTGGTAGGGCTTGGCGCCCTTGAAGCCGGGCAGGAACGAGTGGTGGATGTTGATGGCCCGTCCGCGCAGCGCCCGGCACGCGTCGTCCGACAGCACCTGCATGTACCGGGCGAGGACCACGAGATCCGCGTCGAATTCCTCGACCAGTTCGAGTAGCCGGGCCTCCGCCTGCGGCTTGGTGGCCGGGGTGACGGGGACGTGGACGAACGGCAGCCCGGCGGCCTCGGCCATCGGTCGCAGGACCTCGTGGTTGGAGACGACGGCGACGAGTTCGGCGCCGAGGTTGCCCGCTCGCCAGCGGAAGATGAGGTCGTTGAGGCAGTGGCCCATCTTGGAGACCATGACGATGACGCGGGGCAGGTCGCTGCCGTTGACGGTGAACGTCATGCCGAACTTCGCTGCGACGCTCTGGAATTCCTCGGTGAGGCGCTCGATGTCGACGTCTTCTGCCGACACGAACGACGTGCGGAGGAAGAAGGCGTCGCTGAGGGTGTCGTCGAATTGCTGGTGCTCGGCGATATCGCAGTTCTGCTCGAAGAGAAAGGAGCTGACTGCGTGAACGATCCCGGGACGCTGAGCGCAGCTGAGCGTCAGGGTGAAGGTCTGGGTCATGTGGGTCTCCTCGATGCCGGACCTATTGAGGTGTCAGTCCGAGCGAACTGATATATCAGAATGGGCCCATGCTATTTCAGGCGGGACGAACGGGTCAAGGGGTGGAGCGTGAGTCAGCCGCTGCTGCGGGACCCAGTCAGGAGGGCGTTCGACCGGGTCTCGGCGTACTGGGTCGCGGCAGCGTCGACGGTGTGATTGAGCAACAGTGCGGTGGTCACCGGTCCCACCCCTCCGGGAACCGGAGTCAGCGCGCCGGCCCGACCGTCGACGGCGGCGGCGTCGACGTCACCGAGCAGCTGCCCGTCGTCGGTGGCCGTGGTTCCGACATCGATCACGACGGCACCCTCGGCCACGTGCTCGGCCGCGATCAGACCGGGTATCCCGACCGCGACGACGAGAATCTCGGCGTCACGGGTGCCGGCGGCCAGGTCGGCGGTGTGCCGGTGGCAGACGGTCACCGTCGCGTTGCGTTGCACGAGCAGGTGCGCCGCAGGGCTTCCCACGACCGTCGACCGTCCGACGACGGCGGCGGTCCTGCCGTGCACGGGGATTCCGTGGTGATCGAGGAGTGCGATCACGGCCTGCGCGGTGGCGGGTGCGAACGCCGGGAGGCGGGCGACGAGGCGTCCGAGGCTCACCGGGTTGGCGCCGTCGATGTCCTTGGCGGGATCGATCGCCTCGCGCAGCGCATCGAGGTCGGTGCCGTCCGGCAGGGGTGTCTGGAGGATGATTCCGTGGACGTCGGGGTCGTGGCCGAGTTCGACGAGCGTGGTGCGGATCTGCTCGGTCGTTGCTGATGGTCCGAGATCGACTATGTTGCACAGTATTCCGGTGCGCTTCGCGGCGGATGCGATGGACCGCACGTACCACGCGGTCGATTCGTCGTCGGTGGCGAGGACCACCGCCAACGTGGGCCGGATACCGAGGTCGGCCAGGGCGGCGGCGGCGACGGAGGCGTCGTTGCGGATGGAGGCGGCGAGTTCGGCGCCGCCGAGGCTTCGGGTCATGAACTCAGCTGCTTTCGTACTCGTGTGGTGACGGAGTCGGCGCGCTCGAGGATCGCGTCGACACCGGCGACGCACTCGGTGAGGGCACGGCGGGTGTCTGCATCGGTGATGCCGGGCAGGTTCACTTCGATGTTGACGCGGGCGGTGGTGGCGGCTGCGCGGGCAGCCTCGGCGGCGGCCGCGACGTCGCTGACGACGGTGCGGTTCGCCACCGGCAACAGCGTGTCGGCGAGTGCGACCACCTCGCCTGCTGCGACCACCACCTCGGCGGGAACGGCGGCGGCTCCGGCCAGAGCGGAGGCGATCGCCGCTGTGCGCGAGGCGGATTCGTCGTCAGTGCCCCGCGGTAGCCGGTAGGCGTCGATCACGGCAGTGAACGCCGCCATGTCGTCGTCGGCGAATTGCAGGGCCTTCTCGCGGAACGCATCCGCGCCGGCGCAGATGCGTTCGACGAGCAGACCGTGGTCGGCGTACTTCGTGCCGGTGGTGTACCGGGCGACCATCGAGACCAGCGCGGCTGCCTGGCCGAGGTGCAGCGCGCCGGTCGCGCCGCCGCCCGGCGCGGGGGTCCGGGCGGCGAGTGAGTCCAGGAAACCGGCGATCGTGTCGTCTCGAATGGTCATGACCGGATCTTCTTCATCTCGGGGTCGACGAGAGGTTCGGCGACGACGGTGGCGGGAATGCGGCGCCCGAAGTACTCGATCTCCACCGTCGTGTCGACGGTCGCGGTGGCGGGAAGCCAGGCGTAGGCGATGGGGGCCCCGACGGTGTGGCCGAAGGCGGCGCTGGTGACGTATCCGGCGGGTTCGCCGTCGACGAAGACGGGTTCGTGGCCCAGGACCACCGACTGCCGGTCGTCGATCATCAGGCACGCGAGGCGCCGCTCGACGGTCTCGTCGGAGATGCCGTCGAGAGCGTCGCGGCCGCGGAAGTCGCCCTTCTGCAACCGGACGGCGAAGCCGAGACCGGCCTCGTAGGGGTTGTGCTCGGTGGTCATGTCACTGCCCCAGGAGCGGTAGCCCTTCTCCATCCGCAGGCTGTTGAACGCGGCCCGGCCGGCGGCGATGATCTCGTGCTTCTGCCCCTCCGCCCACAGCAGGTCCCACAGACGCAGACCATTGTCGGCGGAGGTGTACAGCTCCCAGCCGAGTTCGCCCACGTAGGAAAGGCGCATTGCGGTGACGGGCACACCGCCGATCCGGACCTGCTTGGATCGGAAGTACTTGAAGTTCTCGTTGGAGAAGTCGTCGCTGCTCAGTGCCTGCACCAGGTCCCGGGCCCGCGGACCCCACAACCCGATGCCGCAGGTGCCGCCGGTGATGTCCCGGACCGACACGCTGCCGTCGCCGGGGGCCTGGCGGCGGAAGTAGTCGAGGTCGAGGTGGCCGTTGGCGCCGACCTGGAAGACGGTGTCGGACATTCGGGTGACGGTGAGGTCGCTGCGCACGCCTCCCGCGTCGTCGAGGGCGAGGGTGTAGGTGACGGACCCGACGGACTTGTCCATCTTGCCGGTCGTGAGCCGGTCGAGCAGCGCGAGCGCTCCCGGGCCGCTGATCTCGAGCCGCTCGAGCGGGGTCATGTCGTACATCGCCACCGACGTTCGAGTCTTCCAGGCCTCGGCCGCGGCGATCGGGGAGTGGAACTGCGCGGCCCACGGCTCCCTCGCCGGCGGCTGCCACTCGGCCGGAAGCTGCTGCACCAGATGCGCGTTGGCCTCGAACCAGTGCGGGCGCTCCCAGCCGGCGCTCTCGAGGAACACCGCACCGAGCTCCTTCTGGCGGACGTGGAACGGGCTCACCCGCAGGTCGCGGGGTGACTGTTTGGGCTGCAGCGGATGCAGCACGTCGTAGATCTCGACGAAGTTCTGTTGCGAGGTCTCGCTGACGTAGTCGGGTGCGATCTGGACGTCCTCGAAGCGGTGGACGTCGCAGCCGTGCAATTCGATCTCGGAGCGGCCGTCGACGAGTAGTTGCGCGACGGCGCGGCCGACGCCGGCGGAGTGGGTGACCCACACGGCCTCGGCGATCCAGAATCCGGCGACGTCGGGGGACTCCCCGATCAGCGGACCGCCGTCCGGGGTGAACGAGAAGACCCCGTTGAAACCGTGCTCGAGTTCCGCGGATTCGAGGCACGGCAGCAGCAGCTTGCTCTGCTCCCAGGACGGGGCGAAATCGTCGTCGGTGAAGGGGAGCATCGACGGCATGTCGGCGTCGGAGACGTCGCCGCTGCTGTCGGCCAGGTCGCGCAGGTTCACCGGCATCGGGCGGTGGGCGTAAGAGCCGATGCCGAGGCGGTCGACGTGCTCACGGAAGTACAGGTCCTGGTCCTGGTGGCGCAGGATCGGGAATCCCGCCTCGGCGAGTTCGGTGTTGCGGCCGACGAGTTCGGGAATCTGCGCGGTTTTCGCGTACTGGTGTGCCAGGGGGAGCAGCGGAACGTCCATGCCGACCATCGCGCCGACGTCGGGACCCCAGAAGCCGGCGCACGAGACGACGATGTCGGCGGGAATCACCCCGTCCGGGGTGGCGACGCCGGTGACCCTGCCGCCGGCCTGCTCGATGCCGATCACTTTCGTCGAGCCCTGGAACACCGCTCCGCGGGCCTCGGCGCGGCGGGCGAGCGCGACGACGACCCGGGAGGCCTTCGCGAGGCCGTCGGTCTCCACGTACAGGCCGCCGAGGACCCGCTTCTCGTCGAGCAGCGGGTGCAGTTTCGCGCACTCGGCCGGGTCCAGGACGGCGCCCTCGATGCCCCAGGACGTGGCCCAGCCCTGCTTGCGGTGCAGATCGGCCAGGCGCTCTTCGGTGGTGGCCACCTCGAGTCCGCCGAGCTGGTTGAAACACCACTGCCCGTCGACGTCGAGTCCGACGAACTTCTCGACCGTGTACCGGGCGAACTCGGTCATCGTCTTGGACGCGTTGGTCTGGAACACCAGGCCCGGTGCGTGCGACGTGGAGCCTCCGGTGAGCGGCAACGGTCCCTGGTCGAGAACCGTGATCCGATTCCAGCCGCGAGCGGTGAGCTCGTCGGCCAGATTCGCGCCGACGATGCCGGCTCCGATGATCACTACGCGGGGTGACCCCATGATGGTCCTCCTGGTTGGGTGGGTGCCGGTGTGCGGCGAAGTGCGGGTGCGGTTTCGGAAAGATCTGCGAATCGCGAAATGTGCGGGAATGGAAATCGGATCGTCATCGACAACTGATATATCAACACAGTAGGTGTGCGTTCGATAACGGGTCAACCCTGAATTGCGGGCAATTCCAGAGCGATCGGATGGTGGAAACGACGACCGTTCCGCGGATTTCAGCGGAATTGCGCGGCGCTGTGTGAGATGGTGCCGGAGCGGTTGTGGATGGAGGTAACCGTCGCACGGTGGTGTCGCCTATCCTGATAGTCGCGATGACTGAATTGGACGATAACTCGAATGGGGATCGGAGCCGGCCGACCGGGGCCGTGCAGTCAGTGGACCGCGCACTGGCCGTCCTCGAAATCCTGGCGAGGCTCGGTACCGCCGGCGTCACGGAAATCGCGGACGAGTTGGGAGTTCACAAGTCGACTGCGTCGCGTCTCGTCGCCGTGCTGGATTCGAGAGGCTACGTTGCGCAATTGAAGAACCGGGGAAAATTTCAACTCGGCAATTCGATCGTCCGTCTCGCCCGCACCGCGTCGCCGGACGGCGATCTGGTGCGGCAGAGTCAGGAATTGTGCGCCGAACTCGCGCACTCCGTCGGTGAGAGCGTGAATGTGTCGATACTCGACGGCAATCGCTCGGTGAGCATCGTCAAGGCAGACGGCCCGTCCGGTGTCGGTACCAGTACATGGGTGGGGCAGAGCAGCCCGGCGCACGCGACGGCGAGTGGGAAATTGTTGCTCACGGAATTGTCCGACAGCGATATTGCCGAGCGCGTGGGAGAAACTCCGATTGCGCTCACGTCCAAAACTCTCACCGATGTGCAGGCGCTCGTGGAGTCGGTGAACGCTATTCGCGAACGGGGCTGGGCCGAGTCCGAGGAGGAACTCGAACTGGGGTTGAACGCGATTTCCGTTCCGGTCCGCGACTACACGTCGAAAATGATTGCAGCGCTGAGTGTGTCCGGACCGGCGTACCGGCTGCTGCCGGAACTGTTCGAGGACGTCGCCCGCGCCGCACTCGACACGTCCCAGCAGATCAGCAGCCGATTGGGCTATGCCGCCACCTAGCGCCGGCATCAGGCTCGCGACCTGGCGAGTTGCTTCTTGTACCGCGTGAACAGGCGCGGGTTGTTCATCGCGAAGACGCCGACGGTGTCGCCGTCCCGGTCGTAGGTGGCCACGAACGAGCCGGCTCCGGGATCCCCGTCGACGAACCGCACCTCGTCGGTGCTGTGCCTCGTACCGGCGAACTGCAGCATCTTGCCGTACTGGTGCGACCAGAAGTACGGGATCGCGGCGGGCCCGGACGGTGTCGCCATGATCGTGTGCGCAACGGTCGCGGCCTGCGCGACGGCGTTGCTCCAGTGTTCACTCCGGTGGTGCACCGCGTGGGCGTCGTCGAACGATCGTGCGCAGTCGCCGATCGCGTAGACGCCGGGGACGTTCGTGCGGCACGACGAGTCCGTGAGGAAGCCGTCGTCGATCAGCAGTTCCGAATCGCAGGCCCACTCCACGTTGGGGACGGCCCCGATCCCGACCACCACGACGTCGGCGGGAAGGACGGTGCCGTCGCCGAGTCGGACGGCTTCGACGGCGCCGTCGCCCAGCAGGTCGTCCACGACCGCGCCGGTCAGGAGCCGGACGCCGTGCGCGGCGTGCTGTCCGGCGCAGATGGCGCCGAGTTCGGTGCCGAGGGGGCCTGCCAGGGGTGTCGGCGACGCCTCGACTACGGTGACGGCCAGGCTCATCCCGGCGGCGCTGGATGCGACCTCCGCTCCGATGAAGCCGGCTCCGACGATCACCAGGTTCCGCGCTGTCGCGAGTGAATTCCGCAGTGCGCGTGCGTCGTCGACAGACCGGAGGGTGTGCACCCCGGTCAGACCGGAGTGTCCCGGGAGGGTTCGCGCGCGCGCCCCGGTCGCGGCGATCACGGCGTCGGCGTCGAGGTGGGATCCGTCGTCGAAGGTGACGCGGTGGCTCCCGTCGGGTGCGCGAACCAGGCCGGTCGCCGTGCTGTTCATGCGCCACTCGACGTCGAGGGTGTCGTCGTCGCTGTTCATGAGCAGCAGGTCCTCGTCGGTCACCTCGCCGGTGAGGAATTCCTTCGACAGCGGCGGCCGGTCGTAGGGCAGGGACTGCTCGCTGCCGGCCACGACGAGGCGGCCCGCGTATCCCTTCTCGCGAAGTGCGCGCACCGCTGACAGTCCGGCGAGCGAAGCGCCTAGCACTACAACGGAATTCGGAACATTAGTCATCGCACGTCGTCCTTCTGTTCGAGGTGAACCAGCACGGTGCCGTCGACGATCGACACGTCGTGTGTGCGGACGGCGATCTTGGCCGGCGGACCGGACGGCACTCCGGTGCGGAGGTCGAAACAGGCTTCGTGGAGAGGGCACTCGACGGTGCAGCCTTCGACCCAGCCGTCGGCGAGTGACGCGTCCTGGTGGGTGCACGTGTCGTCGATGGCGTACAGGCCGTCGGAGGTGTGGAAGACGGAGATCGGAGCCCGGCCCGGCGGGGTCACCGTGACGACGTCGCCCACGGGCAGGGTCACGAGTTCGCACACGGGGAAGGCTGTGGCGCCGGGGTGGGTCACAACTGGGGAATCGTTATCGAGAATCACTCGATACCTCCGAAAGCGTCGGGGAGGAAGGACAAGTTGTGGAGCGGTTGTTGCGCTATGCGCGACGACTTGCAAGCTGTGCAACACAATGCTCGCGGGTGCCGCCCTGCGATGTCAAGCACTCGCGTGTAAAAACTGCGTGGCGGAAGTCCGTGGGCATAACCTCGGGGCATGAGTGAATCCGAGGCGACGACGCCCGCGACGCAGGGCGGCGAGGGGAAAGCGAAGACCGTACACGCGGTGGAGCGGGCCATCGACGTGCTCGAGATCGTTGCCGCCGAAGGCAAGGTCGGAGCCTCGGAGATCGCCGTGCGGCTCGGCGTGCACAAGTCCACCGTCTCGCGTCTGATCGCATCGCTGCAGCAGCGCGGATTCGTGGAAGAGACCGGCATCCGCGGCAAATATCAGCTCGGATTCGCGGTCGTCCGGCTGGCCGAGGCGACGGTGGCGCAGAGCGGGCTCGTCGAGGTCGCGCAGCCGGAGTGCGACAGGCTGGCCGACGCCTTCGGTGAGACGGTCAATCTGGCCGTGCTGGACGGCGCGGCGACCATCAATGTGCTCGAGGCGCGCAGCGATCGGCACGTGGCGTTGCGTACGTGGGTGGGGCAGGTCAGCCCGGCGCACGCGACCGCGACCGGCAAGGTCCTGGTTTCGGAGATGACGTCCGGCCAGCTTCGGAGCCGGCTGGGTCCGCGTCTCGAGGCGCTCACCGCCAACACGATCACCGATTTCCGGGCGTTCGACGTGGAACTCGAGCGCGTGCGGTCGCGCGGGTGGGCGTCCACCGCCGAGGAGCTCGAGGCGGGCCTTCACTCCATCGCGGTGCCGGTGCGCAGTCAGGTCACCCAACGGATCGTCGCCTCGATCTGCGTGTCCGGGCCCGAGTACCGGCTCGCACCCGAACGATTCGAGGCGGTGGCGCTCGAACTCGCCGACGCGGTGACGCGGATCGAGGCGCAGCAGTCCGCCGGCGAAGGCGACTGAGCGACCGGAAGTGCTTCTCCCTCAAGGCGGGATGAACGGATAGTCCCGTTTGCCCGGGTTCCGGCCTGCCGCCGTTAACGTGGTGTTTCGGCCGTGTCGCGTCCACGAAAGATGTGCCGAATGTGATGTTTGACACGTCTGCGGACGACGGTCTAAGTTGTGTGAATCGCATAGCGTTGCTGAAGACGCAACAATGCTGACCCCGCGGTGGTTCGGCCGAAAGCTGTCTGCTGTTCGACCGATCACCGAGGATCGGGCCCGCATGTCGTCTCGCTCGGCACCGACGCCTACTGCGATCTGCGCCCCATACGCACACACACTTCAGGTCACAGCCCGACCGACGCATCTCTCCCGGCAACGAAAGTAACGGTGACATCTATGTCCGCTCCGGACGTTCAAGCCCCCGCCCCCGCCCCCGCCCTGATCCCCACCCTGGGCGGCCGGTACTACACCGACGCCGACATCTTCACGGACGAACAGGAGAACCTCTTCGAGGCGATGTGGTTCTGCGCGGTCCGCGCCGCCGACCTCGCCGATCCCGGAGCCTTCAAGAAGATCACGGTCGGCCGGGAGAGTGTTCTCCTCGTCCGCGGCCGAGACGGGGAACTGCGCGCCTTCCTCAACATCTGCCGCCACCGCGGCGCGATGCTGTGTACCGAGGACGACGGGCAGATCCGCAGGAACCTTCAGTGCCCCTACCACGCGTGGACGTACGGACTCGACGGCAAACTCGTGGCCGCCCCCAACATGGCGGCACTGCGGGACGAGACCGGTGCCGACATCGACAGGGTCCGGTACGGACTGATCCCGGTCGCGATCCGGGAGTGGCTCGGCTACGCCTGGGTGTGCCTGGCCGACGATCCGCCGTCGTTCGAGGACGACGTCGTCGGGGCCGTGACCGAACGACTCGGCGATCCGGGCGCCATCGATCGCTACCAGATCGGCAGCCTGGAACTCGGCCGCAGAATCGTCTACGACGTCGCAGCCAACTGGAAGCTGATCATCGAGAACTTCATGGAGTGCTACCACTGCGCGACCATCCACCCCGAACTCACCGAGGTGCTTCCGGAGTTCGCGGACGGCCTTGCCGCACAGTACTTCGTGGGACACGGTGCCGCCTTCGGCGACGACGTCGAGGGATTCACCGTCGACGGAAGCGGCGGATTCGAGGCGTTGTCCGGCATCACCCCCGAGCAGGACCGCAAGTACTACGCCATCACGATCCGACCGCAGGTGTTCGTCAACCTCGTCCCCGACCACGTCATCTTCCACCGCATGTACCCCGTGTCCGCGGATCGCACCATCGTCGAATGCGACTGGCTGTACTCCCCGGAGGTCACCGCGTCGGGGCGCGACGTCTCCCGATCGGTGGAGTTGTTCCACCGGGTCAACCAGCAGGATTTCGACGCCTGCGAGCGGACGCAGCCCACGATGGCGTCGAAGGCGTACCGGAACGGGGGTGTGCTGGTGCCCGCGGAACACCACATCGGCGAATTCCACGACTGGTTACTCGACAGGCTGAGCGGGGACCACCGATGACGTACGCCGGCGAACAACCCAGGGTGACCGATCCGCACCGGGTGCAGGCGCCGAAACCGGAGCCGGAGCAGACGGCGCCCTCCGCCGGTGAGGGGCGGGGGAGCGTCGACAAGGTGGTGTTCGGCACGGCCGCGGCGCTCGGTGTCGGACTGATCCTGTGGGGACTGCTGGCGCCGGAGAACCTGTCGGTGGTGTCGACCGCCGCGCTGGACTGGCTGGTGGCCGATATGGGCTGGCTATTCATCGCCGCGTCGTCGGCGTTCGTCGTCTTCTCGCTGTTTCTCGCGTTCTCCCGGTACGGGAAGATTCCGCTCGGCCGCGACGGCGAGAAGCCGGAGTTCCGCACGGTCAGCTGGATCGCGATGATGTTCAGCGCCGGCATGGGCATCGGACTGATGTTCTACGGTGTCGCCGAACCCCTCGCCCACCTGGTGAGCCCGCCGCCGGGAACGGACGGCTCCGTCGGGTCGGCGATGGCCACGACGATGTTCCACTGGGGACTGCACCCGTGGGCGATCTACGCGGTCGTCGGGTTGTCCATCGCCTACGGCTCCTACCGGCGCGGCCGCAAGCAACTCATCAGCGCCGCGTTCTACCCGCTCCTCGGGCGCCGCTCGGAAGGGGCCGCGGGGAAAGTCATCGACGTTCTCGCCATCATCGCGACGATGTTCGGCACCGCCGCGTCGCTCGGACTCGGCGCACTGCAGATCGGCTCCGGTCTCGAGATCATCGGCTGGATGGGCCACGTCGGCACGTTCGCGCTCGTCGCGCTCGTCGGACTGCTGACCTTCGCATTCGTCGGTTCGGCGGTCTCGGGGGTGGCACGCGGCATCCACTGGCTGTCGAACATCAACATGGTGCTGGCGGTGGCCCTCGCGCTCTTCGTGTTCGTCCTCGGCCCGACCGTGCTCATCCTCAACCTGCTCCCCACCGCGATCGCCGACTATGCGGCGCAGCTCGCCACCATGTCCGGGCGGACCGCCGCGAGTGCCGGCGACGACACCGCGTCGTGGCTGTCGTCGTGGACGATCTTCTACTGGGCGTGGTGGGTGTCGTGGACTCCCTTCGTCGGAATGTTCCTCGCCCGGATCAGCCGCGGCCGGACGATCCGGCAGTTCGTCGTCGGCGTGATCGTCATCCCCACCTCGGTCAGCCTGGTGTGGTTCGCGGTGTTCGGCGGTGCCGCCGTCGGACAGCAGCAGGACGGTATCGACCTGGCGTCGAAGTCCTCGACCGAGGGTCAGCTGTTCGGAATGCTCGACCATCTGCCGTGGACGGGGTTCGCCACCGTGCTGGTCATGGTGCTGGTCGCAATCTTCTTTGTGTCCGGTGCCGACGCGGCCTCGCTGGTGATGGGCACCCTGTCGCAACGAGGTGCGCGGGAGCCGAGAACGTGGGTCGTCATCTTCTGGGGAACCCTCACCGGCGGCACCGCGGCCCTCATCCTCTGGACCGGAGGCTCGGACGCCCTGCAGGGACTGCAGACGATGACGATCATCGCCGCCGCACCGTTCCTCCTGGTGATGATCGGATTGTGCTTCTCGCTGTACCGGGACGTCTCCCGGGATCCGCTTGTCGTCGGTCCATCGAAAAAGTCTGCACACGAGAGGGTTTCGGACACAGTATGAAGACGACGGCGCTATCGGCGGATCTCGACGTGCAGAGATTGTTCGGGAAGGTGAATTTCATCGCGGGGGAGTGGGTCGCGGCGACGTCGGGGCGCACCCGCGACTGCATCGACCCGGCAACCGGGAACGTGATCGCGACGATCGACGAGGCGTCGCCCGACGACGCCCGGCGCGCCGTGGCCGCCGCCCGCGCGACCTTCGACGCCGGGGTCTGGCCGGAGACTTCGGTCGCCACGCGGTCGTCACTGCTGTCGCGGATCGCGGATCTCCTCGAGCGCGACAAGGAGGAACTGGCGCGTATCGAGACGGTGGATACCGGTAAGACGCTGGTGGAGAGCCGAATCGACATCGACGACGTCGTATCGGTGTTCCGGTACTACGCCCGGCTGGCCCTCGTCTCCGGTGACCGGGTGGTCGACGTGGGTGACCCCGCCGTCGTCTCCCGGGTGGTTCGCGAACCGATCGGGGTGTGCGTCCTCATCGCACCGTGGAACTATCCACTGCTCCAGGTCTCCTGGAAGGTGGCACCCGCCCTGGCCGCGGGATGCACGATGGTGCTCAAACCCAGTGAAGTCACACCGCTGAGCACGATCGCGTTCGCGCGATTGATCGAGGAGGCGGGTGTGCCCGCGGGCGTCGTCAACCTGGTGCAGGGAAGCGGCGCCGACCTCGGCCCCGCATTGACCGACACGGGCGACGTCGACTTCATCTCGTTCACCGGTGGACTCGCGACCGGCACCACCATTCTGGAAACCGCGGCCAAGCACGTCACGAAGGTCGCCGTGGAACTCGGCGGGAAGAACCCGCACATCGTGTTCGCGGACGCCGAGTGGGAGTCGTCGGTCGACCAGGTGCTCACCGGCGTCTTCCTGCATTCGGGCCAGGTGTGCTCGGCCGGGACGCGGCTGATCGTCGAGGAGTCGATCGCCGACGACTTCGTCGCCGCACTCGTCGCGCGGGCCGAGGCCATCCGCGTCGGCCCGGGGCTCGATCCCGGTAGCGAAACCGGACCGCTCGTGTCAGTGGCGCAGCGGGACAAAATCGAAGCCTATGTGGCGCTGGGTATCTCCGAAGGGGCGACGCTCCGGACGGGAGGTTCCCGGCCCACCGATCCCGCGCTCGACGGCGGCAGCTATTACCTGCCCACGATCTTCGACCACTGCGACCGCTCGATGCGCATCGTGCAGGAGGAAACGTTCGGGCCGATTCTCACGGTCGAGAGATTCACCACCGAGGCGGACGCGATCCGGCTCGGCAACGACACCGAGTACGGTCTCGCCGCCGGCGTCCGGACGTCCGATGCCGCCCGCGGCGAGCGGGTGGTGCGCCGCCTGCGCCACGGGACCGTGTGGCTCAACGACTTCGGCTACTACACGGCGGCGGCGGAATGGGGCGGATTCAAGAAGTCCGGCAACGGGCGCGAACTCGGACCCGCCGGGCTCTCGGAATACCAGGAAGTCAAACACATCTGGAACAACACGACCTCACCTCTCGCGGGTTGGTTCACCGCGCCCTGACAGGCCTACTCAACTTCTCAGGAAGTGATCGAATGACCAGTACCGACAACACGACCGGTGATCACGACAGTGGACTCGAGGATTTCGGATACAAGGAGTCCCTCGATCGCAGCATCGGCAAGTTCGCGAGCTTCGCCGCCGGCGTCAGTTACATCTCCATCCTGACCGGCACTTTCCAGTTGTTCTACTTCGGATTCGGCACCGCAGGTCCCGCGTACCTGTGGTCGTGGCCGCTGGTGTTCGTCGGCCAGTTGGCCGTGGCGCTGTGCTTCATGGAGCTGGCCGCCAAGTACCCGATCGCCGGATCGGTCTACAACTGGGCCAAGACACTCGGCAGCAGAGTGGTGGGGTGGTCCGCGGGCTGGCTGATGCTCACCGCGTCGATCGTCACCCTGTCGGCCGTCGTGCTGGCGCTGCAGCTCAACCTGCCGCGGCTGTGGAGCGGATTCCAGATCGTCGGTGACGGCAGCGGGGAACACGACTTCGCCACCAACGCCGTCATTCTCGGGACCGTGATGATCGGCTTCACGACCGTCGTCAACGCGCTCGGCGTCCGTCTCATGGCGATGATCAACAGCGCCGGTGTGTTCATCGAGATCATCGCCGCGGTCCTGATCGCGATCATCCTCGCCGCCAACGCGACCCGCGGCCCGCAGGTGTTCTTCTCCACCCACGGGTACGGAGCCGGCGAAAGCGGTGGATACCTCGGTGCGTTCCTGGTCGCGACGCTCGCGTCGGGCTACGTGATGTATGGATTCGACACCGCGAGTTCGCTGGGGGAGGAGACGGTGGAACCGCGTCGCACCGCCCCCAAGGCGATCTTCCGGGCGATCCTCGCCTCGTTCGTGATCGGCGGCGCGATCCTCGTGTTCGCAGTGATGGCGGCACCCGACCTCGACGATCCGAAGATCGGGGCGTCGGACGGCAGCCTGCAGTACATCGTGGAGCAGGTGATGTGGGGCCCGCTCGGCACGATCTTCCTGGTGTGCATCGTGATCGCGGTGACTGTGTGCTCGCTCGCGGTGCACACCGCTGCCATCCGGCTGACGTTCGCGATGGCCCGCGACAACGCACTCCCGTTCGGTGAGCGCCTCGCCCGCGTCCACCCGAGAACCCGGACCCCCGTCGTGCCCGCGGTGACGATCGGAGTGGTGGCCGCGCTCATTCTGGTGGTCAACATCGGCCAGCCGCACATCTTCACCGTGCTCACCTCGATCGCGATCATCATGATCTACCTGGCCTACCTGATGGTCACCGGGCCGATGCTGAAGAAGCGGCTGCGGGGCGAGTGGCCGCCACGGGACCTGAAGGAGGGCGGCTACTTCACGATGGGCAGGTGGGGATTGCCCGTCAACATCATCGCGCTCGTGTGGGGAATCGGGATGGCCGTCAACCTGGCCTGGCCGCGCGAGGCCGTCTACGGCGAACCCTGGTACAACACGTGGGGCGCCTTCGTCTACATCGGCGTCATCCTCGGGTCCGGACTGCTGTGGTACTTCACCACCGGCCGCCACCACATCGGCACGTTGACGTCACACTGCGCGGCGGTGGCGACACCCGCGCCGGAATCCGAACCGAACGACAAGGAGCTCGCCCGATGACCGACCGCGAATCGAAGAGCGCTGCAGGAGAATTCGACTACGTCATCGCGGGCGGTGGCAGCGCGGGGTGCGCTCTCGCGGCACGGCTCAGCGAAGACCCGTCGGTGACGGTGTGCCTCCTCGAGGCGGGCCCGTCCGACGTCGGGGACCGGGCGATCCTCGAACTGTCGCAGTGGATGCACCTGCTCGACTCCGGGTACGACTGGGACTACCCCGTCGAGCCGCAGGAGAAGGGCAACAGCTTCATGCGACACGCCCGGGCCAAGGTCCTCGGCGGCTGTTCGTCCCACAACTCGTGTATCGCGTTCTGGCCGCCGGCCGAGGCACTCGACGACTGGGAGGCGATGGGCGCGTCGGGATGGGGCGCGCGCGACATCCTCCCGTACGTCAGCCGGCTGGAGAGCAACGACGCCCCCGGCGACGGCCACGGACGCAGCGGGCCGGTGCGGCTGCGGGACGTCCCGCCGAACGACCCCTGCGGCCACGCGGTTCTCGACGCCGCCGCCGCGGTGGGACTGCCGACGGTCGCGTTCAACCGCGGCGGAACGGTACTCAACGGCGCCGGCTGGTTCCAGATCAACGCGTCCGAGGACGGCACCCGGATGTCGTCGTCGCACGCCTATCTGCACCCGATCCTGGGGTCCCGGCCCAACCTGGAGGTACGGACCGGCTGCTGGGTCAGTGAGATCCTGTTCGACGAACAGCAGACGGCGACCGGCGTCCGGTACCAGCGTCCCGACCTCACCGGCTACGACACGGTGTCGGCCCGGCGCGAGGTGATCGTCACGGCGGGCGCCATCGACACCCCGAAGTTGCTGATGCTGTCCGGAATCGGGCCCGCGGCCCATCTTGCCGAGTTCGGTATCCCGGTCCGCGTCGACTCACCCGGGGTCGGCGCGAACCTCGACGATCACGTGGAGGGGCTCGTCTTCTGGGAGGCGTCCCGGCCGATGGTCACCGAGTCCACGCAGTGGTGGGAGATCGGCCTGTTCGCGACCACGCAGGAGGGGCTGAATCACCCCGACCTGATGATGCACTACGGCAGCGTCCCGTTCGACATGAACACGCTGCGGTGGGGCTACCCGACCACCGACAACGGATTCTGCCTCACGCCCAACGTGACCCAGGGGAGGTCCCGGGGAACGGTCCGGTTGCGGTCCCGCGATTTCCGCGACCGCGCCAAGGTCGACCCCCGGTACTTCACCGACAGCGACGGCCACGACGACCGGGTGATGCTGGCCGGCGTGAAGCTGGCCCGCACCATCGCGGAGCAGAAGGCGCTCCGCGGGTGGATCGCCCGCGAATTGGCGCCCGGACCGGACGCCGTCACCGACGCCGACATCCTCGACTACATCCACAAGACCCACAACACGGTCTACCACCCGGCGGGCACGGCCCGGATGGGCAGCGTCGACGACCCGATGGCGGTGCTCGACCCGGAATTGCGGGTCAAGGGTGTGCGGGGACTGCGCGTCGTCGACGCGTCCGCGATGCCGAAGCTGCCGCACATCAACCCCAACATCACGGTAATGACGATGGCCGAGCGCTGCGCGGATCTCGTGCGGGGTCGCGTGGGGTCCAGCCTGTGGTCGGCGGAGTCGACGCTGTCGGAGGTCTGAGCCGGGCATCGATCGCCTCGGCGACGGTTCGCCAGAGGTCGCTGTCCGGATCGATGACGGCGAAGTGGTCGCTGGGCCCCTCGATCGCAGCGACGTCGTCGGGCGTCGCCGCGGCGGCGGCGTGATACTGCCTGCTCATTTCCAGCAGGTCCGGTTCGTCGTCCACGCCGCACACCACCAGTTGCGGGACGCCGAGCGGCAGTCGTGCGAGCGGTGACGACCGCTCGTACGTCGCCGGGTCGTCGGCCCAGTGGCTGCCGACAGCGTTCGCGACCGCTCCCTCGCCGAGCCGGCGATCGTCGGCGAGCCGCAGATTCAGGACCCCGGCGAGGCTGACCGCCAAGGCCGGACGCACCGCCGCCCGGTCGGCGACCGAGTCGGCGGCGGCACGCAGCGCGAGCTGGCCACCGGCCGAGTGACCGAGGATCACGACCCGCCCCGGATCCGCCCCCGGGAGGGACCCGGCGGCCTGCAGGGCAGCCGCGACGTCGGACGTCATCGCGGCCCAGCGGTTCTCCGCGGGTCGCCGGTACTCGACATTCCACGTCGCGTACCCGCGGGCCGTCAGGTCCACGGCAAGGCCATCCATCAGGTCGAACTCCCAACGGGGACGCCAATATCCGCCGTGAACCAGCACGGCGACGGGAAAGGGCCCCGTGCCGCCCGGGATCCGCAGCTCGGCGCGCTGATCGATGTCGTCGCCGTAGCGCACGATCTTCCCGGGGTGGACGCGGTGGTGGTACCAGCTGTCGACGGCGAATCGGAGCCCGTCGAGTCCCCGCCCGCGGATGTGCGCCCGGATGCCGTCCGAGCGGTCCGGCTCGCACTCCCCGAAATCGACGCGGATCGCCCCGCAGGCCGGTGCGGTGAACGGCGCTCCCGCGCCGGGTACGACGACGAACTCGCCCCGGCCCGCCGCCATCCGTACGGCCCGCTGCAGATCCACGGTGTCCGCAGCGAACATCACCTCGCCGGCGAGACCGCGCGCATCCAGCGCCCGGCCCACCAGTTCCTCCGCGGTTCCGTGGTGCGCCACGGTGCCGGGGGCGAAGACGACGTCGAGTCGGCGAGCGGATTCGGTCACCGGGTCACCGTACGTACCGGGATGGCATCTGGCGAGGGCACATGACAGATTCACGCACTCCCCATTTGACGATTCGGCCCTGGTCCGACCCGAACTTAGTCAATGTCGTTACCGGAACGCCGATGCCTGAACTGGAATCGGGAAACAATACTCCCGGTGACCACGATGTCGCGGCCCTCCTGCCCCTTCAGGGCCCGCACCTGGGTGATCCAGTCGCCCGTGAGCACGGTCGAGTTCCGCCACTCGGGGTCGGTCATGGTCGAGGAAACGACGTACTTCTCAATCTGGTTGAGCTCGTCGGTGATCCCGGTCCGGTCGTCGGTCTGCCGGGGCCAGTAGCTGCGGAAGTCCTCGAACGTCTGCCGACCCAGCAGCATGGCGTCCGCGCGTTCGGACTGCCGGTTGGTCGCCTCCAGCAACTGTGGATCCTGGTCCGCTGGGGCGAACCAGTCGCCGAGCATCTCGATCGAGCCGTCGACGGTGATGTTCTGGGTAATCGCGAGTGTCCTCATACGAATACTGACACCGGCCAGGCCGCAAAATCATCGCCGCAGCCACAACCCGACGCGCTTGCCTCGGCGTCGGTGACCTTCACGCAGAGTTCCGCAATGGTCTGCAGGCCGCGGTGGGCAGCTTCGATGCCGTGACCTCGTCGGCTGGGGTGAAAGTGGACGTCGTGATCTCCGAATGAAGTCCGGCGTTCAGGTGGGTCACGTGGAACTTCAGCGGCCCCGCGGTGGGGTGCTCGAAGCGGCGAGTAGTGACGGGATCGCGGGTAACGTCGCATCGATTCCACAGCTGCTCGAACAGGGGCGACTCGGCACTCAGTCGCTTCACCAAGGAGATCCACGCCGGCTCACCGAGGTGCTCCGCCCACCCGGCCCGGAAGCCCGCCACCATACGGGAAACGTGCTCCTCCCAGCCGACGATGCGCGCTCGCCAGTCCGGGTTGAACAGACTTTGGACAAGAAGATTGCGCTCCCCAGACGGAACAGCGTCCAGGCCGCCCATCAGCCAGCAGTAGCCCCGGTTATGGGCGAGGACGTCGTAGCGCGCATTGCTTACTATCACCGGAAACGGGTCGAGCTTGGCCATCATGGCCTTCATCGAAGGCGTAACGGCATTGCACTCCGTCTTGCTCAACGGTTCTGTCACACCCGCCAGTGTCAACAGGTGTGCGTGCTCGTGCAGATCCAGCCGCAGCGTCCGCGAGATCGCCGCGAGCACTTGCTCGGATGCCTTGATGTCGCGACCCTGTTCGAGCCACGTATACCAAGTCACTCCGACGCCGGCCAGTTGGGCAATCTCCTCACGTCGCAGTCCCGGAGTCCGGCGGCGCCCCCCGGTGGGCAGGCCTACCTGCTCCGGCGTGATGCGGGCGCGTCGGCTCTTCAGGAAAGCGCCGAACTCGCCGCGACGAGCGCGGGCTTCACGACGTGCATCCACATCATTCATCGGACACGTCCTGGGCGGACGATCCAGGTGGCGTGAATACCAGGATATTTACACTCCTTGTACCGGGACGAAATAGTTCACCCTTGACTCATGAGACTTGGACTTCGACTGCCCCAGCGAATGGGTACTGATTTGCGTCACGACGTCACGGAGGTAGCCGGCGCCGCCGAACGTGCCGGGTTCGACAGCGTCTGGGCCTGGGAGAGATTGTTGTTTCCTGTGGCGCCCCGTGATTCCTTCACTCCGGGCGCGCCGTGGCCGCCCGCGTATCGGCAAGCGGCCGACCCACTGACCGTCCTCGCGGCCGCAGCGGTGGTCACCGAGCGAGTCCGACTGGGCACCAGCGTGATAGTCGCCGGCCTTCATCAGCCTCTCCAACTCGCGAAGAGATTCGCGACCCTCGACCAGATCAGTGGCGGGCGTGTGGTCGCGGGGTTGGGAACGGGCTGGGCGGTGGACGAGTTCGAGGCGGTCGGCATGGCAAAGTCCGACCGCGGCCGACTGCTCGACGAGACCCTCGACGTCTTCGAGGCAGCCTGGGGTCCGGATCCGGTGACCTACCGCGGGCCACACACGCTCATCGACAACGCCTACGTCCTGCCGAAGCCGGCTTCGCCGATCCCCGTCATCTTGGCCGGCGACGTCGATTTCAGCTCCGCTGGAGGTCCCAATGCGCGGGTGCTGGAACGGATTTCCCGACGTTCCAACGGTTGGATGCCTCTCTTCCCGACCCCCGGCGATGCTGGTGCCGGGAAGCTTCGCACGGCGTGGGACGTGATCCGCCAGTCGGCGTCCGCCGCCGGGCGCGACCCGTCCGAGATGGAAATGATCGTGGTGGGGAACGTCGCGTTCTCCGAGACTCCGTCCGGCGACGATCGGATCGGCTTTTCGGGCACGCTTGCACAGATTCTCGACGACATCGCTTCCGTAGCAAGTGCGGGTGCAGATGAGTTGATCCTCGACCTGCACCTGCAGGACTGGTGGCGGAACACACCCCAGATGCTGGACATGGCTCTCGAGATTCGAGAGCTCGTCTCGGCGGCAGGAGTGTGACCAGGAGACAGCGCGATACGCTACACCTGGACCCGTTGCCGTCGTCACGATGCGGTGGATCGCTCGAGAATCTCTTTGCGTTCCCATTCGGTCAGTCCTCCCCAGATGCCGTACGGCTGCGCCGTCTCGAGCGAGTACCGGCGGCAGTGGTTGCGGGCGGTGCAGCCTTCGCAGATGCCGCGGGCGATGTTCTCTCGGAGATGGCGGGCGTGGTCTGTTTCGCTCTCCGGAGCGAAGAAGAAATAGTCGCCCACCGCAGTGCAGTCGGCTGATTCACGCCAGCGGCACGGATCCGCTGTCAGTCGATCATGAAATACCGGGACAGTCGTCAGTGCCATGCGGTGACAAGGTCCGCCCGCGCTGCGGCGGCGACTGCCTCCGCGACAGCGGGGGCCACGCGAGGATCGAGCGGGCTGGGAACGATCTTGTCCACAGCCAGCTCGTCACCGACGACCGAGAGGATGGCCTCGGCGGCGGCAAGTTTCATGCCCTCGGTGATCCGGCGGGCACCGGCGTCCAGGGCGCCGCGGAACACACCGGGGAAGGCGAGCACGTTGTTGATCTGGTTCGGGAAATCGCTGCGCCCGGTGGCGACGATCGCCGCGTGCTTGCGGGCGACGTCGGGGTGGATCTCCGGGTCCGGGTTCGACAGCGCGAACACGATGGAGTTCTCCGCCATGGTCGCGATCAGTTCCTCCGGCACCGTGCCCGCGGACACCCCGAGGAACACGTCCGCACCGTCCAGGGCCTCGACGATGCCGCCGCGGCGTGCGGCCGGGTTGGTGCGGGCCGCCAAATCCACCTTCACCGCGTTCAGATCCTGGCGGTCGGCGGAGACGATGCCCTTCGAATCGAGGACCGTCACGTCGGCGATGCCGGCGGCGAGCAGGATGTTCGCACACGCCACGCCGGCGGCACCGGCCCCGGAGATCACCACCCGCAGCGAGGACAGGTCCCGGTCCTGGACCTTGACCGCACCCTTGAGCGCGGCGAGGACGACGATGGCGGTGCCGTGCTGGTCGTCGTGCATGACCGGGCAGTCCAGCGCCTCGATGACCCGTTGTTCGATCTCGAAGCAGCGCGGGGCGGAGATGTCCTCCAAATTGACCGCCCCGAAGCTCGGGCGCAGCCGGATCAGGGTCTCGACGATCTCGTCGGGGTCCTTCGTGTCCAGGACCAGGGGGATCGAGTTCAGGCCGGCGAAGTTCTTGAACAGCGCGGACTTGCCCTCCATCACCGGAAGCGAGGCGCGGGGGCCGATGTCGCCGAGACCGAGGACCGCGGAGCCGTCGGAGACGACGACCACGAGGCGGTTGGTCCAGGTGTACCGGTCGGCGAGGGTCTCGTCGGCCGCGATGGCGCGGGAAACCTGCGCGACACCGGGGGTGTAGGCGATCGACAGATCGCGTTGATTGTCCAGCGGGGTGGTCAACTCGACGGACAGCTTCCCGCCGATGTGGCCGGCGAAGATCTCTTCGTCGGTCAACTCGACCTTCTGCGGTGTGGTGGGTTCGGACACGACAGTCATGGAAGCTCTTTTCTCTGAACGACTTGGCGAAGTGGCGGAGGACTCTCCTCGGGACCCTCAGAGGGCCATCGGAGCCATGCCCAGGATCATCAGTGCGGAACCCGTTGCCGCGGTCTTGACGCCGACGCGTTCGGGGCGCGGGGTGGAGCGGAAGAGGTGCAGGGTCAACAGTGCCCAGCACACCAGCACGGTGAGGGGAAGCCAGCCGGTCGAGATTCCTGCGCCGCCGTGATGGTGGCCGGAGGGTGCCGGCGCCGACGCCGCCGGGGCGGGAGCGGACATCGGGGCCAGGAGCAGCAACATCCCCATCGCCGTGAGATCGACCGCGCAGGGAACCGCGGTCCGGCGGTGCATGGTCTCACCGGTGACGAACACGGCGAGCGTGATGAGAACGGCACCCTCGAGCAGGTGAATTCCTGCCGGCACGCGGGGGATCATCATCGCGACCATGGACACCGCCATCGCACCGTGCGCGATCCGGACTCGGCAGTGCGTTCCATGTGCCCGCCACATCGGGACGAGTGCCCCGACCGCTCCGGCGAACATCGTCGCGTACGCGACTGGGATATCGAACATCGTCACTCTCGGATCTTCTTCAGAGGCCGGCCCTCGACGACAGCGCCGAGGGCCGAGAACACTACGGTGCCACGGGGTAGTGGCTGGTGATGGCAACCCGGTTCCAGGCGTTCATCACGATCGCAAGCCAGCTGATCGCGGACACCTGCTCGTCCGTGAGGGAGCCGTCATCCCAGGTGCGCCGTTCCGGAACGGCGAGGCCGGTGACCTGTTCGGCGAGAGCGAGCGCCGCGCGCTCCTGGTCGCTGAAATACTGCGCCTCCCACCACGCCGCGACGACCGCGAGTCGATCCGCCTTCTCTCCCTTGGCGAGAGAGTCGCGGGTGTGCATGCGAAGGCAGAAGGCGCAGCCGTTCAGCTGGGAGACGCGGATCTTCACCAACTCCACCAGGAGCGGATCCACGCCCGCCGCATTCAGGGTCGATTTCACTTCCGCATCCAGCGTCACCAGGCTCTTGTAGACGGCCGGGTGCTGCTTGCCGATATTCACGCTGCTCATAATGTTCCTTTCGGTTGGGTTGTCGATTGGTTGTGGGACTGAATGTTTGAGTCGACCGCCCGGTTGACGTGCGCGACTATCACCTCGTACATCCGCCGTGTTATCTCGGTCTCGTCGGTCATGATGTCGTAACCGTGATCGACACCGCGCACCTCGACGTATTCGGCGAGCGCGCCGACCGCCTCGAGTTTGTCCGCGTATCGCCTGGCTTCAGTGCGCAGGCGGTCGAACTCCGCGGCGATGACCAATGCCGGTGCGATACCTGCTATGCCGTTGGCGTTGTCTCCCCATGCCGGCGAGACGAACCGGTGACTACGCTGCGCGCGATCGGGGGTGTAGGCGGTGTCGAACACCTCACACAACCAGGGCTGCAGAACGGCTTTCGAGCCCAGCGGCGACGGCTTGTGGGAGGGGGGCGTCATAATATCGAGCGGCGGGTAATGCAGAATCTGCAACGCGATGGCGGGACCGTCGTTCTCCAGCGACATCCGTGACACGGCTGCTGACAGATTGCCTCCCGCGCTCTGGCCACCGACGCACAACCGCGTGCCGTCCCACTCACGCTCCGGTCCTGATGCCCACTGAACTACATCGTAGAACTGCTCGGCGGGCGTGGGAAACCGTTTGCCCGGGGCCAACGCGTAATCCGTGTTGAGCACGAAGACATTGGCATGGGCGGCAAGGAAGCGGCACCAGGCGTCGTCCTGTTCTCGGTGTCCCACGACGAAGCCACCGCCGTGAGCATTCACGTACACTCCGGGGGTGCCTGTCGGAGACTGCGGGGGATAGATGGTCGCAGCGACCGGACCGTGACGCGTTTCGATGCTGATGTCGGTTGTGCGGATGGTGATTTCAGGGAACCGAGGTTCGACGGCAGGGTGGATCGCAGCGTTGATCTTGGCGGCGAACCTGCGGGCAATGATGTCGGCCACCGACCGTCGCGACAGTATTGACATGGATTCTCGTTTCGTTTCGATTGCGCGACGTGGAGCCGCGGTGGTGGTCAGCCCTGGTGCTGACGCGCGCTGGGGTGGCGCAGATGGTCGCGGGCGATGATCTCTTCCGGTTCGAGCATGGTGATC
Organism: Rhodococcus sp. 4CII; assembly: GCF_014256275.1. Lineage (NCBI taxonomy): Bacteria > Bacillati > Actinomycetota > Actinomycetes > Mycobacteriales > Nocardiaceae > Rhodococcus > Rhodococcus sp. 4CII. Next base: position 5,838,654 of record NZ_JACCFE010000002.1, read on the forward strand.
ATGTCCACGTCGGGAGCGCAGATGCACACCGCGACGAACCGGCTCCAGGCCTGCGGATCGGGATTGGAGACCTGGTAGTGCACGACGTCGCCGCCGGGTTCCCAGAATGCTTCGCCCGCAGCAATTACCCGGGGTTCTTCGCCCTCCAGTTCGAAGAAGATGCTGCCCTCCAGTACGTAACCGAACACCGGTCCGGAGTGGCGATGCGGGGCGAGTCCGGGGTCGGCCGGCGGGAGTTCGACGAGTTGGGTCATCGCGTGCGAACCCTCGGGAATGGCGGGTGGGGTGGCGCAGAGCAGGTCGGTGACCTGGACGTTTCCTTTAGCCAACATGGGTGTGTCCTCTCAGAAGGTGGTGTTTCGTACCGTGTGACTGACTAGCTCGCCTACTGCGCCGAAGGTGAAGTGCGTTGGCAGTTCACCTGTCTCGTCGAGGCCGAAGAGGGCTCCGTACGATCGCAGGGACGTGATGTCGCGGTGATCGGCAATGGTGACCGCCGCGAAGGGGAGAACCTTTTCCCGCGAGGCAAAGACGTAGATTCCGGGACGTAGTTCATAGGTCGTGCACTCGTCGGTGTCCGCAAGTCCGGCAGCGGGCCCGGCCAAGCAGTGCCACGTGTACGAATGCGGTCCGAGGTAGACGTGCTCGTAGCTGTGTTCGTCGCTGTAGGTCCACTGCACTCTTCGGCCCAGGAGTGCGGTCGTGGGTGCCGGTTCCGGCCCGCGCGTCGCCAGTCCTTCGATGCGGCCCTGCAGGAAGTTGTGTTGCACCCGGGTCCGGCCCTCGGCCGGATCTCCGATCGTGCTCACGATGGCGAGGCTGCGTCCGTGTTCGAAGTCGAGAACGAGGCTGACTGCTGTATTCGGCACGTTGTCGCGATGATGGAATTGCGTGTACACCAGTCCCTCTGCGACGTCGAAGGCCTCGTAGTCGTCCTTTCCGGACATCACCGGGTGTGGGTCGCCGGGCCCGGGCTCGTAGCTCCACTCGACGGTCGTCGTGCCGAAACGGTGTGACACCCGGCTGCCCTGGGAGTTCGTGAACACGATGTCGCGGCCGGCCACACTGCTCGACCTGACGGCCTTGTTGCCGTCGAATCCCGGCACCAGTCGGTCCAGGGGCGGCCAGGTCCTGGTGTCGGAGAAGTCGATGGAGTTGTTGGTCATGCGTGCTTGCTCCGTTCGTAGCGTTCGGTAGTACTCGAGAGTGCTCGGCGCGCGGGCGCCGATCAGGTGAGGATCGGATTCTTTTCGACATCCCAACTGACGTGCAGCGACTCCGGGCCTCGGAACGAGGTGTTCGGGACGTAGTGGAACTCCTGCTGGTCGAGAGTCATGTGGGGCAGGCGTCGCGTCAGTTCCTCCAGATAGATGATCATCTCCAGCCGGGCGAGATGGTTACCCAGGCACATGTGTGTTCCCGCGCCGAATGCGATGTGCGCCTTGGCGTCTCGGTCGATGTCGAATCGTTCGGGATCGTCGAACACGGAGCCGTCCTGGTTCGCCGACGCGATCACCATGAGGATCTTTCCGCCCGCGGGAATGGTCACGTCGCCGACCTGCACGTCTTGCTTCGCGACTCGGCGCCACGCGGCCACCGAGGGATTGAGTCGCAGGCACTCCTCGACCGCCGCGGGGATCAGGGAGGGGTCCGCGCACAGGCGATCCCACTGGTCGCGGTTCCTCAGCAGAGTGACGACCGCGTTCGCGGTGGCATTCGTCGTAGTTTCGTGGGCAGCCATCGCGCCGCCCATGACGTTCGTCTGCAGCCAGGTATCGGAGATGACGTCAGGGTTCTCACGCTGCATCTTGATCGCATGACCCAACCACCCTGGTGGATTGTCGAGTTCCTTGAGTTTCCCGATGACGCGCTCACCCATCTCCCAGAACTGGCCCAGGCCGTCGGCGGCTCGGATCTGCTCCTCGGGGCTGGGCCGCCCCCACACGAATTCGGTCATGGACGTGGCGAGCTTGCGTACGGTGTCTACGTCCTCCTCGGGAATCCCCAAGAACTGCAGAGCGACCAAACAGGGGATGTCCCAGAGCATATCGGCGACGAGATCGGCATGACCCTGATCGACGAAGCGGTCGATGTAGGTGTTCGTCGTCTCCCGAATGTAGGGAGCGAGGGGGTCGATACGGTCCGGCATGAATGCGGGAGCGTTCAGCCGGCGGTACTGCCGGTGCATGGGCGGGTCGGAATCCGCGAGGACGGGGCAGGGTGCGAAGTTGTACTTGCCGAGCTGCTCGCCGGCCTCCTCGGAGGGGGGTGTGACCGGCGTCAGCGTGATGGCCGCAGAGAACTGATTGAATTGGCTGAAAACTGATTTCACGTCTTCGTGCCGCGTGACGACCCAGTAGTCCGAGTCGTCGTTGTAGAACACCGGTTGACTCTCGCGGGCCCACGCCAGCGAGGCCCCCGGATTTTCCTGATATTCGTGGTCGAAGAACGAGAATCCTGCGGCGGTATGAGCGACCGGGCACCCAGTCATTGTTTTCCTCTCTTCGGTGGGCTGTCAGAGGTCGAGTGTGATCTTCGGGCAGGCGGCTCTACTGATGCAGATCATCAATGTGCTGTTTTCTTCCTGCTCTGTGGGGCTGAGCACTGAATCGCGGTGGTCGGCCAGGCCGGACACGATATTTGTTTCGCAGGTTCCGCACGTGCCTTCGGAACAGGAGAATGGTGCGGGTATGCCGACGGCTCGTGCTGCGTCGAGAATCGATTGATCCGATCCGACCGAGACGGTGATGCCGCTTCGCACGAATTCGACTTCGAATTCATCGAGGACCGGTGCGTCAGTCGGAGTTTTGGGAGTAAATCGCTCCAGATGAATTTCATCGATATTGTCGAGCTCGGCGGCTATCTCCTCCGCAGCACACAGCAGGCTCTCGGGGCCGCACACGTATACCGCGGTATCGGGAGTGGCACCCGCAAGGATGCGAGGGAGGTCGATGCGCCCGTCGATGTCGGCCGGAACCAAGGTCACGCGGTCGCGGTGGGCCTGTTTCAAGCCGCCTGCGAATGGCATGTTGCGTCGGCTGCGGCCTCCGTATATCAAGGACCATTCGGCTCCTGCCCGCTCGACCGACGTGATCATCGGGAGGAACGGGGTGATTCCGATTCCTCCGGCAATGAACAGGTAGCGGGGTGCGTCGACGAGGTGAAAGTTGTTTCGTGGCCCACGGACGGTGACGCTTTCGCCTTCGTGCACTTCGTGATGAAGGCGTGTGGAGCCGCCTCGGCCGTCGGGTTGGTACAGGACGCTCACCTGCCACGAACGACGGTCGCCAGGTTCACCGCAGAGGGAGTACTGCCGGATCATGTCCGGTCCGAGTACGACGTCGATGTGTGAACCCGGCGTCCACCCGGGGAGGTCTCGACCGTCGGCGCGGACCAGGGTCAGCTGCGTGACGGTGTCGGTGATCGGCGTCTTGGCCTTGATTTCCATCGCGAGGTCTTCGTGTGCCTGATTCGCGGTGTCCGCTCGCCGAGGCTGTGGGCCGGAGTGTCGGGCCTCGAACTGCGATGCCATGGGGACTCCTTCGAATTTCGGCCGGATGCCCCGGCGTGGACTGTGGTGCACGAGGCCACGTCGGCGACGTGGTGTACTCGTGGCCGACCGGCCCGTCGTTTTCGGCCTCGCCGTCGGGCGACTTCCATAGGGGAGGTCACAACGTCCGGCCCGTTGTAATCTGCCGCACTGTGCGATCGCGCACATGGGGTAAATCACGGAAGGTGGTACGGAAGTTGCGGGGTTCCGTACCGGGCGTGGCCGGCGGCGCACACGAAGAAACGGCTCTGAACCGCGAGTTCTCACGGACGGACGCCGTCAGGCGTCGAAGTCGGCGCGTCCCGTGCTGCGGGTGCGTGGTCCGGTCAGCGGGACTGTCCGATGTACCAGGAGGCGATCTGGCTGCGCGAGGCGAACCCGAGGCGCGTCATGATGTTCTCGATGTGGCTCTCCACGGTGCGTGCGGAGATCACCAGAGCCGCCGCGATCTGCGGGCTGGTCAGCCCTTTCGATATCAAGGCCGCGATCTCTTGTTGCCGGCTGGTGAGCACGGGTGGTTCGCCCTCGGGAATCGAATCGGCGACCTGTTCCGCCAGTGCGTAGGCGATGATGCCGGTCGGGGATCGCTTTGCTCCCGCCTGCAACGCTGTCGACAGCGCCCGGGGCGCCATCGCCTGCTCGAGCTGACCGCGACAGGCGGAGTGATAGCCGGTGAGTTTCGGCCCGAACGCCACCAATTCCGTACCCGTGCGTCGCCACAGGCTCCGGGACGCCCCGATCAACTGTGCCGCGCGCTCGAACTGACCGGTTGATCCCGCTATCCAGGCGAGAAGTTCGGTCATCAAGGCGGTGCCCAGGGACGGATCGAAGACCCGGTGATCACGCAGCGCATCGATCGCGGTTGCATGCGCTGCGGTGAAGTCGCCTTGCAGCCAGTGGTCGAGCCCTTGGCTCCACTTCAGGTAGGAACGCGCCCATCGTTCACCGCGATGCCGGCACACAGACAAGGCCGACGTGCTGACGGCCAGTGCTTCCGCGCTCCGGCCGCCGAGGGAGAGCACGACGGCGTACTCGAAGGACGCCATCAGCCATTCGGCGGTCTCACCGACGTCGGCCAACTCGCGCAGCGCGACCTCGAATCGACTCTCGGCCTCGGCAAGGTCGCCGCGAAGCTGTGCGGCGAGTCCCCGCAGACCGACGCAGTGGGCCGCCGCGTCAGCGAGGTGAAGCTGTGCCGCCACTGCTTCACACTCGTCGAGGCGCCGTGCTGCCACCTCGTGGTCGCCTTGGAGAAGGCACACCCTGGCAGCGACCCACAGCGCTTTCGCCCGGGCCGGCGTGGGCGTCCGATCGCCGTCGGGTGCGTCGAGCGATTCGTCCGACCACCGGCGACCCTCGGCTATGTATCCGTCTGCGTACCAGCGGTATCGCAGTCCGGCGATCAATTCCAGTTGATAGTTGTCGCCCGCGGCGGCAGTGTCCAACGCGGCTCGAAGATTTTCCCGCTCGACGCGCATCCACTTGGCCGAGGCCGCTTGGTCGGGCCCGCACCAGGAACGTTCCAGTTCTTGGACCACGTCGAGAAAATACTGACGGTGACGGCTGCGGAATCTGTCGGAGTCTCCCGTCAGCGCGAGTATCTCTGCACCGTAGGCCCGGATGGTTTCCAGCATCCGGAAGCGCATCGACGATTCTTGGTCCTCGACCCCGACGATGGACTGGTTCACCAGGGAACTCAAGAGGTCGAGCGTGGTCGTCGCCGGGTGGCCGCCGTGGGCGTATGCGTCGCCGCACACGCCTTCCGCCGATGTCAGGTCGAAACTGCCGGCGAAAACGGACAGGCGTGCCCACAGATGACGTTCGGGTTCCGTGCAGAGTGCAAAACTCCAATCGACGAGCGATCGGAGGGTCTGCTGGCGCGGTGCGGCCGATCGACTTCCGCTGGTGAGCAGCCCGAATCGGTCCGTCAGTCGTTCCAGAATCTGGTCGAGCGACAGAATGCGCATGCGGGCGACCGCGAGTTCGATTGCGAGCGGAATTCCCTCCAGTTGAATGCACAAACGCGCCGCTGCGGCAGCATTGTGCTCGTCGAGGACGAAACCGGGGGAGGCGGCCTCTGCACGCTCCTGGAGTAGTCGGATCGACTCGAACTGCGACAGGGATTCGACGGTGACCGGCGCCGCGTCATCGGGGACGGTGAGTGGAGGTACTGGATAAAGGAATTCTTCGGTCACCGTCAGCGACGTGCGGGTAGTGGCCAGAATTCGAATCGAGGGGGCATATCGCAGAATGTCGCTGATCAATGCCACGGACCCGGGGAGTACGTGTTCACAATTGTCGAGAATGAGCAGGATCTCGCGATCACGAAGATATTCGATCAGCTTCGCGGTGGCGTCACGATTCGACTGATCCGCAATTCCCAGCGCGTGAACAACAGCGGCCGGTACGTCGCCTCCGTCCGAGACGGACGCCAATTCGACGAAATATACGCCGTTCTCGAAAAGGTGGTTCATCTCGTCGGCGACGTGCAATGCCAATCGGGTCTTGCCCACTCCGCCGGGCCCGATCAAGCTCACCAGTCGTCCGCTCGCCAGACGGTCGCGGATCTCCTTACGCTGCTGACGCCGGCCGACGAAGCTGGTTGCGGTGGACGGGACGTTGCCGCTGCGAGTTCTCGCTTTCGACACGACACCTCCACTTTGCGACAGACGCAGTCAGGGTATCGCAACCCCGGCGGTGCGACGTCGGAATACCGAAACTTTGTTCGAAGACCGTGTTATCGGTACCCCGCCGGGCCGGGTCCGCGTCATGCTTCCACGTCCCCGATTCCTTCTGATTCCGCAGTGAGTGTGATACAAGATAGGCACGGACTCGTCGCGTGGCGATCCGTTAACCGCGAGGTCGATTACATTGCGCGAGAGCTTTTCCGGCACCCTGTCGAGCGGCGAGTATCCCGGGGGTGGCATGCGGCACCCCGATTGGGACGCGGTGCCCCATGCAGTATTCGACGCCAACTTTCCGCACGAGCTCATGCCGCTGACCGCGTCCAGTCCCACTGCAGCTCCCAGGGTTTCCGCGTTGCATCTCGGCCCCTGCACATCGTCCGAATCAATTGGGGCGCTGATGTTGCCGTTCACAGCGAGCATCCCGGCGCCGTCGGCATCAACATCCCGCTTCATGGCGAGCGCGAGACCCGGATCAGGGGGCGGCTCGTCGTGTCCACCCGAGGCTTCGCCACGGTCAACCCCGCTGACACCCCGGCCGACATCACGCGGTGGCCTCGCGCCTGCACGATCGTCGGCGTCAAGATCGATCGGGATTTCGCCCAACGCGAGTTGTGGCGCGTGACTGGCCGGGCCGACGCGGTGATCCCGGATCAGATCGATTTGCGCAGGCCCGCCGCTGCGGCGCCTGCAGGGGGCTTCCGCCTCTACCTCGGCAAGACTCCCCGCGAATGCCTGACCGAGATCCGTCTCGCCGGCGTCCGGGCCGAACTCGCCTCGGGCTCGGCTCGTTCGGTGACCGACGTTGCGCTGAAATGGGGGTTCACTCATTTCGGCCGGTTCGCCGCCGCCTTTCGGCAGCGCTACGGAGTGTCACCGTCTTCTCTTCTGCATTGACTCGGCATCTGCGGGGAGATGCCCGCACCGGCGTAAGCTCCTGGTCAGGTCTTCCCGTCGACTGGAGGATGTGCTGAGCGCCGACGAAGGGGTGTCCGCCGACACCACGGACACCGAGCCACCACCGGCCTCGACGGCCGGGTTGGATCTGCACCTCGAGCGGCCTACCGGCCGAGTCCGCGACAGCGTGATGGACGCTCTACGTGACGCCATCCGTTCGGGCCGGTTGCCGCCGGGCACTCGACTGCCGTCGAGCCGCGCGTTCGCCGCGGACCTGGGCATCGCGCGGAACACGGTAGCGCGGGCGTACTCGGAACTCGTCGAGGAAGGTTGGCTGACCTCGCAACACGGCTCGGGTACCACCGTGTCCCGCCGCGCCGCTCGAGCCCTTCCGGCCGACGGGTTTCGCGTGCGGAGGCCGCCGGCGCGCCGCCCCGACCACGACCTTCGACCGGGCAGGCCCGACCTGTCCTCGTTCCCGCGCGGGCAGTGGAGTCGCGCCGTCGACCAGGCGCTCCGCACGGTCCCGTTCGAGGCGTTCGGTTATGCGGACCCGCACGGCCGTCCCGAACTGCGCCTGGCGCTTGCCGAGTACCTCGCGCGTGCTCGCGGGGTCGTGTGCAGGCCCGACAACATCGTGGTCTGCTGCGGTGCCGCCGAGGGGCTCACCCTGTTGGCCCGCGCGCTGGCCGGTGCGGGGGTGGTCTCCCTGGCGGTCGAGTCCTATGGGTTGCCGGCGCACCGCGACGCGCTGCGCACAGCCGGGTTGCGCTGTCCACCGCTGGACGTCGACGCCGGTGGCGCCGACGTCGCCGCGCTCGACGAGCTGCACGAGGTGGGCGGTGTGCTGCTCACGCCGTCACACCAGTTCCCCATCGGCGTACCGCTGCGCCCCGACCGGCGCGCGGCTGTCGTCGACTGGGCACGCAGAACCGGCGGCGTGATCATCGAGGACGACTACGACGGAGAATTCCGCTACGACCGCAGCCCTGTCGGCGCGCTTCAGGGTGTCGACCCCGAGCGGGTGGTGTACGTGGGCACCGCGAGCAAGTCCCTTGCCCCGGGTCTGCGGCTCGGCTGGCTGGTCCTTCCGGACCGGCTCGTCGAGACGGTGGCCCGCGAGAAGGGCGAGACCGAGACCACGTGCGGCTTCGTCGACCAGCTGGCGATGGCCGAGTTCATCCGAACCGGCGCTTACGACAGGCACATTCGCGCGATGCGCGCGCAGTACCGCCGCCGGCGGGAGCAACTCGTCGACGCGGTCGGCCGGTCGTCCCCTGCCACTCGCGTGACCGGCCTGCCTGCAGGCCTGCACGTCCTGCTGCACCTGGCCGGCGGCAGCGAGAGTGCCGCCGCTCGAGAACCGGGGTGGCGGAATCTTGCTGTCGAGGGCCTCGCCCTCTACCGCCATCCCGACGTCGACGTCGACGTCGACCGTGACGGTCTGGTCGTCGGCTTCGCCGCGCCGGCGCAGAGCGCATGGCCTGCAGCCGTGGAGGCATTGGCCCGGCAACTTCGGTGAGTGGCCCCCGGATTCGGTGGGGAAGTGGCCCATGCGAAGGCTCGCCACGGTACTAGCCTCAGATCATGCTGAATGCCGGAAACGTCGAGGTCACCGACCATCTGCGCCATACCGGCGCGCGTCGGCACCAGAGCTGAGCGCCGCGACTCCACGTCGCGCAATCGAAACGAAACGAAACGAAGTGAGGTTTTTCATGCAAGCGGTCCTCGCGTCCGACCACGATTCCGGTGTCAATGGACTGTCGGTGGCGGACGTTCCGTACCCTCATGCGGCCGAGAACGACGTCATCGTCCGCGTGCACGCCGCGAGCTTCACGCCCGGTGAGCTCGACTGGCCCGGCACCTGGTCCGACCGTGCGGGACGCGACCGGGCACCATCCATTCCCGGTCACGAAGTCTCCGGAATCGTCGCTGAATTAGGTTATGGAACAACCGGTTTGACAATCGGCCAGCGCGTGTTCGGGGTCACCGACTGGACTCGCAACGGTACACTCGCCGAGTACGTCGCGGTCGAGGCCCGAAACCTGGCGCCGCTGTCGGGCGGCGTCGACCACGCCGTGGCTGCCGCCCTGCCGATCTCCGGGCTCACCGCGTGGCAGGCGCTGTTCGATCACGCGCGACTCGCCGCAGGGCAGACCGTACTGATCCACGGTGCGGCCGGCGCGGTCGGTTCGATGGCCGTGCAACTGGCGCTCGAGGCGGGCGCCCGGGTCATCGGCACCGGTCGTGCCCGGCACGGTGACACCGTTCTCGGTCTCGGCGCGCACGCCTTCGTCGATCTGGATCGTCACCGGCTCGAAGACCTCGACGAGGTCGACGTGGTACTCGATGTCCTCGGCGGCGAAACACTGGACCGTTCAGCAAAACTGGTGCGCTCCGGTGGTGTCCTCGTTACCATCGCGGAGCCCCTTCGGGTGATTCCCGAGCAGGGGCGGGCGATATTCTTCGTCGTCGAACCGGATCGTGAGTGCCTGGTCCGCATCGAGCGCCGGATCCGTGACGGTCGCCTGCGTCCGCCAGCGGTCAGCGTGCGGCCTCTCGCTGACGCTGTCGGTGCCTTCGATTCCCGGCACCGTGCGGGCAAGCCGGTCATCGTCATGCCGAGTTACCGGCCCGATGATGCAACGTCATTGCCGGACATCGGACAACCCCAGTGACAGCTCTCGACGGCCGACGCGTCCCATTCGACAGCACCGACCCCAACTCCACAGGACGCGTAGCCGTCATCGTCCTGTTCTCGGCGGTCGTCGCCATGCTCCTTCTCATGGCACCTGCCGCGGCAAGCCAACTGCAACTGCAGCTCGCACTGAGTCCCTCGCAGACGGGTGATCTGTTCGCTGCCGAGCTCGGTGCGATGAGTATCGCGTCGATTCCTGCACTGTGGTGGATCAAGAAGTACAACCTGCGCACGATGTCGACGATCTTCGGGACGATCTTCATCGTCGGTAATATCTGTTCGGCCTACATCGGCGAATACGGGACTCTGGTCGCGGTCCGATTCCTCACGTCCCTCGCGGGCGGATCGCTGATGGTCCTGTGCATGGCGCTCGCAGCCCAGACCAGGGACCGCAACCGTGTCTACGGCCTGTGGCTGATGGGGCAACTCTGCTTCGGTGCGATCGGGCTGGCCGTACTCCCGAAGTTCTTCGACACCTTCGGGATCGGCATCGTGTACTGGGTTCTCGCCATTCTCATGATAGTCGTCCTCCCGCTCGTCCGGTTCCTGCCGCAACGCAACATCTTCGCGGGCCGCCCCGCGGACGAAGACGCGGTCCCCACAGCGAACTACGCCCTCCGCGCGACCCTGGGCCTGATCGCGCTGCTCGCCTTCTACGTCAGCCTCAGCGGCATCTGGACGTTCCTCGGGAGCATCGCGGGCGCATCGATGATCGACAACGACACCTCGAGCTCGATCCTGTCGATCGCCACCGTGTTCGGCATCGCAGGCTCGGTCGGGGCGACCGTTCTGGGTGCACGGCCGAACACCCGGATCAATCTCCTCGTCGGTTACCTCGCGATGACCCTGTCGGTCGCTCTGCTGGCGGGAACGCCCGGAGTCCTCCGATTCACCGCGGCCGCGTTGCTCTTCAAGTTCACCTGGACGTTCATCCTTCCGTATCTCATGTCCACCCTCTCCGGGCTGGATCGGTCCGGTCAGCTGGTCAACCTGGCGAACCTCGCCATCGGCGGCGGATTCGCACTCGGCCCGCTGATGGGTGGGCGCCTCGTCGAAAGCGCTGGAGGTTGCGGGACGCTCGTCGCGGTGAGCGTCGCAGGGCTTCTCCTGTCCCTGGTACTGATCCTCGTCGCACAACCCCGCCGCACCGCTGTCCCGAGCTCTCCTGTCGCGGTATCTCACCTGGCCGAGTAGTCCGAGGGGCGGACGGAGCCTGCGAGTACGCTGGCGCGGTCGAGAAGGAGAGGTGTTGTGCCCATGAGTGAGCCGTATGCAGTCGTCGGAGCGACGGGTGGTCAGGGAGGCGCGGTCGTCGACGCGTTGCTCGAACGAGGACGTGAGGTCCGAGCACTCGTCCGCCGAAGCTCTTCTCGTACAGAGGCGTTGCGCCTGCGAGGCGTCGACATCGCCGTCGCCGACATCACCGACCGGGCGGCGGTCGCGTCTGCAGTCGACGGGTGTGCGGGCGTGTTCGCCATGACAACGCCCTTCGAAGACGGCCCGGAGGCGGAGATCGCTCAGGGTGCCGCCCTCGTCGACGCGTTCGTTGAATCCGGTGTTCCCCACGTGGTGTTCTCTTCGGTGGCCGACGCGGACAAGAGCACCGGGGTCCCGCATTTCGACACGAAGGCCGCGACCGAGGCGTTGCTGCGAGAATCGTCGGTCTCGTACACGATCGTCGGTCCGACGTACTTCTACGACAACCTGCTCGGCGGCCTCGACGGCATCCGCCGAGGCCGACTCGATCTGCCTCTGCCCGTCGATACCCCGTTGCAGCAGTTGTCGCGCCGAGACCTCGGTCGGTTCGTTGCCCTCGTGTTCGACGATCCGGACCGATTCGCCGGGACGAGAATCGACCTGGCATCGGATGATCCGACGCCGCGTCGAATGGCCGAGGTGCTCGGTGAGGTGCTGGGCACACAGGTTCATGCCCATTCGTCCGACGCGGACGCCATCGCATCGCCGGACATGCGCGCGATGTTCCGCTTCCTCACCGACACGGGTTACGACGCGAACATCGGAGAACTGCGCCGGCTCTACCCCGAGGTGGGCTGGCAGAGCTTCGCCGATTGGGCGGCCGAGTTGGCGTGAGGTCTGCGGAGAGCGCGAGCGGTATTCGATATCTGTAACGGTCGCCACGATTATGTAATATGGTCGTGGGAGCCCGGTACTCGAACACCAGCAGTGAGGACGGTCAGGGGCGTGCAGGCCAACACCAGAGCCATCGAGAAAGACATCGTCACCGATTTCAGCGAGCGGATGAGCTACGGCTCGTACCTCGACCTCGACACGCTGCTGAGCGCGCAGAAACCGGTGAGCCGTCCGGAGCACCACGACGAACTGCTGTTCATCATCCAGCACCAGACCACCGAACTCTGGCTGAAGCTCGTGCTGCACGAAACCCTCGCGGCCCGAGCGGCTTTCGACGCCGACGACATCGGCAGGGCGCTCAAGTGTGTGGCGCGGGTCAAGCACATCCAGAAGACGCTGACCGAGCAGTGGTCGGTGCTGGCCACACTGACCCCCACCGAGTACTCCGAGTTCCGGCAGTTCCTCGGCAACTCGTCCGGGTTCCAGTCCTATCAGTACCGCGCGGTGGAGTTCGTGCTCGGCAACAAGAACACCGGGATGCTGAAGGTGTTCGAGGCCGATCCTGCCGCCCACGAACTGCTCGACCGGCTCCTCGGCGAGCCGAGTCTGTACGACGCGTTCTGGCAGTGCCTGGCGCGGCTCGGATACGACGTGCCGGAATCCGCGCTGAACCGCGACGTGACCGCGGCCTACAGCATGAACGACGACCTGATGCCGCTGATCAAGTTCGTGTACGAGAACTCCGAGGAACACTGGGCCGTCTACGAGGCGTTCGAGGAGTTCGTCGACCTCGAGGAGAACTTCCAGTTGTGGCGTTTCCGCCACATGCGCACTGTGCTCCGGACCATCGGCATGAAGCCGGGGACGGGCGGATCCAGTGGCGTGGGATTCCTGCAGAAGGCCCTCGAACTGACGTTCTTTCCCGAACTTCTCGCCATCCGCACCGAGATCGGACGATGATGCCCGCTTCCACCGACGTACTTGCAACCCGGGCCGAACAACTCGACGCGGCCGACCCGCTCCGCGCGTATCGCGCACTGTTCATCGGTGCCGACGATCCCGCGGTCGTGGCGTACCTCGACGGGAACTCGCTCGGGCGGCCCACCAAGGCGAGCGCCGAGCGGATCCACGACTTCGTCACTCGGTCATGGGGTGGCCGGCTCATCCGCGGGTGGGACGAGGAGTGGTACGACCTGCCGATCACGATCGGCGACACACTCGCGCGGGTGGCGCTCGGCGCGGCCCCCGGTCAGACCACCATCGGCGACTCGACGACGGTCCTGCTGTACAAACTCGCGCGGGGCGGGCTCGCGTTGCGGCCGGACCGCACCGAGATCGTCGTCGACCGCGACAACTTTCCGACGGACCGCTACGTGCTCGAGGCCATCGCCGGAGAACTCGGGCTCACCCTCCGGTGGATCGAGTCGGACACCCGGGGCGGCGTCACCGTCGACGAACTGACGTCCGTGGTCTCCGACCGCACCGCACTCGTCGTTCTCAGTCACGTCGCGTACCGCTCGGGATACCTGGTGGACGCCGCCGCGGCCGCCCGAGTGGTGCACGAGGCGGGCGCGCTCCTGCTGCTCGACCTCTGCCATTCCGTCGGCTCGGTTCCCCTGGAACTCGACGCGTGGGGTGTCGACCTGGCGGTCGGGTGCACGTACAAGTACTTGAACGGCGGACCCGGCTCACCGGCGTTCGCGTACGTCCGGGCCGACCATCAGCAGGACTTCGTGCAGCCGATCTGGGGCTGGATGGGCCGCGACAATCCGTTCGCGATGGAGCAGGGCTACCGTCCGGCGCCCGGCATCCGGCGCGTGATCAGCGGAACGCCGTCCGTGCTCGGCATGATTGCGCTGCAGGACACCCTCGCCCTTCTCGACGAGGTCGGGACGGACGCCGTGCGGGCCAAGTCGATCGCGCTCACCGAATACGCACTCGACCTCGTCCGCGAGTTGCTGGTCCCACTGGGAGTGGAGATCGGCTCGCCCGGCAATGCTGCGGAACGCGGCGGTCACGTCATCGTCGACCACCCGCGGTTCGAGGCCGTCGTCGAGCGACTGTGGACGAAGGGCGTCATCCCCGATTTCCGGGCCCCGCAGGGTCTGCGCCTCGGACTGAGCCCGCTGAGCACGAGTTTCGGCGAGGTGTGCGCCGGGATACTCGCGATCCGTGATGAACTCGCCGACTGAGCCGGCGAGCGCGATCCTCGACGACTTCGATTCGCGTCCCGGCAGCGCGACGTCGCTGATCCGCACCGTCCTCGGCGCGTACGTGCGCGACCTCGGCGGATGGGTGGCCATCGCCGATTTCGTGGAACTGATGCAGGTCGTCGGCATCCCGCCCGAATCGACGCGCATCGCGGTGACCCGCCTCAAGAAGAAGGGCGTGCTGCGGCCGCTGACCCGCGACGGGCGGAGCGGGTACGAGGTGACCGAGCAGGCCGAGGCGATGTTCACCCGCGGCGATCCGCGGATCTTCGGCTTCCGTCAGATGGCGGACACCGACCCCTGGCGGCTGATCTCGTTCACCATCCCCGAATCCCAGCGGGCCGCACGGCACCAGTTGCGTAGGCGGCTCGGCTGGATCGGGTGCGGCACCGTGTCGCCGGGCCTGTGGATCGCACCCGAACATCTCGCCGGTGAGGTCGGGGACATCGTCGACGCGCTGGGCCTGTCCGGATACGTGACCACGTTCGTGTCCACGTCGGTGTTCGTGCCCGATTCGACGGCGGACGCGGCGGCCCGGTGGTGGGACCTGGGCGGCATCGCCGCGCGACACCGCGACTTCCTCGACCACCACCGCGTCGCTCTCGCCGCCGCGGAGGAGGTGTCGCCGCGCGACGCATTCGTCCGCTTCGTGCCGCTACTCGACGAATGGCGCATCATCCCGTACGTCGACCCGGGCCTGCCCGCCGGTATGCTGCCCGCGAATTGGCCTGGCGCCGACAGTGTTCGCCTGTTCGCGTCGGCGCGGGACCGCTACCTCGCCGAGAGCCGCGACTGGGTGCGAAACCTGCAGTCGCGGCTCCCGGCCTGAGGGGCGTCAGCCCAGGAATTCCTCGCCGATGTTCTTCGCCCACTCCTCGGCCTGATCCTTCGGGCGGATCGAGCTGGACCCGTCGTGCCGGCCGTGTTCGCCGACCTGCACCGCGCCGAGGGAGATCAGCTTCTCCGCGAGGATCTCGCCGCCGCGGTTGTACGTCTCCTCGTACACCTTGTCGCCCAGGCCGAACAGCGCGAACTGCATTCCCGTGAGGTCGGGTTCGTCCTCCTCGAGCCCCTCGAAGAACGGTTCCGCGCCGGTGGGCAGCTCGCCCTCGCCGTAGGTGGAGCACACGATGACGTGGAAGTTCTCGGGGTCGAGGTCGCCCGCATCGAACTCCATCATGTCGTACAGGGACGTGTCGCCGTAGTCGCCGAGCACGTCGGCGATGTTGTCGGCCACCAGTTCGGAGGTCCCGCCCTCGCTGCCGTACAGAATCACCACTGCCATTGTTCTTGCTCCTCGTGAGTAGCTGCCGACGTGGTCAGTACACGTCGCGCAGGTAGCGCTTGTCCTTCTTGAGCCTGGTCACGTAGTCGGCGGCCTGCTCGGTGGAAAGGGTGCCATGGGTGGCGATCACCTCGTGCAGCGCCCGGTCGACGTCCTTCGCCATCCGGGTCGCGTCGCCGCAAACGTAGAAGTGGCCGCCGTCCTCGAGCCAGGCGAACAACTCGGCGCCGTTCTCGATCATCCGGTTCTGCACATAGATCTTCTCCGCCTGGTCGCGGGAGAAGGCGAGGTCGAGGCGGGTGAGCAGACCGCTGTCGGTCATGGCGCCGATCTCCTCCTCGTAGATGTAGTCCGACGCGCGGTGCTGGTCGCCGAAGAACAGCCAGTTGCGTCCCGACGCGCCCCGCGCCTGACGCTCCTGCAGGAACGCGCGGAACGGGGCGATGCCGGTGCCCGGGCCGACCATGATCATGGGTGCGTCGTCGTTCGCGGGGACCCGGAACGACTTGTTCTTCGACACGAAGATTCCGCCGTTGCCGCCCTCGGCGATCCGGTCGGCGAGGAAGGTGGAGCACACGCCGCCGCGGTCGCGGCCTGCCGAGCTGTGCCGGACGCTCGCGACGGTGAGGTGCACACTGCCGGGGTTGGCGAGCGGGCTCGACGAGATGGAATACGCCCGGTGCTGCAGCGGCTTGAGCAGCCCGACGAACTCGTCCGCGGTCAGCGTGACCGACGGGTCGAGGAGCAGCAGGTCGAGCACGTCCTTGCCCCACAACCAGGCGTCGAGCGCTTCCTTGTCGCCGTGCCGCAGCACGTGACTCAGCTCGTCGTCGCCCGCCCGCTTCTCGATCTCGTCGATCAATTCGTGGCTGGGCGTGGAGATCTCGTACGCGTGCAGCAGCAGGTCGCTGAACGGCCGCTCCTTGCCGGTGACGGCGGCGTCCGCCGGGATGCCCAGCCGGTCGACGAGGGCGTCGACGAGGGCGGGATCGTTGATCGGCATCACGCCGAGCGCGTCACCGGCCTCGTACTCGAGACCGCTGTCGGCGAGCGCGAATTCGTAGTGGCGGATCTCCTTCGCGGACGTCTCGCTCGACAGCCGCCGGTTCACGGACAGCGTGGAACTGTAGGGGTTCTTGCGGTTCCACTGCGAGCGCGTGCGGGCGGGCTTCGTCTCAGGGGCGGCGACATCGGCGACCGCGGACTCGCCGCGAATGCCCTCCACGGCCGCGAACAACGGCAGCGTGTCGGCGACCCACGCGGCGGCGGTGTCCTCGTAGTCGACGTCGCAGTCGACGCGCGGCGTGACCCGGGGGGCACCGAGCTGCTCGAGCCTTGTGTCGATCATCTTGCCGGCCTGGCAGTACCCGTCGTACCCGGTGTCGCCGAGGGCGAGCACCGCGAAGTCGGTGGATTCGAGTCGCGGTGCGGTCTCCGCGGCCAGCGCTTGCCAGAACAGTTCGGCGTTGTCCGGCATCTCGCCCTCACCGTAGGTGGACGTGATGACGAGGACGCGCTGCATGGCGGCGAGAGCGTCCATGTCGACGTCGTCGAGGGCGCTCACGACCGGCGCGAAGCCGTGCGAACGTGCCGCGACCGCAGCGTCTTCCGCGATGCCCTCGGCGTTCCCGGTCTGGCTGCCGTACAGCACGTGTATGGCGGGCAATTGCCCGCCGGTCGCGGCGGACGCGTCGGAGCCACCGACGACCAGACGTGAGCTCATTCCGGCGAGAAAGCCGGTGAGCCAGACACGCTGGTCCTCGCTGAAGGGGGCGTCCTGCGGGATGTAGGGCAATTTCATGAGGCCACCACGTCTTTCGTGGGGATGTCTCTCGCGGGGATCAGATCGGGGAGGGCGTGCTGCGCGAACAGCTCCTCGAAACCGGGCAGCCGGCCGATCTTCGCGACGTTCTTCGCATCCTGGTGCAGGATCCAGCCGTACGTGCCGGGGGCGTCGATGGACCGCACGTTGCGGCGGCGCAACGCATCCTTGTAGTCGGCGAGACGCTTGGCCGCCACCATCACGGCGAGGTCTTCGTCGCTGTAGTCCTTCAACGCTTCCCGTGCGTACCGCTGCAACCGCTGAATGAGGAAGAAGTCCTCGGTGAGCAGCAGGTTGCGGACGGCCTTGTCGACCGCCGGATCGGACAGATCGGTGACACCCGGCAGCTTCGACAGCGCCATCTCCTGCGCCGCGTTCAGCACTGTGTAGTTGTTCAGCAGCGCGAACATGGCCTCGGTGTCGGTCTCGCCGTAGCCGGGCACGGCGCCGTCCTGGACCGCGCGGCCGTCCCGGTAGTCCAGCTTGAACTTCCGAACCTGGTGCGCGACCAGTGCGGCGGCGAGCTCGTCGGCCAGGTCCTTGCGGGGCTTGGCCTTCAGGATCTCGCCGCTGTCCTGGTACTGCAGCAGCGCGCGCGGCATGCCGTACACGAAGTGGTGCTGTTCGGTCTCCCAGTTCTCGAGCAACCAGGCGGCCTTCGCGGAGCCGGTGGCCTCGAGGTGCCACCCGAGCAGCACGTGCACGGCCTGACGGTGCAGCGCCGCGTGCTCGTCGTCGCCGGTGATGGAACCGAGCAGGATCGAGTCCGCGCTGGCCTTGCCGGGCAGCTTGTTCTCGGGGTCGTACTGGTAGACGAAGCCGC
Source organism: Rhodococcus sp. 4CII (assembly GCF_014256275.1). Taxonomy (NCBI): domain Bacteria; kingdom Bacillati; phylum Actinomycetota; class Actinomycetes; order Mycobacteriales; family Nocardiaceae; genus Rhodococcus; species Rhodococcus sp. 4CII. The sequence continues at coordinate 5,856,714 of NZ_JACCFE010000002.1, forward strand.
CGCTCATGCCGTTGCCGACGCCCTTGCCGAAGCCGCCGAGGTTGAGGACGGCACCGTTGGTCATGTACTCGCAGGCGAAGTCGCCGACACCCTCGACCACGGCAGTGGCACCCGAATTGCGCACGGCGAAGCGGTCACCTGCCTGGCCCTCGACGAACGTGCGCCCACCGGTGGCGCCGAACAGCGCGAAGTTGCCGATCAGCACGTTGCCGCCGTGGCGGTCGGAGCCGCCACCGGGCGAACGCACGACGATGCTGCCGCCGTTGGCGCCCTTGCCTACGCCGTCGTTCGCGGTACCGGTGTGGACGAGGGTCATGCCGTCGTTGCAGAATGCGCCGTACGACAGGCCCGCGGACCCGGACGTGGTGATCCGGACGCTGCCCTCGCGCAGATAGCCGCGGCCACGCTCGTCGCGGAGCACGGCCGGCAGCGCGGCGTCGGTGAGTTCGTGATTGAGCATCCGCTCGATGTCGACCGCCAACTGGGCGCCGACACTCTTGTTGCGGTTGCTCAGGTGCACCCCGTCGCCGAGCTCGACCGTGGCCTCGCCCTGCTCGACCAGCGCGGCGCGCAACTGCACCAGCCAGCCGTCGTCGAGGGTGTAGTCCTTCTCCAGGTACACCGGATCGCCGATCGTGACTTCCTCGACCACGGCCAGCATCGCGCGCAGGTCGAGCTGACCGACGCTGGACGGGTGGTCGAGCAGCTGCAGCAGATCCGACCGTCCCCGGGCCTCACGCAGCGACGACATGCCCAGCTCGGCCAGCACCTCGCGGGTCTCGTGCGCGATGTTCAGCAGGTATTGCGCCATCGCCCGCGGATCACCGTCGAACAGTTCGGGATTGGTGGTCAGCCCGGCCGGGCACTTGACGTTGCAGTTCTTGGCCATGACGCACTTGAGCATCATCAGCGCGGTGGTGCCGAACTCGAAGCTGTCGGCGCCGAGCAGCGCCGACTTCACCACGTCGCTCGCCGTCTGGTGCGCACCGGAGCACCGGAGCAGCACCTTCTGCCGCAACCCGTTGGCGCACAACGCCTGATGGACCTCGGCGACGCCGATCTCCGCCGACCGTCCGGCGTACTTGAGGCTCGTCACCGCGGCGGCACCGGTGCCGCCGGTGTTGCCGGCGACGTTGATGACGTCGGCGCCGGCCTTCGCGACACCCACCGCGATCGTGCCGATGCCCTCCGAGGACACGAGCTTGACGATGACGCGGACCCGCGCGGCCTTGCAGTCGTGGATCAGCTGCGCGAGGTCCTCGATCGAATACGTGTCGTGATGCGGTGGGGGAGAGACCAGTTCGACGCCGGGCGTGCCACCGCGCGCGGCCGCGATCTCGACGGTCACCTTGGGTGCGGGCAGCTGCCCGCCCTCGCCGGGCTTGGCGCCCTGCGCGATCTTGATCTCGAGTTCCTCGAGCATCGGGTCGGCCAGGTACCCGGCCCACACACCGAAACGACCCGACGCGAACTGCTTGATCCGCGAACCGCGGATGGTGCCGTAGCGGGAGATGTGCTCGCCGCCCTCACCGCTGTTCGACATGCCGCCGACCATGTTGGTGCCGTGCGCGACCGCCTCGTGCGCGTTGGAGTTCAGCGCACCGTGGCTCATGGCTCCGGACGTGAGGAACGGGGTGATCTCGCTGGCCTTCTGGACCTTCGCCAGCGGGACACTCGGCGGGGCGGTGCGCAGCAGCGACAGGCACCGCAGCGCCTCACCGGACGTGCGCACCAGCAGTGCGTCGCCGTCCACGCGGTGCTCGCGGAGGTCGTCGCCGAACCGCATCACCAGCGACTCGCCGAGTGCCGCCAGCACACGAGCCTCGCCCGCGTGGGGGCCGGTGAGCCGGAGCCGGAACTCGTCGTCGCCGACCGGTTCGGACGCGAGTCCGCGCACCGCGAAGCTGTTGTTGCCCTTGCGGGAGAAGCGGCCCATCTGCTTGCGGAACTCCGCGGCCGTCGTGAGGAACGTGACGTCGGCGGGCAGATCCAGCACGTCCCGCAGCGCTGCGGGACGACGGGTGCGCTCGTCGGCCATGGTCCGCGCGAACGCCCGGTAGCCGGGGGTGATCTCGAAACGGTCGATCGCGTCGTGCGTCAGCTTCTGGAAGCCGGCGTTGCGGTAGGCGTCGTCGTCGAGCCCGAACGCGTCCTCGAGCCGGTTCAGCGGAAGCAGTCGCAGCGACTCGGTGTGGTCCTGGGTGCCCGCCGTGTCGAATGCGATGGGCTCCTCGGTGAGGTCGACGAAGCCGCGCACGGCCGCCGTGCCGTACGAGTGACCGGCGCCCTCGGCGCGCTCCTTGAACAGGCCGAGCAGCGGGATGTCCTTCTCGCCCGACACCGTGACGGCACGGGCGTGCCAGTCCGCGACGGCCTGGGCGATCACCGCGAAGCCGACACCGCCGACCGGGGTCTGGACGTTCGGGAACCAGCGGCGCAGGATCGGGTCGTCTGTGTCGAGGTAGTTGGGCTCGAAGAACTCGCCGCCGATGTAGCTCTCGGCGGTGCACAGGCCGACCCGGCCCATCGTCTTCATCAGCGACTTCTCGGCGGCCTTCGCGAACCGCTTGAACGCCACGTCGGCCTCGTCGGCGAACTTCTCCTCGGCGCGCAGTCGGACGGCGAGCGGGTACACCGCGGCGGCGCCGAATCCGAGGGCGGCGGCCACGTGGTGGGACGACGAGATCTGACCGCTCTCCGCGACGACCGACACCCGCAGGCGCAGGCCCTCCTCGATGAGCCGCTGGTTGAGCGCCGAGATCACCACGATCATCGGCAGCGCGGCCTTGTCGGTGGACACGTGCCGGTCGGTGACGACGGCGATGCCGCCGTGCTCCCGCGCGAACGCCTCCACGTCATCACACAGGGCGGACACCGCGGCCTCGAGCGCGGCGGCGTTGGCGGCCGCGTCGCCCTGGACGGGGGTGTACAGCATCGAGAACCGCTCGACGGGCGTCTCGGTCTGCTTGCGGATCCGCAGCGCCTCGGCGTGGGTGAGGATCGGCGACGGCACCACGATCTGCGGGGCCGGGCGGGCACCGCTGTTCGGCTTGGCGCCGAGCGCCACCCGCAGCGTCATGCCGTCGGCCTCCCGGATGCTGTCCAGGGACGGGTTGGTGACCTGCGCGAACCGCTGAGAGAAGTACTTGGCGACGCCGCCTTCCTGATCGGAGAGCGCGTTGATGGCGTTGCCGTAGCCCATCGCGGAGATCTTCTCCTGACCCGATGCGAGCATCGGGTCCATCATGAACTTGAAGCTCTCCTGGTTGTGCGAGTACGCGACGAAGCGCTGGTGGCGGTCGAGATCGCCCTTGTAGCGCAGCGGGCCGGGCTCGGGCTGGACCTCCGGCAGGGCGTCCAGGGTGCGGCGCGCGTCGGCGACCAGCGTGACGTAGTCGGTGCGGGACGCGAGCAGTTCGAGCGCCTCGTCGGTGGAGTACGCGCGGCCCTCGCGGTGGTCGAAGTACAGCATGCCGCCGGCCTCGATGCGGCCGCGGTGCAGGACGGTGGCGGGGTCGAAGTCGATCTGACCGGCCTCGGACGTGACGCACAGGTACTCGTCCGTCTCCACCGAGCGCAGCGGACGCAGACCGAGTCGGTCGAGCCGGGCGCCGACGACGGTGCCGTCACCGAAGATCAGCGCGGCCGGCCCGTCGTTCTTCTCCTCGTACAGCGAGAAGTACTCGAGCATCGCCCGCACCTCGGGTGACAGGGTGGAATCGTTCTCCCACGCCGGCGGCATCATCGACACCACAGCGGTCACCAGGTCGAGACCGTCCTCCACGACACGGCTCTGCAGTGTCTGGTCGAGGCGACAGCTGTCGGACTGGCCGTGTGGACGGACGATCTCACGGTTGCGGGCACGGGCCAGCGCGGCCTCCGACAGCCGGTTCTTCTTGTCGGTGTTGAGCTCACCGTTGTGCGCCATCAGACGGAACGGCTGCGCCATCGTCGGATGCGGGTCGGTGTTGGTGGAGAACCGGGTGTGGAAGTACAGGGTGTGGACGGCGTGCGCCGGGTCGACGAGGTCCTGGAAGTAGGGCATCACCTCGTTCGAGTTGAGGCGGCCCTTGAGCACCTGCGTGCGCGCGCTGAGCGACAGCGGGTACAACCCGGCCAGATCCGGCTGGGTGTACGCGACGGCCTCGATCGCGAGCAGGGCGTCGTGGATGCGGCGGTCGAACTCGGCCTCGTCGGCGCCCGCGTCGGGCGCAGTGAACACCCACTGCCGGATCGGCAGCTGGTGCCGGATCGCGGCGGGCCGCAGCACGGTCGCGTCGACGGGCACGTCACGTTCGAGGAGCACCTGGAACCCCTGGTCGGCGAGTGCCCGCTCGATGACCGCCTCCGCGTCGCCATGGAACGCCACGTCGGTGGGGAGGAAGAAGTTGCCGACACCGAAGCTCCCGGCCTCCAGGTCGTCCTGCCCCGTCAGGGCGCGGAAGAACGGCACCGACAGGTCGACGCACACGCCGGCGCCGTCGCCGACGCCCTCCGCGGACATGCCACCGCGGTGAGGAACGGCACACAGGGCCTCGTGGCCCCGGAGGAGGACGTCATGGGTCTGAATGCCGTCCTTGCGGGTGATGAAGCCCACGCCGCAGCTGCTCTTGTCGAGCGTCCTGTCGTACAGGCCGGACTCGGTGGCACTCGTGTTCAACCGACTGTCTCCTCGCGATACTCGCCGAATAGGGTTCCGTGCTGGGCGCACGGGTGGCGTCGGCGAGAGGATCACGGCAGAGAACCGGCCCCGTACCGATGCGCCGGTGAGGCAGACGTCGTTGTCTGAAATGCGGACTTTGGCATGTCCACGCGAAACCGCAGATTAGCGGAGGCTAAGTCTTTACTGCAAGCTGCTCGATCCGTGGCCGACGAGCGGTACCAAATCCGCGCCGAGCGTGCAGGCGGAACGTGCAGTCGCGAACATCACACCTGGCCAGGCCGGTAAACGTGCATGACCCGGTCGCCCGCCGAACGATCGTTCGGACTGACCGGTCCGTAGCTGCGCGGCGGCTGGTCGGATGCGGACACTCTCGCGTGTGCGGGTGACGATCCCGTGGGCGTCTGTTGGGGGTGTGGTCTCAGTCGGTGAGATCGATCCGGACCGTCAGGAGGTCGGTGCCGACGGCCTGAACGGCGAGACTGTTCATCCGCGGCAGCTGCGCCAGCCGCGCGCGGGCATCGTCGTCGGGCAGTAACGTTGCCGTGCCTGCGTGCCATCTGCCGTGGATCCGCAGGCGAACGGCACTGTTCGCACGAATGTTGCGGATGTAGTTCGACCGCTCACCGAACTCGGACACCAGAAAGAACTCGGTGCCCGTGCGCCGGCCCCCGATCGGGGTGAGGCGGGGCTGCCCGCTCACGCGTCCGGTGGTTTCGAGGAGGGTTTGGCTCGACAATCTGGAGGTGAGCGGGTTGGCGACGTGCCGCTGGAATTGGGTGACGATCCGATGTTTGATCGCGTCGAAGTCCGGCATGACGACAGCCTCCCACGTGCGGAAGGCTGCCGTCGCGCATTCGCTACGCCGCGGCGACGGTCTCGTCGTCGTCGACGAACGGGTCGCCGGTCCGCTCCGCGTTGTAGCGGGTCTCGTCGAGGATGCCTTCCCGCTTCGCGACGAGGGTCGGGACGAGCGCCTGGCCGGTGACGTTCACCGCGGTGCGGCCCATGTCCACGATCGGTTCGACCGCGAGCAGCAGGCCCACGCCGGCGAGCGGGAGTCCCAGCGTCGACAGCGTGAGCGTCAGCATGACCGTGGCGCCGGTGGTTCCCGCGGTGGCCGCGGACCCGATGACCGAGACGACGATGATCAGGAGGTAGTCGGTGAACGACAAAGGCACACCGTAGAACTCGGCGACGAAGATGGCTGCGATCGCCGGGTAGACGGCAGCACATCCGTCCATCTTGGTGGTCGACCCGAGCGGCACCGCGAACGACGCGTACTCGCGGGGGACACCCAGATTGCGTTCGGTGACCCGCTCGGTGAGGGGCAGCGTGCCGATCGACGACCGGGACACGAATCCGAGCTGTGTCGCCGGCCAGACGCCGGAGTAGAAGGCGCGCACCGACAGTCCGTGCGCGCGGATCAGCACGGGGTAGACGACGAGGAACACGATGGCCAGGCCGATGTACACGGCGGCGGTGAACCAGCCGAGCGAACCGATGGCGTCCCACCCGTAGGTGGCGACGGCGTTCGCGATCAGTGCGGCGGTGCCGATCGGTGCGAGGCGGATGATCCACCACAGCACCTTCTGCACGATGGCCAGCAGCGACGCGTTGAACTGCAGGAACGGTTCGGCCTTGGCCCCGACCTTCAGCGCGGCGATGCCGATCGCGGCCGCGACGACGAGCAACTGCAGCACGTTGAAACTCAGCGACGTGCTGGCTGCGCCTTCGGTGAGGGTGGTCTTCGCGTTCAGGCCGAGGAAGTTGCTGGGCACCAGGCCGGTGACGAACGCCCACCACGAACCGGTGGTGGAAGGTTCCTTCCCCGCGCCGGTGACAGTCGTGTGCGAGCCCGGTTGCGTGACGAGTCCGATCACGATCCCGATGACGACGGCGATGAACGCGGTGATCGCGAACCACAGCAGCGTCTGGACGGCGAGGCGCGCGGCATTGGCCACCTCACGCAGATTGGCGATCGAGCTGACGATGGCCGTGAACACCAGCGGGATCACCGCGACGGTCAGCAGTTTCACGTAACTCGAGCCGACGGTGTGGACGGTGCCGACGAGCCAGTTCTCGTTGCCGTCGGCGGCGACGGGCATCGCGCGGGCGACGAGTCCGAGAACGACGCCGACGACGAGTCCGGTGACGATCTGGGGGCCGAACGCTGTGGCCCACTGGGGAAGTCGGCGCCGGGAGGTGGTCTCGGCGCGCGTGGGCAGCGCGGTATCGGGCATGGGTGTGCCTTTCGCATGGGGCCGTGGACGTCGCCCGGTGGGGCGGATACGGCGACAGAGAGTCCTGAGTGAAAAGGTGCGTCAGCGCGAGCGCGGACAGATGGCGCTCGCCTGGAGGCGGAGGTCGACGTAACGTCGAGAGGTCAGGAACAACACTGCGGGAACAATACTCCCGGTGGTGGCAGCCTGATTACTGCGGTGCCGCCTCGTCCGGATACCAGCGCCGGTAGACGTCGGGGTGGGCGCGGGTGCGGCTCTTCCACGCGTTCTCGCCGTACGTGCGGTACAGCGGATTCGCCGGATCGAGTTCGATGCCACGGGCGCGGGCGGCCAGGTGCGGCGGCAACTCGATGGTCGGAACTGTGGCGTCGAGTGCGGGATTGAGGAAGTACGGCAGCGACAGTCGCTCGGGCGCGCCCGCGGGGGTGAGCACCCGGTGCCGGGTGGCTCGCAGGTATCCGCCGGTGGCGACCTCGAGCAGTTCGCCGATGTTCACCACGAACGAGCCTGCCCGGGCGGGCGCGTCGATCCAGTCGCCGTCCTCGGTCTCCACCTGCAGTCCCGACGACCCCGGTTCGAGGAGCAGCATCGTCAGCACGCCCGAGTCCTTGTGGGCGCCCACTCCTTGTTCCCCGGTGTGGTCTGCGCTCGGCCGTTCCGGATAGCGGACGACCTTGATGAGCGTGGCGGGGGCGTGCGCGAAGGCGTCGTCGAACGTGGCCGGGTCTGCGTCGAGCGATGCGGCCCAGTGCCGGAGCAGTCGCATCCCGACGTCGGCGAGGGCGGCGTCGAGGGCCTCGATCGTCTTCTCGAGGTCGGGCAGGTCGGCGGGCCACTGATTGGGACCCTGCAGCCGCAGGTAGTCGGCGGCGCCGGGGATCGGCTGCCGTTCGGGACCGATATCGATCTGTTCGCGCCAGTCGGTCTCGCCGTTGGTGAGTTCACCGCCCACGCGGTTGTAGCCGCGGAAGTGCGGGCTGTTGAGCATCGCGATCGACTGTTTGGAGTCCTCGGACAGTGCGAAGAACTCCCGCGCGACCGTGAACACGCGGTCGAGCAGGTCCCGGTCGACGCCGTGCCCGTCGAGGTAGAAGAAGCCCACGTGATGGGTGATCTCCCGCAGCCGTTCCCGCCCGGCCGGTGTGTCCAGTTCGGCGAGATCGATGACGGGGAGCATTCCTCCACCGTATCCCCGGGTGGACGCGGTGTCAGGTGTCGCGGCGGCGCTCGAGCAGGACGCTGTCGTGCCAGACGCCGTCGATCTGCGCGAGCCGCTCCCGGACCCCGACGGTCCGGTAGCCGACCGCGTGGTGCAGCGCGATGGACCCGGTGTTCACGGGGTGCCACGATTCGAGGGCGAATGTACCCCTGGGTGCGCCTGGGGCGCCGAACGGTACATTCGCCCGCCGGCCTCGCTACGGCCGCAGCCGGATCCACGTGGTCTTGAGCCCGGTGTACTTGTCCATCGCGTGCAGCGACAGGTCGCGGCCGAACCCGGACTGTTTGAACCCGCCGAACGGGGTCTGCGCGCTGATGGCGTCGACGGTGTTGACCGACACGGTCCCGACCCGCAGTGCGGAGGAGACGCGGTGCGCCCGGTTCAGGTTCTCGGTCCACACCGAGGCGGCCAGACCGTAGATGCTGTCGTTACCCATGCGGATCGCCTCCGCCTCGTCGGTGAACGTCTGGACGGTGAGGACCGGCCCGAACACCTCCTGCGTCACCACCTCGGCGGTCGGTGCGACGTCGGTGAAGATCGTCGGTTCGACGAAGCACCCCCGGCCGCCGACGGTGGTCCGGTTGCCGCCCAGCAACACCCGGCCCTCCGAATGGGCCCGGTCGATGAACCCGGCGACGCTGCGAGCGTGGTTCTCGTCGACGATCGCGCCCAGCGTCGACGCGGGATCGAGTGGATTGCCGGGGCGGATCGACGACGCCCGGCGGACGAGGGCGTCGATCACCTGTTCGGCGACCGACGCGTCCACCAGCAACCGGGAATTCGCCGAGCACACCGCGCCCTGGTTGTAGAACGCGCCGAACACCGCCTTCTCCACCGCCTCGTCGAGATCGGCGTCCGCGAAGACCAGGTTGGGGCTCTTGCCTCCGCATTCGAGCCAGACCTGTTTCAGATTCGAGTCCGCCGCGTATCGGAGGAACCGCTTCCCGGTCGCGGTCGAGCCGGTGAAGGCGACGACGTCGACACCGGGATGCAGACCCAGCGCCGCCCCGGCGGTGGCGCCCGATCCCGGGACGACGGCCAGGACGCCGTCGGGCAGCCCCGCCTCGGCCGCCAGTTCGGCCAGTCGCAGCACCGACAGCGGCGCCTGCTCGGCGGGCTTGAGAACGACACTGTTGCCCGCGGCCAGGGCCGGCGCCAGCTTCCACACCGCGAGGTCGAGCGGGAAGTTCCACGGGACCACTGCCCCGACGACGCCGAGCGGTTCGCGGGAGACCAGCGCGAGACTCCCGGGATCGGTGGGCGCGATCTCCCCGCCGACCTTGTCGAGGGCCTCCGCATAGAACCTGAAAAGCTCGGCGGCCGAGGGGACGTCGACGGTCAGCGCCTCCACGACCAGCTTGCCCATGTCGAGGGAGTCGAGCAGGGCGAGCTCGTGGCGGTGTTCGAGGATCAGCTCGGCGAGCCGGAGCAGAACCCGTTTGCGGTGCGACGCCGGGCTGCGCGACCAGATTCCCGAGTCGAACGCCTCCCGCGCCGACCGGACCGCCACGTCGACGTCGGCGGCGCCCGCGGCGGACACCCGCGCGAGTAGTTCGCCGGTCGCCGGATTGATCGAATCGAACGTCTCGTCCGATTTCGCGGGACGGAACGCCCCGCCGATGAACAGTTCGCGGCGCGGCGTGATCGTCGCGGCGAGCGCTGTCCAGTCGTCGAGTGTGGTCGGATCAGGCATCGTCATCCTCGTGCTCGAAAGTGGTGGTCAGGGAACGTAGATGGCGAACTGCTTGAGCAGCGGTTCGTCGACGCGGTACTCCCCGCGCCAGCCCCTGGTCAGGGTGAATGCGTCGCCGGGGCCGAAGGTGTGCGAGGTGCCGTCGTCCGCGGTGAGCGTCACCGACCCTTCCAGCACACGGGTGTATTCGTCGCCGGGATAGGACTCGATGTACTCGCGATACGGCTGCGCGCGCCACGAGCCGACAGTGAACTTGTCGTCCCCGCTGCTCAGGTGGACCATCTCGTGTTCGTGCGGATCGCCCGCTCGCAGCGTCTCCGCGGTGACGTACGCGCTGGGCGTCATCGCCGCGACGTTCTCGGCGCCGGTGGGGATCGGGTGTACTGCGGTCATGGTTGGTCTCCTCAGTTCTGTGCGTTGACGAGCGGGGGGACGGACAGTGTGTGGACAGGTTCGATGGACAGCCCGGTGACTTCCCTGCGGAACGCGACCGGACCCGGGGCCGGCGGTTCCTCCAGTTCCTCGGCGTACCGGTGCCCGGACCAGACCGCGGCCGCGATGGTGGACGGCGCCCAGGCGTCGCCGATGCCGCGGACGCTGCGCAGGTCGGCGCCGGCCCATTCGGGTTCCCGCGACTGCAGTTCGTGGAACAGCGCATCGTGCGGGAGCCGGGCGGTGACGAGGACGACGCTGTCCGCGTCGACGAACTGCTCGTCGCCGGTGAACGCGCACACGGTGCGCACGCCCTGGGCGGTGACCTCGGTGACGGCGCGATTGACCTGAACGTGTACCCCGGCGTTGATGATTCGCTTACGGATGCGGACCACTTCCATGGTGTTCGTCGTCCACTGCGACACGTGCGCGGCGGGAGTGATCAGGGTGACGTCGAATCCCTCCTTCGCCAGGAGTTCGGCGACGACCGCCCCGAGGTAGTAGTGGTCGTCGTCGAAGAGCACCACCTTGTTGCCCGCCGGTCGTAGCCCCGCCATCACGTCGTCCGGTGTCAGGACGTCGGCGTGCGCGTCGACGGGAACGGCGTGGGTGTGCCACCGGCCGACACCGTCGCGGCGCCAACTGGAACCGGTGGCGACGACCACGTGGTGGAAGTCGTTGTCGATGACGTCGTCGGCGGTCATCTCACTCTCCATGAACACGTCGACGTCGGCGAGCTTGCGGAGTTGCTGCTCGCGGTAGTCGACCACGCGGATCCATGCGGACAACCCCGGCAGCTTCGACTCCCGGGTCACCCGGCCACCGAGTTGCCTGCTCGCCTCGGCGAGGCTCACGGTGTAGCCGCGTTGCCCGAGGGCGCGTGCGGCCTCGAGTCCGGCGGGACCCGCGCCGACCACGAGCACGTTCGACTCGCTCGACCGGACCTTGATCCGCTCCGGGTGCCACCCGCGACGGAACTCCTCACCCATCGTCGGATTCTGGGTGCAGCGGATCGGCGACATCGTGAAGTCACCGGACACGCAGATGTTGCAGCCGATGCATTCCCGGATGTCCTCGAGATTCCCTTCCTCGATCTTGCGCGGCAGGAACGGGTCGGCGATCGACGGGCGGGCCGCCCCGATGAAGTCGAGGATGCCGCCCTTGACCTGGTGCAGCATCGTGTCGGGCGAGGTGAAGCGGCCGACACCGACGACGGGTTTGGTGGTGAGCTGCTTCAGTCCCCGAACGTACGGTTCCTGCTCCGCCTCCGGTCCGAACCGCGAGGTGACGGAGTCGTCCTCCCAGCTGCCGAGCACGAAGTCCCACAGGTCCGGGGTCTCGCCGAGCAGACCGATCACGTCCTCGATCTCGCTGCGGGTGATTCCCTCGTCGCCGAGGAGTTCGTCGACGGAGATGCGGCACGCGACCGCGGCCTTGCCGTCCGCGACCTCGCGTGAATCCTCGAGGATCTCGCGGAGCAGGCGCACGCGGTTGGTCAGGCTGCCGCCGTACTCGTCCGTCCGGTTGTTGTAGCGACGGGACAGAAAGTGGTGCAGGCCGCCGATCGCGTGCCCGGCGTACACGTAGACGATGTCGTATTCGGCTTTCAGCGACCGGCGCACCGCTTCCTTGTGCCAATGCCGGAGGTCGGCGATGTCCGACTTGGTCATCGCCCTGGCCTGGACGGGGTCGTAGTTCCAGGAGACGACCGGCAGATTCTGCGGGCCGAGCGGGGTCTCGCGGCTGATCAGGTTGGGGCTGTTCAGGCCGTTGTGGGCGAGTTCGATGCCGGCGAGGGAGCCGCCCTCGTGGATCTTCTCGGAGATTCTGGTGAGGGCCGGCAGGTCCTGGTCGTCCCACAGGCGCAGTTCGATGAACGGGCCGATGTCCGAGGTGGGGTGGATCTCGACCTGCTCGGTGCAGACGACCGCCCAGCCGCCCTCGGCCTTGACTCGCCGCATGTAGGCCTCGCCGGAGGGGTCGCGGTAGCCCATGCCGTTGCAGTGGGGGACTTGGAAGAACCGGTTGCGGGCGGTGACCGGTCCGATCTTGACCGGTTCGAAAAGGATGTCGTATCGCGGATCACGCACGGTGGGTTCCTGACTGGAGACGGAGAGTGGGCTCGCTGTGGCGGCCTGCGCACTCGGCTGGCTGGCCGTGCCACTGTCGCCGAGACGACGATTCTTTGAGATCTTTCTCAAATAATTACCGATCCAGTGGGGAAAGTCCAGGCTCAGTCGGCGAAATACCGCCCCGATCGCTACTTGTTTATTGATGAAGTTCATCAATAATGGTTGTCATGGCACGTCCGAAGCGGCAGGGAGTCCGGCGCAGTGAGATGGTCTCGGCGGCCACCACCGCGATCACCAAGCGCGGCATGACCGGGCTGCGCATCAAGGACGTCGCGGAGGAGGCGGGCCTGTCGGCGGGTCTGGTCAGCTACTACTACCCGTCACTCGACGATCTGCTCGTCGAAGTGCACGAGCACGCAGTCGACAGGTTCTACCGGCGCAGGCACGACGCGGTGCAGGACCTCGTCGATCCGGTCGAGCGGCTGCGCACGACGGTGCGCCTGGGCATTCCCGACGCCGCCGACGATCCGTTGTGCACGGTCCTCTACGAGCTGCATCTTCACGCGAGCCGCAACGCGACGCACTCCGCACTGCTGTCGACGCTGTTCGATCTGGAGGTGTCGCTGTACAGCACCGTGCTCGAGATCGGCCGGTCCCAGGGCGTGTTCGCGCCGTCGATGCCCACCGAGGAGATCGCCCGCACCGCAGTGAGCCTCGAGGACGCCTACGGCCTCCACATCATCGCGCGGAACCGGCGCGTCGAGCCGTGGACCGCACGTAACAGCGTCCTTCGCTACCTCGAAGCCGTGCTGTCGTGTTCCATCGCCGAGTTCGCCGCGGACTAGAGCGGCACGCCGCGTGGCGAGGATTCGCGCGAGCCGTGGCATCTGCAGAACTGATGCACTACCCCGGATCTTTGTGCTGTACAGATTTGCCGGGTGCGGACGAGAGTGGTGACCGGCATCACTGCAACGTTGCCGACGAAGCCTGACACCGCGCCGACCGAAAACCGGTAGTACGCAAGCACATTCCTATCGACTCCAGCAACGAGGTGCACCGATGAGCGACAACACCCCCACCGTCCTGGCGGACGAACAGACACGACATCTCGAGAAGTCCCTCGGCCGTTTCGACATCGTCTTCCTCATCGTCGCGGCGGTGGTGTCGGTCGAGGTCCTCGGTCAGGTGTCCACGTTCGGCGCGGAGACGTTCACCTGGGCGCTCGTTCTCGCCGTATTCTTCCTCCTGCCGTACGGCCTGATCTTCGCCGAGATCGGCAGCACGTTCACCGGTGAAGGCGGGGCCTACGTGTGGGTGCGGCGAGCGTTCGGCCGTCCGCTCGCCGCGCTCGCGTCGCTGCTGACGTGGGTGACCCAGCCCGTGTGGGTCGGCGGATCGATGGCGTTCATCGCCGCCGAGACGTGGAACCACTACGTCAGCGCCTTCGAGGAAGGCTCGGTGACGGACTACCTCTTCAAACTCGTCTTCATCTGGCTGACGGTGCTCGCCGCCGTGGTGAGTCTCGCACGGGGCAAATGGATTCCGACGATCGGCGCGTTCCTGAAGATCGCCTTCCTGCTGTTCTTCCTCGTCACCACGGGGATCTACGCCGCGAAGAACGGATTCGCCGGCATTTCCGCGGGAGACTTCAGCCCCACCCTCACCGGGCTCCTCGGCGTCACACCGCTGCTGCTGTTCTCCTACCTCGGTTTCGAATCCGGCAACAGCGCCGCCGGCGAAATGAAGAACCCCGCCCGCGACGTCCCGATCTCCATCGCCCGCGCCTGCGGCATCGCCGCCGCGTCGTACCTGCTGCCGATCTTCGCGATCCTCCTCGTGGTGCCCGCGGACGACATCACCGGTGTCGGCGGCCTCCTCGAGGCGGTCGCGACCGTATACAGCGTCTACGGTCCCGCCGCACCCGTCATGCTGACCGTGACCGGAGTGATCTTCGCGGTGATCCTGATGACCCAGGGGGCGGCGTGGATGATCATCAGCGACCGCATGCAGGCGATGGCCGCCGCGGACGGCGCCTTCTTCGGCGGGTTCTTCGGCCGATTCCATCCGCGCCTCGGAACACCGGTGCGCGTCAACTTCCTGTCCGGCGTCGTCGCCACCGCGTTCATGATCGCCGCCATGCAGATCACCGGCTCCGGTGGCTCCGTCTTCGCGGTGGTGCTGACGATCTCGATCTCGACGTTCCTGCTCAGCTACCTGATCGTCATCCCGTCCGCGATCCGGCTGCGCACGCACTTCCCGGACGTCGCGCGGCCGTTCCGGGTTCCCACCGGAAACGCCGGCTTCCGCCTCCTCGGCGGTCTCTGCTTCGCCTGGGTGCTGCTCGGTTCCTGGGTGGCGGTGTTCCCGGGCACGCTGGAATCGCTGTTCGGCCTCGACTACGACTTCGACGACATCTGGGGCGTGAGCCAGTCGACGTTCGAACTGTTCACCCTCGGGACGCTGGCCGTGCTCGCGCTCCTCGGCGCGATCGGGTACATGCGCGGCAAGTCCGTCCGCTCCGCGACCGGTCCGCGTTCCGTGCGCGAAGACGAACCGGACCCCGACCTCGCGAAGGCCGACGTCCGGTAATGGTGCCGCATCCGGCGCGGGTGTCGTTAGTGGCTCCCCGGTCGGAGACCTGCCATCCTGGTGGCCTCAGATCCCGAGGAGAGCGCATGCAACGACGACCCGACGTGACGTTGACCCAGCTCAGATATTTCGTCGAGGCCGCGAACTTCTCCAGCATGACGAAGGCCGCCGACGAACTGATGGTCGCGCAATCGGCGGTGTCCTCGGCGATCTCCCAGCTCGAGCACCAGATCGGCACCCAGCTGTTCATCCGGCAACGGTCCCGCGGGCTGGTTCTCACGGCGGCGGGGGAGGAAATGCTCCGCGACACCCGCAGCGTCCTGGCCCATCTCGGGGAGGTTCTCGATGCGGCGCGCGGCCACGAGGACAACGTCCGCGGAACGGTGCGCCTCGCCTGTTTCGTCACCCTCACCCCGTTCATCCTGCCGACGCTCATCTCGGACCTGCGCGATCAACACCCCGACCTCGAGGTCGAGGTCGTCGAGACCCAGGCGGAGGCGGTGCGGGCGGCACTGCGGAACGGCACCGCGGAACTGGCCCTCACCTACGATCTTGCGTTGGGTGACGACATGGAGACGGAGACGCTGGGCGTCGCCCGACCGCACGTCGTCCTGCCGCCGGACCACCGGCTGGCCGGCCACGACGCGATCGCGCTCGCCGACCTCGAGGGCGAACCGATGGTGCTGCTGGACCTGCCGAGCAGCCGCGACTACTTCCTCGCCATGATGTCGGGCTCGGGGGTCGCCCCGATGGTCCGCTACCGGTCGGCGAGCTACGAAACGGTGCGTGGGCTCGTCGCCCGCGGACACGGCTTCTCGATACTGAACCAGCGGCCCGCCGAGGGCCGGACGTACGACGGCGGGAGGGTCGCGACACTACCGATCGCCGACGACGTTCCCGGACTGCCCGTCGTCCTCGCCCGGCTCAAGGGCGTCCGGAGCACCGCCCGGGCCCGAGCCGTCGCCGAGCGGGCACGGGCCGTGTTCGCGAATCAAGCACGAACGGCTGGCTAGGACCGGGCTGTCAACTGTGGACGTAATGGCCAATACTTCCTAATCCTTCCTAATCACTGTCGGTTCATGCGCATTTTCGAGGCGGCGACCTGAGCATGTCCGTGGTGGGGGTCCGGAGGGCCGCGTCGTCGGCCCCTCGGCGTACACGTTCCTGTCAGCGAGTCTTCGATCGGGAGGATCGCGACGTCAATCTGAGTCGACCTGCATCGGAGAGTGTTCGGGCGGACAGGGCGGAAGCAGTTGTACTGCCGGCTGTCCGACTCGACCGGCCAGGAACCCTCGCTCGCCGATCAGGAAATGACGTTGCGTGAGCGTGCCGGCACCGTGTACCGGGCCTACCAGGATCGTGGTTCCGGTCTGCGGGAGAGACTCGAGCGGGCGTGAATCGGATGCGTGACGACGCAGCCACCCGCCAGTTCGCGGTGGTGCCAGTGGTGTGGCGGGATCGGTTGGCGCAGGTTTCGGGGTGGCGTGGATCGAGTGTGACGTGTCGGTGGTCGGCGTTAGGGTCGAGATCATCGGTGAGGATGGGGACACAGTCTCGGGTGGGGGAGCTGATGGATGATGTCATTGCTTTGAGGTGGGCTCGCTGATGGCCGATACCGGATTGCCTGCGCTGCGGCAGTTCGCGTTCACCACCCGCGCCCACGTCGCGGTCGACGACATCACCGGCGAACCGATCGGACGGGGCGACGTCGACACCCGGGTGGGGTGGCTGCTCGACCTGATCGCCACGGCCTGCACCGAGCTGATGGCGCGGCTGTGGCAGCCGGTCACCTTCGACGTCCTCGCGGCCGGACGAGACCATCAGGACCGGAGGCTGCCCGCCCAGGGTCACGTCGCCGCGGCCCGCCTCGGCTGGAACCCGCACTACCCGGACGGGGTGTACATGCCGTCGAGGGTGAGCAGGGTGGTGACGGCGCAGGTGATGGCGTCCCGTCGGACGCTGGCTTACCGGGACACCGCGATTACGGCACTCGCCCAGCGGTTCGACCCGGCCACTGGGCGGATAGCCCCACCCACCTGCGCTGCGGACTGGGTGCCAGCGGGTTTCGCGCGAGGCGTGCGGCGGCAACTCGTCGTACACTCTCGCCGCACCGACACCGACGCGGTGTCGGTGGGCCGGGTCCGGATCACGGACATCCAGGGACCACCGCAGACGAGCGCGATGGCCCGGCTCTCGGCCGCGGATCGGCAGCTCGCGCAGATCACCGCGACAGACCGTGAGTTGGTGTTGACGGTGAAGCTGCCGACCTGCCCGACCCCGGCGGGGCGGGCGCAGTGGCGTCGGGTCCGGTTGACCGCCGCCATCCCCGGGCACCTGCACGGCCGGCCGATCAGCGGCTGGCACCTGCCGACCCTGGTCCTTGACAGGAAGGGACTGTTGTGGCGGTGCGCGGCGACCGAACTCGTTCCCGTCTGTGACCTGGGATCGGCGACCGTCGCGGTGGGGGTGGATTGGTCCCCGGCCACGCTCGGTGTCGCCGCCATCACCACCGAAACCCCGGACGGGTTGTCCTCGGACTTTCGGGGTTTCACGTACGACGACCGCGGCCTCGGGACCAGACTCGCACGCCTGCAAGCCGAGGGGCAACTGCTGCACCGCAAGGCGGCCCGGTTGACGCAACTCGCCACCAACGCCGAACCCGAGGTCCGCGCCCAACTCGATGCGAAGATCACCGTCCTCGATGCCCACCGCACCGCGGTGGGCGTCAAACGGGGCAAGATCAACCGGGAACTGGGATTCCACTTCGCCCGCCAGGTCACCGACTACGCCATCTCGGCGGGCGCGCAGGTGATCGCGGTGGAGGACCTCGCCACCCTTGAAACTCGCGGGCACGGTCGGGTCAACAACAATCGGGCCGCGCAATCCGCCCGCCGCCAAGCGGTCACTGCCCTTACTCACACCGCCGCAGAGGTCGGCATCGCGGTGGTGTCGGTGCCGGCCCGCGGCTCGTCCGCGCAGTGTCCGGGCTGCGACGCACCACTCTCGCGCCCCGGCGGCTATCACACCGCGTGGTGTTCAGGTTGCCGCGTCGGCGGCAACCGTGACCATATCGCCGGGGTGAACCTGGCCAAACGCGCCCTGCTCGGTAGAACCAAGGTGACTCGGCGGCGGGGGCAGATGCCCGCCGTCCGGGTCGCCGAGCACGCGCCGGTCCGCAAGTCCCGGGACAAGAACAGTCCCACCCCGAGCAGGCCGCGGCATCGCCGGGTCCGACACAGCCTGCCCACCGTGACACCGCGGGTGGGGGTGACTCCAAACAGATATGTTCCTGCACCACAAGCGTCGGTGTGGGACACGGTCAAACCCGCACCACCTCACGGTGATGCGGGTAGCCGTGCCACACGTCCATCTCCCCCGCCCGCCACGCAAGTGGCAGACAGTATGAGATCTACGTAGACGCTAGAACCCCCAACCCATCTGGGCGTCGCGGTCGGAGCCGAACGCGTGCTCGAACCGGTCCAGGACGTCGGCGTCGGCAGTCCGCAGCCGGTTCGCGGCCGCGAATGTCCGCGCCCGGTGCGCCCCGAGGTACAGGCTTCCGAGCACGTCCAGATCGAGCACCACCTGCGGTGCGGCGTCGGTCCGTGTGCACACGGCCTTGCCGTCGCGGACGGTGAGGGCGAATCTGCCACCGGCGTCCAGGAACCCGTCGTCGACCTGCACCATTACGTCGAGGTTGCCGCGGAACGTGCGGGCCTCGAGCGCGGCGGGCACATCCATGATCCGCACCCACAGCTCGTCGTGACGGGATGTCGTGCGCACGAGTCGGCCGTCGGTGAGCAGATACGGAAGCGGATCCTCGGGGGTGAGATGCGCTTCGATGCGGCGCACCAGGTCGAGGCCGAGCATCGCCCGCCACAGCGCAGCGTGGGCGTCACCGGTAACCGTGCGGATCTCCTCCACCCGGGCGAAGGATCCGTTGTCGCCGGAGGCGCGACGGTACAGGACGTAACCGTCGTCGTGCACGAGCCCGAACAACGCTGTGCCGCCACCCCGTTCGCTCTCGCGGTCGGCGAAGATCCGGTTCCACACGATCTCGGGCCGCACCTGCGCCCCCGGAGTCACCTGCTGCCAGCGGTGGTAGACGTCCGTGAACGCGGGCCGGGCCTCGGCCGGATGGACCATCCGCACACCGCCGGGGTCCGGTGCCCTCGGATGCGGGACGGCGAAGCGGCGGTCGATGCTCACCGTGGACTCGACGGTCGCGGGTCCGTAACCGAACCGTCCGTAGATGCCGCCCTCGCTGGCGGTGAGAATCGACAGCGGCACGCCCGACGCTCGGATCCGTGCGTGGTGTTCGGTGTAGAGGGCGCGGAGGATGCCGCGCCGCCGATGGGTGGGCGCGACCGTGACCGCGGTGACGCCCGCCGCCGCGACGCTGCCGCCGGGAACGGTGACCGTCATGGGAATGTCCATCGTCGCGCCGACGACCTCGTCACCGTCCAGCGCGATCACCGGCGGTTCGCCATTGACGAGCTGCCTCCAGTGGGCGGTGAATTCCTCCGTCTGCGGTGTCACGAAACAGATCTCGTTGAGCACGACGATCTTCGGCCAGTCCTGTTCGGTCGCAGTTCTGATCGTGATTCCGCCGGTGCTCGCCATGGTTCGACCCTGGCACACCCCGTGCGGACTCGCAGCCGAATTTCCGTGCCCGCCCTTGACCCGGTCAGCGTCTTCGGCGAGTCTGAGGACTCGGGCCGACGGGTGAGGGGGACGTCACGATGCCGAGGGACCGCACCTCCTCCGCACCGCGCCGAGTGTTGCGCCTGCGCCGGGAGTCCTGGGGATTCGTCATCGGCTCCTTCCTGTTCGGACTCGCGGCCACGCGGGTGTACGGCGACGCGGCCGGCCCCGAACTCGACAACATCACCTACTTCGTCGGATCGTTGTTCTTCACTACCGCCGGATTCATCCAGTTGTCGCTGAGCGGCAGACCGGTGCCCGGGGCGGAATCGCACCGGGTCGAACGCTACGACTGGTGGTCGGCGCTGATCCAGTTCGTCGGCACCCTGCTGTTCAACATCAGTACCGGTGTCGCGCTCATCCACGGCCTCACCGTCGAACAGGACCGGGTGTGGGGGTGGCGGCCCGACATCTTCGGGTCGACCGCCTTTCTCGTCGCCAGCGCGTTGGCGGTGGTGGCCACCACCGAAACCGACAGGCTGTGGGATCCGCACGCCCGCAACTGGCGCAGCACCTGGCTGAACATGATCGGGTCGGTGGCGTTCGGGGTATCCGCCGTCGCCGCGTTCATAGTGCCGGGCACGGGCGCGCTGGAGAACGCGGGGATCGCCGATCTGGGCACATTCGTGGGCGCGGTCTGCTTCCTCGTCGCCGCCCTGCTGATGCGCCCGCCTCACCCCACGTACTCGCCGAACCAGGTGAGCACACGTTCGTAGGCCTCCGCCGCCGCGGCCGCGTTGTACCGGGGCCCGGTGTCGTTGAAGAACGCGTGATCAGCGCCCGGAACCGTGACGATCTCGTGCGGCAGGCCCGCCTTGGTGAGTGCCGCGTCGGCGGCGTCGCGGGACGCGTTCACCCTCGCGTCCAATTCCGCGTAGATGGCGAGGACTGCGGCCTTCGACCCGGAGAAGTCCGCGCCGTCGGGCAGGGGGCCGTAGAAGGGGACGGCGGCCGCCAGTCGCGGTTCGCCGGACGCGAGCAGTTGCCACACCATGCCGCCGCCGAAACAGAATCCCACTGCCGCGTACTTCTTGTCCGGTACCCGGCGGGCGAGTTCGTCGACGCCCGCCTTCATGTCGGCGACGAAGCGCTCCGGCGGCACGGTGGCCAGCGCGGCGGTGGCCTGAGCCTGGTCGGTGAAGGTGGCCGTCCCGCCCTCCTCCGAGAGCAGGTCCACGGCCAGCGCGGAGTAGCCGGCACCGGCGAATCGGCCTGCCACCGAACGGATGTGATCGGTCAGGCCCTTGTTCTCGTGCACCACCAGGACCGCCCCGCGGGGCTCGGCCGCCTCGGCCCAGGCCCCCTGCAGGACCCGCCCGTCGGGACCGGGGAACGTCACGGCCTCGGTGCCGACCGCGTCGGCCACTCCCGGTGGCGGGGGCGTCGCCCCACCGGGCGTCACCGGGGCCGACGTCGACGACTGCTCGTCGCCGCCGGTGGAGCAGGCGGCCAGCAGCGAAGATGCCGCCGCCACCCCGAGGCCGATGAGGCCGAGTCTTCGCAGCGCCTCACGGCGGGTCAGCAGCCCGTCCGCATGATCGATCGCGATCTCTTCGGCGATATAGCGTTGCAGTGGCGTCATCGTCGTCCCCGTCCGCATCGGCTGTCGTAGGGAATTATCCCTGGTCGAGCCGGGGATCGGCATCGGTTCCCGTTGCATCACTTCTTCTTATGCAGTGCGCCACTTATCTGTGTTGTACAGATTTCACCGTGCGACCCAAGATTGGTTCCACGGCACGAACTCCTCGCTCACCGCACACAGAAAGGAGCCCGTCATGCCGATCGCTGACCGTCACGCCGCCGTCGAAACGACGGCCCGCACATCGGTGGCTGCACCGATGCCGGACAGCTCGACCGCGAACTTCGTCACGGCCATGGGAGCCGTCGCGACCGGGGTCACCGTCGTCGCGACCGACGGTCCCGGCGGCCGCGCGGCGCAGACCGTGAGCGCGATGTGCTCCGTCTCGGCCGATCCCGCGCTGGTGCTGGTCTGCATCCACGGACGGAGCCCCGTCAACGACGCGGTCTCCGAGAACGGCGTTTTCTGCGTCAATGTGCTTGCCACCCAGCATGATCACGTGGCCGACACGTTCGCGGGGCGGCCGTGGCCCGGCAAGCAGCGATGGGACTTCACCTGCGGGCACTGGACCGTCGCCGAATCCGGGTCGCCGCGCGTGCACGACGCGATCGCCTCGTTCGACTGCACCGTCTACGACGTCATCGAGGCCGGCACCCATCGCGTCTACATCGGACGCGTCGCCGCCGTCGAGTCGCACCCCGGCGAACCGCTCGTGTACGCGTCCCACACCTACAGCAAGCCCGCAGCATTTGAACCGTCCATTTTCCCCGACTACCCGGACGCACACCCCGCGCCGAGGACCAGGAGCACGAAATGATCCGCACCGGAGACGAATACAGGGAGTCCATCAGAGACGGCCGTGAGGTCTGGGTCGACGGGGAACGCGTCAAGGACGTCGCCGACCACCCCATGTTCAAGCCGATCGTCGACGTGCGGGCACGTATCTACGACCTCGCGCACGAGGAGGCCACGCAGGGCGCGATGACGTATGTCGATCCCGAATCCGGCGAACGCAACGCCATCGCCAACAAGCTTCCCCGCACGCAGCAGGACTGGCTCGACAAGCGCGCCGCCGTCGACCTGGTGCTCGAGGACACCCGGGGAGTGGTCACCCGCGTCGGCGACGAGACCATCGGGGAGATGTGGTCGCTGTTCGACGGTCAGGACGTGCTCAACGAGGTCGACCCACGCTTCTCGGAGAACATCCGCCGCCACCTCGAGCGCTCGGTTCGCGAGGACCCGTTCCACGTGTCGGCGAACACCGACCCCAAGGGCGACCGGTCCAAGGCGCCCCAGGATCAGGACCCCGACATGCTCCTGCACGTCGTGAAGGAGACCGACAACGGCATCGTCGTCCGCGGAGCCAAGTACGAGACCGCCGCCGCATACTCCAACCAGGCGTTCACCAAACCCACCATCGCGAACTGGGGAAACAGCGAACTGTCCGACTACGCCGTCGGATTCGTGCTCGACATGGGTGCACCGGGGCTGAAGTACATCTCCCGCAACGGGTTCGCGGGCCGCGCGCCGTCCGCGGACTACCCCCTCGCCAACCGCGTCGACGAGGTCGAATCCCTCGTCGTATTCGACAACGTCGAGATCCCCTGGGAAGACGTCCTGTTCTACCGGCACACCCGGGCGGCGACGTTCATCCGCTCCACCCTGCACCGCTACAGCGCGTTCCCGTTCGTCCAGCGCACCCTGCACCTCGCCGATCTGATGATCGGATCCGCGCTGTGGAACGTCAAGCAGAGCGGCCTCGAGAAGCAGCAGGCGGTGCAGGAGAAACTCGCTCAGCTCGCCTGCTACCGGGAGACGATCAACGCCCACCTGACCGCGGCGATTTCGCTCGCCGAGCCCAGCCCGGGCGGCCTGCTCATGCCCAACCAGTCCCTGCTCTACACCGGCCGGGTGATGGCGCTCAGCCAACTGCCCGCGATGATGCACATCGCCCGCGAACTGTGCGGCGGCCAGATCTGCATCACCCCGGACGCCGCCACCTTCGCCGACCCGGACGTCGCGCCGTGGCTGGAGAAGTTCTACTCCATCAACGACAACTGGGTGGCCGACGACCGTCGCAAGCTCCTCGCGTTCGCCCGCGACCTGCTCAACAGCGACTACGCCGGACACCGGCTGACGTTCCAGCTGTTCGCCCAGTCGCCGCCGTTCGCCCAGCTCGCCGCCGTGTACCGCAACTTCGACTTCGACGGGCCGCTGGGCCTGGTCAAGGCCGCGGCGGGACTGTCGGACAACGTCGTCGGAGGTGCGGCATGACCAGCACCCACACCCGCATCCGCCCGTTCAACACCCGCGACACGTATCCCGAACAGAACCTCGACAACGACCTCGCGCAGGCCGTCGTCGCCGGCGGAGTCGTGTACCTCCGCGGGCAGATCGGCCAGGATCTCGACACTCGCGAGTCGGTGGGTATCGGCGACGTCGAGGCCCAGGCCGAGAAGGCGATGGCGAACATCGCGATGCTGCTGAAGGAATCGGGCAGCCGGCTCGAGGACGTCGTCAAGGTCACCATCTACCTGGTGGACGTCCGGTACCGGGAGACCGTCTACCGGGTGGTCGGACGCTGGCTGAAAGGTGTGCACCCCGTGTCCACCGGCCTTGTTGTCGACGCCCTCGCCCGGCCGGAATGGCTCGTCGAGATCGACGCGACGGCCGTGATCGGCTCATGACGTTCTCCCTCGTCGCCCGCGATCCCGGAGGCGCATTCGGGATGGTCGTCTGCTCCTCCAGCCCCGCAGTGGCGTCGCGCTGCCTGCACGTGCGGCCCGGGGTCGGCGTCGTCGCCTCCCAGAACGTCACCAATCCACGATTGGGGCCCATCGGACTCGACGCGCTCGCGTCGGGCGAGAATGCGGAGACCGCGCTGAAAACCGCACTTGCGCAGGAGAAGTTCCCGGAGTACCGGCAGCTCGTCGTCGTGGATGCGGACGGCGGCACCGCGGTGCACTCGGGTGCGCAGACGCTCGGCATCCACAGCAG
The DNA here is from genome assembly GCF_014256275.1 of Rhodococcus sp. 4CII. Lineage (NCBI taxonomy): Bacteria > Bacillati > Actinomycetota > Actinomycetes > Mycobacteriales > Nocardiaceae > Rhodococcus > Rhodococcus sp. 4CII. The sequence continues at coordinate 5,880,902 of NZ_JACCFE010000002.1, forward strand.
CGCGCAGGGCAGCGGCGCCGCAGTCTCCGGCAACATGCTCCGCGACGAGGGCGTCATCCGGTCGCTGCTGTTCGGGTACGTGTCCAGCACGGCTTCGACCTTCGAAGGCAGACTGCTCGACGGTCTCACCGCCGCGATCACCGCGGGCGGCGAGGCGGGGCCCGTGCACTCGGCCGGAATGCAGGTGGTCGAGGACGTGCCCTGGCCCGTCACCGACCTGCGCGTCGACTGGCACGACGACCCGGTCGGCGAACTGCGCCGGCTGTGGACGGTGTGGGAACCGCAGAAGCGGGACTACCGGGTGCGGGGCGTCGACCCGACGGCCGCCCCGTCCTACGGCGTGCCGGGCGACCTGTGAGTGCCGGTGCCGACGGGGCGATTCGGGACGGGGCCAGGCGCGCGGAAGACCGGATCCTGGCGCTGTCGCACGACCTCCACGCAAACCCGGAGGTCGCGTGGGAGGAGGAACGGTCGTGCGTCCGCGTCGCCGGGGTGCTCTCGGATGCCGGTTTCACGGTGGAGCAGCAGTACGTCGGGCTGCCCACCGCGTTCCGCGCGCAGGTGGGCTCCGGGCCGCTGCGCCTCGCGGTTTGCGCGGAATACGACGCGCTCCCCGGACTCGGGCATGCGTGCGGGCACAACGTCATCTCCGCCGTCTCGGTGGGGACGGCGCTGGCCCTCGCCCCGCTCGTCGACGACCTCGGCATCACGCTGTCCGTGCTCGGCACCCCGGCCGAGGAAGGCGGGGGCGGCAAGATCGAGATGCTCACCCGCGGAGCGTTCGACGGCGTCCACGCTGCCGTCATGGCCCACCCGGGCCCGGTCGACGTGGCCCGGGCCGAACCGTACGCCGTCTCCCACAGCCACATCCGGTACGAGGGCAAGGCTGCGCACGCCGCGGCCTACCCGGAACGGGGCATCAACGCGGCCGACGCGTTCACCGTCGCGCAGGTCGCCATCGGGCTTCTCCGGCAACAGCTTCCGTCGAGCACCCGCGTCCACGGCATGATGACTCGTGGGGGAGAAGCGCCCAACGCCATACCCCAGCGCACCGAAGGTCGCTGGTACGTGCGCGCGGAGACCCTGGAGGAGCTGGCCCGCATCGAACCGCGGGTCGCCCGCTGCTTCGAGGCCGGCGCCGTCGCCACCGGCTGCGAACTGACCATCGCCCCGGAAAGCGAACCGTACTCGGAGTTCCGCACCGACGAAGCGCTGCTCGCGTCGTACGTCCGGAACGCGGAGGGACTCGGCCGGGTGTTCCGCACCGGCGCGGACTCGCTGATGAACCGGGCCTCCACCGACATGGGCAACGTCTCACAGGTGCTCCCCGCGATCCACCCGTACATCGGCATCGACTCCGCGCCCGCCGTCAACCATCAGGCCGAGTTCGCCGCGGCAAGCGCCGCACCCGCCGCAGACCGGGCCGCCGTCGACGGCGCGCTGGCCCTCGCCCTGACCCTGCTCGACGCGGCGACCGAACCCGGTCTCCGCACCCACCTGCTCCACTGATCACCCTGAAGGAAGCCCGATGTCCCGCATCGCCCAGCCAGGCCGCACACGCGTCGAACACGACCTGCTGGGGGAGCGGGACGTCCCGCTGCACGCCCACTACGGGATCCACACCCTCCGCGCGCTCGAGAACTTCACCATCACCGGGACGCCGATCGGCCGCTACCCGGAGTTGGTGGCGGCGCTGGCATGTGTCAAGCAGTCGGCGGCGGTCGCGAATCGGCGACTCGGGTTGCTCGACGCCCGCCGCGCCGACGCCGTCGTCGCCGCCTGTGAGCAGATCCGCGGCGGCGCGCTGCACGACCAGTTCGTCGTCGACGTGATCCAGGGCGGGGCCGGGACGTCGACCAACATGAACGCCAACGAGGTGATCGCCAACCGCGGCCTCGAACTGCTCGGGCACCGGCCCGGCGACTACATGTTTCTGCACCCGCTCGAGCACGTGAACCTGAGCCAGAGCACCAACGACGTGTACCCCACCGCCCTGAAGGTGGCGCTGCAGTTCGCGATTCGACGACTCCGCGCGGCAATGGCAGCGCTCGCGGAAGCCTTTTCCGCGAAGGCGGCGGAGTTCAGCGATCACCTGAAGATGGGCCGCACCCAGTTGCAGGACGCCGTCCCCATGACGCTCGGCCAGGAATTCGGGGCGTTCGCGGTGATGGTCCGGGAAGACGCCGAACGTCTCGAGGAAGCCGCGCTGCTCGTCGCCGAGATCAACCTGGGCGGCACCGCCATCGGCACCGGACTCAACGCCCACCCCGACTACGCCGCGCTCGCGTGCGAGGAACTGCGCGCCGTCACCGGTCTACCGCTCGCCACCGCGACCGACCTCGTCGAGGCCACCCAGGACGTCGGCTCGTTCGTGCAGCTGTCGGGGGTGCTCAAACGCACCGCGGTGAAGTTGTCGAAGATGTGCAACGACCTGCGGCTGCTGTCGTCGGGACCGCGGGTCGGGCTGGGCGAGATCAATCTGCCTGCGGTGCAGGCCGGGTCGTCCATCATGCCCGGCAAGGTGAATCCGGTGATCCCGGAGGTCGTCAACCAGGTGGCATTCGAGGTTATCGGCAACGACGTCACCATCACCCTCGCCGCGGAGGGCGGCCAGCTGCAGCTGAACGCGTTCGAACCGATCATCGCGCACAGCCTGTTCGCATCGCTCAGCCACCTCGCCGCGGCCTGCGAGGCGCTGACCTCGCGCTGCGTCGTCGGGATCACCGCCAACGTCGACCACATGCGGGCCGGAGTGGAACGGTCGATCGGCCTCGTCACGGCCCTCAGCCCGCACCTCGGCTACGAGACCGCGACCCGGTTGGCGGCGGAAGCCCTCGACACGGACCGCAACGTCACCGATCTGGTCCTCGAGCACGGCCTCCTCAGCTGCGACCAGCTCGACGCCATACTCCGGCGGCTCCGCCGCCCGTGAGTACTTGATGGCCTCGGGCGGTCAAGAAGTACTCACGTCGCCGGAGGCGCAAAAAACTCGAGCGCGATGTTGTCGGGGTCGCGGAACGAGATGCCGGATCCGTAGTGCGCATTCTTGATTCCCCCGTGCTCGATGCCGAGTGCGTCGAGCCGCTCCGCCCACCCGGGCAGTGCGTCGGGGGAACACTGGAATGCGATGTGGTCGAGTCCGACCTGCCGTTCGTCGAACCTCGCGGGGGCGCCGCTGTCGGGATGGGTGTGCAGGCCGAAGAGCATGCCCCCGTCGAGCGCGAACACCGTGTGGTGGAACGTCCCCGATTCTTCGTCCTCGTCGAGCACGGGGGCGGAGCCGAACAGTGCGCTGTACCAGGCGGTGCTGGCCGGAAGGTCGGACACGGTGATCGCGACGTGGGCGAGGCCCGGGAAACTGGACATCTGCGACAACTTTCTCTCCGGCGGAATGGTCTCCGTTTCCGACCCTAGCGAGCCGGCGCAGCCGCGTGGTGGACAATCTGGAAACCCTGCCCGAGCGGGCAGGGCCTCGGGCGACCACACGACGATCGCCCGAGCCTGTAACCGGCTCGGGCGGTGCGAGGTTCGGAGTTTCACAATCGCGTGGGTTCCCGTGTCGTCGAGGTGACCTCCGCTCCGGAGCCGCGCCGCGCGAGGAGGAGGTAAAGGGGTCCGGTCACCACCAGGCCGGCCACCCACGACAGGTCGGCGCCGCCGAGGAACGCGGACACCGGCCCGGTGTCTGTTCAGAACAACTAACCGATGCGTCGCATCACTTCTGCTGATTCAGCAGGTCGAACTAGTCTGGGTCGATGCGCACCGTGGGAGTCGACCTGGCGGCCGAGCCGAAGAAGACGGCACTGGCGGTCCTCGACTGGTCCGGCGGCGTGGCCCGCGTCGAGTCCGTCCGGCTGGGAGCCGGAAACGACGCCATTACCGAAGCCGTCCTGGCCTGCGACAAGGCCGGAATCGACGCACCGTTCGGGTGGCCCGACGCGTTCGTCCGGATGGTGTCCGAGCATCACGCCGGCAGGCTGCCCGCGACCAGCGGTCTCGCGAACCGCGACGGACGCCGACCGCTGACCAAGCGGCGCACCGACCTCGTGGTGCAGGCCGCGACGGGGATCTCCCCGCTCAGTGTGTCGGCGGATCTCATCGCGCACGTCGCGCTGCGCTGCGCCGGACTTCTCGCGGAACTCGGCGACCTCGGCGTCGACGTCGGACGCGTCGACGGCCGGGTGGTGGAGGCGTATCCGGCTGCCGCGCTGCGTATCTGGGGGCTGACGTCGCGCGGATACAAGAGCGCGCAGAATCGGCTGACCCTGGGTGGGCTGGTCGACACGCTCCTGGCGGCCGCGGACTGGCTGGAACTCGGTGCGTTCCGGACGCTCTGCCGAGAATCGGACGATGCCCTCGACGCGGTGCTGGCCGCGGTCATCGCGCGGGCCGCGGCCGTCGGATGCACCGCGCTGCCCGACGGGGACGACCGCGCCGTCGCCGAGCGGGAAGGGTGGATCCACCTGCCGACGGGAAGCCTGCAGTCGTTGCGGCCCTAGCGACGGCGACCGCGCTGGTAGACCGACCGCGGCGACGCCATCGAAGGAAACCTGGCAAATTGGACACCACGCGCACCGTGCGTGGAACACGACGAAGGAGTCCAATGGCTTTCTGGGATCAGCTGAAGGCAAAGGCGTTCGAGATGAACGGCCAGCTCAAGACGAAGACGGCACAGTTCCAGAACAAGGAGTTCGCCAACGCCAGCATGGCCATGTGCGCCCTCATCGCCGCGGCGGACGGGACCATCGACCCGTCCGAGCGGCAGAAGACGTCGGCGCTGATCACCAGCAACGAGGCGCTGAGCGTGTTCCCGTCGGACGAGCTGAGTCAGAAGTTCGACTGGTACTGCAGCAAGCTGCAGTCCGATTTCGAATTCGGCAAGATCGAGGCCACGGCCACCATCGCGAAGCTGAAGACCAAGCAGGATCAGGCCCGGGCCGTCATCCAGATCGGCATCGTCATCGGTGGCGCCGACGGCAACTTCGATCAGCACGAGCGAAATGTGGTGCGCGACGCCTGTTTCGCCGTCGGCATCGCACCGGCGGAATTCGAACTCTGAGATGACCGGTGACGCGCCCGGCGCAGGGCGCGTCACCGGCGCTCAGTAGGCGGTGATGATCGGCGCCGGATTCCACAGTCCCGAACGCTGCGTCCGGGTGGTGTCGATCTCCGCCGCCGTCGCGCCGGCGTCGAGGGGGGAATACTGCTCCACTCCGCCCCAGTCGCGGTCCCAGTCGTCCTTCAGATACGACGGAATGGTGCGGCTCGCCCGGGTCATCTCGATCCAGCCGAGCGGCCCGCCGCCGTACCGGTCCTGCCACAGGCTGGTCATGATCGCGCCGGGGCGGTCCGGGAGGATCCGGTACTCGGGAACCTCCGCGACGCCCACACGGTGATCGAACGGTCGCTGGCACGGAAACGCAAGGCCGACAGCCCAGTCGATCATCACGGGCGCGTCCGATCCGATCACGTCGTTCAATGTCTGCGTCCGCGGAACGCGCGGCGGTGTCACCGCCAGCCACTGCTGCGGATCGCTGTCCGAGTCCGAGGCCACCAGTCGGATGACATTCGTATCGTGCGGCAGGGAATCGAGCGGGACGCGCAGATTGCGCCACGACGGCGCCGGGCCGATGTCGATGGGCGTCACACGCCCGGTCGCCGCGACCGTGCCGTCCGGTTGGGCGGTGCCGTACTCCACCTCGAGATTCTGGCCGTAGGTGACGACGCCGTCCGCGTCGACGGAGCGGATGCGACCCGCGGCGGCGATGGAGATGATGTCCCCCGCCCCGGTGTCCGAGTCGGCGTCCGGCAGCCGGTACCAGTCGGTGGTCAGTGCCGCGTCGCCCGCACTGCCGTCGCTACCGAGGACCGGCGTGCGCGACGGGTCGAGTCCGAACGGCAGGGCCACGGCGCTGCCGTTCACGCCCACCGCGCCGGCGCCGCCGCCGGTGCCCGCGGCGTTGCTGGACGCCGTCTGCGCGGTGTTGTCGGTCTTGACGGAGTTGGCGACACCGGCGTCCGACGATTCCTCGTCGGCGCTGAGGTCACCTGCGACACCGTTCGGGGTGAAGCCGACGGTGCCGGAGCCCGCGAGCGTGGTCGCCGCGTCACCGGACAGCGGTTGCAGGAGCGACGCGTTGGGATCCGTTTCGAGCAGGACGTCGTTGGCGAGACCGCACGGCGCGCCGGTGACGGCGTCGACGTTGGAGCGGGCCAGGGAGAACGCGGGGTACTGCGCGACCGCGCCCTTCGCCATCGACAGCACCTCGAACAGGACCATCGCGGCGGCCGCCACGGTCAGCGGCGGGATCGCCCACAGCCGCCCCGGCGGCGCGGAGTCGGTCCGTCGATAGGGCTCGCGGAAATAGCACCACGCCGCGACCAGCAGCATCAGCAGGGTGGCGCCGAGCAGGATCGTGCCCGCGCCCAGACCGGCGATCGACACCGGTTTGTCCCACCACGGAACGCTGTAACTGGACACGTACCACCACCCGTTGGTGCTGGTGAAACACATCGCCAGCAGGAACAGGACGGCGGCCGCGAACAGGGCGCGGTTGCGCGGCGAGCGCACCACACCGGTGCTCACCGCCACGGATGCCAGCACCGCCAGCGACCCCGCGAGGCCCGCGTAGATGCCGAAGTGGTGCGTCCACTTGGTGGGCGTGAACATCATCAGCGCCATCGCGGCCAGCGTGATGCCGAGAAGCCGCCGCGACGGTCCCACCGCGGTCCCGGGAATCCGGCCGCCCTTGCGCAGCATCACGAGAACGGTCACCGCCAGCGACAGCACCATGACGAACACGCCGAACCGCCGCGACAGCGAACCGTCCACCGAGATGTTCAGCAGGTACTGGTAGCGGAGGTATTCGTCGAACCACGGCACGTTCGGTCCGATGGCATGCACGTGCTGCATCTCCAGGACCGCGGCGAGCGTCTGGTCCGCGAACACCGCCACCAGGATCACGGTCCCCGACGCGACGAGCGGCGCCAGCAGCGCGACGTATCCCACCGTCTTGGCCCGCGCGATCACGATCTGCAGGATCGGCCGCGCACCCGCGACCAGGGCGCCGAAGCAGATCAATCCGGACGGACCCGCGGTCAGCGTGGCCGCACCGACGAGGATTGCCACGGCAGCGGGCAGCAGTCGCCGGGTCGCGACGGCGCGTTCCACCGAACACCACGTGAGCAAAACGCCCACCGCGACGATCGGTTCGGGCCGCAGACCGTTGTTGTACGGAAGCCAGAACGCGAGGAACACCAGGCCACCCGTCCACAGCGCGAGCCGGTTTCCGCGGACGGCGGCGCCGAGTCGCGGCGCCACCTCACGACTGATCACCAGCCACGCGACGATACCGGCGAGCAGCGCGGGCAGTCGCACGAATGGGCTGCCTGGTGTGATGTTCGCCAGCACGGCGAGGACGTCGTAGTAGGGAGACCCGAACGGCGCCTCCGGGACGCCGTACCAGCGGAAGTAGTTGGCCATGTACCCGGCGGCCTCGGACGTGCGGGCCATGTTGAACTGATAGCCGTCGTCGGAGGTGGAGGCGCCGATGAAGTGCCACAGCACCAGCGTGCCGAGGACGACGGCGTCGACGGCCCCGAACGACCACCAGCGGGTAGGCAGGAAACGTCGCGCCCGGCGACCGTCCACGTTGTCGAGGCGGTGCAGCGCCACGAGCGCGAGAATCGTCGCGAGTGCGCCGACGACCATGGCCACGAGTTTGATCGTCGACGGCGTGGACGAGAACCGGCTGTCGATCTGCGCGGTCACCTGCAGTCCGTCGGGCGCCGGTCCGTCGAGGTCGCTGAAGATGCCCACCATCTGGGGGCGGAGGTCGCCGGCGACGACGGTCGGTGCGTCCCGGCCCGCCCCGACGAATCCGGCGGCAGTGCGCGTGGAGTCCGACGACACCGCGAGCGTACAGTCGGCGGGTAGCTGGCTCAGCGGCGACGACAGGATCGCCTGGTTCCGCAGCAGCACCTCGACGCCGGCGGGTCCGTTCGGGGTCGCGGGATTCACCTTGGCGACCAGTCCGTACTTGCCGGCGTCGGCGGCCCCGGCGGGCGCGGTGGAGGTCAGGATCCCGCCGCGGTCGGCGAGCTCACCGACCGCCGAGCAGGGGATCCGGATGTCGAGGCTGAGCGGCGCGTAGGAGACGAGCGGTGCCTCGACGCTTCCGGTGCTGCCGTTCTGCGGCCAGCTGAGGGTCGCGCTGTCCTGCTCGACCGGAAGGAACGGGAGCGACAACGTGAGCAGCACTCCGAGGACGGAGGCGATGACGGCGAGAAGGCGGGCGGAGCGGACCGACTTGCGACGGAGCGACGACTGGGGCGGGGTCCCGATCGGCGACTCGTCCGAGTCGTCTCTGGACACATTCGCCGATTCCAGCCTGCTGTCAGTCACGACGTCGGATAGTACCCATCCGCGCTGATGGTTAGCGAAGGCAAGGAACAGGCCTGGTGGCGGGGGCTAGCGGTCCGCGCGGGTCACAGAGCGAGGTGTTTCAGGATCCGTGACCGGCGTTCCGCGCGGGTCAGAAGATGATGGTGGTGGTGCCGCGGACCGCGGCGATGCCGAACCTCGGAATGGACTTCGCGGATGATCTCGAACATGCCTCCGCCTTCCCTCGACGCGAGCCGGTAGTCCGACGGTAGGTCGCGGCCGGGTGACCCGATTCACCCGGCGCGGGTGAACCAGGTCACCCCGTGACCGGCTGCACGGACAATTGCTTGACGCCGGTCTGTGCACATCCGGTGGTGGGGTACGGAAGGAACACCGACCCCGTGTCGTTCGGTGGGTACACCCTGAACCCGGCGACCGCGGTGGGTCCGCACGTCTCGGCTGGATAGTTCTGCACCACCGTCGCGCGCACCGCAGCGGTAGCCCGCGCGCCCGGGGCCACCGTCACCGGATTCTCCGCCCCGCCGTCCCGGGCCGCCGCGGCCCCGACCTGCGGGCCGTCCGGTGCCGCCAGATACGACACCCCGGGATACCCGTGGAGGACGCAGGTGCGGCTGCCCGTGTTGGTGAACACGATCGGAATCTCCTGCGAGCCGGCCGCCCCGCTCGACTCGCCGAGCGTCACCTGCAGTTCGCCGATCAGGCAGCGGTCGGGGTGCGGTGCGGTGGTCTCGGACGACGACGACGGGGATGTGGATGTGGATGTGGATGGAGTGCCGGTGGTCGTGGGGGCCGCCGACGTCGTCGCAGTGCCGCCGGGTGACGGCTCGGCGGTCCCCGACTCGTCCGTCGATCCGCACGCCGAGGCGGTGAGTACGGCGGCGATCCCGAGCGCTCCGAGAAGGGTGCGTGCCGGTGACGGTGTGCGCATGGATCGCTCCTCCTGCTGAACGTGCGGCCTACGTCGATGGTCCGCGATCGTCGTCGTCCCGGCATGTGGTTCCGCGAGATCGCAATCGCCCCGTGCCGGGCGACGGCGGTCGTAGGCTGCGGGGCGCAGGGGGATCCGCCTTCTACTGGAGGGTGACCGATGAGCGAGGTTCTGGACCGCACCGCGATCTACATCGACGGATCCTGGGTCGAGTCGCAGGGAACGGGTCGTATCGACGTGGTGAACCCGGCCACCGGGCGGCTTCGCCGCCCGTGCGCCTTTCTGGTTGCTCCAGCTACCAGAAAGGCGCACGGGTGCGGAGCGCAATTGGCCTCACACTGAACCGAATCCGTGACTCTCGGCCCATGCGGTCTTACTCTCGAACCGAGGGGTGGACAGCGGAGATGAGGAGAACGCAATGGATCTCGGTCTGAGCGGCAAGCGGGCCGTCGTCACCGGCGGCAGCCGGGGCATCGGTTTCGCGATCGCGCGCAGCCTCGCGTCGGAGGGGGTCGACGTGGTGCTCGCGGCCAGGGGCGCCGAGGCGCTGGAACTGGCGGCGAAGACGCTGTCGCAGGAGACCGGGCGTCGGGTGATCGGGGTACCGACCGACACCGGCGACGACGACTCGGTGCGCGCCCTCGTGCAGCGGACGGTGGACGAATTCGGCGGCGTCGACATTCTCGTGAACGCCGCGGCCACACCGTGGAGCGCGGGCAAGCCGAGCGATTTCGCGTCCACCACCGACGATGTGGTGCGCGAGGAATTCGAGATCAAGGTGCTCGGCTATCTGCGGACCGCCCGCGCGGTGGCACCTCACCTCGTCGAGCAGGGGTGGGGACGGATCATCAATATCAGCGGGCTCGGTGCACGGCAGGCCAACTCCATCGCGCAGACCGTCCGGAACGTCGGTGTGTCGGCGCTGACGAAGAACCTCGCCGACGAACTCGGACCGCACGGCGTCAACGTCACGGTGGTTCATCCGGGACTGACGCGGACGGAACGCCTCGTCGACCGCTTGGCGAAGCAAGCCGAGGACGAGAGGGTGCCGGTGGCCGAACTGGAGTCGCGGCTGGCCACCAATTCGATCCACCGGCTGATCGACGCGAGCGAGGTCGCGGACGTCGTCACGTTCCTGGCGTCACCGCGCAGTGTCGCCATCACCGGCGACGCGGTGGCCGTCGGCGGGGGCGCTCCGGGCGCCGTCTATTACTGAGCGGTGACTTCCCGGGCGGCGCGCTCCCCGGAGCGGACGGCCCCGTCGACCCAGCCGCACATCACGGACGAACTCTCGGTTCCGGCCCAGTGAATGCGACCGCAGGGCTCGCGGAGGGTGTGACCGAACTGGGTGAGCACTCCCGTCGGCGCATGACTGAGCATGCCGCCGCCGGAGTAGCGCTCGACGCTCCAGTTCTGCTCGATGTAATCGACGGGGGAGGCCGCCTTGCTTCCGAACCTGGCGGTCAATTCCCCGAGCACCGCCGACTTCCGCTCCGCCACCGACAGTCTCCCCATCCTGCGGGCGACGGGACCCTCGACGATCACGCACAGCACACCGGGACGTCCCGTGTCCGTACTGGCGTCGATGGTGATCGTGGCGGGGGATTCCGGTGCCGCCGACTGTCCGGACAATCCGTCGGCGCGCCAGAAGGGTTCGTCGTAGAGGACGGCAATCTTGCTGACGGCGCCGCTCGGCATCCGCTGGTGCAGGAACGACCGGTCCATCGGAAGCAGCGGTTCGTAGAGGATGTGGCTCGCGATCGCGAGGGGTACCGCGACGATCACTCTGCGGGCCCGCACCGCCATGTCCGCGGAGCGGACGGTCACGCCGTCGTCGTCCTGCACGATGTCCCGGACGGGTTGCGACAGATGCAGTGAGTCGCCGATCTCGGCGGCCATCGGCCGGTACACGGCGCCCATTCCGCCGACCGGCCGCGCGTCCTCGGCCGCATCCTTCACGCCGAGAACGAAACTCGGACCTCCGCCGGATGCCATCTGATACAGGACGAACAACATCGACACCTCCGACGCCGCGGACGTGTAGCAGCCGGCGATGGCGGTCTCGAGAAGGTCGTGGGCGGGCTTGGACGCGGTGTTGTCGCTGAGCCATTTCGCGAGGCTGATCGAGTCCCACTTGGCGGCCTTCTTCGCCTCCCACGGTGCGTCCAGGGGGATCGTCTTGCACATCTCACCGAGTTCGACGAAGACGGCACCGAGGTTCGCGGCGGCCCAGGGACTCATCGTCCACGGGATGGTGCCCTTGTACCGGTACTGCTTGCCGCCGACGACCATCATCGCTTCGCCGTCGGTGTACTGCTTGTAACTCTTGACGCCGAATTCGTCCATCAGGGCGTAGATCCGGTCCTGCCCCGGTCCGATCCACGCACCACCCCGATCGATCCACGAGCCGTCGTCGCGGATCTCGGTGAACGTGCGCCCGCCGATCCGGTTCCGCGCCTCCATCAGCGCGACCGAATGTCCGGCCTGCTTCACGCGCAGTGCCGCGGTCAGCCCCGCGAAACCTGCGCCGACGACGCAACAGTCGACCTCGATGTCTGCCATGACAAATCCCCTCGCGCTCGCCCGGGAACGAAACCGCCGCGCACAGAATGTATCCATCCTGACGCGCGGCGAGTCGTGCGGTCAAGAGCGTCCCGCCTGAGAGGACTTGTCAACCTCGGGCGGTTGACAAGTACTCACGGGTGGGGACGAGGGGAAACACCTGCTCGGCGATGCGCTCGAGTTCCTCGTGTGCGGGGGAGCACTGGATGAGCAGCAGGGTGAGACCGGCGTCCTGGTAGGCGCGGATCTTCTCGGCGACCTGTTCCGGTGTGCCGACGAGGTCGGGCCGCAGTCCGCGGGTGCCGACCGAGTATTCGCGCCGCGACAGTTCGACGTCGAGTTCGGAGTTCTGCACGAACTCCTCGAACGAGGCGTAGCCGGGCGAGTGGGGATCGACGGTGGTGATGCGCTCGAGTTCGGCGCGGGCCTCGGCTTCGGTGTCGCGCACGATGACGTACGTGGACATGCCGAATTCGGCCATGTCCCGCTGGTGGATTCGCTGCGACCGCGCGTTCATGTCCGCGATCTTCGTGCGCACCTCGTCGACGGTGCCGCCGTGCAGGACGTACGAGTCGGCGAAGGTCGCGATCGACTCGCGGCCGCTCTCGCTCTCGCCGCCCGCGAAGACCGGGGGGTGGATTCCGGGTTTCGGCGACAGGACCGAGTCGCGCACGGTGAAGTGCGCACCCTCGTAGCTGAACGGGGTGTGTTCCCACAACCCGCGGAGGACGTCGACGAATTCGGTGGCCTGCCGGTACCGCTCGTCGTGCCGGGTGAAGGCGCCGCCGTACTGCCGCGCCTCCTCCTCCCACCACGCGGCGACGACGTTGAGCGCGAACCGCGCGGCACCGGCGTCGGTCGTGCCGGCGATGTCGGTGATCGTCGCGGACTCCTTCGCGGTGACCGCGGGCAGGTGGAATCCGGGGCGCACCGCCGTCATCACCCGAAGCTGTTCGGTGACCGCGAGGATCGCCGACGACAGCGACCACGCCTCGAGGCTGGGCGCGTCGACGCCCTTGCGGTCGTTGAGATAGAGCTCGGGCACGAGGGTGGTGTGGTAGCCGAGCCGGTCGGCCAGTTGCGAGAGCTTTTTGACGTAATCCCAGGTGGCGGGCATTCCCTCGTCGCCGAGGTTGCGCAGGAAGCCGCCGTAGATGGGGGTCCAGTAACCGAAATGCATGTCATTCCTCCGTGATGGCGTCGAGCGACGCACGCAGATCGTCGACGAGGTCGTCCAGGTTCTCCAGCCCGATCGACAGTCGGACGGTGCGGTAACCGAATCCGGCGTCGCGGAGTTGCGCGTCGTCGAGATGGCTGTGCGTGGTGGTCGCGGGGTGCACGACCAGCGACCGGGCGTCGCCGATGTTGGCGACGATGGCGAACAGTTGCAGCGAGTCGACGAACTTCGCGACCCGCGAGTCGTCGACGGCGAGATCGAAGGAGAACACCGAACCGGCGCCCCGGGGCAGGTACCGCTGGGCGGCGTCGTGCCACCGGTTGTCCGGCAGGCCGGGGTAATTCACCCGGGCGACCGCGGGATGACCGTCGAGGAACCGTGCGATCGCCAGCGCCGAGCCGACCTGCCGTTCGAGCCGCAGGTCCAGCGTCTCCAGACCCTGAAGCAGCTGAAACGAATTGAACGGAGACAGCGCGGGACCGAGGTCGTGGACGATCTTCGTCTTCGCGTAGACCAGGTAGGCGCTCCGGTCGCGACCGAACTCATCCCACAGCACGAGGTCGCCGATCCGCGGGTAGGGCTCGGTGAACTGGGTCCACCGCTGCGGTTCCGCGCCGAAGTCGAACGTGCCGAGGTCGACGATCACGCCGCCGAGCGACGTGCCGTGCCCACCGATGAACTTGGTGGCCGAATACACGGCGATGTCGGCGCCGAAGTCCTTCGGGCGGAGCAGGTACGGGGTGGCGATCGTGTTGTCGACGATCAGCGGGACCCCCGCCTCGTGCGCGATGTCGGCCACCGCTCGAACGTCGAGGACGGAGGCGACGGGGTTGCCGATCGTCTCGGCGAAGAACGCCCGGGTCTCGGGGCGCGCCGCCGCACGCCAGCCGTCGAGGTCGTCCTGATCGACGAGTGTGACCTCGATCCCGAAGTCGGCGAAGGTGTCGGTGAGAAGGTCGACCGTCCCCCCGTACAACTGCCGTGCCGCGACGATGTGCTGTCCGGACTTGGCGAGCGTGAGGAGTGCGACCGCGACGGCGGACTGCCCGGAACCCGTGGCGAGCGCCGCGACACCGCCGTCGAGGTCGGCGAGGCGCTGCTCGAAGACGGCCTGGGTGGGATTTCCTGTGCGGCTGTAGAGGTTTCCCTTCCTTCGCAGGGAGAAGATGTCCCGCGCCTGGTCGAAGCTGCCGAAGTCGTAGGCAACCGATTGGTAGATCGGGGGGATCGCGGTGTTCTGCGCTGTTCCGGGTTGATAGCCGGTGCGGACCTGCCGGGTCGCAAACCCTGTGGTCTCGGGCATCGGTGTGCCTGTCCCTTCGTCGAACCGTCTGGGTTGATATGTCTGGCGCAATGGCAGAGCAAAACGAATATGTTCGGAACAAAACACGAAGTGCGCCGAGAAGGCACGTGTTTTGTTCTGCTCGAGCTTTAGTCTTGTTCCAGCTCGCCTGGGTGGGTCAGGGTGACGCAGTCAATTCCTGCGAACTAGCACCCGAATGAGGTAATCAGTGGACATCGACTGGCTGGAACCCGAAGCGACCACACGAGGCTCGGTGATCGTCATCGTCGGCCGCGGCGAGCGGGCTTCCGTGTACCGCCGGTTCGCCCGCCGGATCGCGTTCGACGGGTACCGCGTCGCGGTGGTGGAGAACGATCCCGCGGCGGTCGGCGGGGTGATCGCCGATGCCGATGCCGAACTCCCGATCGTCGTGGCCGGGTCGGACAGTGGTGCCCTGACCGCCCTCGACGTCGCCGTCGCACACCCCGCGGTCGCCGGGGTCGTGGCAGCCGGACTTCTCGTCGCCGGTGCCGACACCTTCTCGGGAGAGTGGGACGGCGAGCTCGAAATCCGCTCCGCCTGCCCGGTGCATCGCGGCGTCCTCTCCTCGGCCGACGCACTCGACCGGGGGACGCTCGGCGGCGAAACGGTGGTGGCGACGGCGGACTCGCTGGCCCGCGTGCGGGTCCCCGTCCTCGTCGTGCACGGGGCCGCCGACGTCCTGAGCCCGGCAGCGGACGTGCGCGCCGTCGCCTCCGCGTTGCCGGACGCTCGGGTCGTGGTGGTTCGCGAGGGACTCCACGACATCCTCAACGACGTGTCCCACCGGTCGGTTGCCGCCGAGATCGTGCAGTTTCTCGAGCGACTCCGCCTGCCCGGCACGCCGGACATCCTCCTCCGCGAACCGGACGGCGCGCTCGCGCACTGACCGTGTCGCGGGCGGGGCCGGGTGTGGTTGTCGATCGAAGGGGTGGAGATGTCAGCGGTGCTGGAGTCGGAGACGATCTCTCCGAAGTGGTTGCTCGAACGAGTGGAGGGCCGCACCGGGGAACTGGCCGATGCCGTCGCGGACCTCATCCGGTCGGGCGACCTCAGCCCCGGCGACCGCCTGCCGACCGTCCGCGCGCTCGCGAAATCGACGGATCTCAGTGTCGGTGCGATCGTCAGCGCCTGGGGCCGCCTGCAGGAACAAGGGTTCGTGCAGACCCGCCGGCGCGGCGGCACCGTCGTTCTTCCTCCCCTCGACAGCGTGCCCGAGCGCGGCATACCCGATTGGCGTGGCATCGACCTGGCGCAGAATGCCCCCGATCCGGCGCTGCAGCCGTCGCTGTCCGACGCCTTGTTGTCGAGTCTCGACGCGGAGACGCTCAATGTGTTCGGCCGGGAACTGATGACCGAGCGGTTGCGGAAGGCCGTCGCTCCGGGGTGGCCGTTCGAACCGGAGGCGTGGGCGACGGCGGGCGGCGGCACCGAGGCGTTGCTGCTGGCGGTGGAGGCGGCCGCGCCGCCCGGATCGATCGTGGCCGTCGACGAACCCCTCGGCCCCGGTGTTCTCGACACCCTCCGCGACCTGGGACTGGTGGCGTTCGGCGTCGGTGCGGATCGCGACGGTCCCCGGCCGGACGCTCTCGATGCGGCCCTGACCGCCGGTGCGGTGGCCTTCGTGTTCCAGCCTGGCGCGCCGTTCGCGGTGCACCATGCGGTCAGCGCAAGGCGCACAAGTGAACTCGCCGAGGTGCTGCGACGGCATCCGGCGGTGTGGGTCGTCGAGGACGACTCGATCGGCCCGCTCGAACCCGGACAACCTCCGACCGTCGGTGGCGAACTGCCGCTGCGCGTGGTTCGGATCCGCAGCTACTGCAAGGCATATGGGATCGACGTGCGGACCTCCGTTCTCGGCGGGTCGCGTGAACTGATCGAGAAGGCGATGAAGGTGCGCAGTCACGGAGTCGGCTCGAACAGCCGCATCCTGCAGAACACTCTCGCCCACCTGGTCGGCAGCGCCGACGCCGAACAGGCGGTCACGACCGCGCACGACCGCTACGCCACCAGGCGCGCATCGCTGCTCGCGGCCCTGACCGACCGCGGTATCGACGCGTTCGCCGGCCCGCACAGTCTCGTCGTATGGGTCGCGGTGTCGGACGAGACCGCGGCGCTCGTCGCGTTGGCGCGGCAGGGGATCTCGGTGGGGGCGGGCTCCCGCTCGTTCGTCGAGACACCGGCGCAGCCGCTGCTGCGCCTGTCGGCCACGCAGCTACCGGACGACGCGGGGCGGATCGGGCAGCTCGCCGACGTGGTCGCGTCGGCGGTCGCGGAGTCGTCGCGCGAGTTCTTCGACTGATCGGACTTTGTTCGACAGCGTTGCGGGACATACGAAATATGTTTTGAAGCATCGAGAATTTAATACTCTGCACGCGGCAATTTGCTCCATACACTTCAACGCGGCGTGCCGAGGCAGGTGGCTGACGGCGGACGACGAAGGAGCGACATCATGACGAGACGGCAACTGAAACTGGGTGCTGTCCTCACGCCCACCGGTGGGCCGGGGCACCCCTACACCTGGTTGGATCCGGAGATCGACGGTGACGCGAGCGTCGACATCGACTGGTACATCCGCTACGCGCGTCTGGCCGAGCAGGCGAAGTTCGACCTCGTGTTCATCGTCGACAGCCAGTTCATCACCCCCGATTCGCCCCCGCACTACCTCAACCGGCTCGAGCCGCTGACGCTGCTGTCCGCGCTGGCGGTGGCCACCGAGCACATCGGCCTCGTCGGCACACTGACCACGTCGTTCAACCAGCCGTTCAACCTCGCGCGGCGGTTCGCGTCCCTCGACCTGATCAGCCGCGGCCGCGCCGGCTGGAACGTAGTCACCAGTGGCGACTCGGGGACGGCCGGAAACTACGGCCTCGAGGAGCATTACGACTACGCCACCCGCTACGGCCGGGCCCTCGAGCACGTCGAGGTCGTCAAAGCGCTGTGGGACTCCTACGAGGACGACGCGTTTCCGCGCGACCGCGAGGCCCGCCGCTTCCTCGACGCGGACAAGCTGCACACCCTCGATCACCGGGGTGAGCACTTCTCGGTGGTGGGACCGCTCAACATCGAGAGGTCGCGGCAGGGGCAGCCGGTGATCTTCCAGGCCGGCGACTCCGACCAAGGCCGTGACCTCGGAGCGCGGATCGCCGACGGGATCTTCACGCACGCGCCCACTTTCGAGGCCGGCGCCGCGTTCTACGCGGACATCAAGTCGCGGGCCGCCGCCCAGGGCCGCGACCCGGAGGACATCGTGATCCTGCCCGGGGTGACGGTCACGGTGGGCGACACCGACGCCGACGCACGCGAAATCGAACGGGCAACGCAACTCGCGGACAACGACTTCGGCAAGTCGCTCCGCGAACTGGGCCGCCCCTTCGGCTGGCACGACTTCCGGCAGTACGACCTCGACGCACCGTTCCCCACCGAGGCACTGAAGGACGCCGAGCGGAGCTTCTACACCCAGGCGAAGAAGATCGCGGACCTCGCCGCCGACCGGGGGCTGACCCTGCGGCAGACGGTCGAGGCGCTGAGCGCACCGAAGACGTCGCCGTTCACCGGCAGCGCCGAGACCGTCGCGAACGAACTGCAGCGCTGGCTGGACGGCCGCGCCCTCGACGGCATCAACATCCACATCGGTCACCCGGCCCAGTTCCGCCGCTTCGTCGACGAGGTGCTGCCGATCCTGCGTGAGCGCGGGGTCGTCCGGGAGGACTACGAGCAGAACACGTTGCGGGGCAACCTCGGCCTGCCGTTCGCGGAGAACCGCTACACCCGGGCACGGCGTGAGGGGACCGACCCCACCCCGCTGCCCGGCACCACCGCATCGCTGTCCGCGAGCGTCTGAATCACCACCCCTTTTGCATGGTCAGGAGCACCCAGTGAGCAAGAAGAGCCGGCGGATCGCCGGCGCCGTCATACTCGGAGTGATAGTAGGGCTCGTCGCCACCGCGTGCGGCGGTGGCAGCAGTTCGGACGGCGCCGAGGTCAAGTGGGCGTTCAGCCTCCCCACGTCGTGGGATCCGGTGACGAGCCGGACAGGAAACGACATCAACACGATCAGCCTCGCGTACGCGTCGCTGACCCGGCTCGACGCCGAGGGCAACGTCGAACCGTCACTCGCCGAGAGCTGGAAGTACAACGCCGACGGCACCGCGGTGACGTTCACGCTGCGTGACGGTCTCACGTTCTCCGACGGGACCACCCTCGACTCCCAGGCAGTGAAAGCGTTCTTCGACCGGGGCAAGACGCAGGACGATTCGTTCCTGCGCGATCAGCTCGCCGGCGTCACCGACGTCACGGCCGACAGCGCCACCGACGTCACACTGCACCTGAGCGACGCCGACTACCAGATTCCGTACCTCGTGGCCGGGCGCACCGGCGCGATCGCCAGCCCGACTGCGGCGGCCGACCCGCAGAAGCTCAGCGTGTGGCCGGTCGGGGCGGGCCCGTTCACGATCACCGATTTCGTCGCCGAGGATCACGCGTACTTCGAGAAGAACCCGAACTACTGGGACGCCGGCAACATCCACATCGACCACTTCGAACTCAGCGTCGCACCCGATCCGGCCACGCTCGTCGCCGGCGTCCAGTCCGGTTCCATCGACTTCGCGACGCTGCCCGCCCTGCAGTCCAAGGAAGCCGAGGCCGCCGGTCTCGACGTCACCGTGAAGCCGTCGCTGGCCGCGAACGACGTGTCCATCAACCTCAACAAGGCCCCATTCGACAACCCGAAGGTCGTCGAGGCGTTCCGCTACGCATTCGACCGTCAGGCGTTCGTCGACGTCGTCACGAACGGCCTGGGGAGCACGACGAGTCAGCCCTTCCCCGACGGGTACCTCGCCTTCAACCCGGAGATCGAGAAGATCTGGAACTACGACCCCGACAAGGCCTCTCGCCTTCTCGCGGAGGCGGGCTACGGGCCCGGACAGTTGTCGATCGAGATCACCGCGCAGTCCGCGGCCACCAACCGGGCGGAGCTGGTGCAGTCGCAGCTGAAGAAGATCGGCGTCGAGTCCACCATCAAGGTGGTCCCGCCGGGATCGTCGACGTGGCAGAGCGAGGTCTACCTTGCGAAGAATCCGCAGCTGGCGACGGACGGCACCATCGGACGTGAATCCCCGGTGCAGAACCTGCTCGCCGTCTACGGTCCGGAAGGCATCATGAACCTCAGCGGTCCGCACGCGTCGCCGGAGTTCACCGCCGCTCTCGACGCCGTGCGCCGCACGCCGCTCGAGGACCCGGAGTACAAGCCGCGGTTGTGGCAGGCCGTCAAGGTCGGCGTCGAGCAGTCGCCGACGAACTACCTCTTCAGTAATCCGTGGGTCATCGTGTCCAACCCGGACCTGAAGAACCTGAACATCCTGCCGTCCCAGGTTCGGTGGGAAGGCGTCACGGTCTCGTGACCACCGCAGACGTCCAGGCCGTAGGCACCGGGAGAACATTCGCTCTCCCGGTGCCCGCGGGTGCGCTCGGCACGGCGCTGCGGGTCGTGCTGAGCACCGTGCTGATCGTGGTACCGGTGTTCCTGTTCTCCACCCTGATCACCTTCCTGCTCGGAGCGGCCAGCGGACTCAACCCGGCCGCCGGGATCGCCGGCGACGCCGCGACACCGGAGACCATCGCCCGCATCGATGCCGAGTTCGGGCTGGACAAGCCGATCTGGCAGCAGTACGTCGACTGGATGTCGAGCATGCTGAGCGGCGACCTCGGCGTCTCGTGGTTCAGCAAGATCCCGGTCAGCGAGTTGATCGGCGAGCGACTCGCCGTCAGTGCCTCCATCGCGGGGGTCGCTCTGGTCATCGGACTCGTCCTCGGTGTCGGACTCGGGGTGCTCGCCGCCGTCTACAAGGGCAGCCCGCTCGACCGGCTGATCACCGCCTACACGTCGGTGGCCTCGACGCTGCCGCCGTTCGTCATCTCGATCGGACTGATCCTCGTCCTCAGCGTGGGGTTGCACTGGCTGCCGTCGGCCGGGTACGTCCCGCCGGACGAGAACTTCGGCCGCTGGCTGTCGCTGATCATCATGCCCGCCATCGCGTTGAGTATGGACGTCGTCGCCGACATCGCGCGGCAACTGCGCACCGGACTCGTTGCGGAGCTGGATCAGAACTACGTCACCGGCGCGGTGGTGCGCGGCATCAGCCCGTCCCGGATCCTGTTCGTGCACACACTGCGGAACGGCAGCGGCCCCGCGCTGTCGATCCTGGGCATGAAGATCCCCACCCTCATCGGCGGCGCCGTCGTGATGGAGACCATGTTCTCCATGCCCGGCTTCGGTCGACTCGCCGCCGACTCCGCACTGCGAGGGGACGTGCCCATCGTCCAGGGGACGCTCGTCGTGGCGATCGTGTTCGTGCTGTTCTGCAACATCGTCGTCAACATCGCGCAGAGCGTCTTGCAGCCGGCAACCAAGCGGAGAGACTGACATCCCATGCTCACAGCAATCCTGCGCTATCACTCCGCTCGCGCCGCGGTCATCGTCCTCGGGCTGATCCTGGTGCTCGCGGTCTTCGGGCCCGCGCTCGCCCCGTTCGACCCGCTCGAGCAGGACACGTCCGCAATCCTGCAGAGCCCGAGCGGAACTCACTTGCTCGGGACGGACAATGTCGGACGGGACGTGTTCAGCCGACTGCTGGCGGGATCGACCGTGTCGGTGCTGTCTGCGCTGCAGTGCGTCGTCGTCGGATTCCTCCTCGGCGTGATCCCGGGCTTCCTGTCGGTGTACCTCGGGCGCGGCGTGGAATGGTTCACGTTGCGGCTGATGGATGCGCTCATCACGCTGCCGTTCCTGGTCTTCGCCGTCGCGATGACCGCGCTGCTCGGAAACGGGCTCGCCCAGGCGATGTTCGCGGTCGGCATCCTCATCGCACCCGCCTTCTACCGCGTCACGCGCGCCGCGGCACTGACCGTCGCCAACTCCCAGTACGTCGAGGCAGCCGAATTGATGGGGGCCGACACGTCGTGGATCATCCGCCGCCACGCGGTACGCAAGGTGCTGCCGGCGGTCGGGGTGACGTTCGCGGCGATGACCGGGGCCAGCCTCGTCATCGTGTCGTCGCTGACGTTCCTCGGGATCGGCGTCGTGCCGCCGGACCCGACGTGGGGTGGTTTGCTCGCCAGCGGATTGCAGTACCTCTACCAGGTTCCGTTCGGGCCCGTCGTGCCCGCACTGTTGATCGTCGCGACCGTGTGGGCTCTCAACGCCATCGCCGACGCGCTGCGCGACGTAACCGGCCGACCCCGACGACACGCCCCGAGAAAGCAGGAGGTCACTTCGGATGTCCACTGACACATTGGATGCCACGACCGCAGCCGGAACCGCGGTCCGCGGCAGGCCGGTGCTCACCGTCAGCGATCTGCGCATCGCACTGGGCGACGGAACCGAACTGGTGCACGGCGTCGACTTCTCCCTCGCGCGCGGTGAAGCCCTCGGCATCGTCGGCGAATCGGGAAGCGGTAAGTCGCTGACCTGCCGTGCCATTCTCGGGATCCTGCCCGACGGACTCGACGTCACTGCCGGTTCGATCGACTTCGACGGCGTCGAACTCACCGACCTCGACCGCAAACGCTGGCGGCCGCTGCGGGGAACCCGCATCTCCGCGGTGTTCCAGGACCCGGCGTCCTACCTGAACCCGTCCATCCGCGTCGGGGAACAACTCGCCGAGGCCCTCCGGTCCACGCTCGGGCTGTCCCGCGCGGACGCGAAACGTCGCGGCGTAGAACTGTTCCGGAAGATGGGGCTGAACGACGCCGACACCGTGTACCGCCAGTACCCGCACGAACTGTCCGGGGGCATGCTGCAGCGGGTGCTCATCGCGATCGCGGTGTCCGCGGAACCCGAACTCCTCATCGCCGACGAGGCGACCACCGCGCTGGATGTCACGGTTCAGGCCGAGGTGCTCGACCTCCTCGAGGATCTGCGCGAAGAGCTGGGCCTCGCCCTCGTCCTCGTCTCGCACGACCTCGCGGTGGTGGCCCAGGTCTGCGACAGTGTGATCGTGATGCGGGACGGCGCCGTCGTCGAATCCGGGCGTGCGGACCACCTGCTCACCGCGCCCCGGCACGAATACACCCGCCAACTCGTCGACAACCATCGGGAATACGGGCTCGAGTCGTTCACCGGAAAGGAGACGGCCCGTGTCTGATTCGTTGCTGCGCATGACCGATGTCCGGGTGGAACGTGGGCAGCGCGGCGCCCGCAAGCAGATCCTGCACGGCATCGACCTGACCGTCGATGCCGGCGAGAAGGTGGGACTGATCGGCGAAAGCGGCTCCGGGAAAACGACACTGGCCCGGACGATACTCGGTCTTATCACTCCGACATCCGGGTCGGTCGAGATCCGCGGGCAGCGTGTCGACGACCTGTCCACCGCGCAGCGCAGGGCGCACCGGCGCACCGGGACGGTGCAGTACGTGTTCCAGGATCCGCTGCTGAGCCTCGACCCGGACATTCCGGTGGGCGAGTCGATCGCCGAGGGGCTGCTCGTGCGGGGCGGAGTCGACCGCGGCGTCGTGCGGTCACGCGTCGCGGCGGTCCTGGGTAGCGTCGGACTCGACGCCGACATCGCGGTGCGGCTTCCCGCCGAGTTGTCGGGTGGGCAACGCCAGCGCATCGCGATCGCGAGGGCGCTGGTCCTCGATCCGGCGCTGTTGCTGCTCGACGAGCCGGTCAGCGCCCTCGACTCGGTCAACCGCATCCAGATCCTGAAACTGCTCACCGAGCTCGGGCACTCGCGGCAACTCGCTCAGCTGTTCATCTCACACGACCTGGGGGCGGTCGCAGCGCTGGTCGACCGGATCGTCGTGCTCTACCGCGGCAACATCGTCGAGGACGGTCCCACCCACCAGGTGATCTCCGATCCGCAACACCCATACACCGCGCTCCTCGTCGGATCGGCGCCCACGTTGACCGGTGGGGCGGTAACCCGGGAGCGGCGCCGGGAGTTGAGGCTCCGCCTCCCGTGAGTACTTGTCAACCACGGGCGGTTGACAAGTACTCAGGGGGCCGAAGGCACACTGGTAAACACGCGAGAGGTGATGGAGCGATGAAGGTAACGGTAGTGGCGGGCAATCCCAAGCCCGGTTCGCGGACGCTGGACGCGGCGGGCCTGGTGGCGACCGCGGTCGCGGGGGTGGCCGCGGATTCCACGGTCGACGTGATCGAGCTCGAGGCGGGTCTGCTCGGGTGGGGTGACGAGAATGTCGCGGCGGCCGTGGAGACGGTGGCGTCGTCGGATCTCGTCGTCTTCGCAAGCCCGACGTTCAAGGCGTCGTACACGGGTGTGCTGAAGCTGTTCCTCGACCAGTTCGCCACCGGAGACGGGCTGAAGGACGTCGTGGTGGTGCCGGTGATGCTCGGCGCGGGCCCGGCCCACGCCATGGCGCCCGACCTGCTGCTCAAGCCGGTCCTCGTGGAACTCGGCGCGACAGCCCCGGCCCCCGGCCTCTACCTGATCGACACCACCTACACCACCGACACCCGCATCGCCGACTACGCCCAGCGCTGGGGTGCGATCCTCACCGCGGCGGCCCGGACCCGAACGGAACTTTCATGACACAGGCAGACGGCACGCTGGACCAGACTTCGCTTCGAGAGGCGTTCGGACATTTCCCGAGCGGTGTCGTCGCCGTCTGCGCCGAAGTCGACGGTGAGCGGGTCGGGATGGCGGCGAGCACGTTCGTGCCCGTGTCCCTCGAGCCCCCACTGGTCGCGTTCTGCGTACAGAACACGTCCACGACGTGGCCGAAGCTCGCGGACCTGGCGCATGTCGGCATCAGCGTTCTCGGCGAGGCGCACGACGCCGCCGCCCGGGTGCTGGCCGCGAAGACCGGTGACCGGTTCGCGGGGCTCGACACCGAGACCACTCAGGGCGGCGCACTGTTCATCGACGGCGCGTCTGTGTGGCTCGACACCACCGTCACCCAGCAGGTGCCCGCGGGCGATCACGCCATCGTGGTCCTGCGGATCAACGAGCTGAGGGTGCAGTCCGAAATCGAGCCGATCGTCTTCCACCGCAGCCGGTTCCGCTGGCTCCGCACCGCCGCGTCGTAAACCCGGTGACCACGGAACTGACGTCGCCGGCGACGACCGACGTCGTCCACCCTCTGGACGACGCAATTCGGGAATCCTTGCGCGGCGAGCACGCGCATTTCGCCCGGTGGTCGGGCCGGGTGGCGGGGTATCACCCGGACGTCGCGCCGCACGTCGGACACCCGGACACCCTGGTGGACGAGGACTGGGCGGATCTGGCGGCGCTGCTCGGCCCGTCGGCGACGGCCGCGGTCCGCGGATTCGGACACCCCCCGCCGCCGGGCTGGGAAGTCCTGGATTCCTTCGGGCTGGTCCAGATGGACGGCACCGCGCTGGACGTCGCACCGGACCAGGACGCCGAAGTCCTCGGCGCGGACGATGTTCCGGAGATCCTGAATCTGATCGGTCGCACCCGGCCCGGACCGTACCTTCCGCGGACCATCGAGATGGGGACCTACGTCGGGTTTCGGGTCGACGGCGAACTCGTCGCCATGGCGGGAGAGCGGTTGCATCCGCCCGGCTGGACCGAGATCAGCGCGGTCTGCACCGACGAGCGTTTCCGGGGCCGCGGATTCGGCACCAGGCTCGTCCGCGCCGTCGGCGCCGGTATCCGCGCACGCGGGGAAACGCCGTTCCTGCACGCCGCGCAGTCGAACACGACGGCGATCCGCCTGTACGAGAGTCTCGGCTTCACCCTCCGCCGGCAGTCCGCCCTCACCGTCGTCCGGACACCCGCGTAGGCGGCTCCGCCGCGGCTGCGCGTGGTTAACGAGTCCTTGCACTCGTCAACCACTCACGGGAAGCGAAGCGCCCTCGAAGCGTCGACTCCGCGTACTCGCGCCGGAAGATTCCCTTCGCGCGGAGCAGACGAGCCGGTGGCCGAAGCCGCCCGCGTTGCGGAGCAGTTCGGACACCGAGTACCGGCTCTCGAGTGCCAGTCCCCGAGCGAGGGGCCGACGACGAATCGGGTCAACGGGATGATGGCGGCCATCGGCACCAGGAACGGCAGTGACCGGCCGAGATTTACCACCCAGCCGGCGACTGCGTTGACCGCGGAGTTGGGAAACAGCCCGCGGGGGAGCGGTGTTGTGCAGGATGACCGCCAGCGGAATGCCCCGGAACAGAAGGAACACACCGCGATGATCCAGACGGTGATCACACGGGCGACGTTACGGCCGCTGCGGTGGGGCCGTACAGCCGTCCCCGCAGCGTGAGCGGAAGGCCGTGCCATTCGAACCTTCTCGGGCAGAACAGAATCAGACTGAGCGCAACGCTCGTCTCGCGAACGATGCTCGGGGAGGGTAACGGCTGTCGCGGAAAGGGGAACCGTCATGAGCCGTCATACCGTCGTGGGACTGCACCTCGACGCCGCCGTCGTCCCACACGTGCTCGATCCGACGGATCCGGCGCGGCGAGAGGAGTTCGGGCGCAGCATCGACGAGGCGGGAATCGACTTCGTCGTTCTCGGCGGTGACCGCCCGGCCGCGGGGCACGTCACGATCGATGCGACCGTGGCCGCCACCGTCCTGGCCCGTCACACGACGTCGGTGAGTCTGGTGGCGGCCAGTGCTCCCGTCCGCGATCACCCGTTCAATCTCGCGCGCCGGCTCGGTTCGCTCGACCACGGATCCCATGGCAGGGTCGGATGGTTGATCGGCTCGGACCCGCTGTCCGCCGCGGTCGATGCCGTGTGGGTGGTCCGGAAGTTGTGGGAGAGCTGGCCCGGCGACAGCATCGTCGACGACGCCGAGCACGGCATCTTCGCGGAATCCGAGCGGATCGTCTACATCGACCATGCCGGTACGTTCTCCGTGTCGGGACCGCTGAACGTTCCCGAGCCACCGCAACGCAAACTGCCCGTGTTCTGGCGGCCCGGGAACGAGGCCGAACTGGTGGCGGCGCGGCGCACGGCGGACGCCGTGATCCTCGCGGAGGAGGACGCGGTGCGCCGGTACCGGACGCACTTCGACCCGGACGCGGCCCGCGACCAGGTGGTGCTACTCGACCTCGACCGGCCGATCCCGGCGTCGCTGCTGGGCGGGCCGCCCGACCCGGCGACGTTCTCGGGTTCCCTCGGATTCCGCGAGTCCGTGGTCGGCCTGGCACGGGAGCGGAATCTGACCGTCGTCCAGCTCCTGCGCGAGCTGGACGGTGGTGGCGGGCACCGTGCCGTGATCGGCACCCCGCACCAGGTGGCCGACACCATCGAGGCATGGTTCCGTGCCGAGGCGGCAGACGGATTCAACCTGATGCCCGACGCTTTGCCGTCCGGACTCGACACCTTCGTGGACGAGGTAGTGCCCCTGCTCCGTAAACGGGGGCTGTTCCGGCACGACTACGCGGAGAAGACGCTGCGCGAGCGTTTCGCGGTGCCGCTTCCCGAGCATTCCGCCGCGCGGTCGGCCTGATGTCGTTCGGACGGTGAGGAGGCGTCGTGAGTTCACCGCGTTCGGGGTCGCAGGCGGTGGAACGGGCGATCGCGGTCCTCGCCTGCTTCGAGGGCGGTGCCGCCGACCTGACCCTCAGCGCACTCGCCGCCCGCACGGGATTGGCGGTCAGCACCGCGTATCGCATCGTGCAGGCCCTCGTCCGCGGTGGACTGCTCGAACGTGACGAACGGACCGACTGCTATCGGGTGGGGCCGAGCCTGATCTCGCTGGCACTGCCGTCGCTCGGGCGAATCGACGCCGAATCGTTCGCTCCGCACCTGTATTCACTCGCGGCGCGTCTGCGGCTGACAGCCAGTCTCGGGGTCGCGAAGGACGACGTCGCGGTCACCGTGTTCTCGGCGCGCCCACCCGAACGGTTCTGCACGCATCAGCTGCCCGGGGCACGGCAACCGCTGCAGAGCAGCGCGATGGGGATGGCGATTCTGGCGTTCGGGACGGCGTTCGCACGCGGGGGTGGTGCGGTGACGACGCGCTCGGACCTCGAGCGGGTCCGGCAGGTGGGCTACGCCGCGACACTGTCGGAGAATCGGGAGGTGCGCGCGATTGCGGTGCCCGTTCTCGACGCCGACGGACGGTCCCGCGGCGCGCTGGGTGTCCAGGCGCTCCGCCGCCGACTCACCGATGATCTGGTCCGGGAGATCGTGCCTCCGATGCGGGGCGTCGCGGCACGGATCGGTGCGGGAGCAGGTTCGGCGTTCCCCGTGTTCCGGTAGGGAAAAACTCAGGGTGAACCTTTTTCGCATTGTGAAAAGTAGGTTGTAGCAACGTGGTTCGGGATCCGATGATGATCGCGACATATCGAGTTCAGACCGACACCAGGAGTATTCATGACAGTCACCACCGCCGCGCCCGCCGAGTCGGACCGCACCGCCGACACTGCGCTCGAGGTTCGTCCCGTCGCCGGGCACATCGGCGCCGAGATCTCCGGAATCGACCTCCGGAAAGAACTGGGCGACAACGAGGTAGCGCAGGTACGCGATGCACTGCACCGTTTCAAGGTCCTGTTCTTCCGCGACCAGGAGATCGGGCACGCCGAACAGATTGCATTCTCGCGGAGGTTCGGTGACGTGACGCCGTCGCATCCGTACGACGACGAAGCACCCGAGGGTTTTCCGCAGATCCTCGCCGTCGACAGCCGCAAGTACGAGAAGCGCTTCGGGCGCAAGAAGTACAGCTACGACAACAAGTGGCACACGGACGTCACCGCCCTGATCAACCCGCCGGCCGGCACGATCCTGCGCGCGCACATCGTCCCCGAGCAGGGCGGCGACACCCAGTGGACGAACCTCGTCGCCGCGTACGAGGGTCTGCCGGACTCACTGAAGGGCTTCGTCGACGGTCTCCGCGCCGAGCACCGGTTCGGCGGCCGGCACCCGCAGTGGGCCGAGGACAGTAGCTACGCCCAGAAGACGCGAGAGAACCCGCTCGTCACCGAACACCCGGTGGTCCGTGTGCACCCGGTGACGGGGGAGCGGGCACTGTTCGTGACACCCGGCTTCACCGCCAGGATCGTCGGGGTCTCGCCGTCCCAGAGCGACCGTCTGCTGGACCTGCTGTTCGCCGAGGTGACGAACCCGGCCTACACGGTGCGTTTCCGCTGGGCGCCGGGCAGCCTCGCGTTCTGGGACAACCGCGCCACTGCCCACCTCGCGCCCACCGACCTCGACCACCTCGACGTCACCCGGGTGCTCTACCGCACCACCCTCGAGGGCGACGTCCCCGTCGGCCCCGACGGCAAGGAGTCCACGTCCATCGCCGGTGCCGCGTTCCGCGGCGAGAAGTAGGCGGCTCCGCGCCCGTGAGAGGTTAGGGATTCTCCGGACTCGCTGACCACTCACAGGCTGTGCAGGGCCCGACGGACTGCATCGGCGAAGGTCGTGGAGTCGTGGATCAGCCACCCGTGCCCGCCGGTCACGGTGAGGACGGGCGGATTGCGCAGTGCCTTCCGCAGCGATTCGAAGCTGGCGGGGGGAATCATCCGGTCGCCGCGACCCCAGACGAGGGACACCGGGAGTCCGCGGTCGGCGAGGACGCCGAGTTCGTGGCGCAGGTCTGCCCGTCTCGCCAGGTGCGCGATGCGCCAGACCGCGCCCGGATCCCGCACCGTGTTGGGCAGGAAACCGTTGAACAGCGACGCCGCCGTGTGGGCGAGGGAGCGGATCGACAGCGCCTCACCCAGCATCGACGCGCCCCAGTCCCACAGCGGTCGCTCCTCGATGGGCCGGGTTCCCCAGCCGTCGGGCGACCAGGCGCCGCCGCCGACGGAGTTGACGAGAACCAGGCGTGCGACCCGGTCCGGAAGGTCGTGGGCGGCCTGAATGGCGACGCCCCCGCCGAAGGAGTGGCCGACGAGGGTGACCGGTTCGTCGATCCCCTCGTCGTCGAGGAACCGTCCCAGCCAGGCCGCGTAGCCGGCGAAGTTCCGGGACTCGGGTGGATGGTCCGGGGTTCCGCCGAACCCGGGAAGCGTCGGGGTGAGGACGCGGTGCCCCTGCTGGGTGAGCATCGACAGGCTGCGGCCGTACACCCGCGGGGTGAGTCCCCAACCGTGGAGGAAGACGACCGGCGAACCGTGCCCGACGACGGTGAGCGCTGGGACGTCCGGGCTTGCGGGTTCCCCGAAGATCTCGGGTTCTGAATTCTGGGTGAGTGACACGCACACAGCGTGGACGACGCGCATGCCGTCGGGAACGGGCCGAATTGCCCGAAGGCATACCTGTTTCTTATATTTGATGACTGACCGGTCGGTTCGATATCCGATCGTTATATACCTGGATTGCGAAAATAGGTATGTATATGGGCCATTCGGCCGTTGTCCGCTGAGTCCGTAACCGAGATGTTATCTAACGTCTCGTCCGAAGGGCACGATGCCGCCGGACATCGAATGAATCGAAGGACTCACCTCAATGGCCAAGCATAGATTGCGTCGGGGCAATCGTCTGCAGTTTTCGACCGGCGGTCTTCTGATCGCCGCCGGTGTGGGAGCGGGAGCGTTCTTGCTTCCTGTTGCTCCCGCTGCAGCGGAGCCGATCACGATCCCAGGGATTGGGACGTTCGAGGTACCGGGTGTACCGCCGGTACCGCCAGTGCCGTCGGCACCGAACCCGGGACCCCTCCCGGGTCCCCTTCCGGGACCGCTGCCGGCGCCGCCGGCGATGCCGTCCACCCACGGTGCGCAGGCTCTCGCGGCCGCGGAGTCGAAGATCGGCTCGCCCTACGTCTGGGGTGCGACCGGTCCGAATGCCTTCGACTGCTCGGGGCTCGTCCAGTGGGCGTACAAGCAGGCAGGCGTCTCGCTGCCACGTACCACCTACGACCAGGTGAACGGCGGATCGCCCGTGGACAAGGGAAGCCTGCAGCCCGGCGACCTCGTCCTGTTCAACGGAGCGGAACATGTCGGGCTCTACGCCGGACACGGCACGGTCGTTCACGCGTCGACCGCCGGACAGCCGGTGAAGGAAGCACCACTCGATTCGATGCCGTTCTACGCGGCGCGCCGATACTGAGGCGGCTTCGCCGCCCGTGCGCCTTTCTGGTAGTCAGCGCTACCAAAAAGGCGCACGGGGCGCGGAGCGCCCTACGAGTTCCGGATCAGATCCGACGCCCGCTCACCGATGAGGACGCAGGGTGCGTGGGTGTGCCCGCGGATGATGGCGGGCATGATCGACGCGTCCGCGACTCTCAGGTTGTCGACCCCACGCACTTTCAGGTCGGGGGTGACGACGCTGGCGTCGTCGGTGCCCATTCGGCACGTTCCGACCGGGTGGTAGAGCGTGTGCGCGTTCTCTTCGAGCGCGCGGTCGAGAATCTCGTCGAGGGGAGTGCTCGGCTCGACGGCCGGTCGAATCAGGTTGCCGAGCTTCGACTTCAGTGCCGGCGCCGACGCGAAAGCGTCGCACTGCCGCAGCCCCTCGATCATCGCCCGCCGGTCCTCCCCGTCGCTGTCGCTGAGGTAGCGGGGATCGATGATCGGTTTGGCGAGGGGATCGGCCGATCGCAGTGAGATCTCCCCGTTGCTCCGCGGTTTGAGGAGGATGGTACCGAGCACCGCGGCGTGACTGGTCGCCGGGATGAGTCCCTCGTCGAAGAACGGCGCGGGGCCGAAGATCATCTCCAGGTCGGGCAGCGTCAGATCGTCCCGACTGCGGGTGAAGCCGTACGCCTCACCGACATTCGAGGTGAGCATGCCGCGGCGTCGGGTCAGGTAGTTGAGCAGTTCGGGGATCTTCTCCGCCGCGTACAGCGAGTCCGAGTCGACGCTGTAGCCGAGGAACGACACCAGGTGATCGAGCAGGTTCTTCCCGACCTCCGGCCGGTGCTGCTGCACCGCGATGCCGTGCTGCCGCAGTTGCTGTTCGTCGCCGATGCCCGACAGCATGAGGAGTTGCGGGGTGTTGATGGCCCCGCCGGCGAGGATCACTTCCTTCGCGGCGCGCACTGTGTGCCGGGCGCTGTCCTTCTCGTATTCGACGCCGACCGCGGCGGAGCCCTCGAAGAGGACGCGGGTGGCCTGGGCGCCGGTGAGGACGGTCAGGTTCTTGCGTTTGAGGGCGGGCCGGAGGTACGCGTCGGCGGTGCTCCACCGGGCTCCCCGCTTCTGGGTGACCATGGTCTGCGAGAAGCCCTCGGGCCGACTCGTGTTCGCTCGCTCGACGGGGTACCCGACCTCTCCCGCAGCGTCGAGGAACGACCCGGTCAGCGCCCGGGGGCTCCGCTGGTGCGAGACGACGATCGGACCGCCGGTGCCGCTGTCGCCGGCGGCCGCGTCCTGCACGTTCTCGATGCGGCGGAAGTATTTGACCACTTCCTTGAACGACCAGGAGTCGTCGGTGAGTTCGGCCCATTCGTCGTAGTCGGCGGCGAATCCGCGCACCCACATCATGGCGTTCATCGACGACGAGCCGCCGAGCATCTTGCCGCGCGGCCAGTAGATCTTGCGGCCGCCGAGTCCGGGTTGCGGCTCCGTCAGGTAGTCCCAATCCGACGCACTGCGGAACAGTTTCGAGAATGCCGCGGGAATGTGCGCGAACTTGTCCTTGTCCTCACCCCCGGCCTCGAGGACGACGACCTGGCTGCCGGAGTCGGCGCTGAGCCGATCGGCGAGTACCGCGCCCGCCGAACCCGACCCCACGATCACGTAGTCGGCCACTGACAGTTCCTGATTCATCGGTCATCTCCACTTCGACGGGGGGAGGGATCGGGGACGCACTGCCCTCATCCGCGCAGCGCGGACGCGAAGATCGCCGGGAGCCGGGTCCACGAGGGTGCACCGGCAAATCCTGTCAGCAATCGGCCCGTCGTGGCAGCGGTTCGGTTGGTCACGAACCACGGGGGTTTGGGGGAGATGGACATCTCGCGGTTGAGGATCGACCGCGGCGACGGACGGAACGGGCCGCGGACGACGGTGCGCTCCGGCCGGTCGATGAGCAGCGCGTTGTGGACCACGCCGATGCCGCTCTGGACGTCGTTCAGGGTGTGACCGGGGAAGGCGCCCCACGTGGCGGTGGCGGTGAGGTACCCGACCCCGGTCCACGCGTTGACCGCGATGGTCCCGTACCGGAGGCTCTCGAGCAGCGAGTCGAACTCGGCGCCCATCGCCTGGATGGTCTTCGGCGCGGCGACGATGTTGACGCCGAGGGTGCCGATGAAGTCCTCGTTCACGAGGTCGGCGGCGTGTTCCGCGAACGCGGAGCCGCCGTGCGGCAGGTCGATCACACCGAGCACCGGTGCGAAGTATTCGGTCTGCAGCAGGGGCGCGTAGTCGCCGGGTTCGAGATCGGTGACCAGGAGGCGTCCGCCGTTCCGGCCGAGGTGCGCCGCGGTGGGGAACGAGGCGGTGGCGCCGGCGACCCGGGCATCGCTGCCGGGGTAGTACGCGGCGCGTTCCGGCGCCCGGTCCAGGGCCTCCCGCAACGCCGCCACGAATTCGTCGCGCTGCTTCCACTCGGCCGACACGACGACGGCCTGTGCGGCGACACAGTTGTAGCCGCCGTTGTGGAGTCGTTGCGTCGCAATATGTTCGGCCTGGAATTTGATGTCGGCACTGCTCCAGTCGCCGGGCAGGACGATGGTGGGGGAGACGCCCCCGAGTTCGCTGGAGATGGCCTTGCCGAGAATGGGCTCGTTCGCCGTCTTGCGACGCGCACCCTCGTCGCCGGTCCCGAACACGATCGCGTCGTGTGTGAGGGCGCTGCCGGTCATGTGCACGTGGTCGACGAGGTCGTGGTGCACCAGATACGTCCCGACCTCGGCGCCGCCGGTGAGCAACCGGACCGCGCCGATCGCGACGAGTGGTTCCAGGACCCGTGCCAGGACGGGCAGCAGGCGGTCGGTGACGGGATTGAGCTTGAGGGCGACGACGCGGTTGTGCGCGAACAGTTCGTACAGGGTGTCGAGTGGGGCGATCGAGGTGATGTTGCCGGCCCCCAGCACCACGCCGATGCCCTGGGTCCGCGACGGGTCGCGCTGGGCGAGGCCGGCGTCGCGCTGTGCCGTCGCACGATCGATTCCCGGTTGCAGCCACACGTCCGCGCTGAATCCGTTGAGGAGCAGCTTGTCGAAGATGTTCAGGGGCAGCACCTTGACGGTGGTGCGACCACCGGGCGCCGTGCCGAACGCGGCGCCCTCCAGGGGACTTTGCCCCGCTTCGAGTTTCGCGAGGCTGGCCGACAGCGCTGCGGTGCCGGTGGCCAGCGGGTACGGTCCGGACATCCATTCTTCGCCGACCAGCGGCGACTTCGGGTCCAGCCCCTTGATCGCGACCGCGGCGTCGACCCAGTCGGCCGCGTGCTGCACGGTGAGGTCGTGCACCTTGTCGAGGAGTTTGCGGCGGTCGGCGAGGGAGAGGCCGGCCCACGTCTTCTCCCCCTCGGACAGGGCGGCGAGGGCCGCGTCGACGTCCGGGTACAACGAGGTGGCGCCGGGGGTGTTGGAGGTGGCCTCGGGTTCTGTAGTGCTCACGGTGGACAGCTCCGCTCGGGTCGGGTCGAATGCAGGTAGGACTGCGCCACGGAACGAGACGAACACTGTGGCGTAGAACACTGATTCTCGTCCTGTTCCGTGCGCCCACGCCATAGGCCGCGGCTGTCAATCCCGTCGCGGGCGCTATGCCGTCGCACAAAACGGCTATGGCGTCGACTACCCCGCGTCGATATTCTTGCCGGATGACCGTCAGCCCGGACGTCGCGCCGTCGCCCACCGATCTCCTGGGATCGATGCTCGAATCCGTCGAACAATTGTCCGAGGAACTCGTCGCCCGCATCCTGTCGGTGGAGCACGGGTACGTGGAGGCGACGCTCCTGACCCCCGAGCAGCTGTACGCGGCGTGCGTCGACAATCTGAAGGCGATGCTCGGCAACCTGTCCGGCAGCGCCCCGATTCGGCTGGAGGCGGCGCGGGCGGCGGGGCAGCTGAAGGCCGAACAGGGTGTGCCGCTGGCGGCGCTGTTGCACGCGTTCCGGCTCGGCGGCCGCCTGATCTGGGACGAACTGATGAACCGTTCCGAGGGCCGCGCCACCAACGCCCTGCTCGAGATGGCCGCCCAGGTGTGGGCGCTCGTGGACGTCTACTCGGACAGCGCCGCGGAGGCGTACCGGGAGACCGCGGACCTGCGTGCCCGCGAGGACGCGGAGTCGCGTGGCCGGCTGATCAGAACGCTGTTCGGTGACCACGCGGCCAATCCGGCCGGCGCCGCCGACGCGCTCCGCACGTTCCGGATTCCGGAGAACAGCACGTTCGTCGTCGTGTCGGTGGAGGCGGCGGCCGCCCCGTCCGCCGCGGACATCGTGCAGTCGGACCTTCGCGGCGTCGGTGTCGATTCGGTGTGGGATTCGGAGGTCGACGGCCGGATCGGGCTGCTGTGGGCGGCCGGCGCCGAGTTGCTCGAGTCCGCCCTGGACGTTCTCGGCCGCACCGGTCAAGGCCGGATCGGGGTCAGCTCGGCGTTCGGACGCCCCGGCGGAACCAGCCACGCCGTGGAGCAGGCGCGGTTCGCCCGCCGGTGTGCCGGACACGGGGGCGGCCCGATCACCCGTTACGAGTCGGTGCCCGTGTCGCTGCTGCTGGTCAGCGTTCCCGACGCCGGGAAGCTCGCGTCGAGCCAGATCCTCGGACCGGTGCTCGCTCTGCCCGCCGAGGAACAGGACAGCCTGCTCGCCACTCTCGACGCCTGGTTCTCGTGCCGCGGCTCCACCACGGCGGCGGCCACTCAACTGCACTACCACCGCAACACCGTCCTGTACCGGCTGCGCAGAATCCACACCCTCACCGGACGCGACTTCTCCGACCCCATCGACGCCGCCGAACTGTACGTCGGCCTGCGGGCGCATCAGCTGCTCGGACACTGAGCCGGCTTCGGCGATTCGGCACCCCGTGCCCGCCCGGGGGTCGACAATATGGTGAGTCGAGCAGTGGGGCAGGGCAATGGGATTCGTCATCGGATTTGCGCCGTGGATCGTCTATTGGATCCTGGTGGGCAACACCGGATTCGCCGCTGCGGTGGCGATCGCGTTCGGTATCGCGCTGGCCGGTCAGGTGCTGCAGCGGGTGCGGCGCGAGCCGTGGCGCACCCTCGAGGTGGGCACGGTGGCCGTCTTCGCGGTGCTGCTGCTCGCGGCGCTCACCCTGGACGACGCCGTCCTCGAACGGTGGCTGCAGCCGCTCGGCAACTTCGGGCTGTTCGCGATCGCGGCGGTGGGCGCCCTGATCGGCCGCCCCTTCGTTCGCGAATACGCGGAGGCCGGTGTCGACGCGCGGACCGCGGCGAGCGGCGGATTCCGCTACGTCACCACGGCGATGACGTGGATGTGGGTGGCGGCGTTCGGGTTGATGACGGTGTTCTCGCTGATTCCGCCGATCGTCGACGGCGACGCCACCATGCGCGACGCCGGCGACACCCTGTCCGTCGTCTGCTACTGGGTGCTGCCGTACACCCTCATGGGCGCCGCGGGTCTGGTGTCCGCGGTGTTCCCCGGCTGGTTCGAGTCGCGGTCGCAGTTGCTCGAGGCGCAGTCGTCGACCGACCCCGAGGTGGCGCCGCAGCCGACGCCGGCCGAGGATGTGTCGTCCGGTTCCCTCGTCCTCGACGTCCCTGCGGATTCGCGCCACGATCAGGAGTTCTCGCTGATCGTGCGCGGCGTCATCCCCGGTGCGCCGGTCACGGTCCGCACCACCGGGACCGACCTGTTCGGTGCGCAGTGGCGGTCGGAGGCCACGTTCACCGCCTCGGCCGACGGGGTGGTCGACGTCGCGGCGCACGGTCCGGACCACGGGGACTGGGACGTCGCGGACGGCGACGCACCACTGTGGGCCATGCGTTTCGTGTCGGAGGGCCGGGTACCCGACCTGTTCGTGCCCCCGCCCGACGCCTGGCTCGTCACCGTCGAGGCGACGTCACCGGACGGAATCGCACGCCGGACGGTGACGCGTCACGTGAGCGACCCCGGGGTGTCCGTTCGACCGCTGGACGTGGGTGGCCGGCCCGCGCTGCTGGCCTTGCCCGCCGGCGCCCCGCCACTCGGCGGCTGGCCGGCCGTCGCCTGCTTCGGCGGCTCGGAGGGCGGCGTCGACTCACAACGCTCCACCATCGGCATGCTGGCCGCCAACGGGTATGCCGCACTGGTTTATTCATGGGTGGACGAGTCGAACACCGAGGCGACGCTGGTGAGCATTCCGCTCGAGCGGTTCGCGGACGCGGTGGCGGCGTTGGGTGCGCAGGGGTCGGTGGACGCGAACCGGCTCACCGCGATGGCGATCTCGCGCGGCGCGGAAGGTCTGATGGCCGCGGCCTGCGCCTGCGACCTTCCCGTCGCCGGGCTGATCCTGGTCAGCCCGAGTTCGGTGTCCTGGCAGGCGATCGGACCCGACGGGGAGATCGCCGACACCCCGTCGTGGACCCGGAACGGCCTGCCCGTGCCGTGGGCGCCGCTGCCGGGAGGTGAGTTGATGCCGCAGTTGATCGGCAACGCGTGGCGCGCGCACCGTGACATCGCCGCCCACCGGCCGAGCCTGCTGCGGCTCGGTGCCGCCTACCGTGCCGGTCTCGCCGCCGCACCCGCCGACGCGGCGCTGCGGTCCGAGGAGGCGACGCCGCCGCTGCTGTGCCTGACCGGCGCGGACGACCAGGTGTGGCCGTCGAGCGAGATGGCCACCGCGCTGCTCGACCGTCGATCCGCCGCCCGCGACGAGCACCGGACCTTCGACGGGGCCGGCCACCTCATCCGCCTCGGCATGTTTCCCGCCGACGCGCAGTGGACCGGCGGCATCGCGTTCGGGGGCGACGGGGCCGGACAGGGCCGGGCGCAACGGGAAGCGGTCCGCAGTGTGCTCGGCTTCCTCGCACGGGTCAGGGCAGGAGCGCGGGCGTGATGCGCGGCGAGAGGGACGACCACGGCCGGGGGGACCGCATCGTCGGCTCCATCGTCGACATGGCCGGGGTCTCCCGCGCGAAGGTGCTGCCGATCGCCAGATTGACGTCGTTCGTCGAATCCGGTGCGGGCGCCTCACCGAGTTGGAGCGTGTTCTGCATCGACGACCACCTCGCGTTCACGCCGGCGTTCTCCGTCGTGGGCGATCTTCGGCTCCGCATCGTCAGCGACGACGTGCGCGATCTGGGCAACGGCACACACTGGGCGCCGGCGTGCCTTACCGAGCAGGACGGGACGCCGTCGCTCGCCTGCACCCGCGGCGCGTTACGACGGGTGACGGAGCGGTTGGCGTCGTCCGACTTGACTGCGCGCGTGGGTCACGAGATCGAGTTCACTCTTTTCGAGGGAGTGGCCGTCGACGAGTGGGCGGCGTACGGGCTCAATGCCGTTCTCGCACAGGAAGAATTCCTCGGTCGACTGCTCGCGGCCGCCACGACGGCCGAACTCCCGATCGAACAGGTCCACGCAGAGGCGGGCCTCAACCAGTTCGAGGTGTCGCTCGCCCCCGCCGATCCCGTCCGGGCGGCTGACGACGCGGTGCTGGCCCGCGCACTGATCAGCCGGGTCGCGCGAGCCCTCGGCCTGCGGGCGTCGTTCTCGCCCATGCCCGTTGCAGGTGGTTCGGGTAACGGCGCTCATCAGCACGTGTCGTTCGCCGAAGGCGGCCGGCCGCTGCTGTCGGGAGGTCCGGGTCCGCACGGACTGACCGAGGCGGGCGGCGCGGCCGTCGCGGGGATTCTGCGGGCGCTGCCCGACGCCACCGCTGTCCTCGCCGGGTCGGCGCTCTCGCACCTGCGGCTGCGCCCGGGAATGTGGTCCGGCGCGTACCGGTGCTGGGGTCTGGAGAACCGAGAGGCCGCTGTCCGCCTCTGCGCGGACACCGCCGGCAACCCGCACGGCGCAAACCTCGAGATCAAGTCCTTCGACCCGTCCGCAAATCCCTATCTCGGCACCGCCGCCATCCTCGGCGCCGCCCACGACGGAATTCTCGGTGCGCGCCCCCTCCCGGACGAGGTGTCGGTCAATCCGGCCGAACTGACCGGGGCGGACGCCGTCGACCTGCTCCCCACGTTGCCGTCCGACGTGCTCGGAGCGCTTCGGGCGTCGGCGCTCGCGCAGGACCTGTTCGGCCCCGCGATCGTGGAGGCGCTCCTAGCGGTCAAGGAGTACGAGCACTCCCGGTACCGGGACGAGCCGGTCGACGAGGTCGCGCAGCGCTTCCGGTTCGCGTGGACGCCGTAGTCAGTGCCGGATCATCGCCAGCGCCGTGCGCAGCCCGCGCCGCTTTCCGGTGGCCGGGTCGACACCGAACACTTCCTTCATCCCACCCCGGATACGGAACCGCAGTTCCGACGCCGTCTCCGGTGCATCGTCCGCGGACGCCGACAGGAAGCGGTTGGGCAGGGCCAACTTGAGGATGGTCCGGAGGGTCAGTCCGTACTGGTGAGGGAGTGAACCCGTCGTGTACGGGAGGTCGTACTTGTCGCATAGTTCCCGCATCTTCACCCCGATCTCGGCGTAACGGTTACTCGGCAGGTCAGGGAAGGCGTGATGCTCGATCTGGTAGCAGAGGTTGCCGCTCATGAACGCCAGCACCGGCCCGGCGTGAAAGTTGGCGGAACCCAGCATCTGACGCAGATACCACTCGGCCTTCGTCTCCCGCTCGTATTCTTCCTTGGTGAACTTCTCGGCGCCGTCCGGGAAGTGTCCGCAGAAGATGACACCGTATGCCCACAGATTCCGGATCACGTTGGCGGTGACGTTGGCCGTCAGGGTGGACTTCCAGGCCGGTCCGGTGAGCGCCGGGAACACCACGTAGTCCTTGCCGACCTGCCGCGCGATCTTGCGTCCCACCTCCTTGGCGTTGCGGAGTGTCTCGGCGCGGTCGTAGTCGCCGCGCCGGATGCTCGCCACGTCCAGGTGGTGCAGCGCGACACCCCACTCGAACAGCAACGCCAGCAGCACGTTGTAGAACGGTTGCGCCAGATACACCGGCGACCATTTCTGGTCCCGGGTCATGCGCAGGATCCCGTACCCGACGTCGCTGTCGAGGCCGACGATGTTGGTGAACTTGTGGTGCACGTAGTTGTGCGAGTGCTTCCACCCGGAGGACGGGCACGTGTTGTCCCATTCCCAGTTCGACGAGTGGATCTCCGGGTCGTTCATCCAATCCCATTGGCCGTGAATGACGTTGTGACCGAGTTCCATGTTCTCGATGATCTTCGCCGCGCCCATCAGCGCGGTACCCAGAAGCCAGGCCGGTCTCTTCCGGCTGCCGAACAGCACGACCCTGCCCGCAATCGCCAGCGACCGCTGCAGCTTGATCGTCCGGTCGATGTACCGGGCGTCGCGGGCGCCGCGGGACTCCTCGATGTCTGCGCGGATCGCATCGAGTTCCGCACCCAGCGCCTCCACATCCGCCTCGGTGAGGTGGCTGTACTCCTTGATATCGGTGATGGCCATCTCGTGTCGTTACCCGGTTCGCGCCGATTCCAATCCGAGTATCCGTCCAACTGGGTCGTGGTCACACGTCCGTGCGAGGCCGTCCGCTATTCTCTCCACCGTCGCCGAGCGTGGTCGGTGACCCGGTCCGGGGGTGGGCCGCGGGGCGGATATCAGGGGGAAAGTCGATGTCGGTGGGCGATATGACGTGGCCGGAAAGTGTCATCGGAGCCATGGACGGAACCGGTGCGGCGCAGCCTCCGCTGGCGAGCGTCCCCGGGTTGCCGCCGGTGCTCGGCGGCCCGGAGGTCGCGGTCGTCAAGGTCGACCCCGACATGTTGCGTGCGATGGCCGGTGCGCTCGGGGCTGTCGCCCGTGAGGTCGAGGCGCTGGGCGGCCGGCGGAGCTTCGACCACGCCGGCCGGGCCGTCGAGGGATCCGACACCGCTGCCGCATGCCAGGATGCCGGCGACGTTCTCGCATCCGCGCTCGGGGTCGCCGCGAGCCGCATCGACGAGATGGCGTACATCGCGGGAGACGGCGCCGAGAATTACGACGTCACCGACACGTCGTTCGCTGCACAGCTGTCGGCGATGGGGGAGATGTGATTCCGCGTCGGTCGCAGCTGCACGTCTGGAACCCGCGGAACCTCACCTCGGCAGGTGAAGAGATCGGTCGGACCGCCGAAGACACGCGCAGCCGGGCGGAGGACGTCTATCGGGTTGTCGCCGATCTCGGTGGGCACGACGACTGGCGCGGCCCCGCGCAGGCGGCCGCCGAGCAGCGAGCGAATACCGAGCGCACCGAAATCCGCCGGCTCGCAGACGATCTGGAGGACCTGTCGCACGCGCTCGTGGGTGGCGCTGATCGCCTCGGTCATGCGCGGGACTACGTCGCCACCGTGATCGACAAGGCGGCCACCGACGGATTCACCGTGTCCGACGACTGGCAACTCGTCAGTCAGCCGACGACGAGTGAGGCCGAGGCCGCCGAGCACGCCGACCTGATGGAGTTCTGGCGCAGCCAACTCGATGGGGCGCTGACGGAACTCGGCAATGCCGATCGGGACATGGCGACGGCGATCCGGGACGCGCTGGGGGCCGTGGCGGCCAGTGCCCCCGCGTCGAAAGGCCTGTCGGGGCATGAGGGCACCACGCTGGGCGAGCAGGTCGCGCGCAGCGGATCCGACATTCCGCAGGAAGTCCGTGACCGTGTTGCACGGGAGATCGTGGCCGCGGGGCTCATTCCCGAACAGGTGAAGACCCTGGCAGACGGCGGCAAGGTCACCGATGTGCCGCAGGGAACGATCGACTTCCTCCAGCAGTTCTACACCGCGGCCGGTAAGGACGGCTTCCTGGCGCTGTCGGAGCAGTACAGCGAGAACGGACGCACCGAAGCCGCCAGCGCGCTGTCCAACGGTCTCGCCGTCGTGTCGAACTACAACGTCGGTAGTGCGGCCGGGGACGTCGGCGGCCGGAGCCACATCCCGGAAAGCCTTCGTGGGTTGTTCGAGGGGCCGGTGACGTCGACCGGCAACCTCACAAAGGGCGCGCAGGACTCCCCGCAGCAGTCGATGGTCGTCAACAACGGCCACGATCTGGCACGATTCACCAAGGCATTCGGACTCGCGGACCCTGCCGTCCAGCAGGGCAGCGAGCTGAGCGAGAACCTCCTCTCCCGCGCCGGCGAGATCGCGTCGGCCACCAACGACAAGAGTCTGCTGATCGGCGACTCCTTCGACCACAACGTTCTGCGCCGCGACGGCGTCGACGCTCTCCTGCAGGACATGGTCGGCGTCGGTGGCCGCGACCATGTCGCCGTCCACAACATCCTGTCCGGCGAGGGAATGCCGGCCGACTACAACCGCGACGACGCCATCATGCCTCTGCTCCAGCGTGATTGGGCCGACGGCGGCGAACAGAAGGTCGCGGGGATGTTCGACTGGATCGCCGACGACGCCAGACCCACCGATCCCTCCGATCCCGGAGAACTGTTCCGGTCGAGACAAGCCGGCGAATCGGCATTCGGCCTCGCCCAGATCCTGGCAGCCAAAGACGCCGAACTGCTCGATATCCCGGGAGCGAACGGCCATGCAATTGGGGAAGTGAACCCCCACATCACCCAGGCATTAAGCAAATCCCTCGCACCCTACATCGGCAATATGGTGGGGGTTCCCGGTGACTTCGCGGGTACTTCGGGTTTCGCCAGTCCCACCGGCGGAGAATTCGGGCTGGAGAACGCGCCCCGCCTCTTCTCGGTGATCGACTCCAACGCCGATGCGGCAAGCTACTTCAACGCGCAAGCATTCGGAATGTCGGCGCAGCTGGAGCAGGCTTGGGCGCTCGAAGGTCGAACTGTCGAGGTCTCGCACGACCAGTACGGATGGTGGGCAGGCAGTATCCAGGGGGTGGTGGATAGAGGTTTCGACCTAGAGTTCGCTGACCGATCAGGGGACGAATCCTCACTGAATTCATCGGGGTTCGAGAACAAAGGCATTGCGTACGACACCATTAGAACGGTCGTAAGTAAGGGGGTCGAGTTCATTCCGGGTGCAGGTCCGATTATCGCCAGTGGGATTGACCTTGCGGACCCGGCGTTCAAGAGCGCGGTGATGGGGGCTGTGCCCGACAACACTGCACAATCGAATACTCAATTCGCTGACGACGCGCACCTCGCCAAGCAGTACTACCAGATCGCGTTAGGTCTACAGGCGGCGAATGGCGGAGTGCTGGGTCCTTACGATGGACTGGAGGAATTTCGAGATGGGGAAAACGGTCCTTTGCTGCCGTATGACGAGATCGCGGGAGACCGCCCCGCTTCCGCTCTCCCAATACTTGGGGCAAACCTTTCGAGCTACATAATCGACTCCGGGTACACGGGATTGGGCGAGTTCATCGATCAGATGAACGCAGGGCGCGAGTTTGCTCAGAATGCGACTGGCGGCCAGTGAATCGACATTCCGGTGCGATTGTCGCCGCGGCGCTCTTGCTGCTAGCAGGGTGTAGGTCGAGTGCTGCGGAATCCCCAGCGGCCGTGTCGGCTGTGACTTATTCTGTGCCCGAGAGCGTGGGTTACAACTATCGGTGGTCAGCCGACCCGGGCATCGATCTGTCCAGCCGGCAGGCGACAGTTGTACGCGCCTATATGGAGTCCTACTACCTTGCGATCAACAGCAGCGCACTTTCGGCCACGTACCCGGGTTTTGCCGAGGCGGTTCCCCAAAAGAAGAGAGCCGACTTCGATAACCCCATAGACCCGACCGACCGGAGATATGTCGGCACCCAGTTTCAACATCTGATGTGGATGACGCCGACTGAGCATGGCTGGTTCGCCACGGTGTGCACGGGCGACTACTCGGTGATGGAAGTGGGCGAAGACGGGAAGTTTTACAACGTGGGATCG
Source organism: Rhodococcus sp. 4CII (assembly GCF_014256275.1). NCBI lineage: Bacteria > Bacillati > Actinomycetota > Actinomycetes > Mycobacteriales > Nocardiaceae > Rhodococcus > Rhodococcus sp. 4CII. The sequence goes on from NZ_JACCFE010000002.1 coordinate 5,924,042, forward strand.
AAGTACGTGAACGCGGAGACGGTGGATTTGATCGCACCGAATGACCAGTCCGCGACTTCGGCAGAATCATCCGGTTCGGAACGTGCGCCCACTATCGATGTGTTCGGTGGTTGGACGTTGGCTGATCACGCGAAAGGCGCGCGTGATCAGAACGCATACACGGAGTGCGACTCGCGCATGCCTGATGCCAGGGATGCGCGACCGCAGAAGTCGAACCTCCCGCACGACACCCCCTACCCGACGCTGGCTCCGTATCCGGGCTGGCCGCGTTATGACGAGAACTGACGGCGGTCGTCCTGCCATCGGTGGAAGGGCGCTGTCACCGCGGTCCTCGTCCGGTCATATCCTCGACTACAGTCTCGTGCCGGGGGCTGTAGCGAATGATCGGACGGTTGGTAGTGGACAGCAAATGTGATGTCGTTTATGCGGACGACCTGGTGGTCGGCGGGAAGTTCGCGCTGGGTTCGTACACGGTGACGGAGCAGGAAGTGGTCGAGTTCGCGGGGCAGTGGGATCCGCAGTCGTTCCACATCGACCGTGAATCTGCAGATGACGGCTATTTCGGTGGGCTCATCGCGAGTGGTGTGCACACCATCGCGGTGTGTCAGCGACTGTCCGCGTTGACGCTGTACGCGGGGTGGAGCGTCATCGCCGGGAAGCAGATGCGCGATGTGAACTTCCTGCGGCCGGTGCGGCCGGGTGATGTGCTCACCGGAAACCTGGTGGTCGAGGATGTGGTTCCGGACGATCGCGGACGAGCCCTGGTGACTGTTGCGGCGGAGATTCTCAACGGATCGGGTAAGCAGGTCCTGACGTCGGTGACCGAGATGTACATGCGCTGCCGGCCCGAAACCGACTGATCGTCGAATTTCTTCAACGAACACTCTCGTCGAGGATTGTTTTCCGGGTTTCTGGGTATCGCCCCGAGAGGCCATGTAACCAACGGAGGCAATTATGAGAATGGGTAGGAGAGTGGCCGCGGTGGCAGTATTCGCGGCTTCGATCGGATTGGGAGCGTCCGGTGTCGCCTGGGGTGGCACTCTCGACTCGGCGGTACCGGTGCGCAGGCCGGATGTGGTCCAACCGATGCCACCGGGGTTCCCGCAGAACGGACCGATCGGGTGCGACGACTGGGCGGAACCCTACGAGAACAATGTGCCGCAATGGGGCACCGACCCGTACAACCAATTCGACAACTGGTGCGACGGCCCCGACGACGGCATTTCCTCGCAGCCGGCCAACAATCAGGGCCGGACGGTCAACCCCTGATTCGCCGGTGATTATTCGCACGACGCAGGGGGCCGTGGTGCGGCTCGATCGTGATCTGAAACCGACTGTTCGACAGATTTCGCGTCAGTCCGTGGTCAGTGCGCCCTGGAAGTTCTCCTCCCGGGCGCGCTGATCATCGTCCGTCGGGCGGTTCGTGCAGGCCGAATGCGGATCCCTGATCGTCGTGGCACAGTTTGAACTTTCCGAATTTCGCCACCGACTCCGGGTCTCCGCCCAAATCCACGGCGTCGACGGTGCCGCCCAGTGCCAGCACTTGCTCGACGGCGGCCGCGAGGTCGGGCACCCGGAAGAAGACGTAGGGGCTGGCTCCTTCGTCGCCGCCGTGGATGCCGCCCGGGACGTTCGGTGTGTTGATCGCGTACCCCGACCCGCCGGGCCCGGATTCGAATTCCCAGCCGAACAAGGCTGAGTAGAACTTCCGGCCCTGTTCGGTGTTGGCTACACCCAATTCGAAGAACGACAGTTCGCCCGACATGAGCACTCCTCCGTCGACAGTGTCCACGTGACGCTACGCCGAGTTTCCGTCGGGCATGAGCGAGTGGGCGAACCAGCTGAGCGTGAACGCAATTCGCAGGTGAGCGGCGCGGAGTGCCGGGGTACGCATCGCCACTCACGGGGCCTGCGTCAGGCCGCCAGCTCGTCGGCGATCTCGATGTCGATTTCCTGTTCGGTCATTCCGCCGAAGAGGTGGTTGGTGAACATGTCGGCTCGGTTCTGTGGTGGGCTGTCGGTCCCGTCGCGGTCGGACTCGCCTGTCCGACCTATGGGGTGTATCGGCATCAGACGCTCCGCCGTTTCACACCGCACGTGACTGGGCAAGCGTGTTCGGACGCGCGCTCCCACTCGCGTAGCGCTTAGGCTCGACCCGACCGTTCGTGTCCCGGAACAGGAGATGAGACGAGATGCCCGCAACCTTCGTTCTGCTGCCCGGCGCCGGCTCGGACTCGTGGTATTGGCATCGCGTCACACCGCTCCTCGAGGAGAGTGGGCACTCGGTGATCGCCGTCGACCTGCCGTACGGCGACGACGCGGCGGGGCAGTACGAGTTCGCCGACGTCGTCGTCGATGCCGCCGAGGATGTCGAGGGGGCGATCGTGCTGGTCGCGCAGTCCATGTCCGCGTTCACCGCGGCGATCGTGTGTCAACGCGGCGAGGTCGACGTCGACCTCCTGGTTCTGGTGGCGCCCATGCTGCCGGCGCCGGGGGAGGCGCCCGGGCAGTGGTGGGCGACCACCGGTCAGCCGGACGCGAAACGCGCACTCGATGTGCGGGAGGGTCGCGACCCCGACGCCCCCGACGACCTGCGGTCGCTGTTCTTCCACGACGTTCCCGCGGCCGTAACCGAGCAGGCGTTCAGTAAGGAGGCGCCGGTGGTGTCGGATACCCCGTTCGAGACGGTGTGGCAGGCGGACGCGTGGCCGCACGTGAAGACGCGTGTCGTCGCCGGCAGTCGCGACCGACTGTTTCCGCTCGACTTCATGCAGCGGATCGTCCGGGAGCGGCTGGGTATCGTGCCGGAGGTCATCGATGCGGGACATCTCGCGGCCCTCGCGCGACCCGACGAACTCGCTGCCATGCTGGAGCGCTACGCGGCCGAACTGTAGGACAGGTGAGTGGCAATGCGTGCTGGAGGGCGCAATGCCACTCACGGTGGGCACATCCGTCGAGAGAAAGAGCAGTAGATGGCGTTGTCGGTGTCAGGCGAGTTCGAGATCGAAGCACCCCCGGAGCGGGTGATGGCCGCTTTGGTGGAGGTCGAACGCATTCCCGAGTGGTCGGCGGTGCACAAGAAGGTCGTGGTGGAGTCGCGGTTCGACGACGGACGTCCCCGCACCGTGCGGATGACGCTTGCCGTCCTCGGTGTCTCCGACGTTCAGCTGGCCGAGCACAAGTGGATCGGGGACGAACACATGTCGTGGACGCTTCTCGAGAGCGAGAAGCAGAAGTGCCAGGAGGGGGAGTACCGACTGACCCCCACCGCCCGCGGGACGCTGGTGTCCCTGACGATGTCGGTGGAGCCGAAGGTGTGGGTGCCGAAGTCCGTGCTGCGGCAGGGGCAGAAGCAGGCCGTCCGGCTGATCCGCAAGGGCTTCACCAAGTTCGTTCTGGAGAACTACGTCTGACCCCGCACTACCCGAACAACGTCGCGAGGTCCTCGTTGACCCGGTCTCGATCGAACGAGGTCGGATCGAGTTGCTGACCGGGGCGAAGACCGAGCCATTCCCGGATCTCCGCGTGCTCCTCGTGTCGTGGATCGGCGCTGGCGTCGATCTTGGCTGCCCAGCCCCACGGCCCGCCGGAATCCTCGTACGGCGCCATGTTGCCTCCGTCGAGGCAGAGCGCGCCGGCGAAGTCAGGATGGGGGTCGTCGACGGATTCGACGACGATGTGATGGATCCAGTCGTCACCGAAGTCGTACAGGTAGGTGAGATGGTCGCCGACGGAGCTGAGCAGCAACCCGATGGGGACCTCCTCCTCCGGAACGGCCGGGCCTTCCACGTCGCGGTGCGCGATGTCGTCGGCGGGGATGAAAACTCCGCCGCCCGAGTACGCCGGTCCGACGGAGAACTCGTGGAGATGAGAGTCCTCCCACCCGAACGCGGACTGGATGATGTCATGGAGAGCGGCGAGCGGCAGCGTGGCGTCGAGTCGAATGCGACGCCAGATGGGAATGTGTGTGCCTTCCAACGAGATACGCAGTGTGACCTGCGAATCCACCACGTCGGGCAGTGCGTACTCGGTTTCCGGACTCGCGAGCTGGACGGCACGCAGGACGGCGGGCTGCAGCGCGGCCGGAACGCGGTAGGCGTCATCCTTGGTCAGCCACTTCTGCTCCACCAGCGTCTCCAATCGGTCGTGGATGAATTCATCCATGATCGATTGTTCGTCGTCGAGTGGCGCGTCTTCCGACGGGGCGAGGGACGGCTCCGGTGTCATTCCCGCCAGAATCACCTGCATCACCACGACATCGGTCAGTTGCGTGAGGTCGTCCGGATGATCGTGCGTCGAGACGAGTTGGCTGCGAACGAATTCGGTGACGGCGGCACGTATCAACGGCAGCGCCCCGGTCGTGCGGTCGGCGAACAGTTCCGCGTTCGGTCCACGGGCGGCGCGCGTGGAGTTGACGGTAATGAGACCGACCTCTTCGGCGGTTTCCCAATATGACATCATGTCGGGCACCTCACGCATCGAGCGGATTTTCCCGACCCGCGGAATGCCCACCGAGCCGACGTCGAGATCGATTCCCAGCGCGTCAGCGAGAGCGGGAACCGAGACGGGCTTGGGCACCTTGGTGGAGGTGACGGGCTTACTCGTGCCGACCCAGTCGACAAGTGCGGCGAGTGCTGTGATCGCGGGAAGGGCGAGCAGTGCGCGAAGTTCGTCTTCTTCGTCCACGGTGGGAAGCGGGATGTCGTCCGGAAAGAGGACGGGTGGCTCCGGCTCGACGAATTCGAGGAGGTCCTCGATGCAATGCGTGAAGTCCTCCTCGGTGCCGGTCCACAGCCGATTCTCGTCGAGAAAGTTCAGGAACGTCAGGGTTGAGGCGACGATTGTCATGGCGACGTCGTCCATGTTGTCGGAATCTTGCGCGACGAGTTCGTCGGCGGCCTCGAGCAGGGTATGCGCGTCCGCCGGGAGCCAGCCGGTGGCACGGAAACCGGGGCGGGCGTGCGCGAGGTTCGTGAGTGTCGACTCGACGAGGTGCCCGTAGGCTTCCGCATCCTCGGTGAGATCGCCGCCGTGCAGCCACTGCACGAAGCTGTCGATGAGCGCCTGGTCGACGGCGGGAGTGGGAAACAGTGGTGACACGGTGGAGCGGTTCCGTCGTTGGCGTGCCTTCTGCTTTGCCGCACGCTTCTGGCCCGGATTGCTCCTGCGGTTCGATCCCATGGCGAGATCGTAACGCCCGCAGAGCTCAGGTAGTCGGGGCTGAGTGATCGGACAGCCCGGCGGCTCGATCGCAGCGGCGTTAGGCTGACCAGCGGCAGAAATTGTGAGTGAGGAAACAGATGACGGTCGACCAGAGCAGCCCCACCACACTTCGGCGACTGTCGATGCGGTTGGCCGAGATTCGCGACGACACGGACGACGACAAGCTGTCGGCCGGCTTCCTCCTCGTCGCGACGATCGTCGCGTTGGTGTGGGCCAACATCGGTCATTCGTACGAGTCGTTCTGGCACACGCCGGTGACGATCCAGATCGGCGATTACGTGGTCAGCCTCGACCTGAAGCACTGGGTCAACGACGGGTTGATGACGCTGTTCTTCTTCGTGGTGGGGTTGGAGGTGAAACGCGAGCTGACGATCGGCGAACTCACCGACCGTGCCCGCGCCGCCGTCCCGCTTCTCGCCGCAATCGCGGGTCTGGCGCTGCCCGCAGCGCTGTTCCTCGTCCTCAACCCCACCGGGGAGGAGGCGAGCGCATGGGGCGTCGTCGTCTCGACCGACACCGCGTTCGTGCTGGGGGCGCTCGCGCTGGTCGGGCCCCGATGCCCCGCCCGGTTGCGCTTGTTCATCCTGACCCTCGCCGTCGCCGACGACATCGGCGCCCTCGCGATCATCGCGTTCTTCTACACCGACAACCTGCGGCTCGGGCCCCTGCTCCTCGGGTGTGTGGGGCTGCTGCTGATCATGCAGTTGCGCAAGCTCGAGGTGTGGCGGGGCGTCGCCTACTTCGTGGTCGCGGCGGCCACCTGGGTGGCGTTCTACGAATCCGGCGTCCACCCCACCCTCGTCGGTGTGCTGATCGCGCTGATCCTGCCGGTGTATCCGCCGCGGCGCAGTGAGGTGGAGCGGGCCGGGGAACTCACGCGCGCGTTCCGGCAGTCACCCAACTCCGAATACGCCCGCGCCGCACAGCTCGGGGTGCTGCGGGCGGTGTCCGTCAACGAGCGCCTGCTGCGCTTCTACCAGCCGTACACCGCGTTCCTCGTCGTCCCGATCTTCGCGCTCGCCAACGCGGGTGTGGTCATCACCGGGCAGACCCTCGCGGACGCGGCCCGGTCGTCGCTGGCGTGGGGCATCGTCCTCGGCCTGGTGGTCGGCAAGCTCGTCGGCATCACCGCGGCCACCGCCGTCTTCTCGAAGCTGCGGCCGGGAAGCCTGCCACCCGGGCTGACGCTCTCGCAGATCACCGGCGGCAGCGCGCTGGCCGGCATCGGCTTCACCATCTCCCTCTTCATCGTCGACCTCGCCATCGACTCTCCCGAGCTGGCCAACGAGGCCCGGGTCGGCGTCCTGACGGCGGCCGTCATCGCGACGGTGCTCGGCTGGGCGCTTTTCCGGCTGTCGGACTGGCGGTACCCGCCGACGAAGGCGCCCGGGCTCACCCTCCTGCGGCCCGTCACCCTCACCCGCGATCACGTGCGCGGCCCGGCCGATGCGCCGCTTACCCTCGTCGAGTACGGCGACTTCGAATGCCCGTTCTGCAGCAAGGCCACCGGCAGCATTCGGGACGTGCGAGCGCATTTCGGTGACGAACTGCGCTACGTCTTCCGGCATCTGCCCCTCGACGACGTGCACCCGCACGCCCGGTTCGCCGCCCAGGCCAGCGAGGCGGCGGCCGCGCAGGGTCGGTTCTGGGAGATGCACGACCACCTGTTCGCCAACAGCGACGCCCTTTCCGAAGACGAGATCTTCGGGTACGCGGCCGAGCTGGGGCTCGACACGGACCGGTTCGAGGAAGACATCCGCAAGGGCGAATACCTCCACCGCGTCGACGACGACGAACTCGACGCCGAGTCGAGCGACTTCCGCGGGACCCCGACGTTCTACCTCGGCGCGACGGGCACCGACCTCGTCCGGCACAGCGGCCCCTACGACGCCGCGACCCTCATCGGACAGCTCGAGCAGGCCCGCGGCGCCGACGCCCGGCCGTGATCAGCTACGCGACTCCTTCACCGCCTGGACGGCGTCGGGGGTGACCGGGTCGACGCTGTCGGCGAAGTCGTCGTGCTTCTTCAGGTAGCCGGCGACGAACGGGCAGATCGGAACGATCCGCTTCCCGCTGCGGACGGTCTCGTCGAGCGCGCGGTGGATCAGGGCGCTGGCGAGGCCGCGACCCGCGAACTGGTCACCGATCTCGGTGTGGAAGAAGATGCGCTGGTCGCCGCGGTCGAGGTACTCGGTGAGCCCGGCGCGCTCTCCGTCGACGTGGATTTCGAAGCGGTGGTGGTCGGGGGCGTCCCGCACGTCGGGAGCGGAGCCTGCGGTCGTGTCTTCGGATGTCATGAACCCACTATGCCGCCCGGCGAACCGGGTGTTCCCGGCGGGCGAGGTGGTGGATGATCGAAGGGGGCCGGGAACCGAGAGGGGACGCGACCGAGATGACCGATTACGGCAGAACCCTCCAGTTCGGCGTGTTCGTCACCCCGACGGTGGAGTTGCTGGGCAACACCTTCGAACTCGCCGCACTCGCCGACGAGACCGGGCTCGATTTCGTCGCCGTTCAGGATCACCCGTACCAGGCGAAGTTCCTCGACTCCTTCTCGCTGATGGGCACCCTGCTGGCCCGGACGGAGCGGGTGCGCGTGTTTCCCGACGTCGCGTGCCTGCCGCTGCGCCCGCCCGCGGTGATGGCGAAGGCCGCGGCCAGCCTCGACGTGATGTCGGGCGGCCGGTTCGAACTGGCGCTGGGCGCGGGCGCCTTCTGGGAGGCGATCGGGGCGATGGGCGGCGACGTCCGCACACCCGGGCAGGCGGCGACGGCGGTGGAGGAGGCGGTCGAGGTGATCCGCCTGATGTGGTCGGGTGAGCGTGCCGTCCGATCGGAGGGCGAGTATTACCGACTCGACGGCGTGCATCCCGGGCCGGTTCCGGCGCATCCGATGGGGATCTGGCTCGGTGTCGGCGGGCCGCGGTTGCTGCGTGCGCTGGGTCGTTCCGCCGACGGATGGGTTCCGTCGAGCTCCTACTTCCCGCCGGAGGTCCTGCCCGGCATGCACGCGAAGATCGATGCGGGCGCCGCAGACGCCGGCCGTGATCCGAGTTCGATCGTCCGCGCCTACAACATCTTCGGGCGGGTGGGCGACACTCCGTCGGACACGCTGTTCGAGGGAACCGCCGAGCAGTGGGTGAGCCAACTGACGGACCTCGCGGTGGAGACGGGCATGGACACGTTCGTCTTCGGCACCGACGGCGACGACCCCGCGCAGGTCAGGAAATTCGCGACCGACGTCGCACCGGCCGTGCGGGCCGCCGTCGACGCGTGCCGCGGCGTCGGCACCCCCGCGTGAGCGACCGCGCGGGTCAGTTGCCGTGCTTCTCCTTCTCGTTGTCCTTGGTCTTGTTGTTCCCATTCCCGTTGTTGCCATTGCCGTTTCCCGGACGCGGTTTCGGGGCGTTCGTCGAAGGTGCGTTCGGCGGCGGGACGGGTGCAACAGGGTTTATCTCGACGGCGCTGCTCGGGGCAGACACGGGGGCCGGCGGCGGACTGACGGTGGTGGTGCCCGGGCCGGGACCGACGGTTCCGTCCCGATTCTGCGCCGCGATGGCCAGCGCTCCGACGACGACCGCGACCAGCAGTGCGGCAATGGCGGCGATGATCAGCCCGGTCCGCCGGCGGGGTCGCACAGGCTCGGGCGGTAACTCGTGGACGGACGTGGTGGCCGTGAAGGCCCTCGTCGGGGGTGGGACGGCGCCGGACGCGCCGAGGACGGCGTCCCGCATGGCGTGCGCGTCGACGTAGCGTTCCCGCGGATCGCGCGCCATCGCCCGTTCGATGGTGTGCACGAGGCCCGGGTCGGCGTCCGGACGCATTTCGTGGAGGGGCCGGGCCGCGCCGTCGATGATCGCCCGGGCGAGCGAGAGGATGTTGTCGCCCGCGAACGGCCGCTGCCCGGTGACGGCCTCGTAGCCGACGACCCCAACCGCGTAGAGGTCGTCGGAGGGGGTGGCGGGTTTGCCGGTGATGCGATCCGGACTGAGGTACGCGACCGTGCCCAGGACCTGCCCGGTCGCGGTGTGATCGGAATCGGCGCTCTTCGCGATGCCGAAGTCGGTGACCTTCACCGCGCCGGTGGCGGTGAACAGCACGTTTCCCGGTTTGATGTCGCGGTGCAGGATGCCGGCGTGGTGGGCGGCGCCGACCGCGGCGAGCACGTCCGCGAGGATCGACCGCACTCGCCCGTCCGGGAGCGGACCGCCGGCGATCTCGTCGGCCAGGGTGTGGCCGGGCAGGCGTTCCATCACGATGTACGCCACGCCGGCGTCCTCGCCGCAGTCGTGGACGGCGACCACGTTCGGGTGGTTCAGCGTGGCGGCCAGCCGGGCCTCGGCCTCGAACCGCCGACGGGTGTCGGGGACGGACGCGAGTTCCGGGCGCAGCACCTTGACCGCGACCGGCCGCTCGAGGCGAAGGTCCCAGCCGTCGTGGACGTCGGCCATCCCGCCCCGGCCCAGCACTCCTCGCAACTGGTACCGACCTGCGAGAACTGCGGACACGGGCATGCGTTCACGCTATCGTCACCACTTGTGCCGGACACCGCTGCCTCCCGCCTAACATGACGCCATGACCGCTTCGGGTAAACGCCGACATCTGTCCGTCGTCCCCGACGTGCCGACGATCGTCCGGCCGTCGGCGAGGCGGGGCCGACGCGACGTCGCGAGTTATCACCTGCGCATCGAACTCGACGAGGTGACGCCGCCGATCTGGCGTCAGTTCGTGGTGCCGTCGAACCTGTTCCTGCACGAGCTGCATCCGATCGTGCAGACGGTGATGGGCTGGCAGGACAGTCACCTGCATTCATGGGTCGGCGGCGAGCCGCCCGCCTCGGAGCGCTACGAGATGCGCGAGAGCATCGACGAGGGATTCGCCGACGAGGACGACGAGCTGTGCGAGGACGCGGTGCGGCTCGACCAGGTACTGGCCGAGCCCGGCGAGCTGCTGTCCTATCTGTACGACTTCGGGGACGGCTGGGACCACACGATCGTCCTCGAGCGGATCGACGCCGACGGGTCTGCGCCGACGGTCACCTGCGTTGCCGGTGCCCGCGCCTGCCCACCCGAGGACTGCGGCGGACCGGGCGGGTACGCCGATCTGCTGAAGGTCCTGGCCACTCCGTCGCACCCCGGTCACCACGACGCCGGGGCGTGGGTGGGGCCCGGCTTCGCGCCCGAATCGTTCGGCGTCGACGTCGTGAACCGTAACCTCCGGTTGGAGGCCGTGATCCGTGAGCATGGCCCGGTGACCGATTCGAAGTTCGCGGACTTGCTGCGCCGGATCCCGCATCAGGCTGCACCGCATGTCTTTTCGCTCCTCGAGCACGCCGGGCTCACCGACCGACGGGTCGGCATCGAGGCGGCCCAGGACCTGGCGACGCGGCATCTGCGGTGGTTCCTGCAGCGCATCGGACCCGACGGCATCACCCTGACCCAGGCAGGCTATCTGCCACCAGCCGTGGTATCGGAGATGCGGCACGAACTACCGGGATTCGACGAGTGGCCCGCCAGCAGCAACCGTGAGACGGACCAACGACCGGTCCACCTGCTCCGCGAATACGCCAAGACCCTCGGCCTGGTCCGCAAATACAAGGGAAAGCTGGTCCGGACCAATCTCGGAAGTTCGATGGCGAACGACGTCTTCAAGATGTGGTGCCATCTGCTCGAGCGCCTGCCGCTCGGCACCGACCAGGTCGAGCGGGAGGCCGGATACCTCGTGCTCCTCACCCTCGCCGCCGGCACGTCCTCGGACGAACGCCGGGACGTGGTCGCCGAAGGGCTCGCAGCCCTCGGCTGGCAGACGAGCGACGGCACCATCGTCGGCCGGGAAGAACTCTTCTGGATCGCCCGCCCCACGATCACGTTCCTCGAACTGATCGGCGCCATGGTCGAGGGTTACCGGCAACGCGACCAGCCCATGGACCCCCAGTGGGGCCGCCTCTTCGCGCAGATGGTGCTGTCGATGTAGGTCGGTCGCTCGGAAGTCGGTGCCCGTCGCTCGAAAGTTCTGCGGGACAGAAGAATTCAACATTTTCCGCCACCGAGTGCCACTCGGATCGCGTCATTCGCGTGATCGACACACTGCGATGCAGAACGCTTTCGGTCCACATCTGTCGGAACCTTCTGCTTTGATACGACTCATGGGAGAGGCGCCCGACGCTCCCCGGCGTGGTCGCGAGCATGGGAAGGTGATGGCGATGGTCGATTCCACCGAGTTGCCCGAAGTTTCGTGGGCAGGAATGGTCGAGTGGTTGACGGGGTCGCTGGTCGATCAACCCGTTGCGCTCATCGTCGAGATCGGCCCGAACAGCTACATCAGTGAGGACGACGACGAAGAAGTCGTCTGCGCGCAGATTCAGGTGCTGGCCGACGGTGTGCTGATGCTTCGTCGTTCACGTGTCGAGCTCGGGCACCTGCTGCTCGCCGATTATTCCTCCGAGAACCTGCCACTCGACCGGTGGCAGTTCGACGGCCACTTCGAAGACTGCACGGACGGCTACCTCTTCAGTCGGGACGTCAACCTCATCGCGAACACGTGCGTGGCCTGGTTCCGGGACAACTGGGGCACCCGGTCCACCAGCGAACTCGGATGTTCGTACCGCTTTCCCGACGAGTTGCTGCCGCCGCCGGACTCCACCGAGGTAACGTGAAGCCTTCGCCTTTCGCGGAGTCACCATCGGAGGCGGGACGGTTCGCCGGCTGGTGCGCGGCGATTTGCCGGTGGTCGGCCCGTCGATTCCGGCACACTGGCTTCATGAGCACACCGCCGCGTCGCCGGTGGGTGCTGCATGTCGATCTCGACCAGTTCATCGCCGCGGTCGAGGTGCTACGGCACCCTGAACTGCAGGGACGTCCGGTCGTCGTGGGCGGTCGCGGGGATCCCACCGAGCGTGCGGTGGTATCGACCGCGTCGTACGAGGCGCGTGAATTCGGTGTCGGTTCCGGCATGCCGATGCGAATCGCGGCCCGGAAGATCCCCGACGCCGTATTCCTGCCCGTCGACGCCGAGACCTACACCGAGGTATCGGGCGTCGTGATGGACACGTTGCGGAAGCTGGACGTCGTCGTCGAGGTGATGGGCTGGGACGAGGCGTTTCTCGGTGTCGAGACCGACAACCCGGAGGCCTTCGCGCGAGGCGTCCACGACGCCGTCCTCGAGGCGACCGGGCTGCACTGCTCAGTCGGCATCGGCGACAACAAGTTACGCGCCAAGATCGCGACGGACTTCGGCAAACCGCAGGGCGTCTACCGGCTGACGGAGGAGAACTGGTTCGACGTCATGGGGGAGCGCCCCACCGACGCGCTGTGGGGGATCGGCAAGAAGACGGCGAAGAAGCTTGCCGCGCTGGGCATCAGCACCGGGCGGGAGTTGGCGGACGCGTCGGATCAGGAGTTGGCCGCGACCCTCGGCCCGACCATGGGTCCGTGGTACGCGCGGATCGGTCGGGGCATCGATCACTCGCCGGTGTCCGCCGAACCGTGGGTGGCGCGGTCGCACAGCCGGGAGACGACGTTCCAGCAGAACCTCGCCGGCAGGGAGGCTGTCACCGAGGAGATCCGACGCCTCGCCGCCCGGGTCAGGGAAGACATCCTCGCGGAGAATCGGAAGGCGGTGCGGGTGGCGTTGAAGGTGCGCTATGCCCCGTTCGACACCCACACGACGAGCAAGCCGCTACCCGAGCCGACATTCGATCCGGACGTGATCGCCGACGCGGCAGCAGCTTTGGTCGACAGGCTCGACCACGAGCGCGAGGTGCGACTCCTCGGCGTGCGGTTGGAGATGACTCCACCCATGTGAGCGGCAAAGTGTCCTCGGGGACGCTTTGCCGCTACACGTGTCAGCGGCGGGCGAAGACGGCGGGTTCGCTGTCGGGAACCTGGGCGACGAGGTCGCGGGCGACGAGGTGCCGAAGATGGGCCGCTGCCTCCGACAGCGCCATGCCCTTGCCCATGGGAGAGATGTCTGCCCACGGCTTGTACCACTTCATGCGCTCGGCGACCTGCCACACGGTGATCTGGTCGTCGCCGAAAGCCTTGTACAGGTGGTCGAGTCGCTCTTCGTGGTGCTCGATCAGTTCGCCGGCGCGGCCCGCGACGTCGTCGATGGGGATGCCGTGGGCGCCGAGGCCGCGGGTGATGTTCATGGTCTGCACGCGGCGCAGCGAGTCCATGAATTCGGCGAGGCCGTCGCGCTCCTCGAGCGGGTAGACGAAGTTGCCGACGTGCGGCGTCGTCTTCTGCAGGACGTGGTCGCCGGTGAACATCACGTCGGCGTCCTCGAGATAGAAACAGATGTGTCCGGGGGTGTGGCCCGGGGTGTAGACGGCGCGCAGGTTGCGGCCGGTGAGGGCGATGAGCTCGTCGTCGACGAGAACACGGTCGGGGGCCGAATCGGGACCTGTGGGCGGCTTCCCGCTCGCGGATTTCTCGAACGCCTCGAGGTCTGCCGGGCCGGCGCCGGCGCGCGTCATGTTGGCTTTCTGGAACTCCAGCCACTCGGGGCCGTGACCGGTCGACATGTGCTGGAACATTTCATGATCGGATTCGTGCATCGCGATCCAAGCGCCGGATGCCTCTCGGACGCGCCCGCACAGACCGGTGTGGTCGGGGTGGAAGTGGGTGAGGGCGACGCCCTCCACATCTTTCACCGAATGCCCGATCGCCTCGAGTCCGGAGGTGAGGCCGTTCCACGCGTTGTCGTCGTCCCAGCCGGCGTCGACGAGAATCAGGCCGCCGGGGGATTCCATCGCGTACACGAGTGTGTGACCGAGGGGATTATCCGTGATCGGGACCGGAATCTGGAAGATCCCGTCACCGATGGGTGCCGCGTCGTTCATATGCATACCTCGTTGCCTAGAGGAACAAATTAGTTCTACTTCTCTTCATACTGACCTCCTGCTGCGGATTGCGATACCGCGGGTCCCGATTGGCGGAACGACACAGGCTGTGACCAGGTGCTTCCTGCGGCATCGTCGCGCGGGAAATTGGAACACCGGGCTGGACGCCGAACGCTGTGGAATGCTCCACTCGGACCAGCTTTCACGTGCTCGCGTTGCGACAGGAGACTGCTTTGACCACGAACCTCGTTCGATCACGCCGCCGGTGGTACACGACCGGAATGTGTGGCCTCGCCGTCATCGGCGCATCCGGCCTGCTTGCCCCCAGTGTTGCGGTCGCCGCGCCGGCGGCGTTGCCTGCCGGTTGCGTGCAGGGCGCGGGTACCCAGGTAACCTGCACGTTCACGTTCACCGGCACCGCGCAGTCGTTCACGGTTCCCGACGGGGTTACCAGCCTGGCAGTGACGGCGACGGGCGGACGTGGTGGCAACAGCTCCGGAAACATTGACGCGATCCTGGGCGGCCCGGCGGCGGTCGCAACCGGACAGCTGACGGTCGCCGCCGGTGACGCGCTCTACATCCAGGTCGGCGGGAACGGCGGCGACGGAACGGGAGTTGCCGGGTACAACGGCGGTGGAGCGGGTGGCGACGGGGTGAGCGGCGGCGGAGGCGGCGCGTCCGACGTTCGCACCGGGTCGGGTGAGCTCGCGGATCGTCAGATCGTCGCCTCGGGCGGCGGCGGAGCGGGCGACACCTACATCGGTGGCGCGGGCAATCTGATGGGACCTGCCGGTTCGGCCGGTGGCGGGGGAGGCGGTGGCGGCGGCGCCACGGACACGGCCGGAGGCGTCGGAGGCAACGGCGGCACCGACCCGCACGGTTCGCCGGGTGAAGCCGGCGTCGGTGGTGCGGCCGCTGGAGCCGGCGGCGGGGGCGGCGGCGGATTGTTCGGAGGTGGCGGCGGAGCCGACAACTACGGCGGAGGCGGTGGCGGCGGCGGCTCGTCGTACGCACCCGGCGGGACGTTCGCGGCTGCTGCGGTGGACGCGGCACCCACCGTGATCATCACCTACGGGCAGGGTTCGGGAACGGGATCGCTCGGAAACCTGTTCGGCAGCAGCTGATCTCGCCCCCAGCGTCGGATCCACTGGCCAACCGACGACAATCGGCAGCAGCCCGGACGAAAGTCCGGGCTGCTGCCGATCGAGTTGTCAGACGGCCGCTGCGGTTGTGCTGGATTCGTAGATCTCTTCGATGCGGCGTCGAGTCTCGTCC
Organism: Rhodococcus sp. 4CII; assembly: GCF_014256275.1. Classification (NCBI taxonomy): domain Bacteria; kingdom Bacillati; phylum Actinomycetota; class Actinomycetes; order Mycobacteriales; family Nocardiaceae; genus Rhodococcus; species Rhodococcus sp. 4CII. The sequence continues at coordinate 5,939,382 of NZ_JACCFE010000002.1, forward strand.
GGGTCGGACTTCATGGCGAGGACGAGTTCGGAGATGACGAGCTGCATCGCGTGCTCGAGCTGCCGCTTCTCGCCGGCCGACAGCGGCTTCTCCTGCGAACGAGTCATCAGGTCGCGGATGACTTCACTGACCGTGAAGATTCCGCCCACGGTCAGCTTTTCCTGGTTGGCCTTGTATCGCCGGGACCAGTTGGACGGATCGTCGACGGTCGGTCCGCGCAGGATGTCGAAGACCCGATCGACTTCGTCGTTGTTGATCGCGTTCCGCACGCCGAGCGCTTCGGCCTTCGCGACCGGGATCTCGATGGACAGCCCGGTCTGAGCGACTTCGAACTGCACGTAATCGGTGGGTAGATCTTTGAACATCCGGGTCGTGAGCTTTGTGACGGTCACCGACCCATGGTGGGGGTACAGGAAGATGTCACCGATATTGAGATTCATTAATTACCTACCCTTCGCCACCATTATGGCACACGCTGCCATATTGACAACGGATGCCCGAATGTGAACGATCGTCGCGTGGGTGCTCACCTACCGATAACGAAGGCCGTTGATGACCAGACTCGAAGTGTTCCCCGTGCCGCCTGACCTGCCCGTTGGGCCCCCTGGGCTGCGGGAACGGCGACGTGAGCAGACGAACGTGGAGATCAGTGAGACTGCGCTCACACTGTTCGAACGCAAGGGTGTCGAGGCCACGACGGTGGGGGAGATCGCGCAATCGGCGGGAGTGTCGCAGCGAACGTTCTTTCGATACTTCGCCACCAAGGAGGAGGCCGCGCTCCGGGATCACTGGGCGTTCGAAGCGTTCGTGGTGTCGGGGCTCGACCGGCTCGATCCGGACATCTCCCCGAGGCTCGCGTTGGAATCCTCCTTCGCCGCCGCGTTGGTGACGTATTCGGACAGCTTGTCGATTCCCTGCCGGCGATTGTTGCGCGTGAGCCGGCTCATCAAGCAGGAACCGGCCCTGCGTGCTGTGCTGGCGCGGGAGAGTGTGCGGCGGACGGCGGCTCTGGTCGACGTGGTCTCGACGAGATTCGACTGCTCCGACTTGCAGATTCGACTTGCGGTCGACGTGTCGGTCGCCGTGCTCCGGGCGGCGCTGGAGACGTGGGTGGATCGGTCCTCAGCCGACGAGTCGGCGAGCCTCCCTGAAATCTATTTCACGGCAAGGGAACTCGCGCGCTCATGATCGAAGACGGTTGACGTTGTTCAGCCGGCGAGGAAGCTGAACCGGACGCGCCGCACGGGGTTGTCGATGTTGGTGTCGACCAGGCACACGGACTGCCAGGTGCCCGTCGCGAGTGCTCCGTCCAAGACAGGCACCGACGCATAGGGCGGCAGGAATGCGGGCAGCACGTGGTCGCGGCCGTGCCCGTGGCTGCCGTGGCGGTGTGTCCACCGGTTGTCGCGGGGAAGCACGTCGTCGATAGCCCGCAGAAGGTCGTCGTCGCTGCCCGCGCCGGTCTCGATGACGGCGATTCCCGCGGTGGCGTGCGGCACCCAGACATGCAGCAGGCCGTCGCCGGCTCCGGCGGACGCGAGGAACTTCTCGATCTCACGGGTCAGGTCGTGCACCACCGGCTCGGCGCCGGTGCGCACCTCGATCTCGGTACTGAACATGGTCCGACGGTAGCGCGATTGCCGTAGGTCGGCAGTGTCGAGTTGTCCTGGAGCCGCGCTCGTCTCGGTAGCCTGCTTCCATGTCTGAGCCGCCGCCCTTCAGTCCCACGGTCACGTTGCTCACGGTGGGCCGGGTGTGGGAGGCCGCGTTCGCCGACGCGCTGAAGCCGCTCGGGTTGACCACCCGCAAGTACGGGTTGCTGGGTCACGTTCGCGGAACGCCGGGCATCTCGTTCAGTGAGCTCGCCCGACGTTCGCGCATCACCGTGCAGAGCGCCCACACGGCGATCGCCGCGTTCGTCGAGGCTGGGTTCGTCGACGACGCGACGGCGCACGCGGGGGCGGCATCCACGCTGCGGATTACGGCGGAGGGCGAGTCGCTGCTGGCCCGGGCCGCGGAGGTAGTGGCCCGCCTCGACGCGGAGTTCGCCGTCCAGCACCCCGAGCTGACCGAGGCGTTGCGGGCGCACATGCTGCGGGTGATGTCGGCCACCGACTGACCCCCACCACCTACCTTCAGTTAGGCTGAAGGTTATGGAATCGCTGTTGCTCTCCGCCCATGTCGTGGCGGGCATTCTCTTCGTGGGTCCCGTCGCAGTGGCCACGAGCCTGTTTCCCCGGTACGCGCCGGTGAACGTCCCGCTGGGCGGTCCGCAACGGGACGAGCGGAGCCTCGACACCGCCCGCGTGCTCCACCGCATCACCCGCGTCTACGGCCTGCTGGCGATCGCGGTCCCGGTCGTCGGCCTCGTCCTCGCTTCTGTCCAAGGCCGCACGAGCGAGGTCTGGGTCGTGGTCGCGATGGTGCTCACCGCCGTCGCCGGGGGACTGCTGGCCCTGCAGATCGCCCCGCTGCAAGGGGAAGCGCTCACCGCACCCGACGACGGTGCCCGGCTGCGTCGCCTCGGCGTGACGACCGGCCTGTTCAACGTGCTGTGGGTGATCGTTGTCGTGCTCATGATCGTGCGGCCCGGATCGAGCTACGCATGACGGGGATGCTGCGCGCGCTGGCTGCGCTCTCGGTCCTCGAGACCGTCAGCGTCTTCGCGCTGTTTTTCAATCTCGCCACCGTGCACGACGGGACCGTCGCCGGTGTCCTCGGTCCGATTCACGGTGCGCTCTACCTGGCCGTTGCCGTCACGGCGTTGCTCGGTCGCGGATTGACGACGCGGACCCGTGTCGGTGCCCTCGTGCCGGTGCTCAGCGGCCCCCTCACGATGGTCAACCTGCGACAGGTGGCGCGCAACGCATGAGTTTCCGACACTACCTACGCCGACCCCCATCCGTCACCGCGGCGGACGCGGTCCGCCTCGTCGAGGACGGCCCGCTCGTCGTGGATGTCCGCCGCCAGTTCGAGTGGAATCGGGTACACATCCCGGGTGCCGTGCACGCGCCACTCGAAGTGTTGCTCGAACGCTGTCTCGAGCTCCCCGACGACCGCCTGCTCATCACCTTCTGCACCGGCGGCGTCCGGTCGGCCGGTGCGGCGAACCTGTTGGTGGAGAACGGCTTCGGCGCGGTCAATATGAGCGGCGGGCTCATCCATTGGCGCGCTGCGGGCGGACCGGTCACCGACCGGTGAACTCTCCTCGACGTGCAACAGCCGACCGGTGTTCGCAGTAGCCCGACAGGCTGATCACCCTCGGGGGACTACAGCTTGTGCGCGCGCAGGACCACGTCGTGGGTGTGGTGCGCACCCGCGCCGCCATTGATCGAACGCTCCCGCACCTCGTTCACGTCGATGTGCCAGCTGTCGTCCAGTAGCGCTGCGACATCACCGGGTGCGACCCAATCATCGGGATCGAAGCCGTGCTCGCGCGCCACACTGCCATCGCGCATGTCGTGGTGCACAACCAGCAAGGTGCCGCCCGGCGCGACCGCGGCGAGCAGCGCACGTTCGGCGACGCGGTCGGCGGTACTGCGCAGGGCCGGGTACTGAGCCGAGACCAGGTCGAATCCGCCTGCGGGCAGGTCGGCATCGAGCAGTCCGCTCAGCATCCACGTGATATCCGAGCCCTTCCCGTCGGCGTGGGCCGCGGCCCGGTCGAGGGCGACCCGGGAAACGTCCAGCGCGGTCACGGCCCATCCCCGGCCGGCGAGCCAGAGTGCGTCGGCGCCTTCACCGCAACCGATGTCGAGGGCCCGTCCCGGCCGTGCACCGGTCATTTCGTCGACGAGCGTCCCGTTGGGTTCTCCGCTCCACACGCGATCCCGCTCGCTGTAGCGCGCATCCCACTCGTCCGCCTCGCTTGATTCTGCCGTGAACCCGGTGGCCTCGCCCGCATGTTCCATGCCGACACTGTGCACCAGCATCGCCGTTTTCGGCGAGAGTTCTTGCCGGATCGGCAACAGGGCCGGTACTCCCGGAGGACGCTACTTGCGGCCCGCCGCCCACTTCATGCCCCAGTTGTAGGACCTGTCGAGATCGGCCTGGCTGCCCTCGACGTACTTCACCTCGCGGGTGACGGTGATGCCCTGCCCGGTGTTCTGCAGCATCGCGATGGCGCAGATGCGGGCGGAGCTGTTCGCGGAGTCCAGTCGAACCTCCACCTCGGGGCCGCTGGTGGGGTAGAGGGTGACGACCCCGTCCACGGCCGCCCAGTTGGGTGCGCCGTCATAGATCATCGCGAAGATGAGGATCCGCTTGAACATCTCGGGTCGGTCGAGGTTGATGTGCATATTCTCGCCGCCGGTCACGGTGCCGGTGCGGTCGTCGGCGTCGAGCTTGATGAACGGGGCGTTCTGCAGCGAACCGAAGGTGTTGCCGAGTGCCTGGACCACGCCCTTCGACCCGTCGGCGAGTTCGTAGAGGCAGCCGAGGTCGAGATCGATGCCGTTGTTGCCGGCAGCTGCTGCCGCGAGCTTCGCGAAGAAACCGGACTTCTTCGGCTGCGGTGTCGCCCCCGTCGACCAGTTGAGGTTGACCCGCATCGCACCCTGCCGCTCGCCCGACTTCGTGAGGCTGACCGACGGCGCGGCCTTCGACAAAGTGACCTTGCTCAAACTGACTCCGCCCTGCGGTGCGGCGGGGGTGGATGGGCGGCGGGTGTAGTCGATGGCCACAGGGGAGAACCTTCCGGTTGGCTGAGCGGCTCGTATCGGACCGGGTGTCCGATTTGCACGATTTCGGTCCAGACTAGCCGTAGTCGCGAGCGGCGCACGCCGGCCCGACTACGTCACGCCGATTCCCGTGCGCTCCACTCGATCGCCGGGCAGGTGTCCATGACCATGGCGACGCCCTTCGCGATCGTGCGATGGAAAGCGGCCTCGTCGATGACGCCCAATTGGAACCAGACGCCTTTCGCTCCCACCTCGACGGCCTGGTCCGCGAACTCTCCGGCCGCCTCGCTCTGCCGGAAGACGTCGACGACGTCGATCGGGAACGGTACGTCCGCCAGAGTGGCGTACCCCTGCTCCCCGAGGACGGTCGGGGCATCCGGGTGGATCGGGACGATTCGTTTCCCCCGACGCTGCAGCAACTCCGCGATCCGGAACGCCGTCCGGTCGGGGTTGCCGGAGAGCCCGACGATCGCCCACGTCTCCCAGTCGTCGAGCATCGACGAGACGGCGCTGGGGTCCTGCCACGTAGTGTCCACACCGCAAAACTACTACCTATCGCGTACGGGCACCGGATCCACTTGGGCCGTGATCGGTCACCGGATTAGACCGGTCGGCGTGGCGACGGTGTGTCGGTGGTGAGAGTCGAGCGCCGACGACTGCTCGGGGCCTGTAGCGGCCCAGGGCGTTGACGTTAGCTTCGGCTAGGGCCGAAGGTCCCTCCTTGTTATGGCGCTGTCGGTTGAACAATGTATTGACTCGTTTTCATTCGGGCGCAGTCTGTGTTGCCACGGCGATCCATATTGGTGACGACAGGGTTGTCTGGTATTAGTTTCAACTAACCGCTCGATTGACGGTGCGGGTCGAAGTAGTGGGATCTCGGCCCTTCCGGTGCCTCAAACTTCGTGTGGCGGAACCTATCGCAGTAGGAAGAGTGGGTGTAGGGATGCGAGACGGTATGGACTCAAACAACACAGGTGAATCGCCATTCTTGCTGTTCGATCTGCCCGATGAGATCATCGAGTTGGCATTCGTCCCAGTATTTCTCGGATGGTCGCTTGATGCGAGCCTTGGGCTGCGAAATGAGCAACTCGAGCTTCGGATTCATGCTGACGCGCCGTCGCCGGGGCTGGACGGCGTGCAGGTGACTGCTGTGTTCGTGGACGGCGAGTGGTTCATTGACCTCAACACGACAGGATCGTTGACAAGCGGTGGGCACGTCGTGGCGAAGGATTCCGAATCCCTCATCGAGCAGGTGTTCAGTTGTGTACCCGCATATTTGGCGCCTTCCGCGCAGACTGATCTGACCGATCCGTTTCTCGATCTAAGGTCGCGGATCGATGATGAGGAGTTGGTCGAGGCCATCTGCGATTCCCTCCAAACGATAGGTGAGCTGTACGGTTGCGCCCTCGCGGCGGGCGGGCGCGTATCCGTGACACATACCGCTAAATATGGTCGGCAGCGCATCGAACTGTCCGCCGCTCTATCGAACGAAATGGATAAGCGCCTGCTTGTTCCACCAGCGCATGGCGAAGAACCCATTGTGCCCGGTCCAGTCACAGCATCATGGTCGCTCGACAACGGTGACTGGGTACTCGATTCCGAAGCAACAGGATTCGTTGGCGCCACCGGAAGAGTCGATGGAGACCTCGACGAAATCATGTGGGCGATAGCTGTAGGAGCTCCGGATTGTGTGTTTGATGCCTCGGTAATCGCATCGACCCGTCATTCAGGGGGCGCAATGATTCCGCCCTCGGGCCTGCCGGCCACCCCAATGAATACGGAAGAGCAACCTGCCGCCGAGGTCGTCAGCGCCCGGCTACGGCAGATCGGCGACTGGGCGACGGAGAACGGCTTCTCGGGGAGGTTGTCACCTACGCGTGCGGAGGTGACCCGATATCTGCAGGATTCCGGTCACGGGACCGTGGGCTATTACGTGCTGGAATTCAGAGACGGGCAATGCTATGTCGGAGAGTCGATTGATCTGCCGGCTCGGCTCGATCAGCATCGCGGGCGTTATTCAGATCTGCAAGGGATTCGCTTGCGCCCAGATGACGCACCGCGCAGACATCCGAATGTGAAGCGCCACTTGCGGCTCCAAGAGCGAGCCTTCATCCATGGAGCGCAGGAGGCGGGGCTCTACGCTCGCAACATCAACGAGATGGCGACAATGATCGGTGCAAGCAAGCATCTCGATGAAGTCGTTTCATCTGCCGAGCAAAAGAAATGGCTGAGAGCTCCCGATGGCAGGAATGCTTCGGATCCGGCTGGTCGGCGCGCGTATTCCGACGAGCGCCTTGCCAGCTCCACTGTCAACTTCCGGCAGTTCGTCACTCGGCCCGATGCAGACCAAATTGCCCGCATCCTGGGCCACTACCTTTCGCGTTGCGTGCCGTACCCGGCACGTACCGAATATCAGTCGTGGGCGTTGAGTTGCTTGACGCAGCCTGATCGGAAGCGAGGTCGACTGTCGTGCATCACCATCGCAATGACCGAGACTTTGACTCTGATGTTTGAGGGCGGCCGTAGTGGCCTCCGAGGAAAGATACAGGTAAACGATGCCGAGTTGTTTCCGACAGAATTTTCCGAAATCGCGTTCTTGCGGAGGCATCCTTCCATCCGTATCGGCGAGGCCGACTACCAGGAGTCCGGCCCAGGCCAGAGTTTCCTATACGCCTACAGCCTGGATGATATCGAAAGGCTTCTCGACGATGTGGCGGTTACGAGGGCCGCGGCGACCACTGCGCTGCACATCATGCGTAAGGGACCTTGCATGCAGCGCAAGGTGCACTCACCGCAGCTGACCGAGGCCGCGTTTCGGTATGTACCGTCGACGGCAGTGAACTCAGCACTTACCTACTAGGGTCCATACCGTCTCGTTGCCAGAAGATTGAGGTGTCACCGTGGCGAAAGCTATGTTCAAGACCAACCCCATCCTGTTGGGGGAGCTGCTGACCGATTGTGAGAAGGGCAAGCTGCAGCTGCCCGACTTTCAGCGGAGCTGGGTCTGGGACGAGGAGCGCATCCGGAGCTTGATCGCGTCGGTGTCGCGTGCCTTCCCTGTCGGTGCCCTCATGACGTTGGAGACGGGCGGAGGCGTTGAGTTCAAGCCGAGGCCGGTGGAAGGGGCGCCGCATGCAGCTGCGGAGCAGCCGCCATCGGCCCTTCTGCTCGATGGTCAGCAGCGCATGACGTCTCTGTATCAGGTGACACTGCGCAAGCAGGTGGTCGAGACCGTGACACCCAAAAAGCGCAAAGTGAAGCGCTGGTTCTACATCGATATCGAGAAGGCTCTCGACCCTTTGGTCGATCGCGAAGAGGCGATTCTCGGTGTGCCCGAGGACCGAGTTGTCAGGAGCGATTTCGGACGCAAGACCGAGCTCGACCTGTCGACCAGAGAAGGTGAGTTCCGGAACCTGATGTTTCCGGTGTCGATGGTGTTTGACTTCGCAGAATGGCAGAAGGAGTTTATCAACTACTTCATGAAGGAAGAACCCGACAACTTGCAGGAGAAGTGGGCGCTGCTGACCGCGTTTCAGGAGCAGATAGTTGACAACTTCACCAGCTACCACGTGCCGGTAATCGCCCTCGACAAGGACACGTCGAAGGAAGCCGTCTGCGTCGTGTTCGAGAAGGTGAACACCGGCGGCAAAGCGCTCGACGCGTTTGAACTGATTACCGCCATGTACGCAGCCGAGGGTTATGAACTTCGCAAGGACTGGTTCGGTGAAGGGACGACCGTCGGCCGGCAGGCACGGATGGCACGAACCCACCGCCTCGCGGAGGCGAAGTCGGGAATTCTGGCCGACGTGTCAAACACTGATTTCTTGCACGTCGTGTCGCTCTTTCACACGCGCGAGAAGCGCCGAGATGCCGCGGCTGCGGGGAAGACGGGCAAGGAGCTGCCCCAGGTAATCGGCAATCGGCAGGCGCTTCTCAATCTGCCGCTCTCGGCCTATGTGAAGTACCAAGACAAGGTCGAAGAGGGATTCGTAGCGGCCGCGAAGTTCCTCCATCGTCTCCACATCTATCGCATCTTCGACCTCCCATACCAGACCCAGATCATCCCCCTCGCAGCGATCTTGGCGGATATCGGCGACGACATCGACCATGTCACGAACCACGCGAAGCTTGTCAATTGGTATTGGAATGGAGTGTTTGGCGAGCTGTACGGTTCCACGACGGAGAACCGCATTGCCAAGGACTTCATCGAGGTGCCTGAGTGGATGCGCGGAGGTCCGGAGCCGACGACAGTACTCGACGCTTCGTTCCGCGCGGAACGGTTGAAGACGATGAGGATGCGGTTGTCTGCGGCGTACAAGGGAGTGAATGCACTGCTCATGTTGAAGGGCGCGAAGGACTTCCGATCAGGTCAGGAGTTCGACCACACGGTGTTCTTCGGGGAAAACGTGGACATCCACCACATTTTCCCAAAGAAGTGGTGTGAAACGAACGGGATCCAGCGTTCGGTGTACGACTCGATCATCAACAAGACCCCGCTATCTTTCAGGACTAACAGAATCATCGGCGGCGAGGCTCCGTCGCTTTACCTGGCGGGTCTCGAACGAGGCAAGGGGAACGCGCCCGTCATCGCTGCCGGCACACTGGATGGATATCTCTCGAGCCACCTGATCAACCCGAATCTGCTTCGGTCAGACGAATTCGAAGCGTTCATGGCTGATCGGCAGCGGCAGCTCGTATCCCTCATCGAGGAAGCGACTGGCAAGACGATACCTGTCGATGACGTAGTCAGCGAGGGTATTTCGCGCGCTGATCTCGACGCAGAATTTGAAGCTGAGTTCGGGCCGGACGACGACGATTCGATCAGCGATAGCGAAGAGGCCCGTCTTACTCTGTCTACCAACTGAGCGAGACGTTTCGGAAGGTAGGCCTTCGGGCCGCAACGCCCCAGCGAGTCAGGTGTGCAGTTGTTGTCACCTTCTCGCTGGGGCCGCTCGGGCGTCACGAACCCAACGCTCTACCTGTCGTCAGATGTTGACGCCGTAGTCGCGTGCAATGCCGGCGAGTCCGGAGGCGTAACCCTGGCCGATGGCGCGGAACTTCCACTCGCCGTTGTGGCGATAAACCTCGCCGAAGAGCATGGCGGTTTCGCTGGACGCGTCTTCGGTGAGGTCGTAGCGTGCGAGTTCTATGCCGGTGGTGCTGTCGACGACACGGATGAATGCGTTGGTGACCTGTCCGAAGGACTGGCCGCGGGTGTCTGCGTCGTGGATCGACACGGGGAAAAAGATATTGGTGACGTTCGGGGGAACGGCGGAGAGATCGACGTTGATCGACTCGTCATCACCATCTCCCTCGCCGGTGAGGTTGTCACCGGTGTGCTCGATCGAGCCATCGGGGGAGCGGAGGTTGTTGTAGAACACAAAGTGAAGGTCGGAGAGGACCTTGCGGTCCTGGCCGGTGGCCAGGGCGCTCGCGTCGAGATCGAAGGGTGCGCCGGTTGTGCTGCGGGCATCCCAGCCGAGTCCGACCGACACCGTTGTCAGGTTCGGTGCCGCCTTCGACAGGGAAACATTGCCGCCTTTGGCCAGAGTGACGCCCATGGTGGTCCTTTCGAGACTGCGGACGACGACCAGATCGGCGTCCCGGTTTTCGCTGTTCGCCCTCACAATAGCCATAGCACTGATGACGCGACCGGTAACGCACCGCGCCATCGGTCCGACTACCCGTGTCAGCGTGACGACTCATAGCTCGAGCAGGAGAGAGACGCGGTGGAGCGGTACGACGGCATCAACGGACAGATCCTTGTCGACCACCCCTACGTGTGGATTACCAGGGAGGGACTGTCTGCCGGCACAGACTTTCCGTTTCCCACTCATCCACGACGAGCGCTGCTGTCGGCTGTGGAGAGGTGCAGCTTCGTTCCAGGGTCGGAGGACGGGCCCGGATTCATTCACATACTTGTGCAGGGTGCTGACACTCCTGACGAAGGAACCGTCATCCACCCCGACGTCGTTCTGTGCGACGCTTCGGTCGCCCCCGCCATTCTCGAGCTCACGAAGAGCCTGTCGCAATACTGCGAGGTAGTCGTTCACGCGGAGGAGCCACCGCAGGACTCGGATGACAAGTTCCTGACCGCGCTCGATGCACTCGAAGGGTTGGCGTCGGTCGACGAAATCATCATGAGGGCTGGCCTGCTGGACGTGTCGCCGCTACACGGAGAGACGTTCAGCCACCTCGCTGACGAACTCGACACACTCGACGACGATGCGCGGATGACGTGGGGTTGGGTGGGTGATGGCTGGTTCGTGGCGGGGGCCATCACTCGATGTCCGAGGAAGTTCGCGAAAGCAGACTTCGCGAACTGGCGCGCTTGGTGACCACCCTCCGCGGAGACGCCGGCACCAACCAACTGGCTACCGCGGTGGCAGGCACACCCCTGGCAGAACTGTCCGCAATGCGGCTGGGGCAGCTCTGGGAGATCATCGCTCCCGAAGTGCCTGAGCGGCCACCGGCTGCGGTGAAGGCGCCACCGCGCGTTGACTTGAGGCCTCTCGTCAGACCCGCGCCGTCACGTACCCCGAGCGCCACACAGCCCCCGACCGTGAGCCCCGCCCCGAAGTCGAAACCGGTGTCGACGGCTCCGGTTACCCCGACGGTGCAGGAGCCCGTCGGGATCCGCTGCGGTCGGGCGTAGGTGGCGGGTGTACCTCGACTGCGCCGGATTTCGCACGCTCGCCGTGTGCGACTTGATATCAGGAGAAACCAACATCACGAAGGGCGAGCTGAAGGGGCGCCGCTTTCCGGATCTGGCGAGCGACGACACCGGCGCGGAGTTTTGGGCGTTCGTCGATCTGTCGACTTCGTCCAAGTCGATCTACATCCTCGCCGCTGAAGACGTGGCAGAGGGCATCAGTCGAGCGACCGATGCATGGGTTGCACGCGATCCTCGTCGCGAGCGGAAGGGACATCACGCGATCGAACTCGAGCGGGTGGCGCACGGAAAGAATCGCTGGGACCTTCTAGGACTTCCACGGTAGGAACCGTGTCATTCACGTAGCGGATACCGCGGATGGAATTGAGGACTCCGTCGCGCGAGTGTCTTACCTGCTCATTACTCTGTCACACGCTACGGGTGCGCAGTAGGCGCACAGGCACGAAGGGGGCGATTCTGTGGAGGTTCGGGAAGACGACCCCCAGCTCAAAGACCGGGTTCAGCGGCTCATGCAGTTTCTGCAGGAACTGGTAAAAGCGAGGACCAAGCCGGTCCGAAACCTCCGCCTCCACGACGACATCATCTGGTTGAACGAGAGCCGCCTCTCGGTGTCAGTGGATTTCGAAGTTACCGCGGGTGAAGTAGTCATTCGGTCGCGGCGGGTCGCGTTGGAAGAGCCGCCCGAGGTGCCTCGAAACCTTCGTGAATGGATCCAGGGTGATCCCACAGACTCGCGTGCCTCGTTGGCAATTTCGCCCAACGCAACGGCCGTCGAGGGCGAATTCACACGGTGGCTGTCCGAGTGGCGAATGTGGGCTCAGCTCGACCAGGAGCGACGGCCGAACTGGGAGCTCTACCAGGCACTGCAGCACGCCTTGCAGGAAATGGTGTCGCGCCCCGAGTCCGTCGAGCTGGTATTGGCGTCCGGGTTGCTGGAGCTGTCGGCAAAGGTTGCCGGCGAGGATATTCGCACGCACATCGTTACGCAGCCGGTCACCGTGGAACGCGACGAAACCACCGGCGACCTACTGGTACGACTCAATGCGGACACTGCGCCGAGGCTCGAGGACACCCAGCTGCTGACCGGTCTCGACGCGTTCGACGTATCGGGATCGCGGGCTCTCCAGGAGCGGCTACACGAATCAGCGTCTCCCGTCGATGCGAACATTCTCGTTTTCCTCAAGGAATGGGCCGCGCGTGCGCTCACCACCAATGTGGAGGTCGAAGAGAGCGGGACGGACTCGCCCTCCGGTCGCGTTCTCACGCCGTCGCCGGCGCTGGTATTGCGGAAGCGCGGGGCGTTCGCGCTGGTCGAGTACTACGAGACGATGATCGCTGCGGCAGAACGCGACGACAGCACGGTTCCTCTCGGGCTTGCACAGCTGGTGACGGCCATCGAGCCGGATGGGCGAGTCGCGTGGCTTGAGCGGACAGGATCCGCGCCGTCGGCCGCTCTCGCTGAAGACCCGCTGTTTCCCTTGCCCGCCAACCGCGAGCAAAGCGAGATCATCGAACGGCTCGCAGACGACAGCGGCGTCGTGGTGGAAGGTCCCCCCGGAACCGGCAAGACGCACACCATTGCCAACCTCGTCTCGGCATTGCTGGCGAACGGGCAGCGCGTGCTCGTCACCAGTGAGAAGTCGCAGGCGCTGCGGGTACTGCGGGACAAGTTGCCGGAGGAGATGCAAGAACTGTGTGTCTCCATCACGGATATCGGACGCGGTGGCTCCGACGAGCTCAACAAGAGCGTTGCCGAGATCGCTACCCGAAAAGCTTCGTTCAGTAAAGGTGATGCCGATTCCCGGATCGCGGATCTCACCGGCAGACGTCGGCAGGCGCTGAGTCGCCGCGCGAAGATCACCGAAGACATCCGCTCCCTGCGCGAATCCGAAACGTTCCAGCATCCGGAAATTGCACCGGGGTACTCGGGCACTGCGGCAGCAATCGTTCGTGAGGTCACCAACCGGGCGGAGCTCTTCGACTGGCTCCCAGGTCCAGTCAATGCTGACGCGCCCCCGCTCACCGGTGAACAGTTCCGAACCCTGATCACCCTGACGCTTCGATCGAACCCGACCCGCGCGGGGCGGCTCGACCAGTCCTTGCCCACTGTCGACCACCTCCTTCCGTCGATGCCCGAGCTCCAGCAGCTGTGCACGCGCGCATCCATCCGGCCCGCAGACATCAATCCGGGGGCCGCCCATTTTCTTCAGTTGCTCGGTGGAGCGACGGCGCCGACGTTGATGGATGTGCAACGCCGCTGCGAGCGACTGCAGGCCCGGGTTGCCGAAGTTCGTGCATTGGAGCCGGCGTTCCAGAACGCTGCCGAGGGTGTGCTGTCGGGTCACACGTCACACCTGTGGTCGAGGACCGCAGAGGTGCCAGCCTTGCTCGACATGGCCAAGCGCAGCGACGCCTTCGTCGGCTCGCGTCGCGTTGAAACTCAGGTTGCCGGGCGCCGCGCTTTGAATGCCTACGGCGCGTTGGCCGTCGCAATGGAAAAGGGCGTGGAGTGGCGAACCCGTTTTCGCAAGAGCGACGAACAGAAGGCTGTCGAGGAGCTGGGCGTACTGGCGACGGTGGACGGCGAGGACGCCGTTACCGCAGACTCGGCGCGCATAGTCACTGAACACCTTCGGGCACTTGACTGCGTCCAGAGTGCCGCGACACTCGTCGGCGATATCGGCATCGTCGTCCACGTCAACGGTTCACGCACCGTCCAGATCAATGAACTGCACCGGACGGCGGTGCAGATCGGACACATCAACGGTCTCGCTGCGGAGGCAAATGGTCTGGTCGAGGTGTTGCTCGGCATCACCCCTGCCGCGCCTCGAATCCGAAGCGTGTCGGAAGCGCAAGCACTCGCGGCTGCGGCCGGCGCCGTCGCGGCGACCCATGACGCGGACGATGCCCGCAGCCGAATGAGTCAACTCAGTGCCGAGGTGTCGGCGGTGAGTGGTGGAGCACCGGCACCCGAGTACATCGATTTGATTGAAGGGCTTGGCTCGGCAGATTTCGACGAAATCACCCGAGCACTCTCCGATCTTGCAACGGCTCGACAGCAACAAGAAGAAGAGCGTTACTTGAACACCCTGCGCGGGCAGATCGAGGGCGGCGCGCCGGGACTGGCGACGTTGATCGCCGACACCGCGGGCGACGACAGATGGTCGACCCGCCTCGACAACCTCGACCAGGCATGGGCCTGGCGTCGCGCTCACACCTGGATGCAGCGCGAGCACGAGGTGGGCCGAGACAAACAACAGGAACTGGATCTCGCGACGGCTGAAGCTGATATTGCGCAGCTGACCGCGCGGCTGGCGGCAGAACGCGCCTGGGTCGGGTGTCTTCAACGGATGACGGCAACCGAAGTGCAGGCCCTGCAGGCATACCGGGGGCACGTGTCGTCGATCGGCAAGGGCACCGGCAAGTACGCCGAGACATATCGAGCCTCGGCTCGTGAAGCGATGCAGATCGCGCAGAGGGCGGTGCCCGCCTGGGTGATGCCGCTCCAGCAGGTTCTTGCGTCGATTCCTCCGGAACCCAACACTTTCGACGTCGTCATCGTCGATGAAGCCAGCCAGGCCGACATCAGCAATTTGTTCCTGTTGTGGCTCGCGCCGCGGGTGATCGTTGTCGGCGACGACAAGCAGTGTGCGCCCAGCGAAGTTTCGTCCGGTGCGTTGGACGGAATTTTCGACCGGCTCGACATGTATCTGCACGACGTTCCGGGCTACCTCCGAAACAGCTTCACCCCCCGTGACAGCCTGTTCTCCCTGCTGCGAACGAGGTTTGGCCAAGTGATCCGGCTGCGCGAGCATTTCCGCTGCATGCCCGAGATCATCAACTGGTCCAGCAATCAGTTCTACCGCGACGCGCCGCTGGTGCCCGTTCGCCAGTTCGGCGCCGACCGGCTGCCGCCGCTGCGGACCACCTATGTGGAGGGCGGTGTCGTAACCGGGAGAAACGCAACACTGGCGAACAGGCCCGAAGCACTCGCCATTGTCGATGCCATCGTGGCATGTCTGTCCGACGAGGCATACGACGGAAAAACCTTCGGCGTCGTGGTGCTCCAGGGACAGTCCCAGGTGGACGTCATCCAAAACGAGCTTCTCACACGCCTGGACATCGACGTGTGGGACGAGCGGCGGCTCCGCATCGGAACACCACCCGACTTCCAGGGCGACGAGCGGCACGTCATCTTACTGTCGATGGTGGTCGCACCCGAACAGCAAATATCGGCGATGACGAAAAACGACTACCAGCGCCGCTACAACGTTGCCGCTTCACGTGCGCAGGACCAGCTATGGCTGTTCCATTCGCGGACTGCGGACTCCCTGCGCTCGACCGACTTGCGGCATTCGTTGCTCACATACATGCAGTCGACGTCTCCGGCGCCGGCAGATCCGATGCCTGGGGGAGTGACTCGAGACGAGCGCCACCGAGACTTCGACAGCCTCTTCGAACAGCGCATCTACCTCGACATCGTGGCACGCGGGTATCACGTGAATCCGCAGGTGGAGGTGAACAGTCGCCGAATCGACCTGGTGGTCACCGGTGCGGCCGGACGGCTAGCGGTCGAGTGTGACGGCGACGCATTCCACACATCACCGGAACAGGTACGCGCCGACATGGAGCGTGAGCGAGAGCTCAAGCGTTGTGGTTGGGAGTTCTGGAGGATCCGCGAGTCGGAGTACTACCTAGATCCCGTCGGTTCGCTGAGCGGGCTGTGGGCGGAGCTCGACAAGCGAGGAATCTCGCCCGGTTCCGTCTCCACGGCAGAGACAGTTTCGACCTCGACGTGGGCACCTCCATTGTTGCCTGACGACGAATCACTTGCCGAGGACGTGGCTGAGGCGGAGCTGGCAAACGTGCTCCCCTCGGAGGCCCCATTGACGACCCCGGTCGCGGAGCCGACGGTGGACGTCGATCCGATCGAGCGGGTGCCTCCGGCCGAGTCCGGAGTGATCCCGCCAGAGCGGCCAGACACCGAGCCCCCGGCACCACCGGTTGTCGCCGAGGTGAACGCGTCGGCACCCGAGGTCATTCAGGAACCGCTTTCGGCTGTTCCGGCTTCGGCATGGGAAGTGATGCCCGAGAGCGCAATTCCGCGGCCTGACGACTATCTCTTCGATCGGCTGCTCGAGGCAGCGAAGTCCGGTCCGGTGTCGACCGCCGAGCTCACTGAGCTCTGGCGACTCGACCGTGTGCAGATCTGGTCGGCGCTCCGAAAGCTGGCGCACAAAAACCTCATGGACAAGGTGGGGGATAAACCGGACATCCGCTACGCACTCGCCGAACCTCCGAATGCGGAAGGTGACGCACCTGCCGCGGCTACCCACGCCCGTCCCGAGCCTGGCCATCAGGAGTTCTCGCCGCGACTGCTGCGCACCCTCATCGTCGCCGAGGTGAAGAAGGGCCCCGCGACTCGCACGGACCTACACCGACGACTGCCCGCGGACGAGGGGCTGATGCGGGAAACTCTGGATGCGTTGGTGTCCGACGAAACACTGGCCATCGACCAGGGGAAGTACGTTCTCTCCGAAGATCACATCACGCCCGCCACGGTGGGGTCGGGTCTCCCATCTGCGAAACGTGATTCGGCAAAGAGTGTGCTGACCGCCGCCGCATGGACGAGCCCGGTGACGATGGAACGCGGCTCTCGCATCACTCGCCTCCCGGAGGGCGAGCTCTCGGCACTTCTCGCTGAGCTGGCGCAGGAAGGCCTGCTGCGGAAGCGTGCCGGCGCTGACGGTCCGGAATGGATCAGGCCGTGACGGCTACGGTTGCCGCCGAACGCATCGAGCTGCGCGCGTGGCAGCAGGAAGCGCTCGACGCGTGGAATGCAGCGGGTCGCCGTGCAGTGGTCGAAGCGGTGACCGGTACGGGCAAGACCACCCTGGGTATCGTCGCCGCCGCAGAGGCGCTGTCTCGTGGACTGTCGGTGCTGGTAGTGGTTCCCGGCATAGACCTCCTCGACCAGTGGTACCGGGCAATTCGGAAGGCCTTGCCCGGTCGTCGTGTCGGTCGTCGTGGTGCGGGGTCGTCCGACAGTTTCGCGAACAGCGACATTCTTGTGAGCACTGTGCAATCTGCCATTCAGCGCAATGCGCCCATGCCGACGAGTCCGGCACTGTTGGTCGCGGACGAGGTCCACCGGTACGGGGCCCTGACCTTCTCCCGTCTGCTGACTGAAGAGTTCACCGAACGGCTGGGACTCACCGCCACATTCGAACGCACCGATGATGGCGTCGAACAACATCTTCTGCCGTACTTCGAAGCCGTCATCTCGGGATGCGACTACGACCGAGGGCATCGCGATGGCATTCTCGCCCCGGTCCGGGTGATGTTGGTAGCGGTACCGTTCTCGGAGGCCGAACAGGGTACCTACTCGGAGCTCGACGAGACCGCCAAGCGTGAGCGCGGCAACCTGATCCACAAGTACGGCTGCACCGGGGAGCCCTTCGGCGAGTTCATGCGCGACGTACAGCAACTCAGCGAGGGCGGCGCTGACCGCGCCACGTGGGCTGCCAGAAACTACCTGCGTGCGTTCTCGCAGCGACGCGCACTGCTGGCAGCGGCAGCAGGGAAACTCGAGACGGTTCGGGAGCTCGGGGGCGTGCTGGCGCAGACCGGGCGCAGCATCCTGTTCTCCGAAACCAAGGAGTCGTCCCGGGCCGCCGCGGAGGTACTGCTGGAGGAAGGCGTGCTCGCGGCGCCGTACACGAGTGACCTGTCGCGAACCGACCGCACCACGCTGCTGGGCGCGTTCAAGAGCGGGGCGATGAAGGCCTTGATTGCCCCGAAGGTATTGGACGAAGGTGTCGACGTTCCGGAAGCCGATGTGGGCGTCATCCTCGCCAGCAGCAAGAGCCGGCGGCAAATGATCCAGCGGATGGGTCGCATCATTCGTCCGAAGCAGGATGGCAGGCATGCATCCTTCCTCGTCCTGTTCGCCAAGGGGAGTTCTGAAGACCCCGATTTGGGTGCTCACGGCACGTTTCTCGAACAGCTGACGGGTATCGCGTCCGAGCTGATTACAGTCGACGCGGATCAGGCTGCGGACGTTCTTCGTGATTGGCTCGGTGGGGACGAGTCGCACGACGGATCGTCGACGGATTCGACCGACGCCGTCTACCGGGAAACCGCTGAGCGGCTCGTGGGGGAGGCAGAAGACTCCCTGGAGCCAGGGACGGTCACTGCCGGTTCTGAGCTTCTGGCTGTCCTGAGCCGAGTCGCGGAGAACCCGCGCGCCGACGACGTCGACATCGTGTTGACCGGATTGTCCGTGCTCGAACCGGATCAAGTAGGCGTCGTGATCTTAAGGTTCGGGCTAGGTGGACATCGGCCGATGAGTCAGTCGGAGGTGGCTGCGGCGCTCGCGCTGACAGCTGTCGACGTCGGCCGAACGGAGGCCGCCGCGATGAGTCGGCTCGAGAAGCCCGACGTTGCCGACGTGCTCGCGAACCTGCTGTAGCGGATGACAGTCCGTGTCGGATACACACGCTAGTTTGTGCATTGTTGAATCTTGCAGCAGGAAGGGACCGTCATGACGCACGTGGTCGCGACTACCAACCTCAAGGGTGGGGTAGGGAAGACGACGACCACGGCTGCCCTCGGCGAGATGCTGTCCGGTGAGTTCGGGCAACGGGTAATGCTCATCGACCTCGATCCTCAGACCAACCTGACGATGATGATGATTGGGGAGAGTCGCTGGGGTGAGCTCGACTCACAGGGCCGCACCCTGGCGGCGTTGTTCGAGCACGCGATATCAGCTGCCGGCACCGTCTTCGAATTCGACGTATCGAGCATCATCCAGCGTTCCGTGTCGCCGTTACGCAAGGTCCGGACGGTCGACCTCCTGCCGTCTTCGCTGAAAATGATTGGTCTGCAGGAACGGATCGCTGGAGCAGCGTTCGCGTCGGGTGACTCGACGGATATCCTCCTGCGTGCTCTGAAGCCCGTCATCGATCAGTACGACTACGTGCTGATCGACTGCCCACCGAATCTCGAGACCATCACGCTCAACGGTCTACGTTGCGCAGATGCGTACATCATTCCCACCATTCCCGATGTGATGTCGACGTACGGTATCGGTCCGGTGCAGGAACGGATCGCGCAATTCGGCGAGCGCTGGGGACGGCCGATCGTGGAACTGGGTGTAGTGATCACCAAGTACCGGAAGGCGTCGCCGGTCCATCGAAATACTGTCGATGATCTGAACCGGAGGAAGGACATCACGATGGTGTTCCCGTCCCTGATTCCGGAGGCGAATCAGATTGCGGCGGCCGCGGAGTATGCGGACTTCGGCACTCTCCGACAGAAGTACGGATCGGACGGTCAGTTCACCGCACTGCGGGATCTGGCACAGGATTTCATGGCTACGGCAAAGGTGAGGTTGGGATGGGCGTAGGAGAGACACGCGGGAGAGACCTGACGGTCGACGAGCTGCGACTGCGGCGTGTCACCTCCGATGCGGAGACTTCGTTGGTGACGCTTGGCAAGGCCAATCCTGACGTGGCGGTGGCACTGGCGCGGATGGTCCAGGCCATAGCGGATGAGGCAGCGCGTACGCCTCGCTTTGCGAAGACGCTGGGTGAGGCACTCGCCGCCGGGGGTGGTGTCGCGGCGCCTGCCCCGCCCAAGCCTGCCGCCCCGCGTATCGCGACCGCGCGTTCGAAGGGTGTCCTCGATCCGTTCTCGGTGTTCGCGGTTTCCGGTGAAGCGGGCCTGCGCGCTCGATTGAAGACGCTGAACACGGAGCAGTTGAAGGACATCATCACCGAACACTCGATGAACTACGACAAAGCCGCGATGCGTTGGAAGACACCTCCGCGCTTGATCGATCGGATCGTGGAGCGGGTGCAGGCCCGTGCCACCAAGGGCGAAGTACTGCGGTAAATGACGGTGACAGTCGATCGATACGACGGCTTCGACGGACAGGTTCTTCTGCACGACGGGTACGTCTGGATAACGCGGGAAGAGCTGGCGCCGTCTGTGGCGTTGTCGTTTGGTACCGAGCCGCGGCGATTGCCGATTTCGCAGATCGGTGAAGTACGGCTGACGCGCGGAACGACTTCCGAGTTCGGCATCGTCCACGTCATCGAGCGGTGTATCGACCTCGAAGGGTCGTCGGAGGGGCAGTTCAATATTGGGCATCCCCACGCCGTGCGTTATTACGCCGGCTCGAACCACAAGTTCACGCAGCTGGCTCGAACGCTCGGGGCGCTCGGCGTCACCATCGTTGATCGGACGTCCTCTGTCGAGCCCGAGGCCGAAGGGTTTGATCGCGTCCCCGCGGAGCCTGCGTATTCTCCTCCGAAAGCGGAAGCGCCCAAGCTTGAGGAACATCCGCAACCACGGCTGCAGCAGATGCGTCCTGCGGAGAACAAGTGCACACCGAAACTCAAGCGAGAGTTGGAACCGGCAGCTCCTCGTCCACAGGGGAGTGCCGCCGCCGGCGCGGGCACGAGTAAGCACGAACCACCAGTCGAATTCGACGAGAACGAGGTAGGCACAGAGGCGGCCATCGATGTCGGAGAGTATGAGACTGTCGATTCGATTCGGGCGTATTTGAAGTCGATCCAGAAGCGCTCCCTACTGGTGTCGGGAGATGAATCCGAACTCGCACAGCGGATCGAGGCCGGGCTCTACGCGGCCTATCTGTTGGAGGAGGCCGAGGAAGCCGGCGAGAAGTTATCCGACCAGCGACACCGCGACTTGGAGCGGCTCCGTCGAGATGGGCAGCGCGCAAAGATGCGGTTCCTCGAGGCGAACTTGCGATTGGTCGTATCGATCGCTCGTCGTTACCAGGGCAGGGGGCTCGAACTTCTCGATCTCATTCAAGAAGGCAACCTCGGACTGTTCAGGGCCGTCGAGAAGTTCGACTACAAGACCGGATTCAAGTTCTCGACCTACGCGACGTGGTGGATTCGGCAGGCGATCACTCGCGCCCTAGCCGACCAGTCCCGGGTCATTCGGATTCCGGTGCACATGGTCGAGCAGATCGACCAGCTGAGCAAGGAGCGTGCGCGCCTGACGAGGGAGACCGGGCGGGAGCCGACGCCGAGCGAGCTCGCCACTGCGCTCGACACCACGACCGAACACATCGGTGATCTGGAAAAGTACGACCAACGCGTGCTGAGTCTCGATGTGCTCATCGACAACGCAGAACACGACGGGCTCGACTTCGAGGACGACCTGGCCGTCGTTGCAGAAGAGGTCGCTGAGCGCAGACGATTCTATGAAGTGCTCGAATCGGTGCTCGCGCCGTCGTCGGAGCGGGACGCCCAGGTCATCCGGCTCCGGTACGGGCTGACAGGATTGGAACCGTACACCCTCGATGAGATCGGGAAGATCTACGGTGTTACGCGCGAACGAATCCGGCAGATCGAGTCCAAATCATTGAAAGCAATGAAAGAGGAGCCAGTCGCAAGCATTCTGCGACCCTTCTACGACTCAATGTGACTAGCGGGGAAAGGCTGAGTACGTGGAGGAACGGTTGATGGCGGATATTTCTCAGGGTGTCAACGCCGCATCGGATTTTGACACACGTCTACGTAGCGAGGCGATGAGGTTTCTGGCCATCCGCACGAATGACGGTCTCGATTCGATCAGCAGACAGGAACTGCTCGACTTCACTGTCGATGGCGAGATGTTCCGCTTGATGGATCCCACACGCGGCATTCGCAAGCCACGCCAGCTCGCCTCCGCATTGTCGATCAGCACCACGTACCGTCGCGCTGGCGAAGAGCGACCGTACGAGGATACGGTGGGTGCGGACGGGCTCCTTCGCTACAAGTGGTCAGGCAAGGATCCCGAGAACATGGACAACCGGGGCCTTCGTGCGGCGATGGAGCTGAAGGTTCCGCTCATCTGGTTCTATGGCGTGGGACCGAGCCGCTTTCAACCGATCTACCCCGTATTCATTGTCGCTGAGGAAGCTGAGCAGCATCAATTCGTTGTCGCAACGGAAGTCGCACGTGATTTGCACCGGACGGACTCGCCTGTGGAGGAGCACCTCCGCCGATACATCGTGGCGGAGACCAAGCGGCGATTGCATCAGCCCGTCTTCCGGTCCACGGTGATGCGCGCGTATGAGACCCGGTGCGCGGTGTGTGCGCTGGGGCACAGTCAACTTCTAGACGCGGCGCACATCGTTCCGGACTCTGACGAAGGGGGCATCGCTTCCGTTCGAAATGGGCTCGCGATGTGCAAGATTCACCATGCGGCATTCGATGCGCACATTTTGGGTATTCGACCGGACCTTGTGGTGGAAATTCGACAGGACCTGCTCATCGAGATTGACGGACCGATGCTCGAATACGGATTGAAGGAACGACATGGTCAGAAGCTCATGGTGATTCCATCTGTGCGGGCTGAGCGGCCAGATCGAGAACTGCTCGAGGCGAGCTACGACAAGTTCCGATCAGCGGGGTGACGGGTACGAATGGGCGCAAATTCTTTTGGATGCAGCGAGCCGATAGAACTAACGCGTTTCGGTGCAATGGTCTAATGACTGCCTGCTGTCGCCAGTGCGCCCCGCTGCGGGGCGAGATGACTTTCGATTTCGGTGTCTCAGTGTCGCGTTGCTCGACCTCAGTACCGATGGCGGGATGTTTGCCCTCGGTCGTCGCGCATCGTCACCACCAGCCGCGATGCTCTCGTTGCCGGACGAATTCGTCCTCCCGCTCTCCCCGTTGCCCACGGTCAACGGAACGGAGTCGCCCACCCCGGCGCGCGGGACGGGCCGGTATCAAGGAAGTTGATCATTCGCCCACGAATCCCGGAAGCGGATTCCGGCGAGTCTGAAGCTCGCCGTCCACCCGATCGAATTGCAGGTTCACACCTCTTCATCGCTGTAGTCTGACGTGTCAAAGCGATTGTCGCCATATGTAACTCGTTGATATTTCAGACGGTGGGTGAATCCTGAAGTTGCGGGGGTGCGCGCAACCCGAGAATCGCATGCCAGCTTGTCAGTACCACTCGGCCACTCCGCCGTGACGGGAGCACGTTCCGCTTCTACTCTCGCTGTAAGAATATGTGCCGTCATTGCAACGTGCGCTTGCGCCGCTCGGCGATGAGCCGGGTACGGGGATGCAATTGCCGGCGGAGTTCTCGTAGTAGCCCTCGCCGCAGCCGTACCCTCCCCAAGGTTCGGGATCCGGGGCAGGTGCAGGTGCAGGAGCCGGTGCCGGCGAGGGCGGAGGTGGTGGGGGTACGACTGGAGCCGGTGCGGGCGCCGGAGCGGCCGGTGGTGGTGGGGGTACGACTGGAACTGTTGTCGGCGAGGCGCGAGTTAGTTCCTGTTGAACTGGTGGAACGGTAGGGGGTGGCGGAGACGGCGAAACGGTTGTGGTCGGCACGGCTACCGGGCTTGGATGTGGTGGTAGGGTCGCGCCGCACTCACCCAAGACCCGCGCGATCGCGTCGTGCTCACCTTGCGAGACCCACAGCCGATAGAGCGACTTGACGTCCACCTGCTGGGCCACGTAGGTGCAGCGATACGACGAGTTGGACGGCAACCACGCAGAGGCGTCGCGCCCGGCCTTCTGCTCGAATGTAGTGGAACCTACCGCCTGCAGGTTGCGCGGATCGTTTGCTAGCGCGCGCATCGTTTGCTCGTCGACCTGCTGCGCTCCCTTCTGCCACGCATCCGCAAGAGCGACGACACGGTCGACTTGCACGCTGCCCGATACGTCCGCGTCGCTTACGAAGGTAAGGGTTCTGTTCGAATAGGGATCCTCCAGTTTCCCCGAACGTACTGAGCATCCTCCAGAACCCGACACGAGGACGACCTCGGTGAGGTCCCGTCGCAGAATGTCATCGCGAGTGTCGCATCCATTTCTTCCGCTCTCGACGTCAACGTCGTCGGACCACGTCGACAGCCTGGCATCATCAAAGCCAACCATCGGCGCTGGCTGCTCGATGGCTAAGGCGTCGAGCTTCGCGAGTGCAGCGTTGGCTGCCACCGAACCATCGACTTGTTTGACTTTGGACGCGACGGCGAGGGGCCGCTCGGCGGTCGTGGTCGGTGCAGATGGAGCAGTCGCGGTCGTTGTGCCAGGGAAGGTCGAGCTTGCGATCTCAGCCGTCTGCTCGCTTTCGTGCATCTCGGGGTGAATCGCCGAATCAAGAGCAGTCGAGGCTATGAACAACGTTGCCACCGCCGCGCCCCAGAGAACTCTCCGCTTGACGGGTGACTTGCCCGGATTCTGTTGCCTCCATGCGCGAACGCGTGATGGGCGAATGGTGGCGAAGTACAACGCGCCAGTGGAGATCAGTAGCCCGAATACGTAGAACGCAATACTGACCACGCCGTCCATCGCAGCGCCGATGAGAGAGAGGAGGAAAACGACTCCAATCAGTCCCACAACTACTCGAACCGCTGCCGACAGTGTGCGACGGAACCCTGCGCGGCCGTTCTCGTGAGCGGGTGAGCTGGGTGTGGGACCGTGAGGGTCGTACATGGTATCTCCGGGCATTGCTAGCAGTGACGCGCAAGCGTTGTCCCTGGTTATCGCACCTTTGGGTAGATCTGTTACGCGCGGGATGCGTCGCATCAACTTCTTCGCGTCACTGCGTGAGCGCAGCCGCGGGGCGGTCGGGGGCCTGAGAGACGCCCGGGTCGATCGCTGGTTTCATCACAACGCAGGTCCTCGTACGCTGGCTCCAGGTATCGCCGCCGTTTAACAGAGCAACGTGTGCGCGCGTGTGTGGTGCACTGCGCAGCAATGGCTACTGTCTAATTTTCGCCCTGCTGCGAACGGCATTCTTCTTCGGTTGCTCCAGAATTCAGGCATTCGAACCATTTGCCTTGTATGTCACCGGAGGTGGGGGGTTCGCCGCACATTTCGCCACAGCGTTGATAGTTCGGGACCGGTGAGCCGTCAGGCCAGACGCATCCACTCTCGTTGCAGGTGTAACCCCGGCCGGAGGTCGTCCCGGGGTCCGGCTGCTGCTCGGCCTTTTGGGTGAAGTAGTAGTCGTTGCATTCCTCGGTGTACATCAGGGTGCCGTCTGACATGTGGGTAGTGCCCGGCTCGTAGTTCTCGCTGATGTCGGCACACGCCACGACAGTGGCGCAGATACTTGTTCCGCTCGACATGGGGGCGCCGAACTGATTTGTCGGCGCGGGCATCGGTTGACTACAGTCAACCGTTTCCGTGGGGGTGGCCTGTGGCTGATCCTCTGCGCTCGGTGGAGGTTCTGGGCTCGCTGCCGGAGGGACGGTCGTTTCCGTCCTGGCCGGCGGCGTGCTGACGATCGTTGCCGTGTCGACGTTTCCAGAGTGCGAGCTACATGCACCAAGTAGCAAGAAGGATGCAAAGAGCACTGCGCAAGGACGGCGGCGTTCTGCACCCCTCGAAACAGCTGTACGCATCGCATCTCCCAAAACAAGTTCGACCGGATGAACACTAATTGACGGTACGTGGGAGGGCGCCATCTGGTGGTAGGTCTAGGCGTCTGATATCGCCTCGCAACGTTTACGTCAATCGCTACTCGCCTGGCTGGGTGGCGCCAGCGCGATGCCTCGTGAGACTTGGACTCCAGCCTGTCGACGATTTCTCGATCGTCACAGATGTGCCGCCCCGAAATCCCCCCGAACATGTCAGACCCAGGATCGGTCGAAAACGCCTCGAGCACAGAAATTTTTAGCGATCAATGCGTTGGGGCCGCGAGCGCCGTCGGTGCGAATTGATTGTGCGGATTCCGGTAGGACTAACAAGCCTTGAGTTGACGCCGACAGGCGGGTAAACCGCCCCGCGGTGACTGGACAATTCAGCCCAGTCACCGCGGTGTGGCTCACCGCCCGGTCAACGCCCTAGCCTTCTCAGTCAAATCGACTGTTGCCGAACGCAACTGGTCGGCCGAGTCGAGGGGCTCCGCGTACCCGACGCGGGTCACGGCCACGCCGCGGGGTGTGGTGACGCGCAGATCCAGACCGTAGCGGTCGGCGCCTTCGCACACGGCGGTGGTTGCGTCCGGGAAGCCGCCGAGCGCCTGGGCCATCGCGCGGAGGGCATCGGCGTGGTCGGCGTTGAGGTGCTCGATCGCCCGGCCGGCGTGCGGGGTGACGGGGTCTGCTTCGGCGGCGGCATAGGACTCTTCGGTCGCCGAGTCCATCCGCCCGTAGCCGCCGACCCACCGCACGCGCTGCACCCGCAGCACCCACAGCGAGAAATCACTGAAGTCGATGTAGACGTGCGCCGCCGGGATGGCCGCCAGGTGCGCCTCGCGGGCGGCGGCGAGTTCGTCGCCTTCCGGGCGGTAGACGTACCCGGCGAGGGTGATGCGGGTGCTGGCCAGCGGATCGGACGGCGGGTTCGGCGCGACGATCGCGATGCTGGCGCGGGGGTCGTGCGCGAGGTTGCGGCCGTGCTCGGCCATCTGCGACACACACAGCACGGGGGAGCCGTCGAGCAGACCGTAGGTGATGAACGACGCCCATGGGTCGCCCTCGCTGGTCAGGCTCGCGAGCGTGCCTACGTTCGTCGTGGCCGCGACCGTCCGGGCCTCCTCGGCGGCGGACGGGCGGGCGGGGTTGGCGACCTCCTCCAACGGCGGCGGGACGGTCGGGGCGTCACCGGGATCTCCGTGATCTAAATTCGTCATTCGCGCAACGGTACGCCGCCGCAAATTGCCGGTGGCATTGCCGTCGACCTGCGCTTACCGTTGAACTGAGGGCTCGATCGCCGAGTGGCTATGCGAGTGCGACCGGGTCCTCGCGAAGCGTGATCGTGGGTGATGCGAGATGACCGCGTTGGGCGTACTGGCGCTGGTGCTGGGTGTGTTGTTGATGGTCGTCGAGGCACACGCACCGACTGCGGGTGTGCTCGGCGGGCTCGGGGCACTGTTCGTCGGCGCCGGGGTGTGGCTGCTGTTCACGTCCAGCGACACCGCCCAGATGATCGCCATCCCGGCCGCCGCGGGAGTGGCGGTGGTCGGTGTCGGCCTCGCCGTGGTCGGTGGCCGGAAGGCACTGGCCGCCGGACACGCGCCCGTGCGCACCGGAATGCAATCCCTCATCGGATCCGACGCCACCGTCCGCAACTGGAAAGGCCGGCAGGGTCAGGTCGAGGCCGCCGGAAGCCTGTGGAGGGCGCAAACCCTGTTCGGAGACGACGAGACGCCGACCGCGGGCGACTCCGTCATCGTCGAGCAGATCCGCGGACTCACCCTCACCGTGCGCCGCCGCGAACCATGGGAGCTGCCGTTATGACCACCATCATCGTCATCCTGTGCGTCGTCATCACCCTCCTCGCAGTCGTCGCGAGCAGCTCGATCCGGGTGCTCCGCGAGTACGAGCGGGCCGTCGTGTTCCGGCTCGGCCGGCTGGTCGACCTGAAGGGCCCGGGGCTCGTGCTGCTGATCCCGGCGATCGACCGGATGGAACGTGTCAGCCTGCGGACAGTCACCCTCAAGATCCCCGTCCAGGAAGTGATCACCCACGACAACGTGCCGGCCAAGGTCACGGCCGTCGCGTACTTCCGGGTGGTCGACGCCGACAAGGCGATCGTCGAGGTCGAGGACTTCCTCGCCGCCACCCTGCAGATCGCCCAGACGACGTTGCGATCGATCCTCGGCAAGGCCGATCTCGACTCCCTCCTCGGCGAGCGGGAACGCCTCAACGAAGACCTGCAGAAGGTGATCGATCAGCAGACCGAGCCGTGGGGCGTCAAGGTCACCACCGTCGAGATCAAGGACGTCGAGATCCCCGCCAACATGCAGCGGGCCATCGCCCGGCAGGCCGAGGCCGAACGCGAGCGCCGCGCCAAGATCATCAACGCCGAAGCCGAGTTCCAGGCCTCCGCCAAACTCGTCGAGGCCGCGGACGTCATCAGCCGCAACCCCACCACCCTGCAGCTGCGCTACCTGCAGACCCTGAGCGCGATGGGTGGCGAGAACAACTCGACCGTCGTCTTCCCGATGCCGCTCGACCTGGTCCGGCCGTTCCTCACCGCGGCGAAGGACGCGGCAGCGACGGACGATGGCGACGAGCGCGCCCGGTTCGAGGCGCAGGCCAATCTCGCTGCGATGATCCCGCCCGCCGGTGCGGAGTCGCGCACACCGCACCACGCCCGGAACTGACGTATCTCAACGTTCACCGGCCGGCCACCGCACGTGCCCCGGCAGGTGACCGGAATGCGCTTGGCTAGGGTGGACGCACAGTGGCGTCCACCCGGGCACCTGCCCCAGTCGGGGCGAGCGGAAGCGAGAGACCGATGAGCGGCACACCGGCAGCCGACATACGGACGGCCGAGTATCCGCGACCGTCACACGTCGTGCTCCACCTCAGCGACACCCACCTGGTCGACGACGACCTGCTGTACGGGGCCGTCGACAGCGAGGCCACCCTCCGGCAGATCGTCGCCGACATCGAGGCATCGCACGCCCGCCCGGACGCGCTGGTGTTCACCGGCGACCTCACCGACCGCGGTCAGCCGGGCGCCTACGAGAAGCTGCGAGAAATCGTCGAACCGGTAGCCGCGACCCTCGGTGCGCGGGTGATCTGGGCGATGGGCAACCACGACGACCGCGGCCACTTCCGCGCCGAACTGCTCGGGCAGGAACCGACGTACGAGCCGATCGACCACGTCCACGACGTCGACGGGCTGCGCATCATCACCCTCGACACGACCGTCCCCGGGCACCACCACGGCGAGATCTCCGAGAGCCAATTGATCTGGCTGGCACAGCAGCTCGCGATCCCGGCGCCCCACGGTTCCATCCTTGCGCTGCACCATCCGCCGGTGCCGTGCGTCCTCGACCTGGCGGTGCTGGTGGAACTGCGCGACCAGCCGCGCCTCGCCGACGTGCTTCGCGGCAGCGACGTCCGGTCGATCCTCGCGGGCCATCTGCACTACTCGACGACGGCGACGTTCGCGGGCATCCCCGTCTCCGTCGCGTCGGCCACCTGCTACACCCAGGACCTCAACGTCCCGGCCGGGGCGCTGCGCGGACGCGACGGCGCCCAGGGCTACAACCTCGTGCACGTGTACCCGCAGACGGTCGTGCACTCGGTGGTCCCGATCGGCAGCTACGACACAGTCGGCGAATACGTCACCGCCGAGGAAACCGAGCGTCGGCTCGCGGCCGAGGGCGTGCGGATTTCGGACGGCGAGGTTGCTGTCGCACCGGCCGGCTCTGATCAACTCGTGCGCGGAAACTTTTCTCTGTAGGCCATGACGTCGGAGAGCCGGAAGCGGCGGTGGGTGCCGCGCATCTCGATCGGCAGTGCGTTCGAATCGGCGAGCCTGCGCACATAGGTGTCGGAGACGCCGAGGATCTCCGCGGCCTGCGATGTCGTGAGCAGGTCCGCGACCGCGCCGAGGGCCACGCTCTGACCGTCGGCGAGGAGCGTGAGCAGTTCGACGACCGCGTCGCGCGCGGGGTCGGGTAGCACCATCCCGTCGAGGGTGACGAGCGGCGACCCGTCGAGGACGGCCGCGAGCTCGGCCGCAACTTTCGAGTCGAGCGCGGAAACGATGTGGTCGATGCTCATGCAGTCCACGATCTCATGGGCCTGCCGGGCGGCGCCGTGGAGCGGTAGCCTTTTCAGATGGACGAGTTGCGCGATCCCACAGCCTTCGAACTCGCACCCGCCGACCAGATCGACGTGACACCGGAGATCGACGAGATCGGGGAGCTGCTGCGCAAGTCCGGCCGTAAACACGCGGTGGACGACGAAGACGAGCCCTGGCGGCACGGCTACCCGTACGACAAGAAGATGACCCGCAGGCAGTACGAGAACCGCAAGCGAAAACTGCAGATCGAACTCCTCAAATTCCAGGCCTGGGTGAAGGAGAACGGCGAGAAGGTGGTCATCATCTTCGAGGGCCGCGACGCCGCCGGCAAGGGTGGCGCCATCAAGCGGTTCACCGAACACCTCAACCCTCGTGGCGCGCGGGTGGTGGCGCTGGAGAAGCCCACCGAACGCGAACGCACCCAGTGGTACTTCCAGCGGTACGTGCAGCACCTGCCCGCGGGCGGGGAGATCGTGATGATGGACCGCTCCTGGTACAACCGGGCCGGCGTCGAACGCGTCATGGGCTACTGCACCCCCAACGAGTACCTCGAGTTCACCCGGTCGGCGCCCGAGTTCGAGCGGATGCTCGTGCAATCGGGCATCCACATCGTGAAATTCTGGTTCTCGGTGGGCCGGGAGGAGCAGCACGCCCGGTTCGTCTCCCGCAGCACCGACCCCGTCAAGCAGTGGAAACTCTCACCCACCGACCTCGCGAGCCTCGACAAGTGGGACGCCTACACCGAGGCCAAAGAGGCCATGCTGTTCTACACCGACACACCGCACGCGCCGTGGACCGTCGTGAAATCGAACGACAAGAAACGCGCCCGCCTCGAAGCGATCCGCTGGATCCTCGACCGGTTCGACTACGCCGGCAAGGACAAACACGTGGTCGGCAAACCCGACTCGCTCCTCATCGGTTCTCCCGCAACGGTCTACGACGAGGGCGAGCGTCCCGCCGATGCGTTTCCCTCCATCTGATCAGACCCCGGTCTCCCACGGCGCCGGGATCGGGAAGTAGGTCTCCAGGAACTGTGTCACCTTCCGGGTCCGCAACTCCAGGTCGATTTCGGGTGCGCTGCCGTCGTTGAGGCAGAAGAAGTCCATCGACCGCTTCGCGAGCAGCGAATCCATGTCACGCAGCCCCGACTTCATGGTGGTGTCTACGTACTTCACCCGCGCCGCCGTCTGCACCACCGCGCGGCCACTCATCAGCGCGTAATAGTGGTACAGCGAGTTGGTCACCGAAATGTTGGAGCTGGCGCGGAAAGTGCTTGCGGCCGTGGCGGCGAACTCGTCGGGGAACTCCTTCTCCATCTCTTCCATCACGCTCTTGCGGAGCGGGGTGGCGGCGTGCTCGAGGTGACGGGTGGTCATCAGTCCGAAGCGGTCCTGCAGCAGCCGGCGGTTGACACGGGCCGCGTTCTCGAACCCGCTGCGCTCGTCGTCGTTGTGGCCCAACCCGATTCGCGTGGTCGCCTCGATGAACATGGTGATGCCGCCAGGGGAGAAGAACATCTGCGGGCCCACCGCGCGGCCGAAGAACATGTCGTCGTTGGAATACAGGAAATGCTCCGCGAGACCGGGGATGTGGTGCAGCTGGCACTCCACGGCCTGCGAGTTGTGGGTGGGGAGCACCGACGGGTCGGCGAAGAATTCCTCGCTGGGCACAAACGTGACGCGGGGGTCGTCGGCGAGCCACGCCGGACGGTCGGAGTCGGTGGCCACGAAGATGCGGCGGATCCACGGCGCATACATGTGCACCGAGCGCAGCGCATACTTCAGTTCGTCGATCTGCCGGTACCGGGCGGCGGAATCGTCACCCTCCCCGACCACGTAGTTCTGCATCCGCTTCGCGCGCTGCGCCTGGAACTCCGCCGAAGACCCATCCACCCAGGAGAACACCAGGTCGACATCGAAATTGATGTCCGACGCGTGGTCGGCGAACATGTTCTCGATGGTCGGCCACACCCGGCCGAACCGCTCGACGGTGCCGCGGACCGCCTCCTCCGAGCGCACCACGCGGCGGGTCAGCGAATTCTCCATCGGCAGCACGATCTCGTCGTCGCTGATCGACCACAACTCGATCTGCACCCCCGTCGACGCTCCGTAACTCAGACCGCTCGCCACGTGCACGCGCGGCCGGAACAACCGGAAGATGCGGGCTTTCGACGTCGCCGACAGGGTGCCGTCGGAAATCAGGACCGCCGGCCCCTTGGCGTCGACGGTCTTGGAGTAGAACGGACGGTCCTCGCACGCGGCGACGAGCGCGGCCCGCAACGCCTTGCGCTGCGCCCAGTTGATCGCGATCACCGGGCGTTCGTCGTTGCCCCGCACCAGCAGGTACTCGATGCCCGCGCGGTCGAGGACGTCGCGGACGAACAACAGGTCCTCGACCATCGCCTCGTGCGGCGTGGTGTGCGTGATCGACAGGGCGAACCGGCCCTTGAACCGGACCACGTCGGGGCGGTCCCGCAACCGCGACGACGCGGCGGCGGAGGCGTGCGCGACGGTCTCGGCGGTCTCCTGCTCCGGAGGAACCAGGTACACGTCGTGCGGAGCAGAAGAATGAGTAATGTCGAGCCTTTCCGGTGACTGTCGCGAGTGCGAACACTGCCAGTGTAAGCCCCGGTTCGGGGGCGGCCGTCAGTCGAGGACCGTGAAGAACGAGTCGCCGTCCTCGGCCACCCCGTCGATTTGACCGCGGTCGGTGCGCGAGTCCTCCACGATGACGCCCTCGACCACGTTCGCGTGCTTGGTGCCGAACACCGGGATGTCGATGTCCTCGTCGTCGAGGACCCGGTCCACGTCCTCGGTCAGCTCGTCGTCGGGCAGATCCGCCAACGACACCTCGCTCTGCTCCTCGAGCGGGGTGTCGGGCTCCTCCTCGGACAACTTCTCGTCGAGCGACTCACCCTCGCGCTCCTCGCGCGCCGTGGTACCGAATTTGTCGGCCTCACTCCAGCCGTCGGGCGGATCGACGACGTCATCGCCGTCGTTGTTCCGCACGTCGTCGGAGTCCAGGCTCTCGCTGGGGCTCAGCGTGTCACCGGGCCCGTCTTCGATACTCATACGCATCAAATGCCCAGATCACGCGTGATTGAAACTTCGATCGATCGAGGTCAGGCCACGACCGGAGCACTCCGCAACGACTCGAGCGCGGCGATCTGCGCCGGCGACCACGGCGCCGAGTTCACCCGGCTCGAATCGAGCTGGACGAGGGTGGCGGTCAGCTCCGCGGCCTGCACACCGTCCTGCTCGATGGTGATGAGCAGGGTCAGCGAGGTGCTGCCGATTCGATCCAGGGTGACGACGATGTCCGCGTCGCCGGTGAACAGTTCGCGGCCGAAGTTGCTGACGACGTTCACCACGGCGGTCTGCGTGACCGGGTCGAGCAGGTCGCCGCAGACCTCCACGAGGGCCCGGGTCCACGCCGCGGCCGCCGCTTCGTGCGCGCAGTAGAACGGCACGTGGCGGCTCACGGACGCCGGCGCGTCCGGGCGGGGATTGTTCCGCAGGGGGAGCGTGTAACGAGGCATGAATCGGACATTACCCAGGGCCGACGGCCCCCGCGCCGGGGGACTACTCGAACAGGCTGCGGAGGTCGTCGGCGTCGAGGGTGGTACTGAGCAGGGTGTCAGCGTCCATCACGCTCGCGAACAGCGCCGACTTCTTCGCCTTCAGCGCCATCACCTTGTCTTCGATCGTGTCCTTCGCGATCAGCCGATACACCATGACGTTGCGGGTCTGCCCGATGCGATGCGCCCGGTCGACGGCCTGGGCCTCGGTGGCCGGGTTCCACCACGGGTCGAGGATGAAGCAGTAATCGGCCTCGGTGAGGTTCAGCCCGAAGCCGCCGGCCTTGAGACTGATCAGGAAGACCGGGGCGTCGCCCTCCTTGAAGCCGCGGAGCACGTCGCCGCGGCGCCGGGTGCTGCCGTCGAGGTAGGCGTGCGCGATGCCGGCGTCGTCGAGGCGGTCGCGGACCTTCCCGAGGAAGCCGGTGAACTGGCTGAACACCAGCGCCCGGTGGCCACCGGCGACGACGTCGGCGAGCTGCTCGAGCAGGGCGTCGACCTTGGCGGACGGGACGTCGCGGTACTCGTCGTCGACCAGCTCGGCGTCGAGGCTCAGCTGCCGCAGCAGGGTGAGCGACTGCAGGATCGTGAAACGGTTCTTGTCGACGTCGGCGAGCAGGCCGAGGATCTTCTGCCGCTCACGCTGCAGGTGGGTGTCGTAGACCTTGCGGTGCTTGGGGTGCAGTTCGACGTCGAGTACCTGCTCCTGCTTGGCCGGAAGATCCTTCACCACTTGCTCTTTGGTGCGGCGCAGCATCAGCGGTTTCACGCGACGCCGCAGCTGCGCGAGCAGTTCGGCGTCGCCCTGCTGCTCGATCGGCCTGCGGTAGTAGTCGGTGAACCGAGCGGGATTCGGGAACAGTCCCGGGGCGGTGATCGACAGCAGCGACCACAGCTCCATCAGGTTGTTCTCCATCGGCGTGCCGGTGATCGCCAACTTGAACGGCGTCTCGAGCCGGCGAACGCACTGGTAGATCTTCGACTGATGGTTCTTGGTGAACTGCGCCTCGTCGAGGATCAACCCCGACCACGTGCACGCCGCATACCCCTCGAACTCGAGGCGGAACAGGGTGTACGACGTGACTACGACGTCTGCGCCCTGAACCAGTTCGTCGAGCGGAACCTTGCGGCGTTTGAGGGTGTCCGCGATCGCGACGACATTCGCGCCCGGGGCGAAGCGGGTGGATTCGGATTCCCAGTTCGACACGACACTGGTGGGGGCAACGATGAGGAACGGCGGCGCGGCCGGATTCGACTGCCGCGCATGGCAGATCAGTGCCAGCGCCTGCAGCGTCTTGCCGAGCCCCATGTCGTCGGCGAGGATGCCGCCGAGCCCGTGCTCCCACAGGAAGGCCAGCCAGCGGAACCCCTCCAGCTGGTACGGGCGCAGCTGGGCGTCGAGCGTGCCCGGGGCGTCGACGTGCCGGACGGTGCCCGGTGCCAGCAGGCCGTCCACCTGCTGCCGCCACGACGTCGCCTGACGCTCGACGGTGCCGAGAGCCGCGAACTCGTCCCAGAGGCTCGCCTGGAACCGGCTGAGTCGCAGCGTCCCGTCGACCCGATCGTGCAGTGCCCGTGCCTCGTCGATCAGTTTCCGCAGCGTGTGGAGTTCGGGTTTGTCGAGGGAGAAGTAGGCGCCGTCGGGCAGCAGCAGGTCGGTCTTTCCCGCGGCCAGCGCGGAGAAGACCTGGTCGAACGGGACGTCCCGGCCCTCCACGGTGAGGGTGACGCCGAGGTCGAACCAGTCGGTGCCGCCCTCCGACGCCGTGACGGACACGCCGATGGCCAGGGAGTCGCCGGCCTCCCGGTAGTCGGCCGGCTCGCCCACGACGTCGACGGACACGTCGGACTTGCCGCCGAGGAGGGGGAGGACCTCGGTGGTGAACCGCATCGTGTCGAGTCCGCGCAACGCCGTCGATTCCGGGCCGTCCGACCCCAATCCGTATCTGTCCCAAACGATGTCGAGTTCGTCGAGCAGTGCGCGTTCCCGGGCGCCGTCCCGGTAGTCGTCCCCGGACGTCCGGGCCGCGAGCGGCGTGCGGTGCTCGTCGTCCCCGACGGTGTAAAGCCATTCCCAGTCGACGGTGACCTCGTGGTCGGGCAGATACGACGCCCGCATCACCAGGGTGGGCTCGGAGATCGCGGGTGGGACGAACGAGCCGTCCGAGGAGATGACCGTGGCCAGGTTGCGCAGCTTCGGCAGGAAGTCCGTCAGAAAACGGGACTCCTCGGCGGCGGGAACCTCGATGGGCGTGCGGCGGCGCACCAGATCCTGCAACGGGGCGGGCACGGGGGAGACGAGCCGTGCGAGGTGGATGCGCTCGTCCGCGTCGACGTAGAACAGTCCGTGAGCCCGGAGGCCGAGGAAGCCGACGGTGGCCGCGTGGACGGGTTCGCCGTCGACGCGGACCACCGGTCGCACGACGAGCGCGTCGGTGGCGCCGTCGCGGGTGGCGTCGAGGCAGACCTCCGCCGAGCGAACCGGGCCGAGTGCGCCGAGGCGCTTGGAGGAGTGGAGAAGCTCGACCCCTACCCGGGCCGCCTCGTCGAGCAGCGACCACAACTGGCGGCTGGGAAAGACGCCGAGGTCGAGGTCGGTGTGGTTCTGACGGCGATAGTTCAGGCCCCCGCCGGCCAGCAGATGGATCTCGTGCAGCACGCGGATCTGCTCGGCCGGATGCTGGAAGTGGCTGCCCAGCTTGTTCCACGCCAGCCCGCCGACGATCCAGCCCTTCGAACCCGGCTGGACGGGTCGTACCAGGAGTTGAGGTGCCAAGTCTCCGGACGACGCTTGCACCCGGAACTGGATGGCCAGCGGCGAACGCCGTCCGGAGTCGCCGAACGGATCGGCCGGGGCGAGCAGGGAGCTGAGCGAGCGTTCCCAGGTGGGGGCGACCACCGCCTGGGCCTCGGACCTCGCCTGTCGCATCGCGGTGATCAGCAAGGCGGCGACGTGCTTGCAGTTCATCGCGACCGGACACGTGCAGACTCCGTACCGGTAGAGGATGCGGCCGGGGACGGATACGACGAACGCCGAGGCGATGTACGGCTTCGGCGCGGTGCCCGCCACCTCGCCCCACAACTCCTTCGCGTCCGGGTCCCACGCCATGTCCACGACCGCGTGCTCCCGGGCGTACTGCTCGCCGCGGGTGTAGGTGGTGGTGCCGAGGACCGACTTGATCGACGCCACGTCGATGTCACGGAATTCCCCAGGCAGCATGGCCACAGGATAGTCAGTCGATCCGACACGGTTCGCCGCCCGATCGGGGTGCCGCGAACTCCACCCCAGGGTTCCTTGTTCCGCACCGCGCCCGATCGGAGACTTCGGTGGGTCGGGGGAAAGCCCAGAGATCGGAGAGAACACCATGGCCGAGATGGTCGAAACCCGGCGGGGACACCGCCCACACGCGGTCGCCCGCAGCCTGATGACGGCGTACGGAGCGGTCGTGTACGCCGCGTTCCTGGTCGTGTTCCTGTACGCGATCGGCTGGGTCGAGGGTCTCGTCGTGCCCCACACGATCAACGACGGTCCCGACGCCCCCGTCGCCGCTGCCGTGGTCGTCGACGTGGTGCTGCTGACGATCTTCGCGATGCAGCATTCGGTGATGGCCCGGCCCTGGTTCAAGAAACGCTGGACCAGGATCGTCCCGGAGCCGATGGAGCGGTCCACCTACGTCTTGTTCGCGACGGCCGCGCTGGCGCTGCTGATGTGGCAATGGCGTCCGCTGCCCGACCAGATCTGGGACGTGGAGACGAACTGGGTCCGCGTCGCCCTGTATGCCGTCTCGCTCGGCGGATACGCCCTCGTGCTGGCCGCGACGTTCGCCATCGACCATTTCGACCTGTTCGGGCTCCGCCAGGTGCTGCGCAACCAGAGCGGGAAGTCGGCTCTGCCCAGCCACTTTCGGACACCGCTGCTGTACCGGGTGATCCGGCACCCGCTGTACGCCGGTTTCATCATCGCGTTCTGGGTGGCGCCGACGATGACGTGGGGCCGGTTGCTGTTCGCCGTCGGGACCACCGGCTTCATCCTGGTGGCGGTGCGCTTCGAGGAACATGACCTGGTCGACACGTTCGGCGACGACTACCGCACCTACCGCAGGCGGGTGCCGATGCTCGTCCCGAGGGTCGGCTCGCGGGCGCGGTAGCTCACAGACCGCCGGCGACGGCGATGGTCGTGGCGGTGACGTAGGACGCCTGGTGGGACAGCGCCCACAGCACCGCCTCGGCAATCTCCTCCGGTTGCGCGACCCGGCCGAGTGGCACCCTGCCTGCCACTCGTCCGGGTCGTCCCGGGTCGGCCGCGGCGTGGATGTCGGTGTCCGTCGTGCCGGGGGCGACGCCGACGACCCGGATGTTCGCGCTCGCCCACTCCCTGCCGAGTCCGGTCGTCACACTGTCGACGGCGGCCTTCGACGCGGCATACCCGACGTATTCGCCCGCTGCCCCGGTTCCCGCCGCGACCGAACTGAGGTTGACGACGACACCGGGGCGCCCCTCCCGGATCCAGTGCTCGGCCGCCGCGCGGGCGTAGTTCAGGGTGCCGAAGACGTTGACGTCGAACACTTCCCGCAGCGCCGCGTCCGAGGTGCTGAGGAATGTGCCGAGCGGGCCGGTGGTCCCCGCGTTGTTGACCACCGCGGTCAGCTGCCCGCGCTCGTCGGCCGCGCCCACCACCGCCGCGGCCAGGGCGGCATCGCGCACATCGGCCCGCACCGCGGTGGCCCGGACGCCGCACTGGTGCACGAGGTGTTGGGCGGCCTCCCCGTTCCGCTGGAAGGTGAACGTCACCTGATAGCCGCGATGGACGGCGAGGCGCACCACGGCGGCGCCGATGCCGCGCGATCCACCGGTGACGAGGATGTGTTCGGACACCATACGAGCGTATCCCGGATCAGCGGTTCGGCCGCCCGAACGTGATGCTCGGCGCCGTCACGGTGATCGACGCGATCCGGACCGCGAGGCCGGGAGGCGACGGCGGTTCGGCGTCGATGATCGTGGGGTGATGGTCGACCTCGTCGGGTGACGGCCGGGCCGGCGCGAACACGCTGCGGACCACCCCGATCGGCGTGCGGGCGATCGCGTCGGCCGACTGCTGGATCTGTTCGAGCGTCCGGACCACCGTGTCGACATTCTCCGACTGCCGGGTGGTGCTCACCGCCTCGACCACCGGCCGCATCGTCCGCAGCAGGAACACGACCTCCTCCATGAGTTCCTCGGTGAGCCGGAGGATGTGGAACGACGTCTTCGCCACCTCGATCGGCACGGTGACGGTGCACACGGCGATGCGGACGGGACGCTCGGCGGCGGCGGTTGCCCTCCGGTGCGCGTCCTCGACTATCGAGGCGACACGCGAGGGCACGAAGCGGGAAACGAATGTCACTGGTCGACCCCCTCGCGGCACGGCGACTTGTTTTGCCGGGGAGGCTACCGTCCCGGCGCGCGCCGCGCAGGACGAGCACTCACCCCGGCAGCAGGGCCCGCACGGCGTCGATGGTGTCGGCGTCGGCGGCGGTCTTGTCGGGGCGGTAACGCAGG
Organism: Rhodococcus sp. 4CII; assembly: GCF_014256275.1. Classification (NCBI taxonomy): domain Bacteria; kingdom Bacillati; phylum Actinomycetota; class Actinomycetes; order Mycobacteriales; family Nocardiaceae; genus Rhodococcus; species Rhodococcus sp. 4CII. The sequence goes on from NZ_JACCFE010000002.1 coordinate 5,978,370, forward strand.
ACGCGCGCGAACCGCAGCGCGAGCCCGCCGGGGTAGCGGGAGCTCACCTGGACGCCGTCGAGTTCGATCTCCACGACCAGGTCAGGGTGCAGGTACACGGTGTAGTCGTCGCGGCTGCGTTCGTGGCGCGGGAATTCGTCCGTCTGCCATTGCAGCAGTGCGTCGGTGAGGCCCTTGAACGTCTTGCCCACCATGATCGGTGCCCCGCCGTCGGGGTCGCGCGCGCCGAGGTGCAGGTTGGACAGGAATCCGGTGCGCCGCCCGTACCCCCACTCGGCGCCGAGCACCACCAGGTCGAGGGTGTGCTCCGGTTTCACCTTCTGCCAGGCGCGGCCGCGTCGTCCCGCCGCGTACGGCGCGGTCAGCGACTTGACCATCACCCCCTCGTGCCCGGCGGCGAGGGCGTCGTCGAAATGGGTTGCGGCGCCCGCGCCGTCGGGGCGGATCAGTCCGGGGATGCGGTGTTGCGGGGCAACGCGTTCGAGGGCATCCAGTCGCTGTTCCAGCGGTGCGTCGAGGAGGTCGACGCCGTCGAGGTGCAGGCAGTCGAAGAAGTAGGGATGCAGCAGCAGATCGCGGGCGGACTCGGCGCCGAAGCGGCTCATCGTCTCCTGGAACGGTCGGGGGCGGCCACTGTCGGTGAGGGCCAGCGTCTCTCCGTCGAACACCGCCGACGTGCACGGCAGGTCGGCGACGAGGGCGACGAGTTCGGGCACGCTGCCGGTGATCTCGCGCAGGGTGCGGGTGAAGATGCGCACCTCGTCGCCGTTGCGGTGCACCTGGATCCGCGCCCCGTCGAGTTTGTATTCGACGCTGACGTCGCCGCCGAGTTCGGTCCACGCGTCGGCGAGCGATTCGGCGGGGGACGCCAGCATGGGCCGGACCGGACGGCCCACCTCCAGCCGGAACGCGGTGAGGGCGTCGACGCCGCCGTCGAACGCCGCGACCGCGGTCGCAGGGAGGCGACCCGACAGCATGAACGCCCGGCGCACCGGTTCGACGGGAAGGTCGGCGGCCGCGGCGATCGCGTCCGTCATCACCCCCTCGAGCGCGCCCTGGCGCAGGTCGCCGGTGAGCAGTCGCAGCAGGAAGTCCCGCTCGTCGGCGGTGGTGCGGGCGAACAGGTCCGCGAGCAGTTCGCGTCGGCGTGCGGCCGACCCGGACCCGGAGACCTCGGCGACAGCGGAGATGGTCCCGTCGACGTCGGACACGGTGACGGTCGGGACGTCGACGGGGGCGGCGGGAATGTCCGCGACTGTCCGCCAGCCGATTCCGATCCGGCCCTGCCGAAGCTCCCCGGACAGCCACGCCACCACCGGTTCCACCTCGGCCGGCTCCAATCGGGTGAGCACCTCACGCAGAGCCCCGACCTTCACCTTGCGCGACCGGGTGGCCCCCACGTCCCGGGACGTCGCGACGATCTGCGAGAACAGCACACCCCGACGGTAACCGGAACGTCCGGTGGGTGGTCAGAATCCGGCTGATCCGAATGCTGGGCCGGCCGGGCCGTCGTTTCTACGCCTTCTACGATGAGCACGTCGCCGGCCGCTGAAGACGGTCACGGGAGTCAGCTGCGCCGTCAGCACCTATGCCTCCGCGGTCGACCCGCAGCAGTCGACCATCGCGTCCTCGATCGAGATCGCGAAGATCGCGGAGGCGAACAAGTTCGACGCACTGTTCGCCGCCGACCTGCTGAGGCGCTCATTCCCGATGGCGCCGGAGGTACGACGCAGCGTCGTCCCGTGCAGTTCCAGGCCGGTCACTCCGCGGCCGGCGTGGAACTCGGGGCCAGATTCGCGGAGGCGGTCATGAGTTCGTTCCACGCCACCTACGGCGCGACCGAGGAGGAAGTGCGGCAGATGGTCCGGGAGCAGGAGGAGGCGACGGACCTCGACGCGGGCCGGATCCGGCTCGAGGACATGCTCGGCGGCGACATCGACCTGTCCGGACTGCCGCTCGACAAACCGATCCCGGCGGACGTCCTGCCCGACGTCCGGACGGTGAATCGCCGCCGCGGCCGGGTCGAGATCTTCAGCCGGCTCGCCGCGACCGCGCGGACGCTACGGGAGCTGATCATCGCGTCCAAGGACACCGGCCACTGGGCGGTCGCGGGAACACCGGAACAACTCGCCGGCGCCGTCCAGGAACGCTACGACGCGGGCGTCCTCGACGTCATCTCGCTCGGCGGGCTCGCCGAGGAACGAACCCGGGACTTCGTCGTCAGTGGGCTGCTGCCCGAACTGCGGCGCCGCGGGATCGTCGCCGCCGACTACGTCGGCGGCACGCTCCGGGACAATCTGGAATTGCCGCCGCTGCCGGCCCGCTAGTTATCCAGCGGCGTGCCGTCGACGACGATCCGCACGCGGTCCGGGTAGAACGACACGTGGTCGTCGATGCCCGACGCCTCCGCCGTGGTGAACGGGTAGAACCAGGCGGCGTCCTCGACCGGCGCGGAGCCGTCCGACCCGGTGAACGACAGATACGACGCCGTCCCCTTGTACGGGCAGGACGTCCGCGTGTCGGAGGCGGTGAAGAACTCGGACCGCACGTCGATGCGGGGAATGTAGTAGCGCACCGGCAGCGACGTCTCGAAGAGCAGTCGCGGGCGCACCGTGTCGGCGACCAGCGTGTCACCGACGAACACCTCGACGTGCCGGGACGACGGCAGCACGTCGACGCGGACATACGGGTCGCGGGCGTGGACGAACACCTGCTGATCCTCCTCGTACCAGGCGTCCATCTTGTGCCAGTAGAACGCGACGTACGGGCTGAGGTCGAGGGAGTCGTCCAGTTTCACGTCGTAACCCCACACGGACTGTGCGGCGCGACGGTTACCGACGACGAGATCCCAATACCGCGCCTTGCCCTTCCACGGGCACGTCGTGGTCGCGTCGACGGGCTCGAGGAGGTCGAACGCCACGTCGTCGCGGGGAATGTAATAGACGGGCAGGTGCCCCTTCTCGAACAGGTACACCGACCGGGTGGTGTCGGCGACCACCCGGCCGCCGAAGAACACCCGGATGCGTTTGTGGTTGGGTTCGATCGAGATGCGGCCGTTCTCCGCGAACTGCTGGGCAGCGGCGGCATGTGTGAGAGCTGTGGACATCACTCCATGGTGGCACCTTCGGCGCCCCGTGCGCCTTTTTGGTAGTCAGGGCAACCGGAACGGCGCACGGGTGCGGAGCGCGGCGACACCGGCGGTCGCGACCCACACCGTGAAGGGGTAGAGGGCCAGGCGCTCGGTGATGCCGAACGGTGTGCCCGGAAGCAGGATCGCCGCCATGCCGAGAACCCCGAGGAGTCCGCAGAGACCGGTCCACACCGCGAAGGCGCGCCACCGCGGGTAGAGCGCAATCGCGACGACGATCATGGCGGCGTTGCGCGCGACGAAGGTCGGGGTCGCGACGATCTGGTGCAGGTGCGCGTCCACATTGATCGGGATGAAACCCGTCAGGGCGGCGCTGACGGCGGCCACACCGAACAGAGCCAGGGCGGTGCGTCGGAGCCGTCCCGGTGGCAGGAATTCCCGCAGGCACACCGCCCCGACGAGGATGAGCACGCCCGTCAGCACGAACGCGCTGTTGATCACCGCGTGCAGCGGCGAGCAGAGCCGGACCGCGGCGGCCTGTGCCGCGGAACCGTCGCAACCCGTGACCCCCAGGTTGCTGACCGAATTGGTCCGCACCACGTACGGTCGCGGCCAGGCATTCGCGGTCACGGCCTCGGCGACGAAATACAGGGGGATCAGCACCCACGCTGCGGCGCCCACCCGCACAGTCGACAGTCGCTGCGCGGGCGAAGACGTTCTCACGACGCTCACCCCTCCGTACCGTACCGGCTCACCGAGTGGATTGTTGACAATCCTCGGGGGCGGCTCGACGATGTAGCCATGGCCCCGTTGACGCGAATCCCGGTAGCTGACTCCGACGAGACGGGACACCTCGACGCGTGGCTGCGCTGACACCTTCCGCCGTCGACCTGCGCGCCGAGCTCGGCGGGCAGGGCATCGACCTCGACACCGGATCGCGCCGACGCGCCGAATACTCCTTCGACGCCTCCAATTACCGGGTGCCGCCGCTGGCCGTGGCCTTCCCGCGCAGCGCCGGCGACGTGGTGGCGATCGTCCGGGCCTGCACCGACCGGGGCATTCCCATCACCAGCCGCGGCGGCGGCACGTCGCTCGCGGGCAACGCGATCGGCAGGGGCGTGGTACTCGACTTCTCCCGGCACATGAATCGGGTGCGGGCCGTCGACGCGTCCGCCCGCACGGCCGTCGTCGAACCCGGCATCGTCCTCACCGACCTGCAGAAGCAGGTGCAACTGGCGACGGACGGCGCGTTCACGTTCGCGCCCGACCCGTCCAGCAAGTCCCGCGCCACCGTCGGCGGCGCGATCGGCAACGATGCCTGCGGCAACCACTCCGTCCGCTACGGCCGCACGTCCGATCACGTCGTCGCGCTCGACCTGGTGACGGCGGACGGGCACCGGCTGACCGCCACCCGCGACGGGCTGTGGGCCACCGATCCGGACGACGCGTCTGCGGTGAGCGAGGCCGAGCGGATCGCCGCCGGACTGGGCGCGCTGACCCAGGAGCACCTCGGCGACTTCCGGCTCGAACTCGGCCGGATCCCGCGTCAGGTATCGGGGTTCCACCTCGCGAACCTGCTGCCCGAGAACGGCTTCGACGTGGCCCGCGCCCTGGTGGGGAGCGAGGGGACGTGCGCGGTGATCGTCGCCGCGACCGTCGCGCTGGTTCCGGTGCCGCCTGCGGCGATGCTGCTGTGCCTGGGATACCGCGACCTGGTGGATGCGGCCCGGGACAACGCTCTGATCCTCGAATGCTCTCCCGCCGCGATCGAGGGCATCGACTCGGCGATCGTCGACACCATGCGTCACCTCCGCGGCGCCGACTCCGTTGTCGGGCTGCCCGACGGTGAGGCCTGGCTGTACGTCGACCTGGACGGTGACGACCTCGCCGAGGTGAAACGCCGCGGGGCCGAACTGGTCTCGAAGCTGCGGGCGGCCGGACGGCTCGTCGACTCGCGGGTGGTCGGCGACCCGGCGGAACGCGCGTCGCTGTGGCGGGTGCGCGAGGACGGCGCCGGACTGTCGGCCCGGCTCGTCGAGGGCGGCGAATCCTGGACGGGCTGGGAGGATTCCGCCGTCGCACCCGACCAGCTGGCCGACTACCTCGTCGACATCAAGGCGCTGCTCGCCGAATTCGGTCTCACCGGCGTCATGTACGGGCACTTCGGCGCCGGCTGCATGCACATCCGCATCAACTTCGACCAGCGCACCGATGACGGCCGGGACGTGATGTCGCGGTTCATCCACCGCGCCGCCGAACTGTGCGTGCGGTTCGGGGGATCGATGTCGGGGGAGCACGGCGACGGTCGCGCACGGTCGGCGCTGCTGCCGATCATGTACACGCCCACCATGATGGCGGCGTTCGCGGCGTTCAAACGGCTGTGGGACCCGGCGGCCGTCCTGAACCCGGGAAGCATCGTCGACCCCGAACCGTTGCTCGGCAGTCTCGCCCTCGACGGGGTGAACCCGCGGGCATGGCAGACCAGCTTCGATCTCACCCCCACCAGCGACGTCCCGGTCGCACCATTCGTCCACGCCGTTCAGGGCTGCATCGGTGTAGGCCGCTGCCGGGCCTCGACGGGCGGCGTGATGTGCCCCAGCTTCCGGGCGACCGGCGACGAGAAGGACTCCACGCGCGGCCGGGCCCGCGCCCTGCAGGAGATGGTCCGCAACTCGCCGACCGTCGCGGACGGCTGGCGGTCCGAGGACGTCAAGGAATCCCTCGACCTGTGCCTGTCCTGCAAGGCGTGCTCCAGCGACTGCCCGGTGGGCGTCGACATGGCCACCTACAAGTCCGAATTCCTCGACCATCACTACCGTGGCCGGCGGCGTCCGCTGTCGCACTACTCCCTCGGCTGGCTGCCGGTGTGGCTGAAGGTCGCCGAACGGTCCGCCCCGCTGGTGAACCGGCTCACCGCCGGCCGGCTCGCGAAGGTCGCGGCCAGGGTGGGCGGTCTCACCCCGCACCGGACGATGCCGGAGTTCGCGTCGCGCAAGCAGATTCGACGCGAGGTCGGGGAGACGTCGCAGAACGGCGCCGCGGACGTCGTGGTGCTCGCCGACACGTTCACCCGCGGATTCCGGCCCGAGGTGGTCGGCGCCGCGTCGCGAGTGCTCGCCGAGGCGGGCCTGAGCTCGCAGTGCCGCAGCGACGTCTGCTGCGGGCTCACCTGGATCTCCACCGGACAGCTGAAGCAGGCGAAGAAGACCCTCACGCGGGCAGCGGAGATTCTCGACGACGGCACCGACCGTCCCATCGTCGTCCTCGAACCCAGTTGCGCCGCCGCGTTCCGCAAGGACCTGCCCGAACTCGTCCATACCGTCGCCGCACGACGCGTCGCCGCCCGGATCCGGAGCTTCGCCGGCGCGATCCTCGAGCGCACCGAGGCCGGATGGACCCCGAGCGTGCCGCTGCCCGAAGACGTCACCGTGCAGACCCACTGCCACGAATACGCGGTGTTCGGTGCGGCCGGGCAGCGGAAGGCGCTGCAAGCGGTCGGGGTGCCGCGGGTGCGGGAGGCCACCGGATGCTGCGGCGTCGCAGGAAACTTCGGGTTCGAGGCCGACCACTACGAGCTCAGCATGCAGGTGGCGGAACAGGCACTCGCCCCCGCGCTGCGCGACAGTCCAGACGACGCAGTCGTGCTGACCGACGGATTCAGCTGCCACATGCAGGTGCGGCAACTCGACCCGGACCGATCGTCGCAACATCTCGCCCAGCTTCTCGACCCCGCACCACCCGCATCACCGTCGAAACCCGAACACGAGAGCGGAGACTGACATGTCGCAGTTGTCGATGACCCCCGAACAGCGCGAGAAGTTCCTCGCAGACGTGCACGTGGGGGTGATCGCCGTCGACCGCGACGGGCGGGCACCGCTCGCCGTGCCCATCTGGTACGGCTACGAACCCGGCGGCCAACCATACGTGTGGACCGGTCGTGGGTCGCTGAAGGAGCGGCTGATCCGCGCCGCCGGCCGCTTCAGCCTCGTCGCCCAGGACGAGAAGCCGCCGTACCGGTACGTGAGCGTCGAAGGTCCGGCGGAGTTCGACGAATCACCCACCGAGGACATCGTCCGCGGACTCGCCACCCGCTACCTGCCCGCCGACGAGGTCGACGGGTTCGTCGAGCAGGCGTACGACGACAACGCGATCGTCATCCGCATGCGGCCGGAGCACTGGCTGAGCGTCGATTACGGCAAAGGCGCGTAGCACCCGTGCGCCCTTTTGGTAGCTGGGACAACCAGAAAGGCGCACGGGCGATTTGGTTCACGGTGATTCAGACGATGGCGAAGGGCCGTGATGTGCGGAAGCGTGAAGGGGCCGTAGTTCCGCCTCGACAGGAGCGCCCTTCATGACCGAACTTCTCGACCTGAGCACCGACGTCCTCGTCATCGGTGGCGGCCCCGCAGGAACGTGGGCGGCGCTGCGCGCACGGCAAGCCGGGGCGGACGTCGTCCTCGTCGACAAGGGGTACTGCGGAACCAGCGGCGCCACCGCGCCTTCGGGCACCGGCGTCTGGTACGTCGACCCCGACCCGTCGGCGCGGGCGGAGGCCAAGGCCAGCCGCGAAACGCTCGGCGGGCATCTCGCCGACCATCACTGGATGGACCGCGTCCTCGACCAGACGTACGCGAACATGAACCTCCTCGCCGAGGAGGGCCGGTACCCGTTCCCCGTCGACCCCGACACCGGCAGGCAGATCCGCACCGGACTCCAAGGGCCCGAATACATGCGACGGATGCGGGCGTGGGTCAAGAAGGCGGGCGTTCGGATCCTCGACCACTCGCCGGCCCTCGAACTGCTCGTCGACATCGACGGCCAGGTGCGCGGCGCTGCCGGCTACCGACGCCAGGCCGACCGCGACTACCGGATCACGGCGGGCGCCGTCGTGATCGCGAGCGGTGGCTGCGCGTTCCTGTCCCGCGCTCTGGGCACGAACGTCGACACCGGCGACGGCGCGCTGATGGCCGCCGAGGTGGGTGCCACATTCTCCGGCATGGAGTTCTCCAACGCGTACGCGATCGTCCCCGCCAACTCCACCATCACGAAGACCGCCTACTACGGTTATGCCACGTTCTTCCACGCCGACGGGAGCGTTCTCGAGGGCGCCGGCTCCACCAAGGGGCGGTCGGTGATCGCGAAAACGCTGCTGTCCGAGCCGGTGTTCGCGCAACTCGACCGCGCCGACGACGAGGTGCAGCGCCAGATGCGGCTCGGCCAGCCCAACTTCTTCCTGCAGTTCGACCGTCGCGGCATCAACCCGTTCACCGACCGCTTCGAGGTCGGCGTGCTCGCCGAGGGCACGGTACGCGGAACCGGCGGTATCGCTCTGATCGACGACACGTGTGCCACGTCCGTGCCGGGACTGTTCGCGGCTGGCGACGCCGCCACCCGCGAACGCATCTGCGGCGGGTTCACCGGCGGCGGCAGCCACAACTCGGCGTGGGCGATGTCGTCCGGCAGCTGGGCGGGCACCGGGGCCGCGCGCTTCGCCCGAACCGAACGTCGCGTCCGGGCAGGCGAGCTCCGCCCCGCCGGCCGGGCCGGTCTGCGGCCAACCCAGCGGTCGGGGTTGGAGGCGTCCACCGTCGTCGCGGCCGCGCAGGCGGAACTGATTCCGTACGAGAAGAACTACCTGCGGGACGGGGTCCGGGTGCAGGGGGCGCTCGACGAACTGGAGTCGCTGTGGACGGCGTTGTCGCTGGGCCTCGGCGGCGACTCCGGGGACGAACGCGTCCGGGCCCGTCAGGCCGCCGCGATCACCGCGGTGGGCCGGTGGATGTACCACTCGACGCTGGCACGGACGGAAACCCGCGGAATGAGCAAGCGCGCCGACTACCCCGACCTCGACCCCGCGCAGCACCACCATGTGCTCACCGGCGGGCTGGACGACGTCTGGACGACGACCGCCGCGGCGCGGAGCGGCCTGTTGCGAGTGGCATCGTGATCGAACTGCTGCTGACCGACGCGTGCATCGGCTGCGACAAGTGCGTCGACGCGTGCCCCACCAACGTGTTCGACCGCACCGCCGCCGGGATCCCCGTGATCGCGCGGCAATCGGACTGCCAGACGTGCTTCATGTGCGAGGCGTACTGCCCCGTCGACGCGCTCTACGTGGATCCGCAGTCCACACCCCTCACCGACGGGCAGGGCATCCCGCACGAGCACATCGGCCGATACCGCGAGAAGCTCGGCTGGGGGAAGGGGCGCGCCCCGGGCACACTCACCGCCGTCGGGCCGAGCAGGCTGCGCCCGTGAGTGCGTAGCGAGTCCCTGGACTCCTTGACCACCCACGGGCGGTGGAGCCGCTAGATTGGAGTCACGGGAACAGTCGTCACCTGGTGCGGGGGTGCGCGTGCAGAATTCGAAGTCGACTCCGACGACCGTGCCCGGGCTGCGGGTGTACCGGCCCGAATCGCCCGCGGCGCGGGCGGCGCTCGTCGGCGCGACTGTCGTGGTCGGTCTCGTGCTCCTGTGGATTGCCGCGCGGTCGGGGCCCGTCCGCATGTCGATCGTGGCGGCCGGCCTCGCCGTCCTGCTGGTGGCCCGGGGGCTGCACCTGCGCCGGCCCGTCACCGTGACGCATGTGGTCGCGGCGGTGTTGTTCGTGGCCGCCGCCGATCTCGCTTACACGACCGCTCATCCGGCGCCGGGGTTCGTTCTCCTCATGGCGACCGGACCCGTCCTGATGCTGCCGGTGCGCAGCGTGCCGCAACCCGAGGACCGCGCCCGCATCTTCGCGCTGATCCAGCGGACCACGGACGACCCGTTGTCGCCGTTCGCCCTCAATTCGGCGAAGTCGTACTACTTCAACGCGTCCGGCACCGCGGCGATCGCGTACCGGGCGCGGTCCGGGATAGCGGTCGTGTCCGGCGATCCGCTCGGCGACACCGCCGCATTCGGCGCGCTTCTCGACGAGTTCTCCGAGTTCGCCGCCGAACGCGGGTGGCGCGTCGCGGTGCTCGGCGCCGGGGAGCGCGCCGGCAGGATGTGGGAGACCGGCAGCGACACCCGAAAGTCGTTGCGAGCGGTGCCGATCGGACGCGACGTGGTGATCGACGTCGGACACTTCACACTGGAGGGCCGGAAGTTCCGTAACCTGCGGCAGGCCGTGCAGCGCACCCACAATGCCGGGATCACCACCGAGATCGTCCCGGAGGCCGCCCTCGACGAACCGACGCGTCGCGAGTTGACGGACATCGTCGACGACGCCCGCGCCGGGCATCAGCGCCGCGGATTCTCGATGATCCTCGACCACCTGCTGGACGGGACGCTCCCCGGGCTTCTCCTCGTCATCGCCCGCGATGCGTCCGGGCGTGCCGTCGCGTTCCAGCGGTACGGGACCGCCGGTTCGGTGCGGGAACTGAGCCTCGACGTGCCGTGGCGCGGCGACGACGCACCGAACGGCACCGACGAACGCATGTCCGTCGACGTCATCCGCTACGCCGAGCAGACCGGCGCGCGATACGTCTCGCTGTCGTTCGCGGCGTTTCCGGAACTCCTCGACCCCCGCGCGCCCGGTGCGGGAGCGCGACTGTTCCGCCGGCTCCTGCACCTCGGCGACGTACTGATCTCACTCGAGTCGCTGTACCGCTACCTCGGCAAGTTCCATTCGACGGGGAACCGGCGCTACGTGCTCCTGCGGTTCCGCTACCTGCTGCCCGTCGCGTTCGCGTGCCTGACGTTCGAGTTCGTGCCGCATCGGGAACGGGGCTGAGGCGCGGGGTCAGAAGTCGTAGTTCTTCTCGTTCGTCGCGGTGAGTGCGTCGACAACGGCCGCGAGGTCGGTCTTGGACACGTCCCGGGTCTCCTCCTCAGGGCTCGGTCTCGGCGCCTTCTTCTGTGGGGACTGCTTCTTGCCGGGCCGTTCATCCGTCATCTGTGCACCTTCGCGATATGCCGAGCCGGACAGGTTACCCATGAGTACACCCGCGAATCCGAGCCGCCGCAACTTGGCGGGACCCTGATGTGATGCGGTCCACGTCAAACCAGCTATCGGTCAGCTATCAGGTTGTGATCGACTGGGGCGACAAGTGCTCGTGGACGGCGATCCAGCCCGACTCTGCGCCACGCCGGAACAGGATCGTCTCCCGTTCGTCGAGCTCGACCGTTCCCGTCGAATCCCGCACGGTGGTGCCGACCCGGTGCGTCAGCACCGCGACATCCGGGATCGGGAACGTGACGTTCTGCTCGCTGGAACGGCACGCCAGGACGCGGAACCCGTCCGCCTCCCACTCGGTCCACAGGTCGCGGTAGGCCTCGCGACTGGGCAGCGGCACCGGGTGGGTGTAGAAGACGAACGTCGCGTCCGGGCTGAAACGCCTCGAAGTAGGCCGTCGTGTCGTGCTCGCCGAATGCCCGGATCAGCGCGTCGATCGCGTGCTGGACGTCTGCCGTCGTCGTGTCAGCCATGAGCCGGGGTCTCCTCGACTGCCAGTGTGGCTTCGCTGTCTTCGATGAACCGTTCCTCGGTGTCGAGGTCCAGCGACCGGGACAGGACCCAGTACACGATCCCGGACACGGCGAGGCCGACCGCGAACGCGACGTCGACGTCACCGAGGACCGCGGCGATCGGTCCGACGTAGAACGGCAGCACCATGAACGGCACGGACGCGACGATGCCGGCGAAGAAGGCGGTCATGCCCCGCCACGACCACATTCCGTACAGGCCGTCCGGCGTGAACAGGTCGGTGATGGCGTAGTGCCCGCGGCGCACGAAGAAGAAGTCGGTGAGATTGACGGCGGTCCACGGCACGAGGAGGTACAGCATGATCAGCAGCGTCGTGTTGAGGACGGTCGTCGAATCGGTGAACAGCAGGCTCAGCACCAGCCAGACCGCCGCCAGTGCAAGGACGGTCACCACCCGGATCCGGCGGGACGGGGTGACCTTCCGGAAGGAGTCGATGCCGGTGATCACGGTCAGCATGCCGCTGTACGCGTTCAGGCCCATGGTCGCCACCAGCACGAGCGTCGCGACGAGGGCGAGCACGCTGCCGAGGAACGGGACCACCGAGTTGCCGGCGTCGTGGATGCCTGCAAGCGCATCCGTGGCTCCGAGTCGGGTGGCCATCCACGCGCCCACCGGGATCAGCCAGACCGGCGACGCCGAGGCGCCGAGGAACACGGCCGACACGATGGCCGACGTGCGCGTGTTGCGCGGCAGGTACCGCGAGTAGTCCGACACGTACGGCGCGTACGTGATGTTGTAGGAGGCCGCGACACTGAACTGGGCGATGAACGCCAGCAGGGTGAACCCGCCCGTCGCGGCGCCCGCGTTGCCGCCGGCGTGCCCGAACACGATGCCCCACGTGAGGATGGCCCACAGCGGCAGCGACAGCCAGAACAGCACACGGAACGACAGGTGCAGGAGATCGTGACCGAAGATCGCGAGCAGCGTCGCGACCGCGGTGATCACGACGGCGATGACGGCAGCGTTCCACCCGAAGATGCTGTGCAGACCCGTCTTGATGATGACGACGTCCACGACGTTGAACCCGACGTACGTGAACAACGTCCCGATGAGTGCGAGGACGACACCGCGATAGCCGAATTGCGCTCGGGACTGCACCATCTGCGGGAGTCCGAGCACCGGTCCCTGCGACGCGTGGAACGCCATGAACAGGGTTCCGAAGAAGATGCCGAGAATGCCCGCGACGACCGTCCAGCCCAGCGACAGGCCGAGGGCGGGGCCGACGAAGCCGATGGCCACCGTGAATGGCTGGAAGTTTCCGACGAACCAGAAGGGGCCCTGGTCGCGGACCTTCCCGTGACGTTCGTCCTCGGGGACGTAGTCGATGGAGCGGGTCTCGATGGTGCCACCGAGGGTCGCGGCGGTGTCGCCGGAGTGATCTGACACTGAAACTCCTAGGAGGTGCTGTGGCTCTGATCACCACTCTGCGCACTGCGCCGCCCCAGCACCAGAGGCGAGATGTACAGTTCGTCTATTACGGTTGGGCAATGAGTACAAGAGGTCGCCGGTGATCACCGTCCAGGACGTCCTGTCCGCTCCCACGCTGCGGCTCACGTCGATGAGCGGGACGGCGGGAGTCGGCAACCCCATCACCGCAGCGCACGTGTCCGAACTGACGCGTCCGCGGGACTGGCTCCAGGGCGGCGAGTTGCTGATGACCGTCGGCCTGATGCTTCCCACCACCGAATCCGGGTGCCGCGACTACGTGCGGGATTGCGTCGCGGGCGGGGTCGCCGCACTGTGCCTCGGTCTGGGGCACGGGCTGCCCTTTCAGGCGCCACCCGCGCCGCTCGTCGCGGCGGCGCGGGAATTCGGCGTCCCGCTGCTCATCGCCCCCGACTCGGTGCCGTTCATCGCCATCACCAAGTGGATCTTCTCCCGGATCGCCGAGGAGGAGAAACGTGCGCTCGAGGACGCCATCGAACTGAGCTATCAGCTCACCGCGGTCGCGGCCGGACCGTCGCCGCTGAGCGGATTGCTCGACAATTGGCGTTCCGTCAGCGGCTCCCTCTGCGCGGTGCTGGACGCGTCGGGCGGGGTGGTCCAACTCTCCGACGGCGTCGACGCGGCGTTTCTGCAGGACGCCCAGGACCAGGTGGGTCGCTACACCACCCGCGCGAAGGGCTGGACGGCGTTCGGCGGTGCCGGTCGGCGGGAACTCGAACTGCACCCCGTTCGCATCGAGAACCCGCTCGCGTTCGTCGTGCTCGAGCGGTCGGCGGACAACGCGCTGCGGCACGCGTCCAATGTTCTCGTCTCGCTGCTGTCGCTCGAACTCGAACGCCGTCACATGGCCGGCGAACCCGAGCGGCAGCGGCGGGCGGCGGCGCTGGCGCAGCTGCTCAGACCCGGCCTCCGGAGGGAGCGCGCGCACCAGATCGCGGCAGGCATCGGGCTGTCCCGCGACCCCCTGCAGATCGCCGTCGTGCGCTCCACTCCCGAGGCGGTTGCCGACCTGACCGTCCGGATCGGTTCGGTCCTCCCGGATTCCGTCCTGAGACAGCGCAACTCGGACATCGAGATCGCGCACCCCGAGGTCGCCGGGCTGGCGGACCTGCTGTCGGGCTTGGCGGAGGGATGCGCGATCGGGATCGGTGCGCTGGTTCCCGTGGACGCGCTGGCCGTGTCGGCGATGCAGGCGCGATCCCTCGTCGCCGTCAGCGCCCGACTGGGCCGCGCTGTCGACGCCAAGGAAGGGGAGACCGTCCAGTTGCTGCTCCGACTCGGCTCGGCCGACGTGCTCAGCGGCTTCTCCACCGCCGTCCTCGCACCCCTCGATCAGCTCGAGCCACGCGAACGCGTCGAACTCCAGCGAACGCTCGAGGAATGGCTGCGAGCCAACGGGGCATGGGACCCCGCGGCGGCAGCCCTCTCCGTGCACCGCAACACCGTCCGGAACCGGATCGACAAGATCGCGGCACTGACCGGGCGGAACCTCGACCAGGCCGACGACCGCATGGAGCTGTGGCTGGCGCTCAAGGCCAGAGCGGTGACACCGTCTTCGGACGAACCCGACTGACGGTCACGCCCGTACCAGGATCTTCACTGCCGTGTCGTTGTGCTCGATCAACGTCGTGAGGCCCTCGGAGACCAGGTGGTCGAGTTCGATCCGGCCGGTGATGAACGGCGCCAGGTCGATCACGCCGCTGCGCACCATCTCGATCACCGCCTCGTGATCGCGGACGTAGGCGATGGTGCCGCGCAGGTCGATCTCCTTGAGGACGAGTTTCTGCATGTCGACCGTCGCCGGCTTACCCCAGATCGACACGTTCACCACCACGGCTGCGGGCCGGACGGCGTCCAGGATGGTGTCGAGGACGGCGTTGACGCCCGCGCACTCGAACCCGAGGTCGGCACCGACACCGTCGGTCAGCTCGAGCACCCGGGCCGTCACGTCCTCCGACGACGGGTCGATGACGTGATGCGCGACCCCGCTCGACAGTGCCTTCTGTTTCCGGGCGTCGCTGAGTTCGGTGACGATCGTGGTGACACCGAGACCCTTCAGGACCGCGGCGACGAGGAGCCCGATCGGCCCGGCGCCGCCGACGAGCGCCACGTCGCCGGCCTTCGCGCCGCTGCGGACGACCGCGTGATGCGCGACGCTGAGCGGTTCGATCAGGGCCGCCTCGTCGAGGGGGATGTCGCCGATCTTGTGCACCCACCGGCGGTCGACCACCACCTTCTCGCTGAGTCCACCTCCGCCACCGGCCAATCCGATGAAGCCCATCTTCGTACACAGGTGATAGTTACCTGCCGTGCAGGACGCGCACTCGTTGCACACGAAGTACGGCTCCACCACCACGTTGTCGCCCACGGCGACGTCGGTGACGCCCTCACCGACCTCCTCGACCGTCCCCGAGAACTCGTGGCCCATCGTCACCGGCGCGTTCTCGTGCGACAGCGGGTGGGGATGTCCGGGTGGGGAGATGAAGATCGGGCCCTCGAGGTACTCGTGGAGGTCGGTGCCGCAGATGCCGCACCACGCGACCCGGAGTTTCACCGCGCCCGGCCTCAGTTCCGGCTCGGGGATGTCGTCGATCCGGATGTCGCGTCGTCCGTGGAAGCGTGCTGCCCTCATGAATCCGCCCTCACTGCGTTGTGAACGTGCTGATTCGGGGAACGGTACGACCGCCGGCGGGGATCGCGAAGAGTTGCAGTGTGTTGCAATTCGATGCCGCCGGTGTGACGTTCACCGGCGGATAGCTGGTTTGGCCGGATCTGCGGGTACCTTCGAAGGGAAAGATTGGTTCGATCTGGGGGAGTGAGGCATGGCACGCATACGCACGGCGGCCGAAGCTGAGATCAACGCCGCCGAGCAGATGCAGAAGCTCGGGTACGGCGACGCCACAGCGCTACTCGGAGGCGCGGACGGCGGCATCGACGTCTACTCCTCGCGCGCGTACGCGCAGGTGAAGTGGCGGGGCGGCAGCGCAGGCAAGGCGGACCTCGCGAACCTCTACGACACCCGCGGAACCAGTCACGCCCGCAAACTCCTGTACTTCTCCGCCCCCGGATACACCGACGACGCCGTCGACTACGCGGACACGGTGGGCATCGCCCTGTTCCGGTGCGAGCCCGACGGCGAAACCCCGCCCGTCGGCGCGCACGCCCCGAAACTGGTGGCGGCCGCGCGTAACTCGACGGTTGCGGTGGCCCCGTCCCCGCCGCCCCCACCGGAATCCGAGTCGCCGGCGCGCATCGTCGCCCGCAACGCCTGGGCCATGGTCGCAGGCTTCTTCGGCGCGCACTGGCAACTGCTCGGCGCCGTCATCTGCACGATCGTCCTCATGATCGCCCCCTTCGGCGAAGGGAACGTCGGGCTGCGCGTCTTCGCGACCATCCTCGCTGTCGTCGGCGCGCCGGTCTTCTGGCTCCTCTTCTTCCAGCGGCGGCACGCGAAGGACCGATAACACGAGAAACCGCCGCCGGTACGTACCGGCGGCGGTTTCTCGTGGTGGGTTCGGAGGAGGCGAATTTCAGTTCGCGGCCGGCAGCGACTTCAGCGATGTGACGGTGGCGACGCAGGCCCGGGCGGCCTCGGCGCCCTTCTTGACGAAGTGCTCACGGAAGTACGTGAGGTGCTCCTCGTGCTCGTGGAAGTGGTGCGGCGTCAGCACAACCGAGAAGACCGGCACATCCGTGTCGAGTTGCACGCGCATGAGTCCGTCGATGACCGCGGTCGCGACGAACTCGTGCCGGTAGATGCCACCGTCCACGACGAGTGCCGCGGCGACGACGGCGTCGTAACGTCCAGTGAGCGCGAGCCGGCGTGCGTGCAGCGGGATCTCGAACGCGCCCGGAACCTCGAAGAAGTCCAGCTCGTCCTTGGAATACCCCAGCGTGGTCACCTCGTCGGTGAATCCCTCGCGCGCGCGGTCGACGATGTTGCGGTGCCATGTGGCCTGGATGAACGCGATCCGTCCCTGACTCTCACTCATGGTCTGAAACTACTGCACCGGTGTCAGCGCTGTGAACGGGGCAGTGCCGTCGACCGACCCCACCCCGAGTCGTCGGTGAGGTGCTCGAGCAGCGGCTGAATGCGGTACGGCAGCGGGCTGGTCAATGCGATCGTGGTGGTCGAATGCGTGATGCCGGGCAGGTTCGCGATCTTCTCGAGCAACTTCTGCAGTTCCGCGTGCGTAGACGTGGCCACCCGCACCAGCAGGTCTTCGCGACCGGTGGTCGCGTGGATCTCGATGACCTCCGGCAGGTCGACGAGACGGTTGCCGACGGCGGTCAGCTTGCCCTGCTCGAGTTCCAGCCCGACGAACGCCTGAATGGGAATCCCGACCTCGGCGAGGTCGAGGTTGGGGCGGAAGCCGGTGAGCAATCCGCTGGTCTCCATCCGCTTCATCCGGGACTGCACGGTGTTGCGGGCGACGCCCAGCGAGTTGGCGAGTTCGGCCACGCTCATGCGTGAGTCCTTGCCGAGCAGTCCGAGCAACTGCACGTCGAGCTTGTCGATGCTGAGCACTTTGGGTACCTCCGGGAAGTGACGACCGTCACCTGTTGCGTGAACTGATCAGTTGATGCGATTTGCGTTGACCAAATCATAGAGCAGATAGAGGATCAAGCTCACGAAATGCTCAACGCGACGGATCGGGAATCGCAATGACTCAGCTAGACGACGCTCGTACCAGTGCAGCATCCTTTGATCTCGCCGACCGATACCGGGCCGATTCGGGCCCGGTGTTGATGACCGGTGTCCAGGCCATCGCCCGCCAGCTGGTGGAGCAGCACGAACGCGACCGCCGCGCCGGTCTGAACGTCGCGACGTTCGTCTCCGGCTACCAGGGCAGCCCCCTCGCCGGTCTCGACCGCACCATCGCCGCCATCCCCACGTTGAGCACCGATCACGACGTCAAGTTCGTGCCCGGCATGAACGAGGAACTCGCCGCGACGTCCGTCTGGGGAAGCCAGGTCGACCTCCCGCAGGGCGAGCGCACCCACGACGGCGTCGTCGGCGTCTGGTACGGCAAGGGTCCCGGCCTCGACCGCGCCAGCGACTCAATCCGGCACGCCGCGATGTACGGCGCCAACGCCCGCGGCGGCGTCCTCGTCCTCGTGGGCGACGACCCCAACGCCAAGTCCTCCACCATCCCGTGCGCCAGCGAACGGTCCATGGCCGCGATGGGCATGCCGGTGTTCTTCCCGCGCAACGCCGAGGAGGTCATCACCTTCGGCCTCTACGGGGTGGCGCTGTCCCGGATCTCCGGCTGCTGGTCGGGCATGAAGATCGTCGCCGACGTCGCCGACGGACTGTGGACCCTCGACCGCGACTTCGCCGACCTCGACATCGTGCTCCCCGAGATCGAATGGAACGGCAAACCGTGGTCGTACCGGCAGCGCGTGCTCGCGTCCCCGCCCGACAGCATTTACGCCGAGGCCGACCTGTACGGGCCCCGCTGGGCGATGGTCGAGGCGTTCAACGCCGCCAACGAGATCGACAAGATCGAGGTCAACCCGCGCAGCGCGTGGCTGGGCATCGCCGCCGTCGGCACCGCCTACGACTCCCTGCGCCAGGCCCTGCTCGACCTCGGGCTCGGCGACTCCCAGCTCGAGGACGCCGGCATCCGCATCCTCCGCGTCGGCATGCCGTACCCGCTGGGTGCCGACCAGGTGCGCGAACTCGCCGACGGCGTCGAGCAGGTCCTCGTCGTCGAGGAGAAGATGCCGTTCGTCGAGTCCCAGCTCAAGGACATCCTCTACGGTGGCACGAGCGCACCCGCCGTACTGGGGAAGAAGAACGCGCAGGGCAAGAACCTGATCCCCGTCGACGGTGAACTGACCGCCGCCCGCCTCACCGGACCACTGCGACGCGTCCTGAAGGACCGGGTCGCGCTGACCCCGGTCCCGCCGCCGCGCCTCGAGCTGACCGTCCTCCCGACGTCGCGCACCCCGTACTTCTGCTCCGGCTGCCCGCACAACCGCTCGACCGCGGTGCCCGAGGGATCGATCGCGGGCGGCGGCATCGGCTGCCACACCCTGGTCACGATGTCCGGCCGCACCGACAGCGCCGTCACGATGCTCACCCAGATGGGCGGCGAGGGCGCGCAGTGGATCGGGCAGGCCCCGTTCAGCGACGTCAAGCACATGTTCCAGAACGTCGGCGACGGCACCTACTTCCACTCCGGCCAGCTCGCCGTGCAGGCGTGCGTCGCCGCCGGCGTCAACATCACCTACAAGGTGCTCTACAACTCCGCCGTCGCGATGACCGGCGCGCAGGACGCCGAGGCCGGACTGACCGTGCCGCAGCTGACCCACAAGCTGGCGTCCGAGGGCGTCAAGCAGATCATCGTGTGCGCCGAGGACCCCAAGCGACACAAGGGCGCCCACTTCGCCGCCAACACCCTGCTGTGGGACCGCACCCGGCTCGACGAGGCGCAGCGCGTCCTCCGCGACATCGAGGGCGTCACGGTGCTGATCTTCGACCAGCAGTGCGCCGCCGAGGCGCGCCGCAAGCGCAAGCGCGGCAAGCTGCCCGCCCGCCGCACCCGCGTCGTCATCAACGAGGCCGTCTGCGAGGGCTGCGGCGACTGCGGCGTCAAGTCCAACTGCCTGTCCGTGCAGCCCGTCGACACCGAGTTCGGCCGCAAGACCAAGATCGACCAGACCAGCTGCAACACCGACTACTCCTGCCTCGAGGGTGACTGCCCGTCGTTCGTGACGGTCGAGCTGCCCGAGGAAGGCGCACCGAAGACGTTGCGCGAGATCCCCGTTCCGCCGGAGGTCGGCGACCCCGATCCCGCCGTGTGGACCGGAACGCACAACCTGTTCATGGCCGGTGTCGGTGGTACCGGCATCGTCACCGTCAACCAGGTGCTCGGCATGGCCGCGCTGCGCGCCGGGCTGCACGTCGAGGGACTCGACCAGACCGGTCTCAGCCAGAAGGCCGGACCCGTCACCTCGCACCTGCGGCTCAGCGACCAGAAGACGCGGTCGGGAAGCTCGGCGCCGTCCAACCGGATCAGCCCCGCGACCGCCGACTGCGTCCTCGCGTTCGACCTGCTGACCGCCGCCGACGCGAAGTACGCCGGCTTCGGCAGCTCCGACCGCACCATCACCGTCGCGTCGACGAGCCAGACCCCCACCGGCGACATGGTCTACGACCCCGCCGTCCGCTACCCCGACGAGGACAAGCTGCTCGAGCGTCTCGACGTCTCGGCCCGCGAACTGACCGCGATCGACGGGCTCGCCGCCGCCACCGCACTGTTCGGCAGCACCGCCGCCGCCAACTTCCTGCTGGTCGGCGCCGCCTACCAGGCCGGCGGACTGCCCGTCCCCGCCCGGTTCATCGAGGAAGCCCTCGAGATCAACGGGGTCGCCGTCGAGTCCAACAAGGCCGCATTCCACTGGGGTCGCGTCGCCGTCGCCGACCGGGAGGCCTTCCTCGCCGCCACCAGCTCGGCGGCCGTGCCGCAGCGCAGCGACACCGTCGTCCCGGCGCACCTGTTCGCCGGATCCACCCTGGGTGGTGCGACGCGCGAGCTCACCGAACGCCGCGCCGCGAATCTCGTTGCCTTCCAGGGTGACCGCGTCGCCGCCCGCTACATCGCCCTCGTGCAGCAGGCGTGGGACGCCGAGCGCGCGCTGGGTACCCGGACCGAGTTCAGCGAGGCCGTCGCCGCCGGACTGCACAAGCTCACCGCCTACAAGGACGAGTACGAAGTGGCCCGGATGCTCACCGACCAGGCCTTCCTCGACGCCGCCGCCGGCGAGGTCCCCGGCGCCGGCAAGCTGACCTACAAACTGCACCCGCCCGTCCTCAAGGCCATGGGCCGCAAGAGCAAGATCGGCTTCGGTCCCCGCTCACACGTGGCGCTCAAGACCCTCGCCAAGGCGAAGTTCCTGCGCGGCACCGCGTTCGACCCCTTCGGTTACGCCAAGGTCCGTCGTCTCGAGCGTCAACTGCTCGCGCACTACGAGACCACGGTGGCCGGCCTCGTCGCCGACCTGACCGCCGACACCTACGACACCGCCACGCTGATCGCCGACGCTCCCGACCTCGTGCGGGGCTACGAGGACGTGAAGCTGCGGAACGTCACCGTCTACCTCCAGCGTCTCGCCGAACTCGGCGTCGACACCTCCACCATCACCATCGCCACCACTCCGGAAAGGTCCTGAGAAGACATGAGTCTCACCGCGGAACGTCACGACACCGCACTGCCCGCAAACGCCGGAGTGTTCGAGCGCACCGATTTCCCC
Source organism: Rhodococcus sp. 4CII (assembly GCF_014256275.1). Classification (NCBI taxonomy): domain Bacteria; kingdom Bacillati; phylum Actinomycetota; class Actinomycetes; order Mycobacteriales; family Nocardiaceae; genus Rhodococcus; species Rhodococcus sp. 4CII. Next base: position 5,999,633 of record NZ_JACCFE010000002.1, read on the forward strand.
ACCGACACCGCCCACGAGCAGGTGACGTTCTTCCAGGACCCCGCCACCGGACTCAAGGCGATCGTCGCGATCCACGACACCACCCTCGGACCGGCGCTCGGCGGCACCCGCTTCTACCCCTACGCCGACGAGGCCGCCGCGCTCAAGGACGTGCTGCGCCTGTCGCGGGGCATGACCTACAAGTCCGCGATCGCCGGGGTCGACCTCGGCGGCGGCAAGGCCGTCATCATCGGCGACCCCGCCACCGGCAAGTCGGAGGCACTGCTCGAGGCGTACGCCCGCTTCGTCCAGACCCTCGGCGGCCGGTACATCACCGCCGGTGACGTGGGCACCAACTCCGACGACCTCGACGTGATGGGCCGCGCGACCGACTACGTCGTCGGACGCAACACGGCCGCCGGCGGGTCCGGCGACAGCGCCCCGATGACCGCGCTCGGCGTCTTCCAGGGCATGCGCGCCGCCGCACAGGCCAGGTGGGGAACCCCGAGCCTCGCCGGCCGCACCGTCGGCGTCGAGGGCACCGGCAAGGTCGGCTACCAGCTGATCAAGCTGCTGCTCGCCGACGGCGCGTCGGTGGTCGCCACCGACGTCAACGCCGCCGCCCTCGACCGGGTGGCTCGCGACTTCCCCGAGGTCGCGATCGCATCCACCGTCATCGACCGTGAACTCGACGTCTACGCGCCCTGCGCGATGGGCGCCACCCTCACCGACGAATCCGTCGCCGCGATCACCGCCGACATCATCTGCGGGGCCGCGAACAACCAGCTCGCCCACCCCGCGGTCGAGCACGACCTCGGCGACCGCGGCATCACCTGGGTCCCCGACTACGTCGCCAACGGCGGCGGACTCATCCAGGTCGCCGGCGAGCGCCTCGGCACCTCCGCCGACGACGTCCGCGCGCAGGTCGAGAAGATCTTCGCCACCGTCGTGCAGATCCTCGACGTCGCGAAGCGGGACGGCATCCTCGCCGGCGCCGCAGCCGACGCCGTCGCCGAGGCCCGGATCGCCGCAGCCCGGTAGGCGGCTCCGCCACCCGTGCGCCTTTCTGGTAGTTCCAGCTACCAAGAAGGCGCACGGGCGCGAAGCGCCTAGGCCGTCAGCCGCCGGTGCAGCTCCCAGGCGTTGCGCTCGACGCGGTTGGATTCGAGCATCCCATCGGCGCGGACGTTCCACACCGCGGTGCCCGTCAGATGAATGGGCTGCCCGTCGGGTTCGGTGCCCATGAATCCGCGATTGCGGCCGGTCATTTCCCACAGTGATGCGACGCGGGAACCGTCCGCGTTCTGGAACGTTTCGACGGGGAGGAACTCCAGGTCGTCGACGGTCGACTGAAACTTCAGCACCCATTCCTTGAAGGCGTCTCGGCCGCGGATCGCCTCGCCGCCGGTGACGATGACGAAATCGTCGACCACGAGCTCGTCGATCGCGTGGGGGTCTTGGGGTGACTGCCACACCCGGGCCCAGAAATTCTCGACTGCGTGAACTCCGTGTCGACGGGGCATGCGTTTACCTCTCTCTGGCTTGGATTTTCCAAGTTAGCATGGGTATGAAGAGGTCGAGCTCTCGTTTCTCACGATGTGACCGGCTTCGTCAGTCGCCCGTAGGCGCCGGTTCTCCCCGCTGCACGTGCAGGGTCGATGCGGACACGCGTCGACCGTCGTCGGTGACGAAGGCCAGGGACACGGCCTCGCCGGTGGTCTCGTCGGTGTACTCGGGGGAGGTGCTCCCCGGGCGCGGCAGGTAGTCGCGACCGAACTGGCCGAGCGCCCCGATCACGACATGTAACTGCCGTCCCTTCTCGGTCAGCACGTACTCCTGACGTTCCCGCGACCCCGCCCGGCGATACGCGCGGCGCTCGAGGATGCCCTCGTCGACGAGCAACGCCAGCCGTGCGGTGAGCACATCGGACGCCACACCGAGGCTGCGCGTGAACTCCGAGAATCGGCTGTGACCCCAGAAGGCGTCACGGACGATGAGCAGCGTCCACCGGTCGCCCAGGACCTCGAGGGCACGCGCGATGGAACAGCGGGCAGGCGTGGCCGAGGACGGGCTCATGCGACGAGAATAGTCGTGTCAGGCTTGGCAGGTCCAAGCCAGCGTCGCGAAGCGTCTCACTTGTGCATCCCGATGATGACTGCGTCGAGGAACTCGTCCGCGATCTGTTCCGGCGATTCGGCACCGTCGGGTGTGATCCAGAGGTAGCTGTAGTTGAACATGCCCAGCAGACCCTTGACCATCAGCCGCGGGAGAGCACGGAACTGTCCGTCGCGAATGCCCTGCTCCACTGCGTTCCGCCAATGCGATTCGTAGCGTTCACGTTCGGCGATGATCCGATCGCGACGTTCGTCCGTCAGGGCGTGGTACTCGCGGAAGAAGACTGTCCACTCCGCACGGTGCTCGGCGATGTTCCGCATGAGCGCCCGTGCGAGGCCCCGTAGCCGCTTTTCCGGATCGGCCTCGGACAGCGCGAGTTCGTCGGCGATCGTATTCATCTGGGCGAGTTGCCTGCTGCTGATCTCGTAGAGGATTGCCTCCTTGCTGCCGATGTAGTGATACAGCGCCCCACGGCCGAGCCCGACCGCCGTGCCCAGGTCGGAGATGCCGGTGCCGTGGTAGCCCGACTTCGCGAACAATTCGGCGGCCACTTGCAAGACTCGGTCCCGGTTGGCGTCGTACTTGTCGCTCATCGAAGGGCCCCTTTGTCTCCAGGCGGTCGAAGATGTGAGTCTAGACGCCGGATCACGGGTTCGGCGCGGCCAGCCCGGTGATCCCGGTGCGCGCGACGTGCACGATCAGGGCCTGCCCCTGCCCGCCGCCCCCACAGAGCGCCGCCGCGCCGACGCCCCCGCCACGGCGTCGCAACTCGAGCGCGAGGTGCAGCACGATCCGTGCCCCGGACACGCCGATCGGGTGGCCGAGCGCGATCGCGCCGCCGTTGACGTTCACCCGGTCCACGTCGAGACCGAGGCATTCGGACGAGACGAGCGTGACCGCGGCGAACGCCTCGTTGATCTCGACGAGATCGAGGTCGCGCGGCGCGATCCCTTCGCGTCGGCACGCGGCCTGGATGGCGTTCGACGGCTGCTCGTGCAGACCCGAATCGGGCCCGGCGACCACGGCGCGTGATCCGATCTCGGCGAGCCACGACAGTCCGAGCCGGACGGCCGTGGACTTCCGCGTGACCACGACGGCGCAGGCCCCGTCGGAGATCGGTGACGAGTTACCCGCCGTCAGTGAGCCGCCGGCGGCGAAGGCGGGAGGCAGACCGGCGAGGTCTGCTGCCGAGGTGTCGGCCCGAATGCCCTCGTCGTGGCTCACGTCGGTCGATTCACCCCGCCCGGACGTGATCGGAACGGGAACGATCTCGGCCGCGAAGACGCCATCTTTGCGCGCGCGTGCGGCGGCACGGTGTGAGCGTGCGGCCCACTCGTCCTGGGCCGCGCGGGTGATCCCGTACCCGGGATTCCTCGACTCGGTCAGCGCCCCCATCGACGACCCGGTGAAGGCGTCCTGGAGCCCGTCGAACGCGAGGTGGTCGATCAGAACCGTGTCGCCGTACTTGTTCCCGCGACGACTGTTCCTCAGGAGGTGCGGCGCAGTGCTCATCGATTCCTGACCGCCGGCGACCACGACGTCGGCGTCGCCGGTGACGATCATCTGGTGCGCCAGCGTTATCGCGTCGATTCCGGACAGGCACATCCGGTTGATGTTCAGTGCCGGTGTGGTCATGGGGATTCCGGCGGCCGCAGCCGCGACGCGAGCCGGCAGTTGGCCGCTGCCTGCCGTGAGCACCTGACCCATGACCACGTGGTCGACGGAGCGTGCGCCGACGCCGGCGGATTCCAGCGCACCACCGATCGCGTAGCCGCCCAGCTCCTGGGCGCTCAGGCTCGACAGCGATCCCATGAAGCGTCCGAACGGGGTTCGTGCCCCCGCCACGAGGACGGTGGGGTCTGCGTTCGTCATTGTTCTCCTCACTTGGTGGCAGGTGCCGCCCTGCGGCCGTTCCTGACCGCAGGGCGGCTGATGTCAGCTTTTGCGCGACGCCTCGAAGGCGTCGGAGAACGCGTACCCGTCGAGCAGGCGTCCCGCCGTGACCAGGTACTGGATCGTCGGCGTCCCCTCCTCGAGCCAGTTGAGACGGGCGTCCCGGTACAGGCGTTCGATCGGGTGCGCCCGCGTGTATCCGATTCCGCCGTGAATGAGCAGTGCGCGGTCGGTCACCCGGCCGACCGCCTCGAGGCCGAACAGCTTGCACATGCTGGCCTCGGCCGGAATCCGTTCGCCCGCATCCCACTTCTGTGCGGCGTCGGCCAGGATCCCGCGCAGGGCATAGACGTCGGTAGCCATCTCTGCCAGGTAGCGCTGGATGGCCTGCCGGGTGCCGATCGGCTTGCCGAATGTGACACGGCTCTTCGCGTGGGCGATCGACAGTTCGAGCGCGCGCTCGGACGTGCCGAGCGAACTCGCCGCGATGAACACGCGGCTGATCTCCAGTGCGCGTTCGAGGTGCTCGTTTCCCTGTCCTTCGGCGCCGACGAGGGCGGTGGCGGGAACGCGGACGGAGTCGAGGGTGACGCGTCCGTGCTCGGTGCCCTTGCACCCCATCGTCTCGGGAAGCGCTGCGATCGAGAGGCCCTCGGTCTCGCGAGGGACGAGGAACGCGGAGACGTCGGTAGCGGTCGTTTTCGCGAACACGATGAAGTGAGAGGCGATGTCGGAGTTGGTGATCAACCACTTCTCGCCGTTCAGGACGTAGTCGTCACCGTCGCGCACCGCGGTCGACCCGAGGTCGGCGCCCGTCCCGAAACCCGGCTCCGTCAGCGCGAACGCGACCGAGTTCCGGCCCGTGGCCGTGCCCGGCAGCACGTCCGCCTTCTGCAGGTCGCTGCCGATCTCGGATAGCGCGTGGGCGAAGGAGTTGTGCACGTGGACGATGACCCGGAGCCCGCCCTGTACCTTGGCGAACTCGGCGATGATCGGCAGGTACTGGGCGATCGAGAGGCCGCTGCCGCCGTACTCGCGGGGGACGAGCAGACCGAGTGCGCCGATTCGCTCGAGGATGGGCATGACGATGTCGTGTGGAACCTGCTCGTCGTCTTCGATCCGCTGTTCGAGTGGATCGAGTTCGGACCAGATCGCATCGAAAATACGGTCGCGGAGCGCCAGGTACTCCGACTCCGGAATGCCGACCGAATGCGTGAGTGTCGCGGTCATGGTGTTGTGTCCCTTCGTTGTTGGTCGTTGCGGTCGTGGTGTGTCATAGCGCCCAGCCGCCGTCGACAGTGAGAACGGAGCCGGTGCAGAATGTGGCGTCTTCGCTGAGGAAGACTGCGGCCTTGGCAATTTCGTCGACGGTGCCGAATCGACCGAGGACGGTTTCTCGTTCGATTCGCCTGCGTGCGGAGTCGGGCACCGCATCGGTCATGTCGGTGGTGACGAAGCCCGGGGCCAGCACGTTGACCCGGATGCCGTCACGCGCGACCTCCTTGGCGAGTGACCGACCGAAGCCGATCATCGCGGACTTCGCACCCGCGTACGCGGTGTCGCCGGCGTGACCGATCACGCCGACGACCGACGACACCAGCACGATGCTGGGTGACCTGCCGTGCACGAGGTGGGGCAGCGCGGCCCGGGCGAGGGCAACGGTGCCTCGGAGGTTCGTCTCTATCACGCTCCACCAGGCGTCCGCGTCCGTCTCGACGAGCCGCCCGCCCGACCACTGGCCCGCGTTCAGGATGAGCGAATCGAGGTGTCCCCAGTGGGAGACGAGGTCAGCCACGGCCGTGGGTGCCGTGGTGTCGTCGTGCAGGTCGAAACGGATCGGGAGTACCTGTTCGGGGGCGTCTGCGGCGATCTTCTCGGCGTCGTCACGTCCGGTTCGGTACGTACATCCCACCCGGCAACCGCGCTGCGTCAGAGCGGTGGTGACGGCGGCCCCGATGCCGCGGGAGCCGCCGGAGACCAGTGCGACGCGTGACTCGTCGTGATCGTTCTCGTCCATGAGCAAAATGTACTGATCGATCCAAAAATAGTCCAGAGTGATTTAGAAACCCGCCTTTGAAGTGCAGAGAATCACTATTTGGGCGAGTTGGCAGAGTGGATCGTTCGGTACAAAAGGCTTGCGGACGAGGTCTGGGGTGTGTTACACCTGTGACCGTGGCCACATGGGGCGACGACGCGGACGCGATCTCCGATCGGCGAACCCCGGACGAGGCCCCACGACCCGATCACAACCGCGGTGGCACCGAATCAACCCGGCGCCGCACCGCCCCACATCAGCAGCGATGGGAGATTCGATATGGGAGTCATCGACGACCTGGAGGTCACACGGGTCAAACCCCGAAAGGTCGCCTTCGCGTCCTTCGTCGGAACGGCAATCGAGTGGTACGACTTCTTCATCTTCGGGACCGCAGCCGCTCTGGTATTCGGGAAGGCGTTCTTCCCGTCGTTGAGTCCGCTGTCGGGAACGCTGGCCGCGTTTGCGACGTTCGGTGTCGCGTTCGTGTCGCGTCCCGCGGGCGCGATCGTCTTCGGGCACTTCGGAGACCGGATCGGGCGCAAGAAGATGCTGGTGTTCTCCCTGGTGCTGATGGGGTCGTCGACGGTCGCGATCGGACTCATCCCCACCTATGGCGCAATCGGCCTCGCGGCGCCCGTGCTGCTCGTACTTGCGCGGCTGGCACAAGGCTTCGCGGTCGGCGGCGAATGGGGCGGCGCGGTACTGATGGCCGTCGAACACGCACCGCGCGAGAAGAGAGCGTTCTACGGCAGCTGGCCGCAAGCCGGCGTTCCTGCCGGGCTCGTGCTCGCGACGCTCGCGTTCCTGCTGGTCGAGCAGCTTCCGGAGGATCAGGTGCAGGCATGGGGATGGCGGCTTCCGTTCCTGGCCAGCGCCGGGCTGGTCGCGGTCGGAATGTACGTGCGACTGAAGGTCGTCGAATCGCCGGAGTTCGAGAACGTCAAGCGTGACAAGAAGATCGCCGACTTCCCGATCCTGGCGGTACTGCGAAGCGAGAAACGTGCGCTCGGCGTCGGGATTCTCACCCAGGCCGCCTCACTCGTGCCGTTCTACCTCGTCACAGTCTTCGTGCTTTCGTACGGTCCGAAGGAACTCGGCATCTCGCGGCAGACGATTCTGTTGAGCATCCTCGTCGCATGCGTCCTCGACATCCTGTCCGTGCCCTACGCGTCGATGATCGCGGACCGGATCGGAGCCCGGAAGATGTTGATCTACGGGTCCCTCTACATGGCGGCGATCGCGTACCCGTTCTTCTGGTTGCTGTCGACCGGCGTCGGGGTCGCCGTCCTGCTGGCGATGATTCTGATCATCACCATCGGTCACGCCGTCACCTATTCCGCGGTGGCCGGCTACGTCACCGGTCTGTTCCCGGCCGAAGTCCGGTACACCGGCGCGTCCGTCGCCTATCAGTTCGGTGGTGTCGTCTTCAGTGCTCCCGCACCGTTCATCGCGGTGGCGATCGCTGCCGAGTCGGACGGTTCGTGGGCGCTGGCCGCGTACATCGCCGCAGCGTGCGCCATCACAGTCCTGGTCCTGACCCTGGCGAAAACTGCAAAGGTGAATCACTGATGTCTCTTGGCAACGACACAACGTCCGGACTCGCCGCATGGCAGGACATCGAAGCCCTGCTGGACCGCGACCCGTTCGGTAGCGACTTCAACACCGCCCACGAAATCTGCACCCGTTATGCGGCAGACCCGAGTCGCGTCGCGCTGACCGTGCGGCACGACGACGGGTCGGTGGACCGCTGGACCTACCGCGAACTCGACAGACTCGCAGCCAAGGCCGCACGCGTATTCGCACGCGCGGGGCTGAAGCCGGGAGATCGCGTCGGCGGACTGCTCACACGACAGGTCGAGAGTTGGATCACCGCACTGGCGGTGTGGCGTTCCGGGCTGGTGTACGTGCCCTTGTTCGGCGGGTTCGCCCCGGACGCGATCGGTCTGCGCCTCGACGCGGCGGCGGTCCGCGCGATCGTGGTCGATCAGCGGTACCGACCGGCCCTCGCGGAGGCGCAGGCGACCCACGGACTCGATCCGACCGTGTTCGTCGTCGGGGGCGGTGCGGTCAGAGGGAACGACAAGTCCTTCTGGGCCGAGGTCGACCGGGCCGATGCCGACGGCCCGCTCGCGACCACGGCCATCGGGGACACCGCCACCCTGCTGTTCACCAGTGGAACATCCGGAACACCGAAGGCGTGCAACATGACCCACGCCGCATTCGTCTCGGTCATGCCCTACGTGAAAAGCGTTCTCGGGGCGACCCGAGACAGCGTCGTCTTCTCGACGTCGGACCCGGCGTGGGCATTCGGGCTGTACAGCACCGGTGCCGCCGTCATGGCGCTGGGCGTGCCGCGCGTCATGTACTCCGGAAGGTTCGTCCCCGAGGCCTGGCATCGCGTCATCCGGGAAGAGAAGGCCACGATCCTCACCACCGCGCCGGCGGCATTGCGGCGACTGACGGCGACCTTCGCGCAGGACGGAGTGCCGCCGACCCTCCGGGCCGTTGCCGCTGCCGGCGAACCACTGACCGCGGCGGTCGCCGCTGCCTGGGCCGAGACCGGTGCGCCCGCCGTGCGCAACGGGTACGGACTGTCCGAGGTCGGCATGCTGCTGGGCGACACCCAGGGCACCGAACCGCGGTCCGGCCCGGGCTGGATGTCCGCCACGATTCCGGGTTTCGACACCTTCCTCGCGGACCGGGACGGTCAACCGGTGGCCGAGGACCAACCGGGCTTGATCGCGGTACGGCGGCCCCGGCACCAGATGTCCAGCGGCTACGAGAACGCCGCCGACCTGTGGGCCGACCGCTGGCGCGGCGATGTATTTCTCACCGAGGACCGAGCCGTCACGGACCCGGAGGGACGGTGGCAGGTACTCGGCCGGGACGACGACATGATCATCGCGTCAGGCCACAACATCAGCCCGGTCGAGGTCGAGAACGCGCTGTTGCAGCACCCGGCGGTCGCAGACGCTGCGGCAGTAGCGTACGACGACCCGATCCGTGGCGGGGTGGTCCGGGTCGTCGTCGTCCGCGCGGACGCCCGGGACGATGACGGTGACCTCGTCATGCAACTGAAACAACATGTCGCGCAACGTGTCGGACCGTACGCGGCGCCCAAGGTCGTCGACTTCCGCCCCGAACTCCCGCGCACCGAAGTCGGCAAGTTACGCCGCGCTGCCGTCCGCGAACTCCCCATTACCACATGAAAAGGGGCAACCGCATGCGCGCATTGTTGGTCACCGCGCTCGACGGTCCCCGGGCTCTTGCCCCGGTCGAGGTCGACGAACCCGGTGCGGACGAATCCGTGATCCTGGTCGACGTTCACGCGGTCGGGGTGTCGTTCCCGGATCTGCTTCTCACCCAGGGCCGGTACCAGTACAAGCCGGTTCTGCCCTTCGTCCCCGGCGGCGAGGTCGCGGGGATTGTCCGGTCTGCGCCGGAGGGCAGCGGATATTCTCCCGGGGACCGCGTCGTCGGATTGACCGGTGTCGGTGGCGCGATGGCCGAAGTGGTCGCGCTGCCGCCGGAAATGACTTTCCCTCTTCCCGACACGATCTCGATGTCTGCGGGCGCCGCCCTGTTGTTCAACTACCTGACCGTGCATTTCGCGCTGGTTCGTCGTGGACGCCTCGAGAAGGGTGAGTCGGTGCTCGTCCACGGCGCGGCAGGCGGCATCGGTACCGCTGCGATGACACTGGCACCGCACCTCGGCGCGTCGCGGACCATCGCGGTCGTCAGCACCGAGGAGAAGGCGGAGTACGTGCGGAGCCTCGGCGCCTCCGATGTCGTGACCACCGGGAAGTGGCGGGACGAGGTCCTCGCGGTCACCGATGGCCGCGGGGTGGATGTTGTGGTCGACCCGGTCGGCGGCGATCGTTTCACCGACAGTGTCCGATCCCTGGCGACCGGTGGGAGGATTCTCGTGATGGGCTTCACCGGCCGGGACATCCCCTCGGTGAAAGTGAACAGACTGCTTCTGAAGAACGCGTCCGCAGTGGGAGTCGCGTGGGGCTCGTGGTGGTCCGAGGACCCCGCTCGACTGACGTCGCAGTGGGACGAATTGTTTCCACTCCTGTCGTCGGGCGCGCTGAAGGTCCCCGAGCCGACACGGTACCCGTTCGATGCGGCAGCCGAGGCCCTGCTCGATCTCGAACACCGCCGAACCGTCGGGAAGAGCGTCCTCGCCGTCCGGTAGGCGGCTCCGCCACCCGTGCGCCTTTCTGGTAGTTCCAGCTACCAAAAAGGCGCACGGGCGCGAAGCGCCTATGGTGGTGCGATGGAAACCGAGTTCGTCCGCTGGACCGAGGACGGCATCGAGCATTCGGCGGTGTGGCGGTCCACCAGCGGGGCGACGCCGCCGAAGAAGATCCGGGTGGCCGACGACTCGATGACCGCCGACGAGGCGTACCGCCTGGCGTGCGAGGGGACGGCGCTGCTGTGGCGGGGCGACTTCCACAACGCCCGCCAACTCGGCACCGCCGTCGCCGCCCGCACGGACCGGAAGGCCCGCAAGACGTCGACCGACCCCGCCACCGCGTTCCACCTGCACCGGCAGACGCAGTCGCGACGGGCGGGCATCCTCGGGATGCTGCTGGTGCCGTTCGACGCCGACCAGACCGTCCTGCTGCGCCGCGCCCCCGACGTGCGGCAGGCCGCGCGGGAGGCGTTCGGACCGACGGATCAGCCCACCGTCACCAGCCTGCGTGATCTGCTGGGCGCGATCGGCGCCCACGAGTGGCAGAAGAAGGGCGTCGAGATCCCCGCGCTCGGCGCGCGTATCCATCCCGGTTACGGCGTGTTCTCGCCGATTCGCGGCGAATACATCGACCTCGTCGCGGACACTCCGCTGCCGTCGCACGCGACGGCGTTCGACATCGGGACCGGCACCGGGGTGCTGGCCGCGGTCCTCGCGCACCGCGGCGTCGAGAAGGTGATCGCGACCGAGCTCGACGCGAACGCGCTGGCGTGCGCCCGGACGAATCTGGACCGGCTCGGCTACTCCGACCGCGTGCAGGTGGTGGAGACCGATCTGTTCCCCGAGGGGAGAGCCCCGCTGGTGGTGTGCAACCCGCCGTGGATCCCCGCCCGCCCCACGTCGCCGGTCGAGTACGCGATCTACGACCCGGACAGCCGGATGCTCCGCGGATTCCTGGCCGGCCTCGCCGAGCATCTCGAGCCCGCGGGAGAGGGATGGCTCGTCCTGTCCGACATCGCCGAACACCTCGGCCTCCGGACCCGCGAGGAATTGCTGTCCCTGATCGACGACGCGGGCCTGACAGTTCTCGGGCGGCGGGACGTGGCGCCCCGGCACGGCAAGGTCGCCGACCGCTCGGACGCCTTGCACGCCGCACGCAAGCGGGAAGTGACGTCGCTGTGGCGCCTCGGTGCGCGGGATGCGTCAGCCGGGTAGGCCGTCACTCGGCCGAACCCAACCCGACCATCGTCCCCGACGTCAGGTAGACCAGGCGGGCATCCGACGCCGCGACGACGGGAGTGCTGTCCCACGCGCCGTCGTCGATCACGGTCCGCAGTGGAAGCGCCCACAGTTCCTCGCGCGACCGCACGTTCTCGCCGCGCAGCACCGGAATCGTGCTCACCCCGAACGAAGGAGTATCCGAGGTCCTGTTCGCCACGATTGCGAGGAGTGTTACCGCCTGTGCGCCTTTGTGGTTGCTGCCGCTACCAGAAAGGCGCACGGGCGCGGAGCGCCTACTCCTCGGGGTTGGTGAACAGTCCCATCTGCTCGGGCTGCGGTTTCGTGTCGGGCGCGGAGGTCGGTGGGAGCACGACGGTGCGGAGGGCGTGGCGCAGGGTGCCGACGACCCGCTCCCAGTGGTCCGCGGACGCATCGTCGGTGTCGCGCAACTGACTGACCCAGGCGGTGCCGGTGTCGAGGAGCGCAAGGATCCGATCGCGGTCGTGACCGCAGACGTCGGCGACGACCGCGGGATCGCTGGCGTCCGCCGGTCCGGGATCGAGATGGAACAGCGTCAGCAGTTCCTTCGGCAGGTCCGTCGACGACATCCGGCTCTCGGTTCGACCGCCGGGTTCCGGTTCGAGGTCTTCGTCCGACGCCGACTCGCGGGTGAAGAACAGTTCGCCGCCGAACCGTGCCGCGAAGTCGCCGTCGACGGTACGCAGGAACTCGGCGAACGTCTTGCAGGTGTCCGTGAGGTGCTGCGGGACGAACGGGTTGCCCGACACTTCGAGGAACGCCGACAAGCGGTCGTCCACCAGCACGAATTTGATCCGTGACCATGTGCGGTTGAGGTCGGCGGTGACCTCGGCGGCCCGGGTGCGGTCGCTGATGTCGTGGACCAGCGGCGCGAACAGTTGCACGTCGACGGAGTCGGCGAGCGGGCCGACGAACAGAATGGTGTTGCCCATCCGGATCGGGACGTCGCCGTCCGGGTCGCGTTCGGGCAGCAGACCCAGCATCGGCACGAGCGAGAGCGTGATCAGCTCGTGCAGATGCTCGGCGTCGCGCGGGACGACGGCCGCGCCGGGGTCGAGCTGCGCGACCAGCGGCGGCCGCAGCGCAACCGGGTCGAACGTGGCCTCGGGGTCCGTACTCGACGTTTCGGTACTCAGGAACGCCGGATGCGTGATGCCCCAGACGTCGCGGAACGCGGCCACGGCCATCGCGGCCAGCTGATCCGACCATGACAGTTTCTTGTCGACGTAGAACGCGGGGGAGCCGTCGTCGGGTTCGTCGTCCGGACCGCGGGTCGGACGGTTCCAGCCCAGCTCGGTGAGGTACGTCTGCTCGGCGTCGGTCAGTGCCCGGTCGGGGTGCAGGTAATGGTTCGACGGCACCTCGCAGCGCACCGTGTCGCCGTCCCACACGACGAACTGGATGCACGGCATCAGCCCCTGGGATTCGTCGAGTTCCTCGAACCCCGATTCGAGCACCAGAAGGTCCTCGTCCCGCATCGCTGCCAGATAGTCCGCGAGACGCCGCTGGAACTCGGCCCAGTCGCGGTTCACGCTCGAATCCAGATCGAAGTCCTGCATGTCTGCTCCGTCCGGGTCGGCCACGAGTCACGTTCTTCCGCTCTATACGGTAGCGGCGATCGTCCGTACCGCAGCGCAGGAGGGTGCGGCGACGTCAGACGGGGTGACCGGCGGCGATCCGTCCGGTCAGCCGGGTGACGGCGTCGAGGAGGTCCCACGACGTGCCCGGGGTCACCGCGACGGACGCATCGCCCCACACCAGATACCGGCCGTCGCCGTCGATGTCACGCCACGCGAGACCACCGACGGGCCGCGGCGAATGCCGCGACCCCCGGACCACGGTGACCACCCCCTGGCTCGTCGCGGGCCGGTCGAGGATGCGGGCCGCGGCCGGTGCCTTCCCGTCGGATGTGACCGGGACCACGACGCCCGCCGCCGTGCCCGCGTCCGTGTCGGGAAGTTGCGCGATCAGCTGCCGGCCGAGGTCGTACGGTTCGCAGCGCCGCAGCACCACCTCGGAACCCGGATGCTGCACGGCCGCGATCGCGTGCCCCCGCGAGTGGGCACCCGTCATGCGGATCGGTGTCGCCTCGGGACCGATCGAGCCGGCGATCTCGATACGAAGGTCGGGTTCGGCGAGGACCAGCAACGCCGCTTGGAGCGGATCGTGTTCGGGACCGGCGAAGTCGGTGCGGATCCGGCGCTGCTCGTCGTCGTACTCGTCGGCCGTGGTCAGCTCGCTCGTGACCGCGAACGGATACGGGATGCGGTCCTGGCCGGTGCGGGCCCACAACGCCGAGAACTGCGGACCGCCGAGCACCCAGTACCCCACGGCTATTCGCCGATCACCGCAGGTGTGACGAGCGGCAGTTTCCCGACGAGTTCGCTTGCCTCGTCGATGCTTTCGAGGTAGGTCGGGGGTTCCTCCTCGGATTCCCGTTCGGCAGCCTGGGCCGGCGGGCTCGGCCGTGCGGAGGTCGCGGCCCGGTACGACGCCACCACGTGGTGCGCGTAGTGCGCGACCCCGCCGCCGACGGCCCCGGCCAGTGCCGCGCCCTCGATCGACGCGGGCGCCGCCGGTGCGGTCTCGTGCGAGTCCTGCGGACGGACCTCTCCGCTCTTCCGGTGCTCGTTGTGCGGGACGGACTCGGCGGCGGGCTCGGCCACCTGCTGATCGCTGGGAATGCCGTGCACCCCGTTCGGCCCGAAATCGAATCCCACCGGCTGCGCGGTCGTCGCGGGGTGTGTCGCGGCGAATGCGTCGGCGGGCAGTTGTTCGTCCGCGGCCCGGTACGCCGACGCGTACAGCGTCTGCATGGCCGCCTTCGCGTCCTGTTCCGCGGTGTCGGCCTCGGCTCCCGCGGTCCAGTTCGCCGGCAGCACCCGGGTCCAGTCGGCAGGAGGGTCGAGGGGCGGACCGACCGCGCCGCGCACCGCTTCGGCGCCGTCGGTCGCTTGCCGCAGCGCATTCGCGACCTCGGTGAATTTCCCGCTCACGGTTGCGGCCCGGGCGGCGTAGTCGTCGAGGGTCGACACCACCGCGTCCGCGGTCCGGCCGCGCCAGCTGTTGCCGACCGCGGTCCGGGTGGCGTCGTCGAACGCGGAGACGGACTCCCGGAACGCCCGGCCGAGTCCGTGCCAGGCCCCGGCGACCGCCCCCGATCGGGCCGGGTCGATGGCGTCGACCGCGGCCCCGATGGCGCGGTGGTTCCACGCGCCCGACTGAAAATTCTCCCCGCCGTTCATCCCCGACCTCCGACAGTTGGACACCCTGGTCCCGGAGTGGACCCCCCAATCCGGCGGGAAGCCACCTTACCGACTGCTGCGCGGGGCTTGTCACCGCTCCCGAACTCCGAAAAGCTCGGTCCATGCCTTCGTCCTCGCCCGCAGTGTCCGGAACGCGCACCCGGCGGACGTCCGCCCTCGCGGTCGGGGCCACGTCGTTCGCGTTTCTCGTCACGATGATGGGCACGACACTGCCCACCCCGCTCTACTCCATCTACGCGCAAGAACTGGCGTTCAGCGCCCTCACCGTCACGATCCTGTTCGCCGTGTACGCGGTGGGGGTCGTGGCCGCGCTCGCCCTGTTCGGCCGGCTGTCCGACGACGTCGGCCGGCGCCCGGTGCTCTTCATCGCCGTCGCCCTCGCCGCGGTCAGTGCCGTGCTGTTCCTGCTGCCGTCGACACTTCCCGTGTTCGTGGTGGCCCGGGTGATCTCGGGGCTGTCCGCCGGCCTCATGACCGGCACCGGTACCGCCGCGGTGATCGACCTGTTCCCACCCGACCGCAAGGCCGTCGGCGGAATGCTCGCGGTCGCCGTGAACACCGGCGGTCTCGGATTGGGCACGCTCAGCGCAGGCGTCCTCGCCGACCTCACCTCGAGTCCGCTCACCCTCCCCTACGTGGTGAATCTCGTGCTCGCCGTCCTCGCGGGAGTCGCGCTGTGGTTCTTCGCGCCCGCGCCGGCGATCCGTCCGACGTGGCGGATCCGGCCCCGGCGACTGCAGGTTCCCGCCTCGATCCGCGGCGCCTTCGTCACCGCGGTGCTCGCCGCCGGAACGGCGTTCGCGGTGACCGGTGTGCTCACCGCCGTGTCGGCGCTGTTCCTGACGGAATACCTGGGATCCAGGAGCCACACGATGGCCGGGCTCGTCGTGTTCCTGACGTTCCTGTTCATGGCGGTCGGACAACTCCTGGCCCGCCGGATGTCGACGTCCAGCGCCATGCTCGTGGGGTGTCTCGCCCTGATCCCCGCCGCGGCACTGCTGGCCCTCGCACTGGCGAACACGATCCTGTTGCCGCTGCTCGCGTCGTCGGTGGTGCTCGGCATCGCCGGGGGGCTGTGCCTCAATGCGTCGATCGCGACCACCGTCGAACGGGTCGAACAGCAATTCCGCGGTGGGGTGTCCTCGGCGTTCTTCGCCGGGATCTACGTGATGCTGGCCGTCCCCGCGGTCGGTGTCGGTGTGCTGGCCCGCTTCACCGACCTGCGCACCGCCGGGATCGTCTTCAGCGCCCTGGTCGCCGTGCTGGGCGCCGGTGTCGCCGTCGCACAGCTGATCGGGCGCCGGCGGACCTGAGCGGTTACCAGCCGCGCGGCCTGGTGGTGATCGGCGGAATCGTGATCACCGGCCGCGTCGTCGTGGTCGTCGTCACCGGCGGCGCGGCCGCGATCCGCGGCGTGGTCACCTCGGTCGTCGACATGGTCTCCTCGGTCGTCGTGATGACGGGAGCATGGGTCACCGGTGTCGTGACGGGGGCGACGGTGGCGATCGGGGGCGGCACGATCGTGGTCCTGACCGGGGGCGGCGGAGGTGCCGTGGTCGTCGTCGAGGGGGCGGGCGGCGGTGCGGTGGTGACCGGTGCCGGTTCGGTGGTGAGCGTGACCGCCCGCGGCGTGGTGAGCTCGGCCATCTGCCACGTGGGCGTCGGCGGGACGAACACCTGAAACGTGGTCTTGGCCGGCTCCGCCTGATATGTACCGGCGGCCTGCAGACCTTCCGACGTCAACGGCGGCGGCACGACCGCAGGCCCGCGACTGCCGAACGCGCCGCCTGCGGCACCGATCATCAGCCCGGAGACCGCCGAAACGGTGGCGATCGCGAGTGCCCCGACCGCTACTGTCCTGTCGTCCATCTGTTACCCGTCCTCGGCGTGCAAATGCGTCCACCATAGAGGGCGGTGCCACCCACCGCTGCACGTATCCGGGTGGCGACCCGTCCGGGATTGTTCGCTCGATCGTTGCTGCGCGACCGCCGGCATTCGGCGCACGCTGACGAGAACCCTTGTTCGGACGAGCCGGTCAGCCGACGATCGAACGGTATCCATACCGCTCCGACCGGGGGTAACGATGATTCTGCTCGACCGGCTGTTCCGCCGCCGCCCGCTGTCCGAACGCACCGGAGCGGCCGTCGCTGCCTCGGCCATTCAGTTCGCTTCGTGAGCGACCTCGCGATCGTCGCCGACGTCCTCGTCCTCGGCGGCGGCCCCGCCGGAACGTGGGCGGCACTGTCGGCGGCCCGGGCGGGCGCCCGGGTCGTGCTCGCCGACAAGGGGTACTGCGGCACCAGCGGTCCCACCGCGTCGGGCGGCAACAACCTGTGGAACATCTCACCCGGTCCCGCGCGCGAACGGTCCGTGCAGGCCCGCTTCGAGGACGGTGGCAGACTGTCCGAGCCGGCCTGGATGTACCGGGTCCTCGAGGAGACCCACCACCGCGTGGACGAGCTCGCCGACGCCGGGTACCGGTTTCCGTCCGGCGACGACGGCCGGGAAGTGCGCACCAGCCTGCAGGGGCCGGAGTACATGCGCCGGATGCGCCGGCGTGTGCACCGCGCCGGCGTCACCATCCTCGATCACAGCCCCGCACTCGAACTGCTCGTCACCGGCGACGGCATCGTGTCCGGCGCCGCCGGTCTGCAGAGGCAGAGCGGATACGCGCCGTGGTCGGTGCGCGCCGGGGCGGTGGTCGTGGCGACCGGCGGCTGCGCCTTCCTGTCGGGAAGCTTCGGAACCAATGTCGACACCGGCGACGGACTCCTCATGGCCGCGGAGGTCGGGGCGTCGTTCTCGGGCATGGAATTCTCGACGGCCTACGCGCTGGCACCCGCGTGGAGCGGGCACACCAAGGGCCTGATGATGCAATTCGCCACCTACTACGACGCGGACGGGCAGCCTCTCGGCGACGGTGGATTCGCTGCGCGCGGAGCCGCGATGGCACACCTCGCCGCCGGTCGCCCCGTGTACGCGAGGCTGGACCGCGCCAGGCCCGACATCCGCGCCGCCATGCGATCGTCGCAGCCGAATTACTTTCTGCCGCTGGACAAGGCTGGGGTCGACCCGTTCACGCAGAAGTATCCGGTGCGTGCCGTCCTGGAAGGCACGGTGCGGGGGACCGGGGGGATCCGGGTGACCGGAACGGACTGCGCCGGCGATGTTCCCGGACTGTTCGTGGCGGGCGACGCGGCCACCCGCGAGTTGATCACCGGCGGCCGGAGCGGCGGCGGCAGCCACAACGGGGCATGGGCGATCGCCTCGGGCACCTGGGCGGGCGCCGGCGCGGCCCGGTTCGCGCGGGTGCATTCCGTTCCCGACCGTGTTCGGGGCGCGGGGACGGCGGGCCTGCGGGGGCCGTCGGCCCGACGGCAGGCCTCGCGCGCCATCGTCGGACTCGTGCAGGAGCACACCCTGCCGCTGCGGCGCAGCTACCGGCGCACCGCGACGAGCCTGCACGACAGCGTGACCGCGCTCGACGAGGCCTGGGCGGGCGCCGCCGATCTGCTCGGCGGCTCCGAACGGGAACTGCTGCAGGCGCGTTCGGCCGCCGCGATGCTGGCGGCCGCACGGTGGGCGACACACTCGGCGCAGGCGCGGACCGAGACGCGGGGCATGCACGTACGCACCGACCACCCCGGCACCGACCCGACGCAGACCCGTCGGCTGCTGTCCGGCGGGCTCGATGAGGTGTGGGTGCGACCCGAACGCGGCACGGCCCGCGCGGACGCCGGGACGGTCGCGTCATGATCGAGGTCGTCGTCGCCGACCGCTGCGTGCGGTGCGACATCTGCATCAAGGTCTGTCCGACGGACGTGTTTCGCCGCGGCCCGGACGGCGTTCCTGTCGTCGCGCACCAGGAGGACTGTCAGACGTGCTTCATGTGTGAGGCCAACTGTCCCACCGACGCACTGTATGTCGCACCGTTCGACACCCCGGTTCCCGAGGACTCGACGCACACGGACGCCGAGGGGCTGGCAGAGTCGGGGGCCCTCGGCGCCTACCGCGCCGTGATCGGGTGGGGCGGAGGGCGCACACCGGGTTCCACGCTCGACCGGAACCACCTTTTCACCCTGTGAGTACTCGTCAACCGCGGGCGGTTGACAAGTACTCACGGGGGGTCGCCTTGCGGATGAACCGGCCGATCTCGCGGATGGCGCGGGTGCCCTCGGGCAGCAGACCGGCCGCGGCCTGGAAGACGTGCACCTGCCGCTCCCACACCTGCAGTTCGCACGGGACGCCCGCCTGGGACAGCCGCTCCGACATCAGTTCCGCGTCGACGTACACCATTTCCTGCGAGCCGGTCTGGATCAGCGCCGGCGGCATCGAGGCGAGCGAGCCGTCCACGGGTGACGTGGACGGCTCGTGCCCGCCCCGGGTGTCCAGCCTCTCGATCAGCCTGGACAGGGCACCGACCGCGCGCGTGGGGAAGACGGCGCAGAGGTCGGCGTTGGGATGGGCCAGCTTGTTGACGGGGTCGAGGTCGGTCAGCGGCGACAGCGCGACGTCCGCGGCCGGGCGCGGCAACCCCTGCCGCAGGGCTTCGAGGGTGACCATGAACGTGAGGAATCCGCCGGCCGAGTCGCCGGCGACGACGATGCGGTCTGCCGTGTAACCGTGCGCGAGCAGCCACCGGTACCCGTCGACCCCGTCCTCGACGGCCGCCCGGATGGGGTTGCGAGGGATCATGCGGTACGCGACGTTCAGTGTCGACGCCTGCGACTCCGCGGCGATCCGGGACACCATCTGACGGTGCGAGTTGATCCCGCAGCACAGGAACGCGCCGCCGTGGAGGTAGAGGATGGCCCGGTCGCCGAGCTCACCCGGCGGGCGGATCCATTCGGCGCGGCAGTTCGGCAGCCGGACCGGCCGGCGCCGGGTTCCGCGGATGGGGCCGAGCGAGTACCCGAACAGGTCGACCACTCCCGTGGGCCACGGCAGTTCGGGGTAGCGCGCCCACCCGTCGAGGAACGGCCGGACGGTCCGGCGCAGGGTGTGCGCGAGGGCCGCCGACTGCAGGCTGGTTCCGGCGAACTCCCGCCGCGTCACCGGCACGGGTGACGGACAGAATTCGTAAGTCGCAGTGCTCATTGCCTGCCTCCGTTCCGGCCTCGGTGCCCATCGACGTACTGCCCTCAGGTGCGCCACCTCTTTGCGCCGTACGATCTACATCGAAGTTGGTCGCACGGACGCTACGCCCGACGTAGCATCCAGACGGAAGTCGTAATGGGATAGTGACCGAGTGGGGGTGAACGTCCAGGTGGGGCTCATGCCGGTTACCGATTCGATATTCCTGCTGGCCGAGTCGCGAGAGCATCCGATGCACGTGGGATCGCTCGAGTTGTTCACACCGCCGGAGGGCGCGGGCCCCGGCTACGTGAAGTCGATGCACGAAACCCTGCTGAAACACACCGACGTCGACGCCACGTTTCGCAAGAAGCCGGCGGGCCCCGTCGGGAGTCTCGGGAACGTGTGGTGGGCGGACGAGTCGGACGTCGATCTCGAATACCACGTGCGTCATTCGGCTCTCCCCTCCCCGTACCGGATCCGGGAATTGCTCACGCTCACGTCCCGGTTGCACAGCACGCTGCTGGACCGCCACCGTCCGTTGTGGGAGATGTACCTGATCGAGGGGCTCGACGACGGCCGGTTCGCCATCTACACCAAACTGCATCACTCGCTGATGGACGGGGTCTCCGGGCTGCGGCTGCTGATGCGGACGCTGTCGACCGACCCCGACGTGCGCGACGCCCCGCCGCCGTGGGATCTGCCGCGCCGAGGCTCCACCAACGGTTCCGTTCCCGACGTCTGGTCGGTGGTGAACGGTGTCCGTCGCACGGTCGAGGACGTGGCCGGTCTCGCGCCGGCGTCGCTGCGCATCGCCCGCACCGTGATGGGGCAACACGACATGAGGTTCCCGTACGAGGCGCCCCGCACCATGTTCAACGTCCCGATCGGCGGGGCGCGCCGGTTCGCCGCGCAGTCGTGGCCGCTCGAGCGGGTACACGCGGTCCGGAAGGCCGCCGGCGTCAGCGTCAACGACGTGGTGATGGCCATGTGCGCCGGCGCGCTGCGGGGGTACCTGGACGAGCAGAATGCGCTGCCGGACGAGCCGCTGATCGCGATGGTTCCGGTGTCGCTGCGCGACGAGCAGAAGGTCGACGCCGGCGGCAACGCGGTGGGCGTCACGTTGTGCAACCTGGCGACGGATGTAGACGACCCGGTTGACCGGCTGACCGCGATCTCCGCGTCGATGACCCAGGGGAAGGAACTGTTCGGCAGCCTCACCTCGATGCAGGCGCTGGCGTGGTCCGCGATCAACATGTCGCCGATCGCCTTGACGCCGGTGCCGGGATTCGTGCGGTTCACGCCGCCGCCGTTCAACGTGATCATCTCCAACGTGCCAGGACCTCGGGAGACCATGTACTGGAACGGGTCCCGGCTCGACGGCATCTACCCGACGTCGGTGGTGCTGGACGGGCAGGCCCTCAACATCACGCTCACCACCAACGGCGACAACCTCGATTTCGGTGTCATCGGGTGCCGCCGCTCGGTGCCGAGCCTGCAACGGATCCTGTTCTACCTGGAGATGGCGCTCGGCGAACTCGAGGCCGCATTGCTCTGAGCCGCCGCAGGTTTCAGCGTCTGCCCGACTCCTGCTCGACGAGCGCCCGCCGCGACTCCTCGTGGAGGACCCCCAGCAGTTCGTGTTCGACGTCCGCGAATTCGGGCGAGGTCATCATCGACAGTTCGCGGGGGCGGGGCAGGCCCACGGTCACCTCGCGCCGCACGGTGGCGGGGCGCGCCGACAGCACGACCACCCGGTCCGAGAGATAGACGGCCTCCCGGATGTCGTGGGTGATCATCAGCACGGTCCACCGGTAGCGTTGCCAGACGTCCTGCAACCAGGTCTGCATCTCGGTGCGGGTCAACGAATCCAGGGCGCCGAACGGTTCGTCGAGCAGCAGCACCGGACGGTCCTGGACGACGGTGCGGAGCATCGCGGCGCGTTGCCGCATCCCGCCGGACAGCTGGCTGGGGCGGGCGTCCTCGAACCCGCCGAGACCGAACACTGAGAACAATTCGCGTGCCTTGTCCCGCGCCTCCTTGCGGGATACCCCCTGTACCTCGAGGCCGAGGGTGGTGTTGTCGAGGACGCTGCGCCACGGGAACAGGAGGTCCTTCTGCGGCATGTACGCGCACTTCGAGGGGACGCTGCCGGCGGGGCGGACGGGTTCGCCGCCGATGGTGACGGTGCCGGAGTCCGGTCGGTCGAGACCGGCGAGCATGGCGAACGCGGTGCTCTTCCCACACCCGCTGGGGCCGATCACCGACACGAACTCGCCGGGTTCGACGGTGAACGTGATGTCGTCGAGAACGGGCCGGATGCCGCCGCGGACCGGGAATCCCTTGGTGAGACCGGACAGTGCGACGCGTGCGGTCTCACTCATGCCGGGCCCTCTCGTTCTTGATCCAGGGGGCGACGACGCGTTCGACCGCGAACGTGAGCAGGTACAGACTGAGGCTGATCACGGCGGTCACGAGGACGGCGGCCAGCACGAGATCGGTGCGGAAGGAGTTCTTCTGCGTCGCCATATAGATGCCGAGACCGGACGTGGCGCCGACATATTCGGCGAACACGGCACCCACCACGGCATACGTGATGCCGATCCGCAAGGCGGTGAAGAACCGGGGGATCGCCGACGGGAGCCGAACGTATCGGAATTCCTGCCACCGCGAGGCGCCCATGCTGCGCAGCAGCGCCCCGGCCTCCCGGTCGGCCGCGGCGAAACCCTCGATCAGGCCGATCGTCATCGGGAAGAACGTGGCGAGTGCGATCACGAGTATTTTCGGCAGGAGACCGAAACCGAACCAGATGATCATCAGCGGCGCGATCGCGATGATCGGCAACGTCTGCGACACGACGAACAGCGGAACGAATGCGCGTCGCAGCCACGGCGAGAAGTCCACGAGCACGGCGAGCGCCCAGGCGCAGAGCAGGGACACTGCGAAACCGATCAGTGTCACCTGCAGCGTCGCGGAAGCGTGACCGGAGATGGCGTCGCGCGCCCGCCAACCCTGTTGGACGACGCGCAGCGGCGAGGGCAGCACCTGCGGCCGAATACCGCTGACCGTCACGTACACCTGCCAGGCGACGAGCAGCAGTGCCAGGACCACGACCGCGGGCACCGTCCGTCGCAGCAGCGAGGACGTGCCCGGGGCCGGAGTGCCGAGACTGGTGTCAGGGCTGAGCGAGGTACTCATTGGTGAAATACGTCGACCAGTCGGGTTCCGTGGTCAGCGGTGCCCCGTCGGGGCCGGTGAGCAGGCCGTGCTGGAACAGGAAACCGGAGTATCCCGCCCACTTCTCGGCCGTCTGGGTTCCGACCTTGCCGGCACTGTCCTTCATGTATTCGGACGACAACATCTGCTGGCTCTCCTTGACGAGGGGTTCGTCCGGAAACGCGCCGGGGTTGGCGTCGATCAGGATCTGCGCCGCCTGATCCGGCTGGTCGGCGGCGAACTGGTAGCCGCGCTGCAGGGCCTGGACGAACTTGCGGGCCTGCTCGGGATGGTCGGCCATCCACTGTTCGTTGCCCTCGATGATCAGCGCGTACGCGTCGGGGAAGCCGTAGTCGGTGTAGTGGAAGTAGCGCATCGGCGTGCCCTGGTGCTCGGCCTCGATTCCTTCCCAGCCGAAGAACGACACGGTGAAGTCGGCGGTGCCGGAGTAGACGGCCTCGTACGCCGACGTGCCCAGCGTGACGGTGGTGAATTCGCCCTTGCCGCCGTCGTTCCGGATGATCTGCTTCAGCGTCTCCTCGCCGTCCGGGTCCGCGAAACCGGCGTAGATCTTGCCGTCAAGATCCCGGGGGCGGGTGATGTCGGCGCGATCCGCCTTCACCGCGATGCCCGTCGCCCAGTGTTGCAGTGGGGCCAGGACCGACGTGGTCTGCGCGCCCGCGGCCTTCGAGAACGTCGCGGAACTCTGGAAGCTCACCCCGAACTCCGCGTTTCCGGCATCGACCAGGGTGTCGGGGGAGGTGTCGTTGTACGGCAGTATCTGCACGTCGAGTCCGGCGTCCGCGAAATAGCCCTGCTGCTGCGCGACGAACAGACCGGTGTGGTTGGTGTTCGGGGTCCAGTCGAGTGCGAACCGGATGGTGTCGTCCGACTGCGAGTCACCCGCGCAGCCGGTGAGCATCGACAGGGCGGAGACCAGGATGACGGCTGCGGTCGCAGCGCGCTTGGTGCGAGAGAAGAGTGTCACGACGCCGGCCATTCCTGCTCGTTGAGTGCGGTGTCCCAGAACATGAGTTCGTAGCGGCTGGCGATCACGAACGCCTCCACCATCTCCTCACGCTGGGCATCGGTCGCGGCCTCGGCGGCGGCGTCCACCAGTTCGCGGGCCCGGGCGACGGCGGCGTGGAACTCCTCCGCGTCGTACGTGGTCACCCACTGCGCATAGGGGTGCGACGGGTCGGCGGAGAGCACGTCACGGGCGCTCGCCGCGAGCCGGCGTCCCACGTCCGCGTAGATCCAGAAGCAGGGCAGCACCGCGGCCGCGGCCACGGCGTACGGTTCCGTGGCCGCCACGGCGGTCAGGTACGAGATGTATCCGAGGCAGGCCTGCGAATGCTGAGGCTCCGCGTCCGACGCGGGGAGCCGTCCGCTGGTCAGCAGATTCTGGTGCAGGGTTGCCTCGACGGTGGCGGCCTCGGCTGCCGAACCCGCCCAGAAGCCGGCCTCGACGGGACCGGGCGCGTGCGCGGCCACCAGCGACAGCGCCTTCGCGTAGCCGGTCAGGTACAGGAAATCCTGCTCGATGTACGTGCGGAACACGTCCAGCGGCAGCGTGCCGTCACCGAGGCGGCGCAGAAACTCGAGTTCGTCGATCGCTTCGCGCAGCACCTTCGTCCGGTCCCACAAGTGGTCCGTGAATCGGGCGTGCTGGCCGGCGCCGGCAGCATCTTGGACAGAGCTATTCACAACGTTGACATCCCTTCGTCAGCATTACCTGAGCAGGTTCCCGGGTGTGTTCTCAGCCCCGCCCGTGCGGAGCACCCCGTGTCAGAACAAGCCGACCCTAGCACCGCCCGTGCCCGCGAAGGAAAGGCCCTGCCTGCTCATCGTTGGTAGTTTGGCCTGAGATTCCCGGTACGCGCTGCGTGAGGAGATTCGTCCGTGGATGTCGAGAAGTCCGGCGACACGCTCGTCGTCCGTGCCCGGGACGGCGAGGTGCGCGGCTACCCCGAGGGCGACGTCTACGCATGGAAGGGCATCCCGTTCGCCGCGGCCCCCGTCGGCGACCTGCGGTTCCGCGCGCCGGTCCCGCCCGCGCCGTGGGAGGGTGTGCGCGACTGCGCCGACTTCGGCCCGATGGCGCCGCAGGGGCACGGCACCGCCGTCCCGATCGACGCCGGACTCGAGATGGACGAGGACTGCCTGTCGGTGAACGTGTGGGCGCCGCGACCGGACGGCACCCCGCGGCCGGTGATGGTGTGGATCCACGGCGGCGCGTACTGCCTGGGAACCGCGGCGCAGGGCATCTACAACGGGCGCGTCCTGTCCACCCTCGGCGACGTCGTGCTGGTCTCCTTCAACTACCGGGTGGGAGCGCTCGGGTTCCTCGACCTGTCGTCGTTCTCGACCGCCGGGCGGGTGTTCGAGACCAACTGCGGGCTGCGCGACCAGGTCGCGGCCCTCGAGTGGGTGCGCGAGAACATCGGGTCGTTCGGCGGCGACCCGGACGAGGTGACGGTGTTCGGGGAGTCGTCCGGGGCCGGGTCGATCACCACCCTGATGACGTGTCCGAGCGCGGAGGGGCTGTTCCACCGCGCGATCGCCCAGAGCCCACCCGCGACGTCCGTCTACGGTGGTGAGCGGGCCGCCACCGTCGGGAAGCAGTTCCTCGACATCCTCGACGTGGCGCCGGGGCAGATCGACACGCTGCTGCGGCTGCCGTACCGCACGATCATCGAGGCCAGCGACACCCTCGTCAACGAGGTCCCCGTCAAGATCCCCGGCACGCTGGCGATGGCGCCGGTGGTGGATCGCGACTTCCTGCCGCGCTACCCGGTGGCCGCGTTCCAGAAGGGCTTCTCCCACCGCATCCCGCTCATCATCGGTTCCAACAAGGACGAGTCGTCGATCTTCAAGTTCATGAAATCGCCTCTGCTGCCGGTCACGTCGGATTCGGTGCAGGAGATGCTGCGGGCGATCGCGACCGATCACCCGGAACTGCCCGCGGCCCGCCTCGCCGACATCCTGTCGGCGTACCCGGACCGCGGGAAACCGAAGGGCGCACTCGCGATGTCCCGCGACGCCGCGTTCCGGATGCCCGCCCTGTGGGTGGCCGACGCGCACAGCAGGCACTCGCCGACCTGGATGTACCGGTTCGATCAGGCCACGCCGATGCTCAAGGCCGCGCGCATCGGCGCCGGGCACGCCACCGAACTCCCGTACGTCTTCGGCAATTTCGACACCCTCAACATCGACCCGACGTTCTGGCTCGGCGGCCGGAAGACGGCACTCGAGGTGTCGGGCCGGATCCAGCGCCGGTGGCTCGCGTTCGCGCGGCACGGTGTCCCCGCCGCGCTGGACGGGTCCAAGCACTGGGCGCCCTACGACGAGGAGAACCGCTCCACCCTGCTGATCGACGGCGCGGACACCCTCGTGCAGGACCCGGACCGCGAGATGCGGATCGCGTGGGGCAACGACGTCATGGGCTTCAACTGACCGGCACGTTCTCGTCCAGCTCCTTCAGCACGGGCAGCGCGACGCACGCCAACCCGATGATCAGGACCGGGATCGCCAGCACGAAGAACGTCGGCTGGATTCCCCACTTGTCGAGGATGGGACCGGCCAGCAGGTAGCCCAGCGGACCCGCCGCATACGCGGTGGACGTCATGACCCCTGTGACCCGGCCGCGCATGTGCTCCGGACTGCGAGTTTGCATGGCGTAGTTGGCGATCGGGCCGACCGGACCGAACACCAGACCCTGCAGGAGCGCCAGCGCCAGGATCGCCCACAGTGGCGGCAGGAACGCCATCGCGACCATCGCCGCGCCCAGCACCGTCACCGCCACCACCATCAGCATCCGGCGCGACACGTACGGCGCGAGTGGTCCGTACGCGAGGGCGCCCACCACGCCGCCGATGCTGAGCGCCATCAGGACGGAACCGAGTTGCGCGGGTTTGTCGAGTTCGGTGAAGTACACCGGGAACACCACCGATTCGACGGGCATGTACAGCGCGACGACCGCCATGTCCACGAGAGCGATCGTGCGCAGGAGCCGGTTGTGCCACACGAACTTCAATCCCTCGAGCGTGCCGTGCCAGATGGACGTCGGGCGCGTGGCAAGGTCCGGTCTGCCGGCGTTCTCGAGACGGAGGAACGCGATCGTCGCGACGGACAGTACGAACCCGGCGGCGGCGACCCACAACGTGTTCACTGCACCCACGGTGGCGATGAGGACGCCGCCGATGCCCGGCCCGACGAGATACGCCACGTTGTAATTGGCCTCGTAGAGGCTGTTCATCCGGTCGAGTGACCACCCCGCGGACTTCGTGGCGGCGGGCAGCATCGACTCCCTGGCCGCGATTCCGGCCGGATCGAACGCGGCGCCGATCGCGGCGAGAACGGCGATCACCGTGACGGTGAGGCCCGTCGTGTTCGCGATCACCGGGATGGCCGCGACGGACAGGGCCGACAGGCAGTCGGAGATCAGGGACGTGCGGCGTCGGCCGAAGAGGTCGACGAACGTGCCCGCGAACAGGCTCGACAGCAACAGCGGGAGGGTGGCCGCGCCCGCGACGATCGCGGCGTCGGACGCGCGACCGGTCTGCTCGAGCACGAGCCACGGCAGCACGACGATGACGATGCCGTTGCCAGTGGAAGAGAACAGGGTCGCGACATTCAGGAGGATCAGGGGCCCGAACCGGCGAGTCACAGCCGTCTCGGTGGCGGTCACGGCAAGGGTCCTCTGGTCGGCTCGATCGGTGGTCCTACGACGCTAACAGCGAGGTCGTGGCCACCGCGAGCGAATTTCCGGCCGCTACTGGTTGCGTTGCAGGGTCAGTTCGGCGAGGGTGCGGGCACCCACACACGGGTCGCCGGTGCCCGACCGCTGCTGCACCCACCACGTGATGACGCCGGAGTAGGCGGCCGTGATGCCGCACGTCGCGGAGTCACCCGGTCGCCGGGCGCTGAACGCCGACGTGCCCGCGATCGTCGTGGCCTCCACCTGGTACCCCAGCTGTGCCGCCACGTCCCGCTCCCGCTGCAACGAGTTGTTCTCGAACCAGCCGAACGTCACATCGATCGACCCGGCCGCGGACGACACCGTCCACATGCACACCGCACCGTAGAAGTACTGGTCGATGCCGTCGCCGCCGAGCGTTTCGGCGATCTTGTCGTTGGGGACGGCGTCGCATTCGCGCAGAAGCTTGTCGAACTGCGGCGATCCGCCCCCGCCGGAGGCGGACGCGCCCTCCGGCAGCGCGGTGCCGGTGACCGACGTGCCGCAGCCGGCCAGAAGCATCGCCGACGCCAGCGCCGCGGCGAGCCGGCGACCGGCGGTCATTTGGCCTTCTCCAGCGTGAGCTCCCCGAGCGCGGTCGGGGCCGCGCACGGGTCGGCGGGTGTGGCGCCGGTGCCGTAGCGGACGAGCCAGTGCACGAAGTCGGAACCCGTCGCGAGCGCGACCTCGCAGAAGCCGACGTTCTGCGACGAAAATCCGCGGTGCCCGGCGATCTCGAGGTCGTGCACCTCGTGACCGATGCCCTTCGCCACCGACCGCTCCCGGTCGATGGGGCTGCCGCGGTACCAGGTGAACATCACGTACCGCTCGGGGCCCGCTTCCCAACGGCACTTGATGCCGTTGCGCGACACCGGAGCGAGCCCGGAGATACCGGCCCGCTCGTACACCTCGGCGTCGGTCAGCGAGCCGCATTCACCCACGAACGCGCCGGCCTGCGGGGCCACCGAGGTGGTCGGCGCGGACGCCGCCGGATCCGTCGAACCGGTGCCGGAACCGCAGCCGGCGAGGGTGACCGCCGCCGCGATCAGACACGTCGCGCGGACGGCAGGGCGGACCGGATCAGACGAGCTCCGCATAGCTCGGATTCTCGGCGATGTACTTCTCCACGTACGAGCACGACGGGATCACGGCGAGCCCGCTCGACTTCGTGTCGTCGAGGGCGGCCTTCACCACCACGGCAGCCAGCCCCTGCCCGCGGAACTGCGGGTACGTCACGGTGTGGTGGAAGTCGCGGGCACCGTTCCGCTCGAAGTAGTCGGCGTATCCGGCCAGTTGACCGTCGAGGTAGACCTCGAACCGGGATTCCGACATGTCGTGCTCCACCGTGGCCGCCACAGATCGCTCCTCTGCTCGTGTGGCGTGCGCGCTGTCCCGCGCACGCTGTCACTCGCAGATTACCGTCAGTCCGCGAGGTTGGTACGCAGCAGCATGACGTTGTAGTCCGACCAGGTGGTGGCCAGGAAATACAGATCGGATCCCTGCGCCCACGGGTGCATGTACGCGCCGTACAACTCGGGCACGTCCCGGCTGCTCACCAGCACTTCGGGTTCGCTCCAGCCGGATTCGAGACGGTCGGAGCGGCGCATGACCACCGAGTTGCCGGCATCGGTGTACATCGCGACGAACTGGCCGAGGTACTGGTTGAACTGCACCGACAACTCGCTGACCGGTCCGGGGATCACCGGGGCGGCCAGGACGGCGTTGGACTTCACCCACGCCCTGCCGTCCCAGTACTCGTACGCCGTGAGGTTCCGGATGTCCGCTTCCTTCACCCGCGACAACCGGGCGTCGCCGTTGCGCCCGGAAGGGGTGCCGAACGCGTAGACGAACCCGTCGTGCTTGACGTAGGAGCCCATCTGGAAGTTCTCGGCACCCGTTGCGGGCACGTTGGGCCGCAGCGTCAGCGGGTCCGTGATCCAGTTCTCGCCGTTGTCGACGGAGTACGCGATACCGGACGCATTGGTGACCCACTCCCCGGGGGCGCCCCAGCTCCGCACGGACATGTAGTTGATGTACTGCGTCGCGGTCGGGCCCTCGCCGACCGAGATGCCGGTGGTGGGGATGACGGTCTGCTCCACCCCGGGAATCTTCTTGCTCTGGATGATCTCCTTGGAATGGTTCGGTCCGTCGACCGGAGAATTGTCGATACTCATCCCGTTGGTGAGGTCGTGATCGGAGCTGCGCAACAGGATGTTGCTGCGCCAGTCGCCGACCAGCCCGCACAGCGGGTTGTCGCTCAGGCCCACCGTGTCGCCGAAGGCGGTGAGGATCTGACCGCCGCCGTTGTCCCACATGATGCCGAGGTCGGTGCCGAGAACCCGGAACCGGCCGATCGTGTCGTTGGAGCTGCGGGGCCCGGTGATGTGGGCAATAGCCTGAGTTTTGCCACGCAACTCCGGAAGGCGACCGTCGCTGCCGTTGAGCCAGGGAATGGGGTTGATGCCCTGATTCCCGCTGCTCGATCCGAGGCTGCCGGTTCCGCCGAGGCACGGCGCCGCCGACGCAACGGGCGGCGCCATCGTGAAAAACGTGCAGGTAGAGGCGAGTAGGGCGGGCATCGCCAGAGAGGCGACACGGCGGAGTCTGGTCACGAGCGCACCTCTCTGCGACGAATCGAGTCGGGTCCGGTCACGCTAGCAATACCTCACCTGTCACACCAGCCCCCTGGGTAACCATTGGGTATCGCACCCGACCTGTGTAGCTACAGGATCGCTCCGGGGTTGAGGATCCCCAGGGGGTCGAGGGCGTTCTTGATCCGCTGCGTCAATTCCATGACGTCCGGGCCCACCTGGTCGGGCAGCCACGCCTTCTTCAGCCTGCCCACACCGTGCTCGCCGGTAATCGTGCCGCCGAGTGAGATTGCGAGGTCCATGATCTCGCCGAACGCCAGGTGCGCACGTTCGGCCATTACGGCGTCCTCGGGGTCGAACACGATGAGCGGGTGTGTGTTTCCGTCGCCGGCGTGCGCGATCACCGCCACCATCACCTCGCGCTCGCGGGAGATGGCGGCGATTCCCTCCACCAGCGCGGGCAGTTTCGGGAGCGGCACACCGACGTCCTCGAGCAGGAGGCTGCCCAATCTCTCGACCGCGGGAATCGCGAATCGCCGTGCGGCGGCGAAGGCTTCACCCTCGTCCGGGTCGTCGGTGGTGAAGACCTCGGTGGCGCCGTTGACCCGGCACGCGTCCGCCATGGCGGAAACCTCTTCCGCCGCAATCGCTCCCGGCGCATCCGACCGGGCGATCAGCATCGCTTCCGCCGTCCGGTCCAGGCCCATCTTCAGGGCGTCCTCGACGGCGCCGATCGATGCGCGGTCCATGAACTCGAGCATCGACGGCCGCAGGGTGCGGGTGATGGCCAGCACGGTGTCGGCGGCGGCCTGGACCGAGGCGAACGACGCGACGAGGGTGCTCGACGGCGGCTGGGCGGGGATCAGTCTCAGTGTCGCCTCCGTGACGATGCCGAGGGTTCCCTCGCTCCCGACGAACAATTTGGTCAGCGACAGTCCGGCCACGTCCTTGAGGCGCGGACCGCCCAGGCGCACGTCGGTGCCGTCCGCGAGAACCACCCGCAGCGCCAGGACGTAGTCCGTGGTGACGCCGTACTTGACGCAGCACAGGCCGCCCGCGTTGGTCGCGACGTTGCCGCCGATCGAGCACATCTCGAACGACGACGGATCGGGGGGGTACCACAGGCCGTGCTCGGCGGCCGCGGCCTTCACCTCGGCGTTGAACAGGCCGGGTTCGACGACGGCGATGCGGGTGATCGGGTCCACGTCGATCCGCCGCATGCGCTCGGTGCTGATCACCACGCTGCCCGCCACCGCGGTGGCCCCGCCGCTGAGCCCGGAGCCCGCTCCCCGGGGAATCACCGGGACCGTGTGCTCGGTGGCCCAGCGCATCACCGTCTGGACGTCCTCGGTCGTCGTGGGGCGGGCGACGGCGCGGGGAAGGGCCGCCTGGGGGTCGCGCGCCCAGTCCTGTCGGTACGACGCCAGGATGTCCGGGTCGGTCACGAGGCAACCCTGGGGGAGTGCGTCGGCGAGCTCTGCGAGTGCGCCGTCGGTGACCGTCATCGGAACTCCTGGAATGCGGGTGTCGGGAGTCCCGACGGTAGCCCAGCCGCCCGCACGTGTCCTCGAATTGGTCAGTCGTCCAACTGGGTCGATTCCGACCCCGACTCGCGGATATCGCCCCAACCTGGACGTTCGGTGCAGAAGGGGGACTCCATTAGCCCATCGGTTAGTTACTTACGCGTAGGAGTCTCACGATGTGGGATCAGGGGGGTGAATTTTTTCGGGCACTGTCGGATGGCATGGGAAACCGGGCGTGGGGGAGAAAATGCAGGTAGAGGCGTCTCGCGGAACGTGAGAACCCGGACAAAACGGGTGTAACACAGGTCACATTCGTCCCTCTGTTACCGGATCGTATCGACCAGGCAATGCAAAACCCCGCTTCTACGGGTTAGCGTCTTGCATCGTCAAACACCGGCGAGGCGTTACACCCAAACGGAGATTCTCACTAAATGTGAGCCAGAACACGGTTGGGGCCGGGTTTTGCCGCACCGACCCTGGAAGGACCCGCACCGATGAATGCACTCCACCGAGATCCCAGCAGCTACATCTCCGCGATGTTCTCGTACGAGTTCCTCGATGGTGGCATCGACTACGACTCCATCGAACAGATCCATCGCGGCGAGTTCGACGAATGGATCTTCGCCCTGGCGGGTTCGGGGTTGTTCACCAACGAGGAAGTTCGGTCCATGGTCCAGGAATGGCGCCTGAACCCCAAGACCCTCCTCAACACGCTTCTCGCGGACGCCGACGAGGTCACCGCGAAGCGCTGCGAGGTCACCTGGGCAGCACTCGACCGCGTGGCTCCGTTCACCCCGTCCGTGCCCGTCGCCGTCTTCGGCTGACGGCCTCCGCGTCGCAGGGCTCGCCGTCGTCACACGAAATCGGTTCGATCTCCGTTCACGACGATCGCCTGATCGTCCGTCAAGGTGCGGTATTCGATGCCGGCGAGCCTCAGCGCGGTGACGGTGCGCCGGACGGCGGCCGCGTCCTCCAGGGGCACGGCGTCTTCGGCCCCTGACGGCCCCACAGGCGGGTGATGCGGCACGATCGCGAAACTCACCACGCCCAGGCCGTCCCAGAGCGGCTCCATGCCACACGTTGCGACCACCTCCGCCGGGTCATCGGAGGAGTCGAGACCGTGCAGCGTCGGAGTCATCACACACGCCCCCGCGCTGTACCCGGCGTACACGAGCGAGTCCTTCCGTAGCAGCTCCGGGATCACCCGGTCCGCCCCGCTCCGGGCCATCTGCGCGCGCAACACGAACGTGTTGCCGCCGCGCACCCACAGCATGTCGAGCCCGTCCAGCCGTTCGGTCAGCGCCGCGGCCCGCGCCCGGCCGTCCTCGCCGATGTAGTCGCGTAAATCCACCTCCTCCGGGGTGAAGCCCAGTCGTGTCAGCGGCATCACATCGCTCACGACCGCGGAGGTCCGCGCCGCCCGCGGCCACGCGTCCGCCGCCGCCGCGATCACCCCGACACGCCCCGGGCTCCCGGCGAGCGACATCAGCGGCGCGGGATCCGCGCCGAACCGATACGAGGACAGGAACAGGCGCACCGCGGTCAGATCGTGAACGCGAGGTTGTCGACGATCCTCCTGCCCGCGGCGGTGTCACCGCTCAATGCGATCTCGTCGCGATGGTCCGCCGCCGTCGTCCGTCCTCCCGCCAAGCGGGTGAACAGCCGGGAGTCGAGGGTCACGGTGGTCGTCGCGGCGGACGGCAGCTCGTCGACCACCGCGGCCCTGCCGTCGACGGCGATGTGGATGTTCCGCGCGAGCGGTCCCGTCAGCACGAGGGTGATCCGCGACCCGTCCGGGGCCTTGCCGCGCTTGCCCACGAGGAACGCGACGGCGCCGGCGATCTCCTCGAACGCCGTCTCGCCGCGCGGGCCCCCCTCGTCGCCGGGCAGCGCGAGCGCGTCCCGCAGGTCGAGTTCGTGCATCCAGCAGTCGAACAACCGGATGCGCATGAACCGGAGATACGGCGCCGGGCCGACCGGCGTGGTGGTCTCGGCCGCGAACATCTCTTCGGTCATCTCGCCGAGCTCCGACCGTCTGCGGGCGGTGATCGTCCGGAACCGCTCGAGCATCTCCGGTCCGGGGCACCTGCGCAGTCCCTCGACCCACTCCTCGTTGAACGCCCCGATCTCGTTGCGCACGTGGCCGAGGCTGCGGACGTCGATGCTGGTGTGGGGTGCGGAGATTCCGGCGAGGAGCGATTCGGTGCCGATGAGATGCGCGGTGACGTCGTGGACGGTCCATCCGGGCAGCGCGGTGGGCGTGAACCACGCGTCGCCGGACAGCGAGGACAGCACCTCGTCGAGCACGTTCCATTCCTCGAACAATGCGTCGAGGATCGGTTCCTTCTGCAGGGCAGTCACGAGTCGTACGCCTCCTTTTGCCTCAACTCTAGGACCTCCCGGCGGAGTGCCCGGGCATTTTCGCCGCGGGCGGACGAATGCGCCGGTGACGGCCACGAAGGACTCCCCGTCCCGGGTTCGGTGTGGTAGACCGATGGTGAGAATCTCCATTAACAAAAGGAGTGCGGATGTTCCCTGGAAACTTCGTGGCGACCACCCCGGACAAGCCCGCTGTCATTCGTCCCTCGACGGGGGAGCGGCTCACTTACCGGGAGCTGGACGAGCGGTCCACCCGCCTCGCACGGCACCTGCGCTCGCTCGGCCTGGAGGTTGGCGACCATCTGGCGCTCGTGTCGAGCAACGACCTCCGGGTCCTCGAGGTGTACTGGGCGGCGCTGCGATCCGGGCTGTACATCACCGTGGTCAACTGGCATCTCACCCCGGAGGAGGCCGGGTACGTCGTCGACGACTGCGGAGCCGAGGTCCTCATCGTGTCCGCCGACGCGGGCGGTGCGGTCCCGCGCGACCCGGCACAGCTTCCCCATGTCCGCCACCGTCTCGTATACGGCGGCGAACTCGACGGATTCGACAGCTACGAAGGGGCCGTCGCGGCGCAGTCGGCCGAACCGCTCGGGTCGCAACCCCGCGGACAGGACATGCTGTATTCCTCGGGCACCACCGGCAGGCCGAAGGGGATCAAACCCGCTCTCCCCGAGGGGGAAGTGGACACCACGACGGATCCGTACACCGCGGTGTTCGCCCCGATGTACGGATTCGACTCGGACACCGTCTATCTGTGCCCCGCGCCTCTGTATCACGCTGCGCCGCTGCGCTTCTGCGGCACCATCACCTCCGTCGGCGGCACCATCGTCCTGATGGACCGATTCGACGCCGAGGAATCACTGCGGCTCATCGACGAGTACCGGGTCACCCACAGTCAGTGGGTTCCGACGATGTTCGTCCGGATGCTCAAGCTGCCGAAGGACGTTCGCGACAAGTTCGACGTGTCGAGCCTGAAGGTGGCCATCCACGCGGCGGCGCCCTGCCCGCCCGACGTGAAACGGTCGATGATCGAATGGTGGGGTCCGGTGATCCACGAGTACTACGCCTCCACCGAAGGCGCCGGTGCAACGTTCATCGACAGCGCCCAGGCTCTCGCCAAGCCGGGGTCGGTCGGCCACGACGGCGTGATGGGCGTCGTCCACATCTGCGACGACGACGGTGCAGACGTCCCCGTCGGCGACATCGGCACCGTGTACTGGGAGCGGGAGGAGCGGCCGTTCGAGTATCACAACGACCCGGCCAAGACCGACGCCGCGACGCACCCCGACCATCCGACGTGGACCACGAGCGGCGACATCGGATACATCGACTCCGACCGCTTCCTCTACCTCACGGACCGGGCCGCGTTCATGATCATCTCCGGTGGAGTGAACATCTACCCCCAGGAGTCGGAGAACGTTCTCACCATGCATCCCAAGGTGTTCGACGTCGCCGTGATCGGCGTGCCCGACGAGGAGATGGGCGAACAGGTCAAAGCCGTCGTGCAACTCGTCGACGGGGTGGAGCCGTCGGACGCCGTTGCCCGCGAACTACTCGAGTACGTGCGCGACCGGGTCAGCCATTTCAAGGCGCCCCGCAGCATCGACTTCTCCGACGACCTGCCGCGCACGCCCACCGGCAAACTCGTCAAGCACAAGCTCCGGGCCCGCTATCTGAACGCCGGCTGAACTCTTGCCCGTCACCTGTCCGGCGCCGATCCGCAGCGCGGGCACGTGCCCGCGGCGCGATCGGTGACGAACAACCCGCAGTCCGGGCACACGCGGTCCAGCCAGCAGACGGGATCGCCGCCGACGTCGTCGTCCGAGTCGCCGACGGGCACCGCCTCCTCGCGGCGGGTCGTCACAACCGGTCCCGCATGTAGTCGGCGAGAACCTCGGCGTGGCTGTGGGTGACGTCCTTGGTGGCCGTGAGAAGAACGATCGGGCGCCCGTGCGCGAGTTCCTGCACCCGCGCGACCGCCTTCCGGCCGGTCGGCGAATCCAACTCGTGGACGTACCGCTCGCGGAACTCGCTGAACGCGGCGACGTCGTGCGAGTACCAGTGACGTAACTCCGTCGACGGCGCGAGGTCCTTGGCCCAGTCGTCGAAATGGAACGCGTCCTTGCGGAGGCCCCGCGGCCAGAGCCGGTCCACGAACAGTCGCAGTCCGTCGCCCTCGGTCGGATGGTCGTAGACCCGTTCGACCACGACGGGTGGGCCGGCGGTGACGTCCGCCGCGCTCCGTTCCTTCGGTTTGCTCATGATCGAACCTCCGCTTCCGTGCGGTGTCTACCGTCAGACTACGACTGAACGTCGTGTGACCGGGTTCACAAACGGGGAGAAAGTTCTGTGACAACGACTGTTCGGACTCGATTCAGACGCCTATCCACAGACTTCTCTGTTCCCTACGTCACGCTTTCTCTGGCTACTATCAGCTCAACTCAGTCGAGGTGGGAGAGATTTTCCCGCTCATCATCGGTTGATCGCCGCTCGTCGCGGCACACACATCATCTACCGCAGGAAGTCGATACATGGATACATCGCAGAGCGCGTCCACCGCGCGCCCGACGGTCGGTGTCGTTCGGGAGTCGAACGACGGTGAGCGTCGGGTGGCGTTGGTGCCGAAGGTCGTGGCCGCGTTGATCGCCAAGGGCGTCGACGTGGTCGTCGAGTCGGGGGCCGGGTTGGGCGCGTTGATTCCGGACGAGTTGTACACCGAGGCGGGGGCGAAGATCGCCGACCCGTGGTCGGCGGACGTGATCGTGAAGGTGGCGCCGCCGTCGGACGAGGAAGTCGGCCGCCTGTCGTCGGGGCAGACGTTGATCGGGTTCCTCGCCCCCCGCAATCAGGACAATCAGGTGGCCGCGCTGAAGGCGGCCGGCGTGCAGGCCTTCGCGGTGGAGGCGATCCCGCGGATCTCCCGCGCCCAGGTGATGGACGCGTTGTCGTCGCAGGCGAACGTGTCCGGGTACAAGTCGGTGCTGCTCGCGGCGTCGGAGTCGACCCGGTTCTTCCCGATGCTCACCACCGCGGCCGGCACGGTCAAGCCGGCGTCGGTGCTGGTCCTCGGTGTCGGTGTCGCCGGTCTGCAGGCGTTGGCGACGGCGAAGCGGCTCGGCGGCCGGGCCACCGGCTACGACGTCCGCCCGGAGGTCGCCGATCAGGTGCGGTCGGTCGGTGCGCAGTGGCTCGATCTGGGGATCGACGCCGCCGGTGAGGGCGGCTACGCCCGCGAGCTGACCGAGGCCGAACGGGCGCAGCAGCAGCAGGCGCTCGAGGATGCGATCAAGGGCTTCGACGTGGTCATCACCACCGCCCTGGTGCCGGGTCGTCCGGCACCCCGGTTGGTGACCGCCGCCGCGGTCGAGGGCATGAAGCCCGGCAGTGTGGTGGTCGACCTGGCCGGGGAGACCGGCGGCAACTGCGAGCTCACCGAGCCCGGTCAGACCGTCGTCAAGCACGGGGTGACGATCTGCTCGCCGCTGAACCTGCCCGCCAGCATGCCCGAGCACGCGTCGGAGCTGTACTCGAAGAACATCTCCGCCCTGCTGGAGCTGATGTTGGTCGAGGGCCGGTTGGCTCCCGATTTCTCGGACGAGGTCCTCGCCGCGTCCTGCGTCACCCGTGAGGAGGGTGTGTCCTAGATGTATACCGAATTGTTGGCGAACATCGCGATCCTGGTGTTGTCCGGGTTCGTGGGGTTCGCGGTGATCTCGAAGGTCCCGAACACGCTGCACACCCCGCTGATGTCGGGCACGAACGCCATCCACGGCATCGTGGTGCTCGGCGCGCTGGTGGTGCTCGGCAAGGTGGAGAACCCGCCGTGGGGGCTGCAGGTGATCCTGTTCGTGGCCCTGGTGTTCGGAACGATCAACGTGGTCGGTGGTTTCGTCGTGACCGACCGGATGCTGGGCATGTTCAAGTCCAAGCCCGCCGCACCGACGGTTGTTGCCGCTGCCGCTGAGAAGGGTGGGGACAAGTAATGGACTACCTCGTCAACGTGTTGTACATCGTGGCGTTCTCGATGTTCATCTACGGTCTGATGGGCCTGACCGGCCCGAAGACCGCGGTCCGCGGCAATCAGATCGCCGCGGTCGGCATGGGAGTGGCCGTGGTCGCCACCCTGATCTCGATCCGGGACACCTCCAACTGGGTGCTCATCATCACCGGTCTGGTGATCGGTGTGGTCCTCGGGGTGCCGCCGGCGTTGCGGACGAAGATGACCGCGATGCCGCAGCTGGTGGCGTTGTTCAACGGCGTCGGCGGCGGCACCGTCGCCCTGATCGCCTACGCCGAATTCCTCGACTCGGACGGGTTCACCGCGTTCACGCACGGACAGTCGCCGACGGTGCACATCGTGATCGCCTCGCTGTTCGCGGCGATCATCGGGTCGATCTCCTTCTGGGGATCGGTGATCGCATTCCTCAAGCTGCAGGAAACCCTGCCGGGCCGGCCGATCGGCATCGGCCGGTTGCAGCAACCACTCAACGCGCTGCTGCTGATCGGGGCGGTCGCGTTGGCGGTGGCCATCGGGATCAAGGCCATCGACCCGACCGCACCCACCAGCCAGTGGTGGATCGTCGGAGTCCTGGTTTTGGCGGCGGTGCTCGGGTTGATGGTGGTGCTGCCGATCGGCGGCGCCGACATGCCCGTGGTGATCTCCCTGCTCAACGCGCTCACCGGTCTGTCCGCGGCGGCCGCCGGTCTGGCACTCAATAACCAGGCCATGATCGTGGCCGGCATGATCGTCGGCGCCTCGGGTTCGATCCTGACCAACCTGATGGCGAAGGCGATGAACCGGTCCATCCCGGCGATCGTGGCCGGTGGGTTCGGCGGCGGCGGTGCGGCGGCGGCGGTCGGCGACGGCACCATCAAGACGGCGAAGTCCACCTCGGCGGCGGACGCGGCGATCCAGATGGCGTACGCCAACCAGGTCATCGTCGTTCCCGGGTACGGGTTGGCGGTGGCCCAGGCGCAGCACGCGGTCAAGGACATGGCCAAGTTGCTCGAGTCGAAGGGTGTGGAGGTCAAGTACGCGATCCACCCGGTCGCCGGCCGGATGCCCGGGCACATGAACGTGCTGCTCGCCGAGGCCGACGTCGAGTACGACGCGATGAAGGAAATGGACGACATCAACGACGAGTTCGCTCGCACCGACGTCACCCTGGTGATCGGTGCGAACGATGTCACCAACCCGGCCGCGCGGAACGATCCGTCGTCGCCGATTCACGGGATGCCGATCCTGAACGTGGATCAGTCGAAGTCGGTGATCGTGCTCAAGCGGTCGATGAACTCCGGGTTCGCCGGCATCGACAACCCGCTGTTCTTCGCCGACACCACCTCGATGCTGTTCGGGGACGCGAAGAAGTCGGTCGCCGAGGTCACCGAAGAACTCAAAGCGCTGTAGGCCCTCCGGGCTCGTGCGCCTTTCTGGTAGCAGCAGCTACCAAAAAGGCGCACGGGCGGCGGAGCCGCCTACAGCCGCAGACTGCCGCGGTGCCGCGAGAAGGCGATGGCCGCGGTGTCGGGCCGGCGCTCTTCGCGTTCGGCGGCGACGGGGGAGTAGAGCATCAGGGTGGACGCCAGCGCCCACCAGATCGCCGCGATGATTACGGCGGCCGCGAGACCGAGGACGCCGATCGGTTCGACGAGCGCGGCAGCGCCCGCGACACCGAGTACGACGGCGAAACCGAGGCCCGCGATGACGGGCCGGAACCGCGGAGCCGACACCAGCAGCGCCGAACCGTACAGCGCGGTGATCGCGACGACGTGCCCGCTCGGCAGGAGCACGGACGGGGCGTCCGCCTCCCAGGCCCGGATCGCTGCACTGGTGAGATTGGCTCCGATGCAGAGCACCAGCACCGCGCCCATGCCGTACGAAAGTTTTCGCATCGCCGCGACGATGGCGAGGATGACGGTCGCTGCGAGCACCGTGGTGACGTCGATCGCCTGGATCACGGGTTCGGCGACGGGTCGGAGTGCCTCCGGGAGCACGAGAGCCGACGATTCGGGGCGGATGAGGTACAGCGCGCACAGTGCCACCACACCCGCCGCGGCGAAGGCGAGGCGGCGAACACTGCGACGCAGCCTGCTAGTCGATTCGGTCACGACACACAGTGTGCCAACCGACGCTGAACGATCCATGAGAGGCCACTGTGAGGTCGGTGAACGGTCGACGTCGTGCGCCGAGCGTCGCGCCGATCGTTCCTGCGTGCGGTGGCGCTCGGGGGTGGGTGGGGCGCGGTGTCCGTCGGGTCGGCGTGCGCGTTCCCCTTCGACATCACGCCCGGACGTCTACCGGGACGTGACGCTCGGGCGCGGATCAGACGGCGCCCACGGACACGCGTGCGACGGCCCGCATGCGCTGCAGGGCTACGTCTGGCACTGTCACATCCTCGATCACGAGGACCACGAAATGATGCTCAGGTATGGCGCGGTGGCCTGAGCGTCAGGCGCGCCGGACCACGCCCGCGAACGTGGCGGCGATCAGCACGCAGACCAGCGGCACCACCATCGCGACGGTGAGCGGAACCACCTGGGTGATCCACCCGATGGTGGCCGGGCCGGCGAGGAATCCGACGTATCCCAGACCGACCACCCGCGACATGTTGGTGCCGGCCGAACCTGAGCCGAGGTTGCCCGCGGCCGTGAAGATCTGCGGGACGCAGCCCGACAGTCCCAGGCCGAACAGCGCCCAGCCGGCGATCGTGAGCGGGAGCAGTCCGGATACGAGGACGAGCAGCATGCCGAGGGCCGCGACCAGGGTGCCGTAGCGGACGACGGCGACGGGGCCGAGCGCGCTGCTCACACGGTCCGCGGTGAACCGGCCCACGGTCATCATCACCGAGAAGGCGCCGAACGCGAGGGCGGCGACGGAATCCGATGTACCGAGGTGTTCCTTGACCTGCAGGGTGCTCCAGTCGTTCGCGACACCCTCCGACAGCATGAGGACGAAGGCGACGCCTCCGAGCGCGAGGACCTGCGCGGACAATCGCCCGTGGGCCTGTTCGGCGGGCGCGGTCCCGTGCCGGGACCGCGGTCGATCCGCCATCAGCCGTCGCGAACCCGCGGCGACGGTGACGACGCCGATGCCGCCGGCGACGAGCAGCGCCGTCAGCGGTGCCCACCCTGCGGCGAGCGTCGCCGCTCCGAGGAGGGATCCGGCGACTCCGCCGACGGAGAACAGGGCGTGGAACGCCGACATGATGGGTCGTCGATACCGCTGCTCGACTTCGACGGCCTGCGAGTTCATCGACACGTCCAGTGCGCCGTTGGCGAATCCGAACACGAGGAGGGCGAGACCGAGTTGCCAGGCGCCGGACGCCAGCCCGGGACCCACGGTCGCCACGGACAGTGCG
Organism: Rhodococcus sp. 4CII; assembly: GCF_014256275.1. Classification (NCBI taxonomy): domain Bacteria; kingdom Bacillati; phylum Actinomycetota; class Actinomycetes; order Mycobacteriales; family Nocardiaceae; genus Rhodococcus; species Rhodococcus sp. 4CII. Next base: position 6,041,260 of record NZ_JACCFE010000002.1, read on the forward strand.
AGTCCGGCGACGATCACCAGCCGTTTGCTGCCGAACCGGTCGGCCAGTGGGCCGCTGAGTTGCATGCCGCCGATCGCACCGACCGCCAGCAGGAGCAGCAGCGAACCCAAGGTGGAGTGGCTGATCCCGGTCCGGTGCTCGATCGCCGGAATGTGCACGACCCACATGCCGAGCAGGAACCCGTTGATCCCGAAGATCCCGAAGGTTCCGGCGCGGGCCCGACGGAGCGGCGCGGCCACCGGTTCGCGCGTGTCGACCGGGGACGCTCGGGGAGTGCTCACCGATCAAACGTACCGAGGATCAGAGGTGCGCGAGCAGCGAGGCGGGGTCGTGCAACATGCCGGCGACGGACGCCAGGAACCTCGACCCCTGCTCGCCGTCGACCACCCGGTGATCGAACGACACGCTCAGGGTGGTGACCCACCGCACCGCCAGTTCGTCCTCGTGCACCCACGGTCTCCTGGTGACGCTGCCCAGGCAGAGAATGGCCGACTCGCCGGGATTGAGAATGGGTGTGCCCGCGTCGACGCCGAACACCCCCACGTTGGTGATCGACGCGGTGCCGCCGGTGAGTTGCGCGGGCGTGGCCCGGCCGCTGCGGGCGGTCGCGGTCAATTCGGTGATCGCCCGGCACAGTTCGAGCAGGCTCAGGGTCTGCGCCTCCTTCACATTGGGGACCACCAGCCCGCGGGGCGTCGCCGCGGCGATGCCGAGATTGACGTAGTGCTTGGTGACGATCTCCTGATGCTCGCCGTCCCACGAGGCGTTGAGGCTCGGGTTCTCGCGCAACGCGACGACCATCGCCTTCGCGACCAGGGTCAGCGGTGTCACCGACAGCCCCTCGAATTCGGGGAGCTCGCGCAGGCGGTCGAGCAGTTCCATCGAACGCGTGACGTCGACGGTCACGAATTCGGTGACGTGCGGGGCCGTGAACGCGCTGCGCACCATCGCGTCCGCGGTCTGCTTCCGGACGCTCCGGATCGGGGTGCGGGTCTCGCGCTCCGGTGACTGCGGCGACTCCGGTGCCGGCGGTGTGTCCGGCCGGGCCGAACCCGTCCGGGCTTCCACGTCGCTCCGCGTGACGGCGCCGGACGGCCCCGTTCCCGCTATCAGGTCGAGGTCGATTCCGAGTTCGCGGGCAGCCGCCCGCGCCGCCGGCGAGGCATCGGGCCGCCGGCGGTCCGGTACGGCGCCGGCCTCCGGTGCGGTCACCGTTTTCCGCCGGGCACGCTTGCTCGCGGCCGGGGCTCCGGGCCCGTACCCAACCAGAACGGGTGTGCGCGCGGGCGGTTCCTCGGTGCCCGCATCCGTGGTGATCCGGATGATCGGAGTGCCCACCGGCACCGTCGTGCCCGGCGACACCAGCAACTCCTCCACCACACCCGCGTACGGCGAGGGCAACTCGACGAGCGCCTTCGCCGTCTCGACTTCACCGATGACCTGATTGAGTGCGATCGTCTGGCCCACGTCGACGGCCCAGGAGACCAGTTCGGCCTCCGTCAGCCCCTCGCCGAGATCGGGTAGGCGGAATTCGTGCGCCACCGGTCGGCTCCTCTCGTGCGATGAGTGGGATCAGGCCGCGAGGCTGCGATCGACGGCGTCGAGCAGGCGATCGGCGTCGGGCAAATGGTGCGATTCCAGCTTCGCCGGCGGATACGGAACGTCGAATCCGCCGACCCGCAGAACCGGCGCGTCCAGTTGGTAGAAGCACCGCTCGGAGATGCGGGCGGCGATCTCCGCACCCAGACCGGCGAACGTCGATGCCTCGTGCGCGACGACGAGCCGTCCGGTCTTGCGGACCGACTGCTCGATGGTGTCGAAGTCGATCGGGGACAGGGATCGCAGGTCGATCACCTCGAGGGAGTGGCCCTCGTCGTCGGCGACGGCCGCTGCCGACAGGGCCGTCGGCACGACGGAACCGTACGCGACGATCGTGGCGTCGGTGCCCTCCCGCGCCACCCGCGCCCGGTGCAGCGGCAGGTCCGGTTCGGCGTCCACGTCGAAGTCGGCCTTGTCCCAGTACCGCCGCTTCGGTTCGAAGAAGATCACCGGGTCGTCCGACGCGACGGACTGCTGGATCATGTGGAACGCGTCCGCCGGGTTGCTGGGAGTGACGACGCGCAGTCCAGCGGTGTGGGCGAAGTATGCCTCCGGGGATTCCGAATGATGCTCGACCGCGCCGATGCCACCGCCGTAGGGGATCCGGATGGTGAGCGGCGCGGTGACCCGGCCCTGCGTGCGGTAATGAATCTTGGCCACCTGCGACACGATCTGGTCGAATGCGGGATAGACGAACCCGTCGAACTGGATTTCGCAGACCGGCCGGTAGCCGCGCAGGGCCATGCCGAATGCGGCGCCGATGATCCCCGATTCGGCGAGAGGGGTGTCGATGACCCGGTTGTCGCCGAAATCCTTCTGCAGTGTGTCGGTGACGCGGAAGACCCCGCCGAGGCGTCCGACGTCCTCACCCATGATCACGACCTTGCGATCGTGTTCGAGTGCGCGTCGCAGGCCTGCGTTGAGCGCGGCGCCGAATGACAGCGTGGTGGTGGTCATGACAGTGCCTCCTCGATGCCTGCGAAGCCTGCGAGGTACGCCGCGTACTGCTCGCGTTCCTCGTCGATGAGCGGGTGGTCGGTGGAATACACGTGCTCGAACAGGTCGAGCGGCGCGGGGTCCGGCGCCTCGACGGTTCCGGACCGCAACCGGGCCGCGACGTCGTCGGCGGTGGCCTGGACCCGGGCGAGGAACACGTCGTCGAGCAGGTCTTCCCGGTCGAGGAGCCGCCGGATCCGGTCGATCGGGTCGCGCGCCTTCCAGACTTCAGTCTCGGCTGCCGCCCGATAGCGGGTGGGATCGTCCGACGTGGTGTGGGGGCCCATCCGGTAGGTGACGGCCTCGATGAACGTCGGCCCACTGCCTTCGCGGGCTCGCTGGGTGGCCTGGCGGGTGACCGCGAGGACCGCGAGGACGTCGTTGCCGTCCACCCGGACGGCGGGCATGCCGTATCCGGCGGCGCGCTGCGCGATGGGGACGGGACTCTGCAGGTGGACGGGTTCGCTGATCGCGAACTGGTTGTTCTGGCAGAAGAATACGACCGGTGCGTTGAAGCTCATCGAGAATCCGAGGGCTTCGGCGATGTCGCCCTGACTGGTGGCGCCGTCGCCGAAGTAGGCGATCGTCGCGATTTCCGCGCCGTCCAGGTGGGCGCCCATGGCGTATCCGGTGGCGTGTAGCCCCTGTGAGCCGACGACGATCGCGGGATTCGTCACGTTCACGGAACTCGGATCCCAGGCAAAATGGGCGCAGCCCCGCCACATGCGGGTCATCACGCCCGGGTCGACGCCCCGGCAGTAGGCGACGGCGTGTTCGCGGTAGCTGATGAACGCGTAGTCGTCGGGGCGGAGGGCGCGGGCGGAGCCGACCTGTGCGGCTTCCTGACCGAGCAGGGGCGCCCAGAGTCCCAGTTCGCCCTGCCGTTGCAGGGCCACGGCCTCGACATCCATCCGACGCGCGACCACGAGATCCTCGTAGAGGTCGCGCAGTTGGTCGGGTCCGATGTCGCGGACCAGGCTCGTGTAGTCGGGTCTGAAGACCCGTCGGCCGTCCGGCTGGATGAGCTGGACCGGATAGGCAATCGTGTCGACCATCGGATTCACCTCGCGTTGTCGAGTCCGTGAACCTTGTGGGTTCGTGGGAGACGTGCGGTAGGGCATGTGTGTGTCCTACTTCACAGCATCCACGGGAACGCGAAGTGCGCAAGTGGCACCGTCGACCTCGAGCACTTTGCCCAGTTTCGGGCATGCCGCGGCTGTCACGCTGCGTCTAATGACCAGTCCGGACACCACCGGCACATAGTTGTCGCTGCAATGATCCGTGAGCCCCGGTCAGCCCGCGAACACGAACCCGATCGACGCCAGGACGGCGAGCACCGCGAGATAGACCGCGGGCATCGCGACCGCCCGCGTATCGGGGTTGCCGTAGTCGCCGTTCCGGACGTGAAAGGCGATAGCGCACAGGAGGAGAATCAGCAGCGCCACCGTCGCGATCACTCCCAGCGGAGTCCAGTACAGGCCGACGAGAACGCCGACGCCGCCGGCGAGTTCCGCCACGCCGATCAGCCGGACCTGTTGCCCGCTCAGGCCCCGCGCCCGCAGGCCCGTCCACGCGGTTCCCTTCAGTCTCAGCTTGGGGATGCTCACGGCGACGGCGCTCACGGCGAGGAGCACGCCACACACGATGAGGAAAACTTCCACGTCCGTCCCTCCCGTTCCGGCCGAATCGGCCTCACTGTTGCCACCCTAGGGCCGCGACCTGCGGTGCGGACCCGTTCCCTCCGCATCGGGCTCCCGAGCGGTTAGCATCGAGCGCGTGAATGCTGTGGGGCTGAACGAGGATGCCGTTTCCGCGTGGATTGCCGGACTCGGTGTGGGAGCGATCGCACCGCTGAGCTTCGAGAGGATCGGGAACGGTCAATCGAATCTCACGTACGCGGTCAGCGATGCGGGTGGTGGACGGTGGGTGCTGCGGCGGCCACCGCTCGGACATCTGCTCGCGTCGGCGCACGACGTGGTCCGCGAACATCGGATTCTGTCCTCTCTCCAGGGATCCGACGTTCCGGTGCCGAAGATCCTCGGGCTCACCGACGATCCGGAGGTCACGGATGCGCCACTCGTGCTGATGAGTTACGTCGCGGGGGTGGTGATCGACAGTATCGGCGTGGCAAAGAAGCTGACTCCCGAGCAGAGGAATGCGGTCGGGCTCGCGATGCCGAAGGCTCTCGCGAAGATCCATGCGGTCGATCTCGCGGACGCCGGGCTGGAGGATCTGGCCAGTCACAAGCCTTACGCGGCAAGGCAGTTGAAGCGCTGGAAGGACCAATGGGAGAAGTCCCGGACCCGTGACGTTCCGGCGATCGAAGACCTGGCGGGCATACTCGAGCGCAACACCCCGGAGCAGACCGAACTGACGTTGGTGCACGGCGATTTTCACCTGAGCAACGTCATCACCTCACCAGAGGAGGGGGAGGTGGTCGCGGTGGTCGACTGGGAGCTGTGCACACTCGGCGACCCCCTCGCCGACGTCGGCGCGTTGCTGGCCTACTGGCCCGAGGCGGGCGACGAGGACGCCGGACCGTTCCCCGCCTCCACGCTCGAGGGATTCCCCACCCGGGCCGACCTGGTGGAGGCGTACGTCCACCACACGAACCGCGATGTCACGCACGTGGGGTACTGGCACGTCCTGGCGCTGTGGAAGCTGGCGATCATCGCCGAGGGCGTACTGCGCCGCGTGAGCGACGACCCCCGGAACACGGCCGAGACCGGTGCGCCCACGGTCGCGCTGATCGACGGGATCATCGCCCGGGCGGTGGCCACGGCGGAGGCCGAGGGCCTGCGCTGAATCGCTGAACGGTACCGGACGCTCAGACGGCGTCCGGTACCACCAGTAGGGTTGCAGCGCTGCGAATTTCGGCGGGGATCGGTACCGGCTTCCGGGTTTTCGCGTCCACATAGACGTGGACGAAGCGGCCGAGAGCCGCGAGATCGAGCGCGTCGTCGTTCTCGCGGAAGATCGCGAGCGCGTACACGATGCTGCGGGCGCCCAGCCGCTCGACGGACAACCCCACCTGCAATTGTTCCGGGAACGTCAGTTCGCTGATGTACTTGCAGGACGTCTCGGCGACCACACCGATGGCGGGCAGGTCCCGGATGTCGGTGCCGGTCGTGGCGATCAGCCAGCCGTTGACGGCCGTGTCGAAGTACGAGTAGTACGTGACGTTGTTGACGTGCCCATAGTGGTCGTTGTCCTCCCAGCGGGTCGGGACCGGCCACAGGGCAGGGAAGTCGGCGGCGGTCGGCAGCGCGGGGGCCTCGTCGTGGTTCACCGCCCCGACCCTAATGCCCCGGATCGACCGGACCTCACATCGGGCAGAATCGCGTCCTATGTCTGTGCCCGACAGCGCCGTGCGTTCACCCGGTTCCGCCGCCCAGCCGATCAGTGCCGGAATCGTCACTGCGCTGGTGGGCTTCACCAGTTCGTTCGCGGTGGTGCTCACCGGATTGACTGCGGTGGGCGCGAACTCCGCCCAGGCCGCGTCGGGACTGCTGGCGTTGTGTGTGACGCAGGCGCTGGGGATGTTGTGGCTGTCGCGGCACTATCGCATGCCGATCACACTGGCGTGGTCCACACCGGGTGCCGCTCTCCTCGCCGGTGCGGGAACGGTGAGCGGCGGCTGGCCCGCGGCGGTCGGCGCGTTCGCCGTCGTGGGGGCGGCGGTGATCCTCACCGGGCTGTGGCCGCGGCTGGGCAGGCTCATTGCGGCCATCCCGTCCGCGTTGGCGCAGGCGATGCTCGCGGGAGTGCTGTTGCCGCTGTGCCTGGCGCCGGTGCTCGCGCTGCGTGACGCACCGCTGGCCGTCGCCCCCGTGGTCTTGGTGTGGCTGGTTCTGCAGCGGTACTCGCCGCGGTGGGCGGTGCCGGCGGCGTTCGCGGCCGCGGGTGTCGTGATCGCGATCGGACTCGTCACCGGCGGCGGCGAACTCGACACCACGGCGTTGCTGCCGTCGGTGGACGTCACCGCACCGGCGTGGACGTGGCAGGCGATGATCGGGATCGCCGTCCCGCTGTACATCGTGACGATGGCGTCCCAGAACATTCCCGGGACCGCGGTGATGAACTCGTTCGGCTATCGGGTGCCGTGGCGGCCGGCGATGCTGGTGACCGGAGTCGGAACTTTGGTGGGTGCGCCCGCCGGTGGCCACGCGATCAACCTCGCCGCCATCAGCGCCGCCCTCGCCGCCGCGCCGTCCGCCCACCCCGACCCCCGGAGGCGGTGGGTCGCGGCGTTCACGGCGGGATGGGCCTACCTGGTGCTCGCGGCCTGTTCCGCCGCGGTGGCCACACTCATCGCGGCGGCGCCCGAAGGGGTGGTGGAGGCGGTCGCCGGTCTCGCCCTCCTCGGCACGCTCGGTGGGGCTCTGACCTCCGCCCTCGACGACGTCCGGGAACGGGAAGGTGCCGTCGTCACCTTCCTCATCGCCGCCTCGGGCGTCGCCATCCTCGGAATCGGATCGGCGTTCTGGGCGCTGATCGCCGGTCTGATCGTGCGGGTCGCCGTCGGCTCGCGGCGATAATGGGGAGATGACCACCATCGAGATCGTGCAGGGCGACATCACGACGGTCGAGGTCGACGCGATCGTCAACGCCGCCAACTCCGGGCTGCTCGGCGGCGGGGGTGTGGACGGCGCCATCCACCGGGCCGGTGGGCCCGAGATCCTCGCCGAATGCCGGCAACTGCGGGCCACCACGCTGCAGGACGGGCTTCCGGCGGGACAGGCGGTCGCGACGACGGCGGGCCGCCTGCCCGCGCGCTGGGTGATCCACACGGTCGGCCCCGTGTATTCCGCCTCGGACGATCGGTCGGCAACCTTGCGCAGCGCCTACACCAGCAGCCTGGCGGTGGCCTCCGACCTCGGTGCGCAGTCCGTCGCGTTCCCGCTGATCTCGTCCGGGGTGTACGGCTGGCCCGCGGACGACGCCGTCCGTCAGGCGGTCGGTGCCGTCCGCGAGTCGGACGCCGGAATTGCGCGGATCCTGTTCGTCGCGTTCGACGCGCGGATGGCGTCTCTGCTGCGCGGCGCGGTGGGGTGATCTCGGAGATTCAGTCGTTGCGCACGGCGGAGGTGGGCGCGGACGCCTCCGGACGATCCGCTACCTCGGCGCGGTCGACGAGGACGGGAGGCGCCGCCGAGACCACCGAGGGAGTGGGTCTGTTCCCGATCTTGATCTCGTTGAACAGGATGTTCAGCACGACCGCGACGATGCTCGCTGCGCTGATGCCCGAGTCGAAGACGATGTGCACCCATTCCGGAAAGGCGGAGTAGAACTCCGGGACCGCGATCGGAATGACACCGAACCCCAGGGCCACCGCGACGATCACCAGGTTGAGGTTGCCGTCGTACGACACCTTGGACAGTGTCCGGATACCGCTCGCTGCCACCGAACCGAAGAGGACGATGCCCGCACCGCCGAGGACGGGCAGCGGCACGGAGGCCACCAGCCGCCCCAGGATGGGAAACAGCCCGAGAGCGAACAGAACCGAACCGCCGGCCGCGACCACGTATCTGCTCTTGATTCCCGTGATCGCGACGAGCCCGACGTTCTGCGCGAACGCACTGGCCGGAAACGTCCCGAACACCGGCGCCACGGTGGTGGCGAGCATGTCGGCGCGGAGTCCGTCGCCGACCCGCCGGGCATCGACCTTCGTTCCCACGATCTCGCCGACCGCGAGGATGTCGGCTGTCGTCTCGGTCATGATGACGAGGATCACCACCGTCATGGAGATGATCGCGCCGATCTGGAACAGCGGCGTGCCGAACGAGAACACCTGCGGGAGTTCGAAGATCGCGCCCTTCCCGACGGCGCCGAAGTCGGCCTTGCCGATCAGCGCGGCAAACGCGGTGCCCACCACGATGCCGATCAGGATGGACAGCCGGGACAAAGTTCCCTGGACGAGGCGGCTCACCAGGAGCACGACGAACAGGCTGAAGCCGGCGAGGCCGATGTTGGACATCGACCCCCAATCCGGGGCCTTGGCATTGCCGCCCATCGCCCAGCGCACCGCGACGGGAAGGAGCGAGATGCCGATGACCGTGATGATCGACCCGGTGACGACGGCCGGAAAATAGCGCACGATCTTGCAGAAGAAGGGGCTGATCAACAAACCGATCACGCCGGCGATCATGATGGCCCCGAAGATCGAGCGGAGCCCGCCCGGACCGCTCGCGACCGCCACCATCGTGGACACCGAGGCGAAGGAAATACCCTGCACCAGTGGCAGCTTCGCTCCGAAATACGGAATTCCCAGGGTCTGCAGGAGGGTGGCCGCGCCGCTGACGAACAGCGCCGCGGACACGAGCAGTCCGATCTCGACGCCGGTCAGTCCGGCGGCGCCGCCGACGATCAGGGGAGGCGCGATCACTCCGCCGTACATGGTCAGGATGTGCTGCAACCCGTACACGTACGACTTTCCGAGCGGCAACCGCTCGTCTTCGGGTCCCGCTGTCCCGGCAACCCGATGTCCGATCCGCTTCATGGCTGTGCCCCTAGCAGAATCCGGGAACGGAATCCCAGGCGCGGCCGGCGTCGGGAGCGTCCTCGCGTTCGACGGTCGCCTCGATCAACCCGTAGGGTCGGTCGGCTGCGAAGAACACCTCGCCGGGATTGTCGAGGCCGAACGGCTCCAGGTCGACGAGGAAGTGATGCTTGTTCGGCATCGAGAACTTCACTTCGGCGATCTCTGGATGAGCCTCGAGTACTGCCGAACCCATCTGGAACAGCGACTGCTGCAAGGCGAGTGAGTGTGTGGTTGCGAAGGTCTCCAGCATGGTGGACCGCACGTTGTCGAAGATCTTGTCGAAATCGACGTCGGTGGTGAGGTACCGCCACCGCGCGCTGACCGAGGTGGCGAGGATGCGATCGGACGTCTCCTGCAGGGTCGTGTACTTGTCCTTCGGGTATCCGCGGAACTCGGAACCCGTCGACTTCAACACCACCATGTTGCTGAGTCCGGACACGATCCAGGTCTGATTGCCGTCGATGGTGACCACGGTGTTGCGTCTCTCGTCACTGGACCGGACGAACGAGTGGTCGTGTCCTTTGCCGTCGACCGGGATCCGCGCCCACGAATACTGCTCGATCTCCCATCGGCCGCCCGTGATCCAGTCGAACTCTCCGGTGAAGTGCCGTCCGAGTCGCATCGCGAACTTCTCGATCGATCCGATGCCGTCGCGGGCGAAGGCGTACACCGTGTTCTTCTGTGTGTCGGTGGCCACGACGTGCGAGTTGTCGCCCTCGGTGTGCACCGCGTCGAGGTCGCCGCGAAGCTGAGAGGTGACGCTGACGTCCTCGATCTCGTGCCGCTGGGTGTCGCGGGTGATCTTGACCAACCGGACCTCCGCCTTGCCGTACTGGTTCTGGCCGAGCACGATCTTGCTCATGATTTAGCTCCCTCGGTAGGTCGAGTATGCGAACGGGCTGAGTAGGACGGGTACGTGATAGTGCTGTTCGCTGTCGGTCAGGGCGAACGTGATGGTGATGTCCGGGTAGAACGTCGGACGTCCCTTCGCGGAGAAGTAGCGTCCGGTGTCGAAGACGATCCGGTAGGTGCCGGGTTCGAGTCGGGCGGGGCCCAGAGTCGTGACGCGGCCGTCGTGGTCGGTGACGCCGTCGGCGACGGTGTCCCACCCGGTGTCGCGGAGAACGGACAGCGAGACCGGCACGTCGTGCGCCGGTATGCCCTCGGCGGCGTCCAGGACATGGGTGGTGACCTGACTGACGGCGCTCATGCGTCCAGCATTCCCGCGAGCCGGAGTGCGGCTATGTCGCGCAGTTCCTCTGCGACCACGGTCAATTCGCGGTCCTCGTCGTTGCGAAGTCGCTGATCGAGCGCGGTGAGGATGTCGGACGAGGTGCGGCCGGCGGCCCGGACGAGGAACACCCGGCCGAACTTGTCCTCGTAGGCGCGATTGCCGTCGCTGAGCTGCTGCTGCGTTGCCACGTCGGACGAATCGAGGCCGGCCTGTTCCGAGCGTGCCAGGTGCGCCTCGCGGTCGTCGCCGCCCGGGGGTTCACCGATTCGAGGATGGTGGGCGAGAGCCTGCTCTATCTCGGCCGCGGTGAGCGGTCCGGCGCCCGTCCTCGCCGCGGCGAGGAGTGCGGCGCGATCGAGATACGGCCGGGCGGAGACGAGTTCGTCTGCCCACCGGGGAATGTCCAGGCAGACCCTGGCCCATGCCGTTGCCTCGGAGTGTGGTGCCTCGTTGAATCGTTGGAGTCCTACATCGAGAACCATGGCGACCCTTCTTCCACAATGCGAAATAATGATTCCGTATAGAGAATCGTGACAGGGGTCACAAGAGGTGTCAAGACCTAAAATTGAATCGATCCAGATTCTGGATCGAAGGGGTCGTCGCGCCTGTCGGTGCGGCCGCCGCACCGTGACGACGCAGTCGGTCACGCGAGTCTCGCTGCTCGCGATTGCGGCCCAACCGTGTACTGCCACTTCGGCAATCAGCACCGGGAGGAGGTCAACGTGTCTCGCCCGTGCTTACTTCACGACCGCGAATACTCGGAGGCTCGGCGGATCTCGTCGGGGGACGGGCGCACGCCGGTGTAGAGGACGAACTGTTCTGCGGCCTGCAGTGCGATGACCTCGGCGCCGGTGATGACCGTCTTGTGGCGCTCGGCCGCGGCGCGGATCAGCGGCGTCGCGGCGGGCATCGCGACCACGTCGAACACGGCGTCTGCCGCGTCGATCGCGTCGAGTGCGAACGCGAGGTCCTCCGCCTCGGGACCGCCCGCCATGCCGACGGGAGTGGCATTGATCAGCAGGCCCGGCCGTGCCGCGCCGAGTTCGGGTTGCCAACCGAATCCGTACTGCTGCGCGATCGCCCGGCCGGTACTTTCGTTGCGCGCAATCACGGTGACGTCGGTGAATCCGTAGTCGCGCACGGCGGCGACCACGGCTTTGGCCATGCCGCCGCTCCCGGCGACTGCTACCGACAGGGAGTGCGGTAACGCATTGTCCCGCAACAGGTTCGCGATCGCCTGGTAATCGGTGTTGTAGGCATGCAGCACGCCGTCCTCGTTGACCACCGTGTTGACGGACTCGATGACCGACGCCGATTCGTGCATCACGTCGACGTACTCGATGATCTGTTCCTTGAACGGCATCGACACACCGGCGCCGCGGATTCCGAGCGCGCGGATGCCGCCGACCGCGGCCTGGAGGTCGGTGGTGGTGAACGCTTTGTAGACGTAATTGAGGCCCAGCTCGCTGTACAGGAAATTGTGAAATCGGGTGCCGATGTTGCTCGGTCGGCCGGAGAGCGAGATGCAGAGACGGGTGTCTTTGTCGAGCTGGTTCATCCGGTAAATACTAGTGGGGGGCTCCCATCCGTGCGCGTTCTCAGCTTCGAATACACGGTGACGACGGCAAAGGAGCAGGGCTGCGATGACAACGACGATCGGTGACCGGCACGACGCGGCGAGGACGCCCCGGAGGCGGCGGCACCTGTTCTCCCGCGCGCTCGCCGGAGTGATCGCCGCCGGCGTGGTGCTCGGGGTGGGCGAACTGCTGTCGGCGCTGATCGACCCGAACTCGTCGCCGTTCTACGCGGTCGGATCGACGACGGTGGACCGCAGTCCTGCCTGGGCCCGCGAGTTCGCGATCCACACGTTCGGCACCAACGACAAACCCGCTCTGTTCGTCGGCATGACGATCCTCATCGTGCTCCTCGCCGCGATCGCGGGCATCGTCGAGCGTCCCCGCGCCCCGTTCGGCAGCGCGATCCTGGCGGCCCTCGGTCTGGTGGGGGTCTTCGCCGCGACGCAGCGGCCGAGCGCCACGTGGCTGTACGCCCTGCCGACCGTGGTGGGTGTGGTCGCCGGGATCGCCGTTCTGCGGGTGCTGACCGCCACCGCGCAGGCACCCCAGGATTCCGACGCCGAGGATTCGTGGTTGCCGCGCCGCACGTTCCTGCTGATTGCCGCCGCCGCGGCCGCAGCCGCCGCGGCGGCGGGAGCAGCCGGTCGGTATCTCGGGCAGCAGGCTGCGGAAGCCCTGGACAACCGTCGCGCGTTCGCGGTCCCCGACGTGACCGACAAGGCGACCCCGATCGCGGCGGGCACCGACATCGCAGTGCGGGGAGCCACCCCCTTCATCACGTCGAACGACGAGTTCTACCGGATCGACACCGCGCTGCGGGTCCCGCGGTTGACCACCGGCGACTGGCAACTGCGCATCCACGGCATGGTGGCCCGCGAGCTCACGCTGAACTGGGACGACCTGATCGCGAGGACGCCGATCGAACGGGTGATCACGATGACGTGCGTCTCCAACGAGGTCGGCGGAAACCTCGCCGGCAACGCCACCTGGATCGGCTACCCGATCAAGAACATTCTCGACGAGGTCGGGATCCACCCCGACGCCGACATGCTGCTGTCCACGAGCAGCGACGGCTTCACGGCAGGCACCCCGGTCGAGGTCTTGCGGGACGGCCGCGACGCGATCCTCGCGGTGGCGATGAACGGTCAGCCGTTGCCGTTCGAGCACGGCTACCCGGTGCGGCAGGTCGTCCCCGGTCTGTACGGCTACGTATCGGCCACCAAGTGGGTGGTCGATTGGGAATTCACGCGCTTCGACAAGGCGGAGGCCTACTGGACGAAGCGGGGATGGTCCGCGCGGGGGCCGATCAAGACGGCTTCCCGGATCGATGTGCCTGCCCCGTTCGCGCCTACCGCCCCCGGGTCGGTCCTCGTCGCGGGAACCGCCTGGGCACAGCACCGTGGAATCGAGAAGGTGGAGGTGCGGGTCGACAACGGGCAGTGGCAGACCGCGACCCTCGCCCCGCAGTACACCGTCGACACCTGGCGGCAGTGGATCTGGGAGTGGCAGGCCACGTCCGGTCTGCACACCCTCCAGGTGCGAGCCACGGATCTGGACGGCAACGTGCAGGTCGAGGAGCGGACGCCGCCGATCCCGGGTGGTGCCACCGGCTGGCACACCCGTTCCTTCACCGTCGCCTGACGCCCTCATGGACACCGTTCCGCCACCTCGGCGAGCGTGTCGCGGTCGGCCAGCGTTACCGGAAGTTCGTACTCCACCGCCACCGACAGGTACTTGCCCGCGTAGAAGCAGTGATACGCGGGATTCGGCGGCAGCCAGTCCTGCGGGGTCTGATCGCCCTTGTCCTGATTGTCGGCACCGTTGACCGCCAGCAGGTTGAACGCAACGTCGTTGGCGAACCGGAGACGGCGCGCGGCCGGCCACGTCGACGCGCCCATGTCCCACGCCGCCGCCAGCGGGTAGACGTGGTCGATCTGAACGGCTTTCGCATCGGCCCGGTCGAACGGGAGCACGTCGCCGGAGTACGGATCGGCGAGGACCCCGCTCAGCACCACACAGTCGCGGGTGCCCTCGCGAAACGCCACCGAACGGAGATCGAGCGCGAGAACGTTGTTGCGGGTGTCGCACCCGTCGTGACCGCCCGTCGCGTCCTGATCATCGGTCCAGGCTGGACCGAACACACACGACTCGCTGCCGGAGCACCCGCGCTCGTACCCGCCGGGGTGGGGCCGGGAGGCGACCGTCGCGACCCGGCCGAGCAACTCCTCGACGACCGCGCGGGACGGGCTCCCCGGCGCCGGACCGGGGCCGCTCAGGTCGAGTAGCGACACCCCGCAACCGCAGATCGACAACACCGTGGCCAGCACCACGGTCGCGTACAGAATTCTCATGCGTCCCCCCGGGCGCCCGGCGACTCGTCCCCCTACCGCGACGAGTATGCACCGGGACCCCGACAGGTTCAGCTGAACGGCAGCCGGACCGCGGCGATCGACGACACGTGCGTGCCGTCGTGGCCGATGACCCAGGAACCGCCGCTCTGCCTGCATTCCGCGAGGAGGTCGAGGGTGCGGAGGAGGAAGAAGATGGCCTCGCTGGCGACGGGGGTGACCGCAAGCCTGTGGGCCTCACCGTGTTTCATCCCGTCGAGCCACACACCCGACTGGCCGTCGAGTCGTATCGTGACGATGTGCGTGGCATCGACGAAGGCGTACTTCCGTTGCTCCCACGGGGTGGTGAGCGCGTACCCCTGTTCGAGAACCTGGATCAGGATGCTCATGATCGACTCCCGACTCTTCCGGCGGCAGCTACGTCTTTCCAGCATCTACCTCGGAACGGGTGAAAGCCAGACCCGCTAACCGATCTCGATCACGACCTTGCCACTCGTGTGGCCCGACTCGACCACGGCGAGGGCGTCGGCGGCGTGCGCGAACGGGAACCGGTGGGCTACCCGCGGGTCGAGAGTTCCGTCGGCCACCAGTGCAGCGACCTGCGTGAAGACCGCCGTCGTCCGGCGGCGTTCCACTCCCGAGCCGCCGAGGTCCCGTGCGGCGAGCGGGTCGCCGACGCTGATGATCGCCGCCGGGTCCGCGACCACCCGTGCCGCGTCGGCCAGGGAGTCGCCGCCGACGAGATCGAAGACGGCGTCGACGGGGCCGGGCACCCGGTCGACCAGCCCGGGGCCGGACGCCACCCAGGTGGCGCCCAGGGATTCGACGACCTCCCGCTTGCTTTCGCTCGCGACGCCGATCACCGTGACGTTTCCCGCGGCGGCCAGCTGCAGCGCCGCCACCCCGACGCCGCCGCCCGCGCCGACCACGAGCAACCGGCTGCCGGGAGGCAGGTCCAGGGTGGTCAGGGCGTCGTACGCGGTTCCCGCCGCGACGGGCAGCGTGGCCGCGTCGGCGAACGACACGGTGTCCGGCTTGTGCGCCGCGGACGCCGTGTTGACGAGGGTGTGCTCGGTGTACCCGCCGAACCCGGTCGCCGTGGCGCCGAACACCGCGTCGCCAACCGCGAAATCGGTCACCCGGGGTCCGACCTCCGCCACCACACCGGACACCTCCCGGCCCAGGACCGCGGGCAGGGTGACGGGCACGGTGTCCTTGCGCGTTCCGGCGCGCACCTTCCAATCGGCGGGATTGACGCCCGCCGCATGGACGGCGACGAGCAGTTGTCCGGGGCCGGGGGAGGGTACGGGGACGTCGAAGAACTGCTGCGTCTCGGGTCCGCCGTATTCACTGAAGCCGTATGCCATGCTCACGCCCACAGTCCTATCACGGACGGCGCCAGGATTCGGGCACGCAGAAAGCCCGCCGAACTGGAGTCGGCGGGCCCTCTCGTGCGAACTCAGGAGCCGAACAGGCTGCCCAGGGAACCTGTGCCTCCGCCGCCTCCTCCGCCACCCATCAACGGTCCGAGAACCTGGATGAGTTGAACGAGAACCTGCAACATCTGTGTCGCGTCCATGTGTCTTCCTCCGATCACTGCGATCAACTACGGCAGCGATCCCGGTAAGTACCGGCGTGGACAGCCGCCACCTCGTCCATCGGTGGAACATCGTCGAGGGTTACACGTCTCGAGCAGGGATTTCCCGGAGTGTCGGTCGAGCCTGATTGGATGGGTGGATGCTGCACGGCCTCTGGACACCCGGTTCGGGTCTCATGCTGTGGGTCGACGACCGCAATTCGGCCGTACCGGAGCCGACGGATTCGGTCGGACGGGTGCTGGCTCGCAAGTTCCGGCACCACGTCAAGGTTCCGATGCCGGCGCCGTCGGGGCCGGAGATGCTCGAGTGGGCCGCGGTCGCGCTCGCGCCGCCGGATGCGACCGACTTCCTGCTGTCGGTGTCGGCCCGCGACCCTCGGATCGCCGGCGACCTGCGCTACCTCGCGCACGTGGCGCGGGGAATCGAGCGGTGGGCTCGAGCCGGACGGGTGGTGCCGGAGGTGCACCGGGCGGAGGGTAGCTGGTGGCCGCGGTGGCGGCTGCTCGGCGGAGAACGACAGCGTGCGTGGCTCACGGAACTGTCGGTCGCGATGCCGCCGGTCCAGCGTCACGGTTCGACTCCCCGCGCTCAGCTCGACGACCTGGTCACCGAGCTGACCGACCCGGTGGTCCGGCGTGTCCTCGGCGGCAGGCACCCCGACGATTCCGGTCTCGGCGCCGAGCACCCGCTGATCGAGGCGCTGGTTCGCGGTGAACACTTCGCCGAGGGCACCGCCCAGCTGGCGGGCGCGCTCGACGGGTGGCGGGACAGCCTCAAGGTGGACGAGCCCGAACTGGTGCTGAGACTCCTCGAGCCGGAGGACGTGGACGTCGACGGGGAGTGGGACCCGGACACGGTGCTGTGGCGGCTGCAGGTGTGCCTCCGTCCGGAAGGCGAAGCGCCGGTGCCGATTCCGCTGCACCGCACGGAGGCGAGCCGGCTGCAGACCGGTGTCCGCAAGCTGACCGAGGCCGTCGCCGCCTATCCGCGATTGCAGGACGTCCCGAGCGATCCCGACAGTCTGGACCTGATGCTGCCCACCGCGGTGGTCATCGACCTCGTGGGGCATGGTGCGGTCGCGTTGAAGGAGAAGGGCATCAGCCTGCTGCTGCCGCGGGCGTGGAGTGTGGCGTCGCCGTCGATGCGGCTGCGGGTGAGCTCGCCGAGCACCCCGGCGAGCGCGGAGAACCGGGCCGTCGGCAAAGACCAGTTGGTGCAGTACAACTGGGAACTGGCCCTCGGCGACACGGTTCTCACCGCCGCGGAAATGAATCGACTGGTCAATGCCAAGAGCGACCTCGTGCGCCTGCGCGGAGAGTGGGTCCGGGCCGATCAGGAGGTGCTCTCCCGCGCCGCGCGCTACGTGGCGGAACGGCACGGCAGCGGCGACCGGGCGATCGTGGACCTGCTGAAAGACCTCATAGCGGACGATCTGTCCGATCTCCCTGTCGAGGAGGTGACCGCGACCGGGTGGGCGGCCGCGCTGCTGGACGGCGACACGAAACCGGAGGATGTGCCGACGCCGGAGGGGCTGGACGCCACGCTGCGGCCGTATCAGAAGCGCGGACTCGACTGGCTGGTGTTCATGAGCCGCCTCGGCCTCGGGGCGGTCCTGGCCGACGACATGGGCCTCGGCAAGACGCTGCAGTTGCTCGCCCTGCTGGCCCACGAGAAGGCGGCCTCGCCCACCCTGCTCGTGTGCCCGATGTCCGTGGTCGGCAACTGGCAGCGGGAGGCGGCCCGCTTCGTTCCCACTCTGCGGGTCCTCGTCCATCACGGACCGCAGCGGCGCAGCGGCGACGACCTGACTTCCGCTGTGCAGCAGAGCGATCTGGTGATCACCACGTACGCACTGCTCGCGCGCGACGTCGCACAACTGAAGGAGCAGGACTGGCGGCGGATCGTTCTGGACGAGGCGCAACACATCAAGAACGCGAAGACCGGGCAGGCGAGGGCGGCCCGCAGCATTCCGGCGGCGCACCGCGTCGCACTGACGGGGACGCCGGTCGAGAACCGCCTGGACGAGCTGCGCTCGATCCTCGATTTCGCGAACTCGGGAATCCTGGGCTCGGAGGCGATGTTCCGCAAACGTTTCGTGGTGCCGATCGAGCGGGAACAGGACGAGACGGCGGTGGCCCGGCTCCGCGCCGTCACCTCCCCGTTCGTGTTGCGCCGCGTCAAGACCGATCCGGCGGTCATCGCCGACCTCCCGGACAAGTTCGAGATGACGGTCCGCGCCAACCTCACCGCCGAACAGGCCGCGCTGTACCGGGCGGTGGTCGACGACATGATGGCGCAAATCAAGGACAAGAAGGGCATGAAGCGCAAGGGTGCCGTCCTGGCGGCGCTGACGAAACTCAAGCAGGTGTGTAACCATCCGGCGCACTTCCTGCGGGACGGTTCGACGGTGATGCGGCGCGGGCAGCACCGCTCCGGAAAGCTGGGGCTGGTCGAGGACATCCTGGACTCCGTGGTCGCGGACGGCGAGAAAGCGTTGCTGTTCACCCAGTTCCGCGAATTCGGCGACCTCGTCACGCCGTATCTCGCCGAACGTTTCGGTACCCCCGTACCTTTCTTGCACGGGGGCGTCCCCAAGCAGAAGCGCGACGACATGGTGGCATCGTTCCAGGGCGACGACGGGCCGCCGATCATGATGCTCTCGCTGAAGGCCGGCGGAACCGGGCTGAACCTCACTGCGGCAAATCACGTCGTCCACCTCGATCGGTGGTGGAACCCGGCGGTCGAGAACCAGGCCACGGACCGCGCCTTCCGGATCGGTCAGCGGCGTGACGTGCAGGTGCGCAAACTCGTGTGCGTCGGCACCCTGGAGGAGCGGATAGACGCGATGATCGCCACCAAGCAGGAACTCGCCGACCTCGCGGTGGGAACGGGCGAGAACTGGGTGACGGAGATGAGCACCGAACAACTCGGTGAACTGCTGCGGCTCGGCGACGAGGCGGTGGGCGAATGACGAATCGGCGACCCGGGCCGTACTTCGGTCGGTACGGCAAGCGCCGGCCGGTGGCCGGCGGGCTCGAAGCGCGATCCCAGCGCGGATCGTTCGGCCGCACGTGGTGGGGCCGGGAATTCGTCGAGATCATCGAGTTCGTCGCCGAGAAGGGCCGGATGAGCCGTGGCCGGAGCTACGCGCGCAGCGGTCAGGTGATCTCGCTCGAGATCGCCGGTGGGATGGTGACGGGGGAGGTCCAGGGCAGTCAGCTGCAGCCGTTCGTCGCGACCGTGTCGATCGATCGTCTCGACGAGGCGGAGATCGGCGAACTCGTCGCCCTGGTGCGGCGACAACCCGGAAGCCTCGCGATGCTGGCGGGCGGCGGGGTGCCGGAGATTCTGGGCCCGCTGCTGCTGCCGGCCGGGGCATCGGCGTTGAACTACGACTGCACCTGCCCGGACGACGGCTGGCCGTGCAAACATGCGGCGGCGGTCGCGTACCTCACCGCCGAACGGATCGACGAGAACCCACTCGAGATCCTGACATTGCGCGGCGTCGACCTGGACATGCTGATCGACGGTGTCGGCGGCGGCGCCTCCGACGCGGATTTCGACGACTGGTTCGGTGACGAGGCCCAGCTTCCCGCTCTGCCCGACGCCGACTTCCGGGCCGCGATCGACGACCTCGACCCGCTGCAGCTGCGGAAGGCGATCCGATCGGTCAGTGCCGACGAGCGTGACGTCGATGCGGCGATCCGGGAGCTGAAAGCGCTCTACCAGCAGTTCCGCTGACCGTGCGAAGATGAGGGAGCGGGCGCTCACCTCGTCCCGCGACCGGGAGCTGGTCAGTCATGTTGACGGTCTACCTGCTCGGCGAACAGCGCGTGTCGGACCCGGCGGATACCCGGGGCGGACCGATCTCGTCACGGGCGATCGCGCTGCTGGCCTATCTCGTGCTGCACGCCGGACTCGGGCAGTCCCGGACGCGTCTCGCGGGGCTGTTCTGGCCCGAGTCGAGCGAGCAGCAGGCCCGCACCAACCTGCGGCGGGAACTGCACAACCTGCGCGGCGTACTGGGGGCGGACGGGGCGCTCGCCGCCGAGGGGCCGACACTGACGTGGACCGGTTCGCCATCGTGCCGGGTGGACGTCGACACCTTCCGGAAGGAGCGATCGACGGCCCTCGCAGCGCTCGCCGATTCGGACCCCCGAACGTTTCTCGATCACGCGGACCGCGCGATCGACGTGTACCGCGGTGAGCTCATGCCCGGAACGTACGAGGACTGGGTTCTCGAGCACCGCGACGTGCTGCGCCGGCAGTGCGTCGAACTCTGCGAGGCGACGGTACGGGTGTTGCGGGAGTCGGGGGATGTCGAGACGGCGACGGCGCGCGCGCGCCGACGCATCCAACTCGACCCGCTCGAGGAGGTGGGCTATCGAACACTGATGGAACTGCAGGCCGCATCGGGCGACCGGGCCGCGGCGATGACCACCTACCACCGGTGTGCGGCGGTGCTCGAAACCGAGCTCGGGGTTGCGCCGAGCCCCGCGACCGCCGGGCTCTTCGACCACCTGGTGGGGGACCGTCCGACGGCAGGGGCCGCCGGAGCCTGGCGGCCCGAACGGGTGCGGAACGCGGTGCCCACGCTGATCGGGCGGGAGCGCGAACGCGCGGAGCTGCACCGGCGGTGGCGGCAGGCGCAGGGCGGCAAGCAGGGACTGCTGCTCGTCTCGGGTGACGCCGGGGTCGGCAAGACCCGGCTGACCACGGAACTCGCGGAGATCGCCCGCGCCGACGGCGCGATCGTCGTCACCGCCCGCTGTTTCGGACTGCCGGGGCGCGTTGCGCTGGCTCCCGTCGCCGAATGGCTCCGCAGCCCGGAACTGCAGTCCGCGGTCGCGTCCCTGAACCCGTTGTGGCGGGTGGAGGTGGAACGGCTGGTGCCGAGCGCCGAGTCCTGGCCGCGGCCGGCGACGTCCCGGGCGATGGTCGACGCCTGGCAGCGGCACCGCTTCTTCGAAGGAACGGCGCGAGCGGTGCTGTCGTCCGGCAGGCCGGTGCTGCTCGTCCTCGACGATCTGCAGTGGTGCGACACGGAGACGACCGCATGGCTGGCCTTCCTCCTCTCCCTCGAGTCGCACATGCGGGTTCTGGTGGCGGCGACCGCCCGCACGGACGAGGCGCAGTCGCGCCATGACGTGCGGGAGGCGCTACGGGCCCTCCGATCGGCGCGACTGGTGACAGACGTCGAGGTGGACCCCCTGACCGCGGACGGGACGGCGGAACTGGCACGGTCCCTCGGCGGCCGGACGCTGGACCGCGCGGAGGAGGCGGTTCTGTACGCCGCCACCGGGGGCTACCCGCTGTACGTCGTCGAGGCCGCACGGATGGTGCCGGACCCGGACGCGACCAGGTCCGGCGGAGGCGCCGACGACCTCGGGGCGGTGCTGCAGCGGCGGCTCGAACAGTGCTCGGAGCCCGCGCGGGAGGTCGCCGGCCTGGCCGCGGCGCTCGGCACCGATTTCGACCTGGACCTGCTCAGCGAGGCGAGCGATCTGGATGCCGATCCTCTCGTTCAGGCGGTCGACGAACTGTGGCGGCGGAGAATCGTCCGGCCCGCGGGCACCGGCTACGATTTCGTGCACGACCTGGTCCGGGAGGCCGCGTACCGCTCGGTGGGCCCGCCGCGGCGCTGGCTCCTGCATCGCCGCCTGGCGCAAGGCCTCGAACTCCTCCACACCGGCCGCACCGACGACGTGGCACTGCAGCTCGCCGAGCAGTATCGACGGGGCGGGCGGCCCGACCGCGCGCTCCATTATCTGCAGCGTGCCGCCGAGGGTGCGGCAGGAGTGTTCGCGAACGCCGAGGCGGTGCGACACTTCCGGCACTGCCTGGACCTCCTCGAAGCGATGCCGGCCGGTCGCAACCGTGATGCGCGCGAGGTGGAGGTGCGGCAGGCCATGTCTGCGCCGCTGACCACGCTGTACGGGTACTCCTCGGCCGAGCTCGAGCAGACGCTGGACCACACCGCGGAGCTGGGGCAGCAACTGCGCCGGCCGACGGTGGTACTCGCGGCTCTGATCGGGTTGTTCGCGGTGCACTTCGTGCAGGGGCACACCGCGCACGCCTACGGTATCGGCGTGCGCGCGCTCGAACTGTCCGCGGCCGATCCCCAATTCGAGGGCCAGGCGCAGTTCTCCGTGGCGGGCGCCGCCCTGGGCCTGGGCCGCCCGGCGGAGGCCATCGAACATTTCGACCTGGCGCGGGCCGCGTTCTCCGACGACTATTCGTTCATTCTCGGTACTCGGCTCGAGGTACATGCCCGCGCGTGGGAGTCGCACGCGTACTGGATGATCGGCGACGACGAGGCCGCCGTGCAGTCCTGTGCGGAGGCCCTCGCGCTGGGCCGGACCTGCGGTCATCCCTACAGTCTCGCGGTCGCGTTGGGATACGCGTCGGTGCTGGATCAGATACGCGGCGACGACGTCGCGTTACTCGCCTCGCTCACCGAGTTGCGGGAGCTGTGCGAGCGCTACCGCTTCGCGTACTACAGCCAGTGGGCGCAGATCCTCGAAGGCAGGCTCCTCGGCGGCGAACCGGGAATCGCGAAGATCCGCGAGGGACTCGACCTGTTGCGGCGACAGCGGGCGTTCGCGCGCATGCCGTACTGGCTCTCGCTGCTGGCGGAGGTACAGATCGAGGTCGGGGACATGGACTCGGCACGCGCGACGCTCGACGCCGCCCGGATCGCCGCCGAGCAACGCGACGACCGCTGGTGGTTGCCGCAGGTGCTGCGACTACGCGCGGATCTCGGAGCGTTCGCGGGAGGTCTTCCGGCGCGAACGGTGCGCGAACGCCGACTTCCTACGGTGTGAATTACCAGGTACGGCCCGTTTCGGGGCCCGGCGATCCGAGGAGAAGGTCATGAGCACCACCATCACGAATTCGACACCGCCGACGACGACACCGCCACCCTTCGCGGAACTGGCGGCGTCTCTGCGCGGCCGGTTGATCACCCCCGACGACACCGGTTACGACGACGCGCGGGCGGTGTACAACGCGATGATCGACCGTCGGCCGGCGGCCATTGCGCGGTGCACCAACGCCGCGGATGTCGTCGCGTGTGTGCGGTTCGCGCGGGAGCAGGGCGTCGAACTCGCGGTGCGCGGCGGGGGACACAACGCGGGAGGTCTCGGTGTGTGGGACGACGCCCTCGTGATCGATCTGTCGGAGATGCGCGCCACCACCGTCTCGCCCGCCGACCGGACGGTCCGGGTCGACGGCGGATGCACCTGGAGTGACGTCGACCATGCCACCGTGCCGTTCGGCATGGCAACCCCGTCCGGGTTCATCGCCTCCACCGGCGTCGGCGGACTGACGCTGGGCGGTGGAATCGGCTATCTGACTCGCCGTTTCGGACTCACCGTGGACAACCTGCTCAGCGCCGACGTGGTGCTCGCCGACGGCACACTGGTGACGGCGAGCGAACGATCACACCCGGACCTGTTCTGGGCGCTGCGGGGAGGCGGCGGCAACTTCGGCGTGGTCACGTCGTTCCAGTTCGCGTGCCACGACATCGGCAACCACGGAACCGTCGTCGGTGGTCCGGTGCTGTACGACCTGGAAGACACCCCCGACGTGATGCGGTGGTATCGCGAACTGTTGCCGTCGCTGCCCGAGGAACTCAACGGCTGGATCGGCCTCCTCACCATCCCGCCGGCACCGCCGTTCCCCGAGGAACTGTGGGGACGCAAGGCGTGCGGGGTCGTCTGGTGCTACACCGGCGATCCGGACAAGGCCGACGCGGTGTTCGAACCGATCCGGAACTTCGGAAATCCCCTGCTGGTCGGTCTCGGCGAAATGCCCTTCACGGCATTGCAATCCGCCTTCGACGGACTGTACCCGGCCGGGTTGCAGTGGTACTGGCGCGCGGACTTCGTGCGGGAGATCTCCGACGACGCCATCGACATCCATCTGGAGTTCGGCCGCCAGCTGCCGACCGGGCACTCGACGATGCACATGTATCCCATCGACGGCTCGGCGACGCGGGTCGCCGAGGACGCCACCGCGTTCGCGTACCGGGACGGCGGCTGGGCCGCGGTGATCGTGGGTGTCGACCCCGATCCGGCGAACGCCGAGGTCATCACGGACTGGGCCAAGAGGTATTGGGAGGCCCTCCACCCGACGACCGCGGGCGGGGCGTACGTCAACTTCATGATGTCCGAGGGCGAGGACCGCGTGCGTGCCTCCTACCTCGGCAACTACGACCGGCTCGCGCAGGTCAAGGCGAAATACGATCCGGACAACCTCTTCCACGTGAACCAGAACATCCGTCCTGCGGTCCGGTCGGAGCAGTAGGCGCCGCCGGATGGATGCGAGGCAGGTGTGGGCCGCAGGTCGTGGCTCGGCACCGGCCGGGCACCCCTGAAGGCCTCGAGACGGTGCGCCGGGTAACGTGCTTTCCACCTGCTCGTGACGCCCGGACCGAGAGGATCGACCGCCATCAGTAATACCCGAGACGACCTGCCAGCGTTCACGTACCCGGAGGTGGGTGCGAGCCGCGACGTTCCCTTCCCCGCGGGGTACCACCATGTGCGTGAGCAGAAGGTGATCGGTTACGGGGCAGAGGCATTCGACGCCGTGGCCGCCCACCTCTGCTCCTGGGGGATGCATCGCGGCGCCGGGCTGGACGTGCGGGCCGAGTCGCCGACGGCGGTGCCCGGAACGTCGGTCGAACTCGGCTGGGGCATCGGGCGGGTGCGACTGCGGTTCTCCTGCCGGGTCGTCTACGTCGTCGACGAGCCGCATCGCAGGGGATTCGCCTACGGGACGTTGCCGGGGCATCCGGAGCGCGGCGAAGAGAGTTTCGTCGTCGAACAGAAGGCCGACGGCAGTGTGCTCGCGACCATCGCGGCGTTCTCGAAACCGGGGCGGTGGTTCACCCGGCTCGGCGGACCCGCGGGCCGGGTCGTCCAGCGGGTGATGACGCGCAGGTATCTCGCGGCGCTGGAGGAGGCGACACGGTAGGCCGGAGCGTCCGGATCACGTATTCTCGTGGTTGGACCGGACCGGACGGGACCTTTGGGTACAACTGACTGATCCGATGTGTCCACCCCTGACTGAGCTGGAGCCGCCGGAATGATGCCCGTACATCTACGCGACAGCGTGATTCCGAAGCACGAACAACTCCGTGCCATCCTGCTGCACAAGTGCACGAAGGAACTCCAGCCCGGCGATCTGATGACGAGCGAACGAAAACTGATGCAGGACTACGGCGTCAGCCGCATCACGGTTCGTGAGGCGATCGGTCAGCTCGTCAACGAGGGCCACCTGGTCAGGGTGCGGGGCAAGGGGACCTTCGTGGCGCACCGGCCGGTGCAGTCGAAACTCCATTTGGCCTCGTTTACGGAGGAGATGCGGGCCCAGGGGCACAAGCCGACGACGGTGGTGCTGCAGAGCGAGGAGGACGCGGCGCCGGAGGCTACCGCGAGAGCCCTGCGAATCGCACCCGACACCAGCGCGTATCACGTCAAGAGGCTGCGCTTGGCAGACGGCGAACCGGTGAGCGTCGACGACGGCTGGTTCAACGCCGCACTGCTTCCCGGCCTGCTGGATCTCGACCTCACCGGGTCGATCTACCGGGCCACCGCCGACACGTACGGCATGCCGATCGACCGGGCGGAGCAGACCGTGAGCGCCGATGGGGCGAGCCAGGAGATCGCGACCCTCCTCGGCGTCAAGAAGGGTGCCCCCGTGATGTACTTCGACCGGGTGTCGTTCAGCGGTCCCACTCCGGTCGAGCACACCCGCAGCTGGTACCGGTCCGATCGCTACCAACTGCAGATGGAAGTTCAGGGGGAGCGGGCTCAGCGCAGCGTCTGAGCCCGGCCGCCCCTTGGCTACGGCGCCGTCCAGCCGAACAGGGCGTCGCCGGTGCTCACGTCGGAACCGATCGTGGTGGTGGACACCGAATCCGGCTTGGAGTCCATCACCACCACGGGGCACACGGCGGAGTATCCGGTGCCGTCGATCTCGGTCGGATCGAATCGGACCACGGGATCGCCCGCGTCGACGTCGTCGCCTTCGGCCGCGAGCAGGGTGAATCCCTCGCCCTTCAACTTCACGGTGTCGATTCCCAGGTGGACCAGCACTCCCGCACCGGTGGAGCCGAGGACGACGAACGCGTGCGGATGCAGTTTGAGGATCTTGCCCGAGATCGGGGCGAGCACGTCGACGGCGCCCCGGTCGCGCGCCGGGTCGATCGCGACCCCGGAACCCACCATCTGTCCGGCGAACACGGGGTCGGGCACCTCTTCCAGGGCGAGCACGCGCCCGGGGAGCGGGGCCTGCACGGTCACGCTCACAGGATGTCCTCGATGTCCTCGGCGAGCGTGTCCGCCTCGGGGCCGACGATGACCTGGACGACGCTGCCCGCCTTCAACACCCCGTGGGCGCCCGCAGCCTTGAGCGCGGCCTCGTCGACTTTCGCGCCGTCCTTGACCTCGGTGCGCAGCCGGGTGATGCAGGCCTCGATCTCGACGATGTTGGCGGCACCGCCGAGGCCGCTGATGATTGCGTCCGCTTTGGACATCGGGTCTCCTCGTAGTTCGTGTTCGCGCTGCAGGTGATGGTGCGGAATGCGTTAGCTGGGTCACATTTGCCTGTTGACATCCTGTGCTCACCTGGTCAAACTAGCAACTGGTTATGACCGGACAGTACCCGTTCGCGGTGCTGGTCCACAATAGTTTTCCGAAGCCGGACGACGCGCTCGTCGCCGCCGGATTCGAGTATCACCAGACGCCGATTCGGCGCCCGACGCGCACAGAGAAGGCTGATATGACCGTCGTAGACAGCCCGAAAAAGGAATCAGCGGTGTTTGCCGGGTTGCAGCGCCTCGGGCGAAGCCTGATGCTGCCTATCGCGGTGCTCCCCGCGGCCGGCATCTTGCTGCGACTCGGCCAGGACGACCTCCTCGGCCGATTCGACTCGATGCACACCGCCGCGTCCGTCATCTCCGCAGCCGGCCAAGCAGTGTTCACCTGGCTGCCCCTCATCTTCGCGGTGGGCATCGCCATAGGCTGGGCCAAGAAGGCGGACGGTTCCACCGCCCTGGCCGCGGTGGTCGGATACATGGTCATCAACGGGGTGTTCGAGGCCATGTCGCCGGTCGTCCTCGAGGGCAAGACCGATCCGAACGGCGACCAGGCGCTGATCAACTACGGTGTGCTCGCGGGCATCGTGATGGGTCTGCTGTCCGCCATCCTGTGGCAGCGGTTCTACCGCACGAAACTGCCCGACTATCTAGGATTCTTCAACGGGCGCAGGCTCGTTCCCATTCTCACCGCGATCACCGGTCTCGTCGTCGGCGTGCTGATGGCGTTCCTGTACCCGGCGTTCAACTCCGCCCTCACGTGGGTGGGCGAGACCGTTGCCGAGAACTCGGTGATCGGCGGCGGCGTGTACGGCATGGCCAACCGCCTGCTCATTCCGACCGGCCTGCACCACATCCTGAACTCCACCGTCTGGTTCCTCGTCGGCGACTATCAGAACGCGAGCGGAGAACTCGTCCGCGGCGACCTCAACCGGTTCTTCGCCGGCGACCCGAGCGCCGGCATCTTCATGACCGGCTTCTTCCCGATCATGATGTTCGCCCTTCCCGCTGCCGCACTGGCGATCTGGCGCAACGCCCGCCCGTCACAGAAGAAGGTCGTGGGCGGCATCATGCTCTCCACCGCGCTGACGGCGTTCCTCACCGGCATCACCGAGCCCCTCGAATTCGCGTTCATGTTCGTCGCCTGGCCGCTGTACCTGATCCACGCATTCCTCACGGGAACGTCGATGGCGCTCGTCAACGCGCTCGGCATCCACGATGGATTCACTTTCTCCGCAGGCTTTTTCGATTACGTGCTCAACTTCGGCAAGGCCACCAACGCGTGGATGCTGATCCCGATCGGGCTCGGGTACGCCGTCATCTACTACGTCCTGTTCAGCTTCGTCATCAAGAAGTGGAACCTGCGCACTCCCGGTCGGGAGGACGACGCGGAAACGGAAACAACCGTCGACACGGAAAAGGCAGGTCAATGACCATGGCAGCACGAACAGTTCTCATCGGCTCGAAGGTGGGACTGCACACCCGCCCCGAGGAGGCCCGCGACCGTCTCGCCGACCTGCTCGCCTCCGACCTCGACACACCCTGATGCCGACGACGACGGAACAGGTTGTCCACGGCCGCGGTGTGAGTCCGGGCCTGGTCTGCGCGCCCCGGCTCGCGTTCGGGGCGATGATCGAGATCCCCTCGGCGGCACCGCGCGCCCGCGACCTGCTCGAGCATCTCGATTTCGTCAGTATCGGCACCAACGACCTGAGCCAGTACACGTGTGCCGTGCTCGACCCGTGGCAGCCCGCGGTGCTGGATCTGATCGGGACCGTCGGTGCCGCGGGAGCGGAGGCGGGCCCCCCCGTCGGCGTCTGCGGTGAGGCCGCGTCCGATCTCGCTCTCGCGCCCGGAGCATCCCGATGATCCTGCGCGGCAAGGTCGTCGGGGAGGACGGTGTCGTCGACGACGGCGTGGTGGTCACCGACCACGACCGAATCTCGTGGGTCGGGTCGGTCTCGGAGTACCGCGGGCAGGCGCTCCTGCCCGAACCCGATTCGTCGATACTGCTGCCCGGTCTGATCGACCTGCACTGCCACGGCGGCGCCGGCGCGGGATTTCCCAACGCCGACGCCGACGGCGCGAGGCGGGCCGCGGAGCATCACCGCCGGCACGGCACCACCGGACTGCTCGGCAGTCTCGTCTCGGCAGGGGAACAGGACCTACTCCGGCAGGCCGGGATCCTCGCAGGCCTGGTGGAACGCGGTGAGCTGCTCGGGATCCACCTGGAGGGCCCGTTCATCTCCGGTGCCCGGTGCGGCGCGCAGGATCCCGCTTCCGTGATCCCCGGAGATCCCGGCCTTTTCGAGAGGATCTGCGACGCCGCGCGCGGCACCGTCCGATCGATGACCCTCGCGCCGGAGACGGCGCACTTCGGGGAACTCCTCGACGCGATGCACCGGCGGGGTGTGCTGCCGAGCCTCGGCCACACCGACACCGACGCGGCGACCACGGCAGCGCGGATCGCCGACGCCGCCGGCCGGCCGCTGACCGCCACCCACCTGTTCAACGCGATGCCGCCGCTGCACCACCGCGCACCAGGACCGGTGGCCGCGTTCCTGGCCGCGGCCGGTCGAGGAGACATCGTCGTCGAATTGATCGCGGATGGAGTGCATCTCGCGCCCGAGACCGTGTCGATGGTGTTCGACACCGTCGGACCCGACCAGATCGTCCTCGTCAGTGACGCCATGGCCGCCGCCGGCGTCTCGGACGGCAACTACCAGCTCGGGCCCCTGGACGTCCGCGTCTCGCGGGGTGTGGCCCGGCTTGCGACCGCCGACGGGTCCGAGGGCGCCATCGCCGGCGGCACCGCACGACTGCTGGACGTGGTGCGCACCGTCGTCGACAGCGGCATCGGTCTCGCCGACGCCGTCGCTTCCGCGACCAGGACTCCGGCCCGGCTGCTCGGCCTGGATTCCGAACGCGGCAGCCTGGCCCCGGGTCGCCGCGCCGACATCGTCGTCACCGATCCCCACCTGCGCCCCCGCGGCGTGTTCGTCGGCGGAACGCCGGCCGGAACGGAAGGACTCGCATGGAAATCGTAATCCGGCAGACGCCGTCGGAGGTCAGCTCGACCGTCGCGGACATCGTCGAGGGGTACGTGCGACGCGGTCCGGCGACGCTGGGCCTCGCGACCGGTTCGTCCCCGCTCGGCAGCTACCGGGAACTCGCACGCCGACACCGTGAGTCGGGACTGGACTTCTCGGATGCCCGCGCCTTCCTGCTGGACGAGTACGTGGGACTCCCGAAAAGCCACGATCAGTCGTACTTCTCGGTGATCCGGTCGGAGTTCGTCGACCACGTGAACCTCGACCCGGGGTACGTGCTCAGCCCCGACGGCGAATCGTCCGACATCGCCGAGGAGGGGGCGCGGTACGACGCCGCCATCGCCGCGGCAGGTGGCGTCGACGTGCAACTTCTCGGCATCGGAACCGACGGCCACATCGGATTCAACGAGCCGGGTTCCGCGTTGACCTCACGCACCCGCGTCAAGACGCTCACCGAGCAGACCCGCCTCGACAATGCGCGGTTCTTCGACAGTGTGGACGACGTCCCGCACCACGTCCTCACCCAGGGGCTCGGCACCATCAGCGAGGCCCGGCACCTCGTGATGATCGCGTTCGGCAAGGGCAAGGCAGAGGCGATCGCCGCCGCCGCGGAGGGACCGCTCTCCGCGTTCTGCCCGGCGTCGGTGATGCAGCTGCACCCGCACGTCACGGTCGTGATCGACGAGGCTGCGGCCGGCAAGCTGCAACTGGCCGACTACTACCGGTATGCGCTGGAACACAAGCCTTCCTGGCAGTCGTTCTAGATGACGCCTGTACTCGAATTGGCGTCCAGGACGTCGCGGGTGCCCGGATCGCGCGACGCGCCGGTGCGCCGCGCGTCGAGTTGTGCGCCGCGCTCGGCGCCACCGGCGGGTTGACACCGCACTGGGGGCGGGTGCCTCCGGCGTCGTGCTCGGTGCGCTGACCGCTGACAGTCGCGTCGACCGTTCCGCGCTCGCGCGTCTGCTCGACGGTATCGACCTGTCCTCGGTCGACGTGACCTTCCACCGTGCGATGGACGTCGTGGACGACCGGGCGACCGCGCTCGACACCCTCGCCGACGCCCGCATCACGCGCGTCCTCACCTCGGGCGGAGCACCGCGGTGCATCGACGGACTGGAATCCCTCTCCCGCACGGTCACTGACGCGAACGGGCGGATTCAAGTAATGGCAGGAGGCGGGATCCGCGTCGAGGACATCGCCGCGGTCGCAGGCACCGGCGTCGACGCCGTACACCTCTCCGCCTGACGCACCATCGCCGACAGCGGCGGCCCAGGCGGCGGCAGTGGCGGATACGAGGCCGTCGACGAAACCATCGCCCTCGCAGCGCCTGCGGCGCTGGGGATCTGAATTTGTCGGCCATTGCGTGTGATCCAGTCCGACTGCTAGAGTCGAACAAAATTTCGAATAACCTTGGGGGAGGTTGGTCATGGGGGAAGTGGCGCCACCGGATCTGGAGGAGTTGCGGGCGTTCACCGCGCGTTTGCGGTGTGTCGAGCCGTGCGGGGATGCGGGGTTGGGGATCGAGTGGCTCGATGCGGTGGAGTCGTTGAAGTCGGTGGGGTGTGCGGTGCAGGCGGTGGCCACGGACGATGTCGCCACCCGCATGCGAGAGGACCGTCGGGCCCGGAGGCTCCCGCGGGCCGAGTGGGACCGCGGTATCGCAGCGCAGATTGCGTTGGCGCGAAGAGAGTCTCCGAATCGTGGTGGCCGGCATCTGGGGTTCGCGCGGGCGGTGGTGCACGAGATGCCGCACACATTGGCGTTGTTGCGGTCGGGTCGGTTGAACGAGTGGCGGGCCACCCTGTTGGTGCGGGAAACGGCGTGTCTGTCGGCGGCAGACCGGAAGATCGTCGACCACCGGTTGTGTTCGGACCCGGACATTCTCGACGGCGTCGGCGACCGCGGCCTGGTCGCAAAGGCGAAGGCGCTGGCGGTGGAACTCGACGCCGCCGCGGTCGTCGCGCGGTATCGCAAGGCGGTGTCGGAGCGGCGGGTGACGACACGTCCGGCACCGGATTCGATGGCGTACCTGAGTGTGCTGATGCCGATGGAACAGGCAGTCTGTTTGCGGGCCACACTCGGTCGGGATGCGGACAGCCTGATCGCGACCGGGGACAGTGGTGGCCGAACCCGGAATCAGTTGATGGCGGATTTGTTGTTCGACCGCGGCACCGGGGCATCGGTGGCCTCGGGTGTGCCGGTGGCGGTGGACCTGGTGCTCTCCGACGAAACACTCCTGGCGGGTGGCAATGAGGCGGCGGACCTGACGGGGTTCGGGCCGGTGCCGGCGGCGATAGCTCGGCAGTTGGTGGCGGACGCCCTCGATGGTGACACCGCGGTGACCTTACGAAACGTCTACTCGTGTCCGCTGTCGGGTGCGTTGACGGCGATGGAATCGCAGTCGAGGACATTCCCGAAAGGCTTGCGGAAGCTGATCGACCTCCGGGACCGAACCTGCCGCACGCCGTGGTGTGATGCGCCGATTCGCCATCACGATCACATCCGCTCCCGCCGCAAAGAGGGCGCCACCACGGCACGCAACGGGGCCGGTTTGTGTGAGGCCTGCAACTACGCCAAGGAAGGCGACGGCTGGACCGCCCGTCCCGTGAGCAGGCCTGGCCGCACCCACCTCCTCGATCTCGGTACACCGACCGGGCACCACTACCGGTCGGCTGCCCCACGATTGCCGTCTGCGGCGCGACGGTCGGAAGTCGAGGCCATTCTGATTGCACATTTGCATGCGTCCTGACCGTGCGGCCACGAGAATCGTCGTAGGGTCGTGTGCATGGCCGGCTGGAACGAGTTCGCCGAAGCTGCACCGCGGATTGCCGCTGTTTTCTCGCGAAGGCACGCGGCGACCGGAAACCTGTGCATGCTCGGCACGCTTCGCTCCGACGGTTTTCCGCGGATCAGTCCGGTCGAGCCGAGATTCTTCGAGAGCCAACTGTGGATCGCCGGAATGCCGAACACCACGAAGTTCCGGGACCTGGCTCGCGATCCGCGATTCTGCCTGCACACGGCAACCGTCGACACCGAGGTGAAGGAGGGCGACGCGAAACTGTGGGGAGTCGTCGACGACGTCCAGGACAAGGCCCTGCATCAGCGCTTCGCTCAGGCGCTGTTCGAGGAGACCGGGTTCGATATTCGCGGACAGGAATTCGATCATTGCTACCGAGCCGACCTGACCGGCGGCTCGGCGGTGGAGGTCGGCGACGGCCATATGGACATCACGATCTGGAAGCCGGGGGAGCCCGAGCGCGTCGTACGAAAACACTGACTGCTCACTCGTGCCACGGCGTACCGAGCGTAGATCTGGTGGACTTTTCTCGTCCCTGGACATACATGGACATCCAACTATAGGATGAGCTATATATTCGGAACTCCCTCATCATCGAGTAAGGAACGGGTTCGCACAATGGTTCAAGAGCTATCCCACTTCGTCGGCGGCAAGCGCGTCCCCGGTGCGTCCAACAAGTTCGGCGACGTCTACGACCCCAACACCGGTGAGGTTCAATCGCGCGTGCCGCTCGCCGACAAGGCCGAGACCGAGGCGATCATCGCGAACGCGGTGGAGGCTCAGCGGGAATGGGCGCTGTTCAACCCGCAGAAGCGCGCCCGCGTCCTGATGAAGTTCCTCCAGCTCGTGCAGGAAGAAATGGATTCACTGGCACGGCTGCTGTCGTCGGAGCACGGCAAGACGATCCCCGATGCAAAGGGCGACATCCAGCGCGGCCTCGAGGTCATCGAGTTCGCCCTCGGCGCGCCCCACCTGCTCAAGGGCGAGTACACGGAATCCGCCGGTACCGGCATCGACGTCTACTCGATGCGGCAGCCGCTCGGTGTCGTCGCCGGCATCACCCCCTTCAACTTCCCGGCCATGATTCCGCTGTGGAAGGCCGGCCCCGCGCTGGCCGCCGGTAACGCCTTCATCCTGAAGCCGTCCGAGCGCGACCCGTCGGTGCCGCTGCGTCTGGCCGAGTTGTTCCTCGAGGCCGGTCTGCCCGCGGGTGTGTTCAACGTGGTCAACGGCGACAAGGAAGTGGTGGACGTCCTGCTCACCGACGACCGCGTCAAGGCTGTCGGATTCGTCGGGTCCACACCGATCGCGCAGTACATCTACGAGACCGCCGCGGCCCACGGCAAGCGCGCGCAGTGCTTCGGTGGCGCGAAGAACCACGCGATCGTCATGCCCGACGCCGACCTCGACGAGGTCGCGGACGCACTCATCGGCGCAGGGTACGGCTCCGCGGGCGAACGCTGCATGGCGATCTCGGTCGCCGTCCCGGTGGGCGAGGAGACCGCGGACGCGCTCGTCGCGAAGCTGACCGAACGGGTCGGCAAGCTGAAGATCGGGCGCAGCGACGACGAAGGCGCCGATTTCGGCCCGCTGGTCAGCAAGGACGCCCTCGAACGCGTGAACAACTACATCCAGATCGGCCTCGACGAGGGCGCCGAGGCAGTGGTCGACGGCCGCGGCTTCACCCTCGAAGGCCACGAGAACGGCTTCTTCGCCGGTGCGACCCTGTTCGACAAGGTCACCACCGACATGCGCATCTACAAGGAGGAGATCTTCGGGCCCGTCCTGCTTGTCGCCCGTGCCGCGGACTACGAGGAGGCGCTGCGCCTGCCCACCGAGCACGAGTACGGCAACGGCGTCGCGATCTTCACCCGCGACGGCGACACCGCCCGCGACTTCACCAACCGCGTCAACGTCGGCATGGTCGGCGTCAACGTCCCGATCCCGGTGCCCATCGCGTACCACACGTTCGGCGGCTGGAAGCGGTCCGGATTCGGTGACCTCAACCAGCACGGTCCCGACTCTTTCCGCTTCTACACCAAGACCAAGACGGTGACGCAGCGCTGGCCCTCCGGCAAGAAGGAAGAGACCAACCACTTCGTCATCCCGACGATGAACTGATCGGACCCGTATGTTCACGTTGTCCGATGACGAGCGGGCGATTCGCGACACTGCTCGTGATTTCGCGGCCGAGCATCTCGCGCCGTATGCGGTGGAGTGGGATCAGAAGAAGCATTTTCCGGTGGATGTGCTGCGGAAGGCGGCGTCGCTGGGGATGGGGGGGATCTATGTCCGGGAGGATGTGGGTGGGTCGGAGCTGACCCGGGTCGATGCGGCCCGCATCTTCGAGGCGTTGGCGACGGGGTGCCCGTCGATCGCCGCCTACCTGTCCATCCACAACATGGTGACCTGGATGATCGACCGGTTCGGCACCGACGAGCAGCGCCGCACCTGGGTGCCGGGGTTGTGTGCGATGGACCAGCTGGGCAGCTACTGCCTGACCGAACCCGGGGCCGGGTCGGATGCGGCGGCGCTGAGCACGAAGGCGGTCCGCGACGGCGACGACTACGTCCTCACCGGGGTCAAGCAGTTCATCTCCGGGGCCGGGGCGTCGGATGTGTACGTGGTGATGGCCCGCACCGGCGACCGCGGACCGCGGGGGATCTCGGCGTTCATCGTGCCGAAGGACTCGGCGGGGCTGTCGTTCGGGCCGAACGAGGTGAAGATGGGCTGGAACGCCCAACCGACCCGGCAGGTGATCTTCGAGAATGTCCGGGTCCCGGCGGCGAACCTGCTCGGTGCGGAGGGCGGCGGGTTCCGGATCGCGATGGCCGGCCTGAACGGGGGCCGGTTGAACATCGCGGCCTGCTCGGTCGGCGGTGGGCAGGCGGCGCTGGACAAGGCGGTCGCCTATTTGGCGGACCGGAAGGCGTTCGGGGCGCCGCTGCTCGAGTCGCAGGCGTTGCAGTTCCAGTTGGCGGACATGCGCACCGAACTCGAGGCCGCGCGGACGTTGTTGTGGCGGGCGGCGGCCGCCCTCGACGAGGGCGCCCCGGAGGTGGTGGAGTTGTGTGCGATGGCGAAGCGGTTCGCCACCGACACCGGGTTCGAGGTCGCGAACCGGGCGCTGCAGCTGCACGGCGGGTACGGCTATCTTGCCGAGTACGGAATCGAGAAGATCGTCCGGGACCTGCGGGTGCACCAGATCCTCGAAGGCAGCAACGAGATCATGCGGGTGGTCATCGCCCGCAGCGTCGTCGCCGGACACGGAAAGGGAGCGGCATGACCGACACCACCACCATGCAGCCGGATGTGCTGATCGACAGCCACGGCGGGCTGGGCCGGATCGTGCTGAACCGGCCGAAGGCGATCAACGCCCTCAACCACTCGATGGTCCGGCAGATCGCGGCCGCCCTGGATCGGTGGTCCGGCGATGATGCGGTGCGGGCGGTGCTGATCACCGGCGCCGGGGACCGCGGGTTGTGCGCGGGCGGGGACATCGTGTCGATCTACCACGACGCGCAGGACGGCGGCACCGGGTCCCGGGAGTTCTGGCGCGACGAGTACGTCCTCAACGCGGTGATCGCGAACTATCCGAAACCGTATGTGGCGATCATGGACGGCATCGTGATGGGCGGCGGGGTCGGGGTGTCGGCGCACGGCAGCGTCCGGATCGTGACCGAGCGGTCGATGATCGGGATGCCCGAGACCGGGATCGGGTTCGTCCCCGATGTCGGGGGCACCTTTCTGCTGGCCCGCACCCCGGGCGAGTTGGGCACCCACATCGCGTTGACGACGGCCCGGCTCAGCGCCGGCGATGCGATCGCGTGCGGGTTCGCCGACCACTTCGTCCCGTCGGAGAAGATCACCGCATTCATCGAGGCGTTGGCGTCGACGTCGGTGCAGGAGGCGCTCGACGCGTACGCCGAGCCGGCCCCGGCGTCGGAGTTGCTGGCCCAGCAGGGCTGGATCGACGCCGCGTATTCCGCGGACAGTGTCGCGGAGATCGTGTCCCGGCTCGAGAACAGTGCGGTGCCGGAGGCGGTGAAGGCGGCCGGGCAGGTGCGGTCGAAGTCGCCGACCGCGTGCGCGGTGACCCTGGCCTCGTTGCGGCGGGCGCGGCGGGCGGGCAGCCTCGAGGAGGTCCTCAACGACGAGTTCCGGGTGTCGGTGGCCTGCCTGAACTCCCCCGACCTGGTCGAGGGCATCCGGGCGCAGGTCGTCGACAAGGACCGCAACCCGCAGTGGTCACCCCCGTCCATCGACGACGTGCACGACGACGACGTCGCACAGTTCTTCACACCACTCGGAGACCTCGAACTCGGCCTGACGGCCCCGCAGCCGCAGCACTGACCAACAGCACACGCGTCCAGGAGGGACTGCTATGAGCACTACCGTCGGATTTCTGGGACTCGGTCACATGGGTGGTCCCATGGCGGCCAATCTCGTCAAGGCGGGGCACACGGTGGTCGGCTTCGACCTCGCGCCCGCCGCGCTCGAGCAGGCAGTGAAAGACGGTGTCACCGTCGCCGATTCGGCCGTCGAGGCCGTGCGCGAGGTGGAGGTCGTCATCACGATGCTGCCGAGCGGCAAGCATGTTCTCGGGCTCTACGCGGAGATCCTGCCGGCCGCGAAGCCGGGCACCCTGTTCATCGATTCGTCGACCATCGACGTCGCGGATGCCCGCGCGGCGCACGACGAGGCCGTCAAGGCGGGTCACCGTTCGGTGGACGCACCCGTTTCCGGTGGCGTCGTGGGCGCCACCGCGGGAACGTTGGCGTTCATGGTCGGCGGCACGGCGGAGGACTTCGAGTCCGCGAAGCCGCTGCTCGACGTGATGGGCAAGAAGGTCGTCCACTGCGGCGACCCGGGCAACGGGCAGGCCGCGAAGATCTGCAACAACATGATTCTCGGCGTGTCGATGATCGCGGTCAGTGAGGCGTTCGTCCTCGGTGAGAAGTTGGGGCTGAGCAACCAGGCGCTGTTCGACGTCGCGTCCAACGCGTCGGGTCAGTGCTGGGCGCTTACCACCAACTGTCCTGTGCCCGGACCGGTTCCGACGAGCCCCGCCAACAACGACTACCAGCCGGGCTTCGCGGCGGCATTGATGGACAAGGATCTCGGTCTCGCCGCGAATGCGCTGAAGACCAACGGCGTCGAGGCGGAACTCGGGCTGCGCGCGGCCGAGTTGTACAGCAGGTTCCACGCCGCCGGTGGTGGTGGCCAGGACTTCTCGGCCATCATCAACGACATCCGTGAGCGTTCCGGAGGAGACAAGTGACCGACTTCGAGACCATTCTGCTCGACCGCAGGGGCCGGGTCGGGATCATCACGCTCAACCGCCCGAAGGCCCTCAACGCATTGAACTCCCAGCTGATGCGCGAGGTCGTGTCGGCGGTGGACGAGTTGGAGAACGATTCGGAGATCGGCGCCATTCTGATCACCGGTTCCGACCGGGCATTCGCGGCGGGTGCCGACATCAAGGAGATGCAACCCAAGTCGTACATGGACGTGTACCTGGACGACTTCTTCTCGGCATGGGACCGCCTTGCTGCGGCGCGTAAGCCGACCATCGCCGCGGTCGCCGGGTACGCCCTCGGCGGCGGGTGCGAACTAGCGATGCTCTGCGACATCCTGATCGCCGCCGATACCGCCAAATTCGGTCAGCCGGAGATCAAGCTCGGTGTCATCCCCGGCATCGGTGGGTCGCAGCGGCTGACCCGCGCCGTCGGCAAGGCAAAGGCGATGGAGCTGTGCCTGACCGGCCGGAACATGGACGCAGAGGAGGCCGAACGCGCCGGACTGGTGTCGCGGATCGTGCCCGCCGCCGACCTGCTCGACGACGCGCTGCAGACGGCCACCACCATCGCCGAGATGTCTCTTCCCGTCGCGATGATGGCGAAGGAAGCGGTAAACCGCTCCTTCGAGACCACGCTCACCGAGGGCGTCCGGTTCGAGCGGCGGGTGTTCCATTCGACGTTCGCCACCGAGGATCAGAAGGAGGGGATGGCGGCGTTCGTCGAGAAACGCGCGCCGGTGTTCAGGCACCGCTAGAGCCCTTGCCTCTCACCACTTGGTGGGCGCGTCTCCGGTGTCGAAATCGCCCGCCTCGCGGCGCAGTTCGGCGAGGATGGTGACGAGCTGCTCCAACTTGTCGCCCGACACCCCGGGACGCGAGAACACCTGGGCGTTGAGCCGTTCGGTGGACTCGACGGCCAGTTTCCTTCCCGCTTCGGTGATTTCGATCAGCGTGGCACGGCGGTCGCTCGGATGCGGAACGCGCCGGACGAGGTTCGCGGTCTCGAGCCGATCGACGGCGTTGGTGACGCTGGTGGGGTGAACCTGCAGGCGGGCGCTGGCCTTCGCCATCGGGAGGGCGCCCGTCCGGGTGAACGTCAGCAGCGTGAGCAATTCGTACCGGGCGAACGTGAGCCCCGACGGCTTGAGCACCTCTTCCACCCGGGCCATCATGATCTGCTGCGCCCGCATCACCGAGGTCACCGCCGCCATGCCGTCGGCGACGTCACCCCAGCCGTGCTTCGTCCACTGCCGGTGGGCCTCTTCGATGGGGTCGAGATGAAGTGGTGACGGTGGTGGCATGCGTCGATCATCCCATGTCGGGTGTTGCGCCGCGAAAGTCCGGCCAGCGTGTCCCTACCGCGCTTCGGTGCGCGCGGCGGACGCCAACGCCACCAACCCGAATCCCACGCACGCTGTCATCGTCACCGCGAGGGCGACGCCGGTGTTGCCGAGCACGCCCACGAGGGGAGCGATCAGCGCACCGACCCCGAATTGCAAGGCGCCGAGCAGCGCGGCCGCCGTGCCGGCGGCCTCCCCGTGACGGCCGAGCGCCAGTGCGGGGGCGTTGGGCAGAACGAAGCCGACACCACCGAGAAGGAACCACAGCGGAACGACGAAACCGGCGAGTCCGCCGAACTCGACCTGGGCGGTGGTGACGAGCGCCAGCCCGGCCACCGTCGCGAAGCCGAGGGCCGCCACCGTGATCTGCAAAGGTGACCAGCGTGCGAGGGCGCGCACATTGAGCTGTGAGGCGCCGATCAGGGCGATCGCGCCGGAGCTGAACAGCAGCGCGAACTGCTGCTCGTCGAGGCCGTACTGATCCTGGAACACGAACGACGCGCCGGAGACGTACGAGAACAACGATCCCATCGCGACGCTCGACACCAGAGCGAGCACCATGAACGCCCGGTCACCGAGCAGGCTGGTGTAGGTGGCCAGTACCGCACGCAGGTTGCTCCTGCGACGCCGCTCAGGGGGCAGCGTCTCCGTGAGACCCCACACCCCGATCAACGCCGTGAGCGTGCCGATCACGGCGAGGACGACGAAGATCCCGCGCCAGTCGACGGCGATGAGGAGCGCGCCGCCGATGCTCGGCGCGAGCACGGGCGCGACGCCGAGCACGAGCATCAGCCGGGACATCACGACGGCCACGGTGTTCCCGGAGAACAGGTCGCGGACCACCGCGAGTGCGACCACCGCGGCGGCGGCGGCCCCGATGCCCTGGAACACGCGGAGCACTCCCAGCACGGCCACGGTCGGGGCGAACACCGCGAGCGCGGATGCCACGACGTGGACAGCGATACCGGCGATGAGGGGGCGCCTCCGTCCGAGGCTGTCCGACAGTGGTCCGACGATCAACTGCCCGAGGGCGAGCCCGAGCAGGGTGCCGGTGATGGTCAATTGGACCGCGGACGACGACGCACCGAGGTCGGTTCCGATATCCGGAAGCGCCGGAAGGTACATGTCGATGGTGAAGGGGCCGAGGGCCACCATCGCGCCGAGTACCAGGATCACCCGAAGGCTGGGACGAGTAGTTGTCCGGTCGGCGGTCACTACGGCGTGTTCGTCGGTGTCGGTCATGAAGCAACACAGCAACGAGGGTGCTCGGTTTGTTCCCGCTCCGGCGGGCTGCTTCAAAATCACCGTGAGCACAACTCTCGCGCCGTCGGCCCCCGGCGGGCACAGTGATGGTCGATGCGGGTGTGACTGAGTGGTTGAGGTACCGGCCTGCAAAGCCGTTCACACGGGTTCGAATCCCGTCACTCGCTCGACGAGAACCGGCAGGTGATGCAACTGCCGGTTCTCTGCGTGCGTCCACCGTGTCGGTGAACTATCCGGTGTAGCCGGTCAGGTCGTACACGGTGGTCCCGGCCACCGTGACGGCCGTGAAGTTGGCGACCACCCAGTTCTGGATCTCCCCGGACATGCCGGCGCCGCCGCGGCCGCCTCCCGAGATGTAGTAGTGCACCTGGCCGTTCTCGACGTACGACCGGTGAGGGCGATCCACATCGCGGCGCGGTGGCCGTGCGGTCCTGTTCGCCGCGGCGGCGCCGGAGTGAGGTCACCGGGCTGGGAGGGGGCTGGAAGGTTCCTGTGAACCCGGCCCCTCCAGTTCAGCGGGTCGTGTCGAGTGCGCCGGCGTCGACACCCGCGGCGGGGAGGAGATGGTAGAAGGCGCGTTCGCAGAGGTCGATCATCTCGGTGCGTTCCATGGTCGGCTCGTCGAGCCAGGACAGCACGATCTCCTCCATGAATGCCTGCCAGCCCGAGATCGCGGCCTCGAGCGCGGGTGTCGCCGGCACGCCGAACTCGGCCAGTGACGTGCCGATCCAGCGGGTGAACGTCCGCCGCATGCCGCGGTAGATCTGCCGCATCCGCTCGTCACCGCTACCGGCCAATCGCATCACCGCCAGGTAGATGGTGGGGTGCTCGATCACCGCGTCCGCGAATGTCTCGACGCCGGCCCGGAGTTGTCCGGGCAGCGGAAGTGCGGCGTCGGGCGTCATCCGGCGCTGAAGTTCGGAGGCCGAGGCCTCGAGTACCGCGTTGCGAAAACCCTGCTTGTTCTTGAAGTAGTGGAACAGCAGTGGCGAGGAGACGCCTGCTTCGGCGGCCACCTGGTCCATCGACAGGTCGTCGAACGGCACCGTCTGCAAGAGCCGGACGGCCACGTCGAGGATTTGCGCGCGCCGATCTTCGGGAGTGCGGGGTGCGGCGGCCACCTCTGCACTCTAGGGAGGAACCTTCGGGCCGTCCATTGACTTCTACTCAACGGGAAACGTAACCTCGGGTAACACATACTGAGTGTGAGGAGTGCAACAATGTCGGATTTCGATGTGGTCGTCAGCGGTGGACTGTGGTTCGACGGAACCGGATCCGCACCGCAGCGCCGCAATCTCGGTATCCGCGAAGGGGTCGTCGTCGTGACGTCGAGTAGCCCGCTCCCCGCCGGGCCGGACACAGAGATCATCGACGCGGCGGGCAAATGGGTGCTCCCCGGTTTCGTGGACGTTCACACCCACTACGACGCCGAAGTGCTCGTCAGCCCCGGTCTGCCCGAGTCGGTGCGACACGGCGTGACCACCGTGGTTCTCGGAAACTGCTCCCTGTCGACCGTCTACTCGACACCCCGTGAGTGCGCCGACCTGTTCAGCCGGGTCGAGGCCGTGCCGCACGACTCCGTGCTCCGGATCCTGGAAGAGAACAAGATCTGGCAGAGTCCGGCGGAGTACGTCGAGGCACTCGAGTCGTTGCCGCTCGGTCCCAACGTCGCCGGCTTCCTCGGGCACTCCGACATCCGCACCCACGTGCTCGGCCTCGGCCGGGGCACCGACAGGCGAACGAAGCCGAGCACACGTGAGCTCGAGCGGATGGGCGAGATGCTCACCGAGGCAGTCGACGCCGGATTCCTCGGTCTCTCCTCGATGACCAACGCGCTCGATAAAATCGACGGCGACGAATACCGTTCGCGCTCACTGCCGTCCACATATGCGCGGTGGAAGGAGTTCCGCTTCCTCAACCGCATCCTGCGCGAGCGCGGCAGAATCCTGCAGAGCGCGCCGACGATCAATCTGCACCCCAACATCGCGGGATTCTTCGCGGAGAGTTCGGGTCTCGGTCGGCGCAAGCCCCTCAAGACGTCACTGCTGTCGGCCGCGGACTCGAAGGCGTACCCGCCGATCGTGTACTTCATGCTCGCCGCGGCGCCGCTGTTGAACCGCTTCGCGAAGACCGACTTCAAGTGGCAGCACCTGCCGGTGCCGTTCACCGTCTACGCGGACGGTATCGACCTCGTGGTGTTCGAGGAGTTCGGTGCCGGCGCCGCCGCCCTGCATCTCAAGGATGAGGTGGAGCGAAACGCGTTGTTGCAGGACGAGTCCTACCGACGTCGGTTCCGCAAGGACTACGACAACAAGTTCAGTCCGCGCATCTGGCATCGCAACTTCTACGACGCCGTGATCGTCGGGTGCCCCGACGAGACGCTGATCGGCAAGACGTTCGGTGCCGTCGGCGATCTTCGGGGTGTGCACCCGGTGGACGCGTACCTCGATCTGGTCGTGCAGTACGGCACCGACCTGCGGTGGCGGACCACCATCG
Source organism: Rhodococcus sp. 4CII (assembly GCF_014256275.1). Taxonomy (NCBI): domain Bacteria; kingdom Bacillati; phylum Actinomycetota; class Actinomycetes; order Mycobacteriales; family Nocardiaceae; genus Rhodococcus; species Rhodococcus sp. 4CII. Next base: position 6,084,001 of record NZ_JACCFE010000002.1, read on the forward strand.
CGAACCATCGCCCCAAGTTCGCGAAGAAGCTCGCCGCCAGCTCCGGGGTACAGATGGGTTTCGGCGACGCCGGGGCGCACCTGCGCAACATGGCGTTCTACAACTATCCGATCCGGCTGCTCAAGAAGGTCAAGGATGCGCAGTCCGACCGCAAGCCGTTCCTCACCGTCGAGCGGGCCGTCCACCGGCTGACGGGCGAGCTGGCCGACTGGTACGGCATCGACGCCGGGCACCTGCGTGAAGGCGACCGCGCCGACCTCGTCGTCGTCGATCCGGCGGGTCTCGACGCCACGGTGGACGGACTGTTCGAGGCCGAGGTCCCCGAGTACGGCGGCCTGCGCCGGATGGTGAACCGCAGCGACGGAGCCGCGGTCGCGACGGTGATCAACGGCCGGCTCGTCTACCGGGATGGCGAATTCACCGGCGGTTTCGGCGCCGCCAGGACCGGGCGGTTCCTCCGCGCGGGGGCCTCCGTGGCGGACCGCAGCGACTCCATGAGCGCGGCCCGATGAGCAGGACCGAACGGATCGGCACGTTCACCCGTGCCGGGCTGGTGTTCGACGTCCGCGACGAGGGCCCGATCGACGGGGTGCCGGTGGTGCTGCTGCACGGTTTTCCGCAGGACTCGCGGTCGTGGGATGCGCTGGCGCCACTGCTGCACCGGCGGGGCTTCCGCACCCTCGCGCCGGACCAGCGCGGCTGTTCGGCCGGTGCCCGGCCCCGCGCCCGCTGGGCGTACCGCAGCTCGGAACTGGTTGCGGACGTCGTGGCACTCATCGATCAGGCCGGTCTCGGTCCGGCGCACGTCGTCGGGCACGACTGGGGAGCGGCGGTGGCGTGGGGGATCGCGGCGGAACGACCCGACCGGGTCCGCACGCTCACCGCGCTGTCGGTGCCGCACCCGGCGGCGTTCGTGCGTGCGATGCTCACCAGCCGGCAGATCCTGAAGTCGTGGTACATGTTCGTGTTCCAGCTGCCGTGGATTCCGGAGCGGGTGATCACCCCCGACGGTTACGGCTACCGGGCGCTGATCGCCAGCGGGCAGACCGCGGACCGGGCGAAGCGTGATCTCGAGCCCATGCGCGACCGGACACGCGCCCGGGGTGCCCTGAACTGGTATCGGGCAATGCCTTTCACCGCGCCCCGATCCGCCTCCCGCACGGTTACGGTGCCCACGCTCTTCGTGTGGAGCGACGGCGACACGGCGATCGGACCCGTCGGGCCGGAACTGACGTCGCGATTCGTCGACGCCCCGTACACCTACGAGATTCTCCGCGGAGTGAGCCACTGGATCCCGGACGAGGCCGCCGCGCGCGTCGACGCCCTATTGGGCGAGCACCTGCTCGATCAGCCGTGACGCCGCTGTCCGCTGTCGGCGAACTGCGCGGCGCCGGCTCCGCGGTTCTGGAAGACTCCGGACTATGGACGCGCAGCGCAGACTGACGCTGGTGGCAGCGGCTTCCGAGGACTCGGGGGAGGAGCCGCTGGTGCGTGAGCTCTACGGACGGGTGCTCCGCGACGCGCGCCTTGACCAGGACCGCAGCCTCGAAGACGTCGCCTGCGCCGTCGGAATGTCGAAGCAGTACCTCTCCGAGATCGAGCGCGGCAAGAAGGAGCCGTCCTCGGAAATGCTCCGCGCCGTGTGCGGTGCACTCGGTATGTCGGTGGAACACCTACTGTTCCGGTCCGGACGCCGGCTCGGTGCAGCGCACCGCACGTCGGTGACCGGAACCGTCAACCGGCAGGTGCCCACCCTGCTCGCCGCCTGACGTCGCGGTCAGTCCACGACGAGCGTGTCGGCGAGGCCGTAGTCGATGGCCTGCTGGGCAGTGAAGATGCGGTCCCGGTCGGTGTCCCGGCGCAGACGTTCGACGGTCTGCCCGGTGTGTGTGCTCAGGATCGCCTCGGTCTGCGAACGGACCCGCATGATCTCCGCCGCCTGCAGCGCCAGGTCGGAGATCGTGCCGTTGCCCTGCGTGGACGGCTGGTGCAGCAGAACCCGGGAATGCGCCAGCACGTGGCGGTGCCCCTTCGTTCCCGCGGACAGGAGGACCGCGGCGGCGGACGCCGCCTGACCCATGCAGTACGTGGCGATGGTCGGACGGAGGAACTGCATCGTGTCGTAGATGGCGAGCATCGCGGTGGTGGAGCCGCCGGGGGAGTTGATGTACAGCCCGATCTCCCGGTCGGAGCTGTCCGCCTGCAGGTGGAGCAATTGCGCCATCACGACATTGGCGACTCCGTCGTCGATCTCTGTGCCGAGGAACACGATCCGCTCGTTCAGCAGGCGACTGAAGATGTCGAACGACCGTTCGCCTGCCGGGGTGCGTTCGATGACGTGGGGAATGGTGTACGAAGACATGGCGTCACAGTCCAATTCTCGGGGCGGTGGTGTGCGGGGCGATCTCGGCGAACGAGGACACGACACGATCGACGATCCCGTAGTCGCGGGCCTCGTCGGCCGTGAACCAGCGGTCCCGGTCGCTGTCCTCGGCGATCTCCTCGACCGGGTGACCCGTCTCGGCCGCGAGGATTTCCTGCGACTGGCGCTTCATCCGTTCGAGGCTCTCGGCCTGAATGGCAATGTCGACCGCGGTGCCGCCGATGCCTGCGGACGGCTGGTGCATCATGATGCGGCTGTGCGCCAGGCTGATCCGCTTGCCGGGGGTTCCCGAGCACAGCAGCACCTGTCCCATGCTGGCGGCGAAACCCATGGCGACGGTCACCACGTCGTTGGGTACGAGTTTCATCGTGTCGTAGATGGCGAGGCCGGCGAAGACCGAGCCGCCCGGAGAATTGATGTAGAGCACGATGTCACGGTTGGGGTCGGCGGCCGCGAGCAGCACCAGTTCCGAGCAGACCCGCTCGGCCATGGCATCGTCCACCTCGCCGGTGAGGAGGATCGTGCGCTGGCGAAACAGTCTGTCCGCCAGCAGGTCGCGGTAGTTCAGGTCGGTGAGTGTGGCAGTGGTCATGTCTCAGTACTACCGCCGGACCGGCGCCGGACCCGCGATTGTCTGCTGTGGGCAGACGATGACACCGGCTGTCCCGCGCGGTGGACCCGGAGTGTGACGCAGATCGCGTGGGTGGCGAACCTGCACCCCGGCGGCCGTGAGCTGGGGGTCCGTCAGGGGAGATGACCGGGAGAAGTCCGAGGAGTGAACGTCCGGCCTCCGTTGGGTGAACGGGAAAAACAGACCGCTCGGACAGTGGAATCGACCGTGCGCGAGGGGGACCTTGCTGTTTAGGGTGCCCTCATGCACGTTCTGTTCGTCTGTAGCGGGAACGTCTGCCGCTCACCGATCGCAGAGCGGCTGACGCGCGCATACGCGGCGGTCCACGATCTGCCGCACCTCACCGCCGAGAGCGCGGGGGTGCGGGCCCTCGTCGGCTTCCCGATCGAACCGGTTGCCGCGCGCGTCATCGAAGGTCTCGGTGCGAGCGCCGACGGTTTCCGGGCACGTCGCCTGCGGCCCGAGATGATCAAACGCGCCGACCTCGTCCTCGCGATGACCGAGCAGATCCGGGATCGTTCGATGGAACTGCTTCTCGGGACGAGCCATTGCACGTTCACGCTCCCGGAAGCCCGCCGGATCGTCGTCGACACCGGTGCCCGCACCGTCGCCGAGCTCGCTGTCGCCCGCCGCGACTACGGGGAGGTCGACGAGCCGAACATCAGCGACCCGGTGGGGCTGGCCGAGTCGGCGTTCACCGCGGTGGGCGATCGGATCGCGGCCGAATTGATTCCCCTGCTCGATGCTCTGGATCTCGCGAGCGGCGAGAAGAGGGAACCGGAACGGGAACCCGAGCCCGAACTCCGTGTGGAGGCCGAACCCCCGGCAGCCCCGGTCCTTCACCTGCCGTTGTCGCCGCGGCCGTTGATCGCGGCGCGGGCGGCGTCGTCGATTCTCGACTATCCCCTCAGCTGGTCGCGCTGAACTGGTAGTTCGCGAATCTTTCGTCCACCTGTTCGGCGGTGAGCCCGAACTCCTCGAGCGTGTACCTGTGCGAGGGGCGGCGGTCGCCGCGGCGGCTGTCGGCGTGCATCGCCGCCATCGCGCCCTGGGCCTGCGCCGTGAGTTCGAGGCCGAAATGCGTGTAGATCCCGTCCACGGTGCCGAGCGGGTCGGCCACGAAGTCGTGATAGTCGACGTCGATGAACTGGGCGGGATTGTGTTCGGCGCGTGCCGCGGTGAACTGTTCGAGCCCGCGGGCCCACAGTTCGAGCTGGCTCTCCCCGATGACGCTGCCCCGGAATTTCTCCGACCATCCTTCGGTCGCCTGTTCCGCCAGGCTGCACACCGACGGAACGATTGTGCGCGGCGGCCGGTGGGTCTGAATGATCAGTGCGTCCGGATACACCGCCAGCAGTTCGTCGAGCGCGAACAGGTGGCTGGGGTTCTTCAGCACCCAGCGGCGATCTCGATCGGGCAGCCCGATCAGTTGCAGATTCTTCTTGTGCCGCTGATATGCGTTCGTCCAGTCCTGGTGCTCGAGCCAGCGGGAGTACGTCGGAATCGACGCCAGGCATTCGTAGGAGATCGATTTGAAGGTCTGCCGCAGCAACTGCCAGCACTCCTCGACCTCGCCGGCCGACATGTAATGCACGCCCATGAATTCGGGGCGCTCGATGTGGTGACGGCTGAACGACTCCTCGATCTTCTGGAACACGGGATTCGAGTCCCACGTCTCGCGCGGCGGCCGGGGTTGAGGCATCTCGGTCAGCCACATCTCCAGACCCTGATGCGACGGGTCCGCGGTGAGCAGCCGGTGCAGCGCCGTCGTCCCCGTGCGGGGAAGCCCGGTGACGAAGATCGGCCGCTCGATCCGCACGTCCGCGTGCTCGGGGTGCTGCTTCCACGCCGCCTCGCTGAGCAGGCGCGCCACCAGGGCGCCGCGGAGGAACACCCGGGACACCTTGCTGCCGAGCGGGGTCAGCTGCTCGTCGGTGTGATACGAGTCCAGCAGGACGCCGAGGGCCTCGGTGTAGTCGTCCCCGCCGAAGTCGGTGAGACCGGTCAGGCGGGTGGCCGAGGCGTGCAGGTCCTCGACGGTGCCGACGGTGGTGCGCTCGCTCATGATGCTCCGGTTCTGCTCGCTAGTGGTGGAATTCGCCGCAGTTGACGTCGAGGCACTGGCCGGTCACGCCACTTGCCAACGGGGAGGCCAGGAAGATCACGGCGTCGGCCACCTCGTCGGTGGTGGGAAGCCTCTTCAGGTCGGTGTTGGCGGCGGTGTGTTCGTAGATCTGCTCGACGGTCGTCCCGTACTTCTCGGCCTGGTGTGTGAAGTACTGTTTCAGCGTGTCACCCCAGATGTATCCGGGAGCAACGGAATTGACGCGGATTCCCTGTGGCCCCAACTCGGTGGCGAGGGACTGCGACGTGGCGAGCAGGGCGGACTTGGCCATCTTGTAGCTGCCGTACCGCTCCTGGGAGTGCCGGAGCACCATCGAATTGATGTTCACTACCGCCCCGTTCGCCTCGGCGAGGGCGGGCGTGAACAGTTGGGTGAGGCGCAGGGCGCCGAGCACGGTCAGCTCGAAGCTGCTACGGATGTGGTCGAAATCCGTGCGGGCCAGCGGTTTCATCGACGGAACCGTGAACGCATTGTTGATCAGGACATCGACCGTGCCGTACGCATCGGTCGCCGCGGACACCAGGTTCTCCGCCGAGGCCTGATCGGTGATGTCGGTCGGCACCGTCACCGCGCGACGCCCCGCGGCGATGATCTCCTTCGCCACCTCGTCGAGGCGCGACGCGGTGCGGGCCGCGAGCACCACGTCCGCGCCCGCACCTGCGCAGCGGACGGCGAGCGTGCGCCCCAGCGCGGGTCCGACACCGGAGATGACGACCACCTTGTCCTGCAACAGTTGTGGAGTGCTCACGGCGGTCACCCCAGCATCCGGTCGGCCACGGCGGCCTGGCGTGCGGCGATGCGGTCGGCGAAGTCCTCGGGCGAGATCTTGTTGGAATCGTAATACGGCAGTTTTCGATGGATCTCGTCGAACTTCACGACCTCGATCCGGGGCCCGTCGTCCGGGGTCAGTTCGCGGGATACGCGTTGCCAGCGGAATTGCAGGTACCCGCGGAGGTGTCCGACGGTGGCGATCCAGTTGGCGACTCCGGGATTGCGCTCGCTGACGACGAGACGGATGTGGTCGTCGGGATCCACCTGGGACTGGGAGACGTTCAGCGAGGTCTGGTGATTCACGTAGTCGAGGGAGATGTACCACATGCTGCCCAGCTGAAAACCCTGATAGGGCACATCGGCTTTCGGGACGGTGATGACGATCGCTTCGTCCTCGGCGAGTTCGTAGTGTCCGACGGAGGAGTACTGCGTGGCGAGACCGCCCGGTGTCAGCCGGGGTTCGGTCATCGTGTTCACCGGTAGGTTCAGGTAGAACCACTCCGGGAACTGCAGCCACGTCTTGACCCGTGACACCAGTGCGGTGCCGGCGTGGGCGTAGCGCTTCTCGACGGTCTCGCGAGTGAGAGGCGCGGGGGCGGTGCCGATCGTGTCCGCCCGGGCGATGCGGATGGTGCCGGGCCGCTGACTCCAGTCGCTGTACACCTCCCGGACCACCAGTTGCGACGAACCCGGCGCCAGGGTGAAGTAGTTGCGCCGGCCGGCGCTCTCGTCCGGGCCGAACCGAACCTCGAACGAATCGTCGTCCGCGATGTCGATCTCCCGGTCGTCGAACGCGGTGACGCTGCCGGGAACGTGTGCGGCCGTGTAGTTCCCGTTCAATATCTGAAAACTCAGGTCGGCGGTGGTGCCGCGCCGCCCGGTGACCACGTATTCGACGTCGTCGTCGATCCGCGTGCCGAAGTACAGAGTGTCGGGATTGTCGAGGCCCATCTTCATGTACGGGCCGGTGCCCGAGATGAACGCCGGGTGCGACCGTTCGGAGGCCCACGCGGCGTGCGTCGTCGCGAGAATGCCGCCGGCGAGGTACTGGTACCCCTCGAGCAGGTCCTGTTCGGTGCGGATGTGGGGGGCGCTCTCGATCAGTTTCTCGGCCTCGGCCATGGCGTCGGCGAATGGGTCGGTCAGCACACCGTGCTCCTCACGAAGGGGTGGTACAAATATGTACCTGCGTGGTAGAACGTTGATGAACCGACAATAGAACGTGTTCTAAGGAGTGGTCAATGGGGCACGAGGACGAGGCAACCGACCGGGTCCAGGGTCGGCGGTCGCCGCCCACCGAGCGTGTGGTGCAGGTGCTCGACTTCCTGGTGGCGCGCAAGGAGCACCGCTTCGGGTTGTCGGAACTCGCCCGGCAACTCGACATCAGCAAGCCGACGTGCCTGGGGATACTCGCCGAACTCGCCCGCGGCGGCTACCTCGTCCGGGACCCAGCAACCAAGACGTACGGCCTGGGCCCGGCGCTCATCGCGGCCGGGCGCGCGGCTCAGCAGGGGTTCGCGGCCGGGCCGGTGGCGCGCAGGCATCTCGCCGCGCTCAGCGACGAATTCCGGACCACGTGTACGGCGTCGGCGGTGGTCGGCGACCGCATCGCCGTCCTCGAACTGACCAGCCCGCCGGGCGTCCGGGCGGCGGCCAAGGTAGGGGAGATGTACCCGTTCGCGCCGCCCGTCGGGCTGATGTACGTGTTGTGGGACGGCGACGACGCGCTGCAGTCGTGGCTGCGGCGCGAGCCGACGCTGCCGGTGCGCCTGGACCGGGACCGGTTGCGCGCGGTGGTCGAGGAGTGCTCCCGCACCGGGTACCTCGTCGAGACGCTCACTCCGGTCGGGCAGCGCCTGCACACGCTGATGGCCGGCGTCGCCGCGCACGATCTGCCGCCGGAGTTGCGCGACGTTCTCGGTGAGATGGTGTCCAGCCTGGGGGAGCGGGTGTACCTGGACGCCGAACGCGCGGACCTCGCCGCGCCGCATCCCGTCAGTCTCGTCGCCGCGCCGACATACGACGCCGAGGGTCATCAGGCCATGGTCCTCACGCTCTACGTGGGCGCCGAACTCGCGCCGTCCGAGATCGCGCGGCGGGGCAAGGCTCTCGCCGCGGCCGCCGACGCGATCACGTCGGAGGTGGGCGGTCGCCGGCCCCGGTGACGATCCGGCATTGACCGCAATCTGAAACACGTTCTATTCTCGGAGGTGCATTCGTTTTCGACCGGCCTGGTCCAAATATGAACCACCGGTATGTCACTCGCGACGAGGAGTCGCCCATGACCGCACCGCCCGTGTACGAGTTGTCCCACCTCGGCGCGCTGGAAGCAGAGGCTGTGCACATCTTCCGAGAAGTGGCCGCCACGTTCGAGCGTCCGGTGTTGCTGTTCTCCGGCGGCAAGGACTCGGTGGTGATGCTGCGCGTCGCCGCCAAGGCGTTCTGGCCCGCACCGCTTCCGTTCGCCGTCATGCACGTGGACACGGGCCACAACTTCGACGAGGTCATCGAGTTCCGCGACCGGACCGTCGCCCGCCTCGACCTGCGGATGGTGGTGTCGAGCGTGCAGGACGACATCGATGCCGGGCGGGTCAGCGAGGAGACCGGGCCGCGTGCGAGCCGCAACCGGCTCCAGACCACCGCACTGCTGCGCGGCATCCGCGAGAACGGCTTCGACGCCATCTTCGGCGGCGCCCGCCGCGACGAGGAGAAGGCCCGCGCGAAGGAGCGGGTCTTCAGTTTCCGGGACGAGTCCGGGCAGTGGGACCCGCGGGCGCAGCGTCCGGAATTGTGGAGCCTCTACAACGGCCGGCACCGCAAGGGTGAGCACATCCGGGTGTTCCCGCTGTCCAACTGGACCGAACTCGACATCTGGCAGTACATCAGCGCGGAGCGGATCGAGCTGCCGCCCCTGTACTACGCGCACCGGCGGGAGGTGGTCCCGCGCGACGGAATGCTGTTGGCGCACACCCGGTTCCTGACCCTGCTTCCCGGGGACGAGCCGTATGAGGCCCTCGTCCGATTCCGGACCGTCGGCGACGCCACCTGTACGGGCTGCGTCGAATCGTCGGCGACCAGCCCCGAGGCCGTCGTGACGGAGGTTGCCGCGAGCAGGCTGACCGAGCGCGGGGCCACCCGGGCGGACGACCGGATCTCCGAGGCCGGCATGGAAGACCGCAAGAAGGAAGGGTACTTCTGATGCCGCAACTACTCCGGGTCGCGACCGCGGGCAGCGTCGACGACGGCAAGTCCACCCTCATCGGCCGGTTGCTCTACGACTCGAAGGCGATCTTCGAGGATCAGCTCGAAGCGGTCGAGCGGACCAGTCGCGAACGCGGCGACGAGCACGCCGATCTGGCACTGCTCACCGACGGTCTGCGCGCCGAACGCGAGCAGGGCATCACCATCGACGTCGCTCACCGCTACTTCGCCACACCGCACCGCAAGTTCATCATCGCGGACACGCCGGGCCACGAGCAGTACACGCGGAACATGGTGACCGGGGCGTCGACCGCCGACCTCGCCCTGATCCTCGTCGACGCCCGCAAGGGAATCCTGGAGCAGACGCGGCGGCACGCCTTCATCGCCAGCCTCCTCGGGATTCCCCACCTCGTGCTGTGCGTCAACAAGATGGACCTCGTCGGGTGGTCCGAGGAGCGGTTCGAGGAGATCAAGGAGGAGTTCCGGCAGTTCGCGATCAAACTGGAGGTCCACGACCTCACGTTCGTCCCGGTGTCGGCGCTGCGCGGCGACAACATCGCCCAACGCACGGTCAACATGCCGTGGTACGAGGGCGCGTCGCTGCTGCACTACCTCGAGCAGGTGCACGTGGCCTCCGACCGCAACCTCATCGACGCGCGGTTCCCGGTGCAGTACGTGGTTCGCCCGCAGCGCCAGACCGATTCGGCTTTGCACGATTTCCGCGGCTACGCAGGCACGGTCGCGAGCGGCGTGTTCAAACCGGGCGACGAGGTGGTGGCGCTGCCCTCGGGTTTCATCACGACGGTCAGTGCCATCTGGGGTCCCGGGGGTACCCGCCTGGACGAGGCGTTCGCGCCGTCGGCGGTGTGCATACAGCTGGCCGACCAGCTGGACGTGAGCCGCGGAGACGTCCTGTGCCGCCCCAACAACCGTCCCCTCGTCGGGCAGGAACTCGACGCGATGGTCTGCTGGTTCAGCGAACACTCCGCGCTCACACCGGACGCGCGGTACACGCTGCTGCACACCACCCGCGCGACCAGGGCAACCGTCGAGCGGCTCGACTACCGGCTCGACGTCAACACCCTGCACCGTGACGAGTCCGCACAATCGCTCTCACTCAACGAGATCGGCCGCATTCAGCTGAAGACGGCGCAGCCGCTGATGTTCGATCCCTATCGCCGCAACCACGTGACGGGCAGTTTCATCCTCGTCGACGAGTCGACCCACAACACCGTGGCCGCGGGCATGATCACCGGGCCGACGCTGTCGCGTTCGAAGGTGGTGTGGCATGCGGCAGCCGTGTCGCGCGAGGAGCGGGCCTCCCGGGGTCGCACCGTGTGGCTGACCGGACTGTCTGCGTCGGGAAAGTCGACGGTCGCCGTGGAACTCGAGCGACGACTGGTCGCGTCCGGGGTGCCCGCCTACCGCCTCGACGGCGACAATCTGCGCCACGGTCTCAACGCCGACCTCGGTTTCAGCGCGACGGACCGCGCCGAGAACGTCCGCCGCGTCGGCGCCGTGGCCGGGCTGCTGGCCGACTCGGGGGTGGTCGCGATCGCCTCGCTGATCAGCCCCTACCGCGCCGACCGGGACCGGGTCCGGGAACTGCACCGGGCTGCCGGGATCGACTTCGTCGAGGTGTTCGTCGACACGCCGGTGGAACAGTGCGAGGCGCGGGATCCCAAAGGCATGTACGCGAAAGCGCGTGCGGGGGAGATCTCCGGATTCACCGGGGTCGACGATCCGTACGAGGCCCCCGAGAACGCCGAACTCGTCCTCCGGCCCGAGGACGGCACGCCGACCGAACAAGCCGAGAAAATTATGGAATTGTTGAGACGTGACTACTGACGCGCGACTCGCGGCCGACATCGCCTCCGGCGCCGGTGCCCTCCTGCTGGACATCCGCACCGCTGGACTCGGATCGGCGGACGGTCGCGAACTGGGTAGGCGCGGCGACGTCGCCGCCGACGCGTTCATTCTCGGCAAGCTCTCCGCGGAGCGACCGGACGACGCGGTCCTCTCGGAGGAGTCGGCCGACGACCGGTCGCGGTTGGAGAGCGCGAGAGTGTGGATCATCGATCCCCTCGACGGTTCCAAGGAGTACGGCCTGCCGGGGCATTCGGACTGGGCCGTGCACGTCGCGCTGTGGGAACGCGGTCGCGGCATCACGGCGGCCGCGGTCGCGCAACCGGCGCTGGGAGCCGTGTATGCCAGCGACGACGACAGTCACGCGGTGCACGCCGAGCAGCTCCCGGCACGCCCGCGTATCGTGGTGAGCGCCAGCAGGCCGCCGGCCTTCGTCGACGCCGTCGCGACCGAGATCGGTGCCGAGGTCTCCACCATGGGTTCGGCGGGCGCGAAGGCGATGGCCGTGCTCCGCGGAGACGTGGACGCCTACGTCCACGCGGGCGGCCAATGGGAATGGGACTCGGCCGCACCGGTCGGCGTCGCGATGGCGGCGGGTCTGCACTGCTCGCGGATCGACGGAACACCGTTGGACTACAACGAATCCCACCCCTACCTGCCCGACCTCCTGATCTGCCGGCCGGAGTTGGCGCAGCCCCTGCTGGCCGCGATCGCGAAGCACGCCACCGACACCGCCGACAGCGGCCGGGTCGCGATGGCCCGCGCCTACATCGACGCCCTGGTCAGTCACGACGCCACCAAGGTGCGTCTGGCGGACACCGCGTGGCGGGTGGAGAACGGTCAGCGCACCGGCGAATCGGGGGCCTTCATCCGGGACGAACTCGAGAATGGCCTGCAGTACCAGGCCATCCAGGCCGTCCGCGATCTCTCCTTCCACGAGTGGGGCGACAATGTCGTGGCCCGGTTCCTGCTCGATCTCGGGGCCACCCCCACCGAGGTGACCTCCGTTCGGATCACCGAGCACTTCGACATCCCGGCGGGGGCTATCCACTCCGTCATGGCCATCGTCGAACCGTCCTCGATCGAAAGGGAGAACCGATGACCCCGGATGAGTTGGTCACCCAATTCTGCGCCGAGTGGATCGAGCCCGATCCGGCGAAGATCGCCGGATATTTCGCGGAAGACGCCATTTACCACAACATTCCGATGGAGCCGGTGATCGGGAGGGACGCGATTCGTGAGTTCATCGCCGGTTTCATCGTGGCCTTCGGCGGCATCGACTTCCGGGTGCACCGGCAGGTCACCGACGGCGGGCAGAGCCCCAACGCCGACGAGTCGAGTGGTGTGGTGATGAACGAACGGATCGACGTGTTCACCCTGAACGGCACCGTCGTCGAGTTGCCCGTCGTCGGCGTCTTCGAGATCACCGGCGGCAAGATCACCACGTGGCGCGACTACTTCGACATGGCGCCGATCCAGGCCGCGGCCGGCGGACAGTAACGCCAATGTTGACGTCAGGTTCAAGTTGGTTCTACGCTGAACCGGGGGTATGACGACCGTCACATCCGGAGAGGCGAGCCTGCATGAGCCAGATCAACACGGTCCGCGGACCGATCGACAGCGCCGAACTCGGACGCACCTACATGCACGAGCACGTGTTCGTGCTGACCCCCGACATGCAGCAGAACTACCCCGACGAGTGGGGGAGCGAGAACGAGCGCGTCGCCGACGCCGTCACCAAATTGCGGGCGCTGGCCGAGCAGGGTGTGCGAACGATCGTCGATCCCACCGTCGTGGGACTCGGGCGGTACATTCCGCGCATCCAGCGGGTCGCCGAACAGCTTCCCGAGCTGAACATCGTTGCCGCGACAGGGCTCTACACCTACGACGACGTGCCGTTCTTCTTCCACTACCGGGGTCCGGCGCTCGACGCGATGGTGGGTACCGCGGTCCCCGACCCGATGGTCGACATGTTCGTCAAGGACATCGAGGAGGGGATCGCCGACACGGGGGTCCGCGCGGGCCTGCTCAAGTGCGCGATCGACCATCAGGGGCTCACGCCGGGGGTCGAGCGGGTGATGCGGGCGGTCGCGAAGGCGCACCGTCGCACCGGTGTTCCCGTCACCGTGCACACCCACCCCGGCAGCGAGGCAGGGTGGCACGTCAAGCGGGTGATGTGCGACGAAGAGGGGGTGCGGCCCGACCGGATCGTGCTCGGCCACAGCGGCGACAGCACCGACGTCGAGCACCTGACCAGCCTCGCCGAGGCGGGATTCGTCCTCGGAATGGACCGGTTCGGCATCAACCTCGAGACCACGTTCGAAGCGCGCGCCGACACGCTCGTCGAGATGTGCCGCCGCGGGTTCGCGGGGCAGATGGTCCTGTCGCAGGACGCCTCCTGCTACATCGACTGGATCGACCCCGCCCTGATGGCGGCCCTGCCGCAGTGGCACTACCTGCACATCGAGAACGACGTGCTGCCCCACGTCCGGGAGCGGGGTGTCACCGAGAAAATGATCACCGAGATGCTCGTCGAGGTGCCCCGTCGATACTTCGAGAACGTCGGCACCTACTGACATGTCGCGCCCGCGAATCGCACCGACGGCACCCGTCACGGCCCGGGGCGTCCGTACCCGCGACCGCCTCGTCGCCGCTGCGAGGGTGGTATTCGAGCGGGACGGATACCTCGACGCCCGCCTGGTCGACATCAGCAAGGAAGCCGGACTCTCGACCGGCTCCTTCTACACCTACTTCACCGGCAAGGAGGAGGTGTTCGCCGCGGTCGTGGAGGTGACGCAGAACGACCTGCTGCATCCCGGGATGGAGCGGGTCGAGGACGAGGGCGACGTGCACGCGGTGGTGGAGGCCAGCATCCGGGCATACCTGCACGCGTGCCGCCGGAATGCGCGACTGCTGGCCCTGCTCGAACAGGTCGCGCACGTCGACCCCGCCTTCCGTGATCTGGAGCGCTCCCGGGACGAGACCTTCTTCCTGCGTAACGCGCGAGCGATCGCCGATCTGCAGGACCGCGGTCTCGCCGACGCGTCGCTCGATCCGATGCTGACGTCGAAGGCGTTGTCCGCCATGGTCGGAAGGACCGCCTACGGCTACTTCGTCGGGCCGCCCAGCGAGCGGAGAACGCTCACGTTCGAGCAGTTGACCGCGGGGCTCGCGCGGATGTGGACGAACGCGCTGCGCGTCCCGGACCGCGTCCGAGATGCCCCTCAGTAACCGGGCGCGTGGAGGATGCGCAGGACGAGATCGGCGTTGATGTCGCCCAGTTCCGCCGGCGTGAATTCGCCGTCGGGGCTGTACCACCGGCAGATGTCGACCGCGAGCGACATGATCGCCAGGACTGCGACGCGCGGGTCGGGGATCAGGAACACCCCCTGATCGATCCCGTTCTTCACCTCGCGCATCGCGGCGACCCGGATCTGGAGGCGGGTCTCGGCCACCACCTCGTGATGTTCGGGGCTCAGATGCCTGCTCTCGTACTGCGCGATGCGTGCCCGCCGAAAATTCCGGGCATGCATGACGCTGAACTCCCGAACCAGTGCCCGGACGCGGTCGATCGGGTCGGTGAACGGTGCGACTGCGCTCAGCACCAGAGCGAGGGCGCGCTCGTTCGATCGGCGCACCAGTTGGAAGAGCAGATCCTCCTTGGACGGGAAGTGCACGTACATCGCGGAGGGGCTCATCCCTGCCATCGTGGAGATGTCCCTCGTGCGGGTGGCTTCGAAACCCTTGTCGGAGAACAGCGTCGTTGCCGCGAGGAGCAGGCGTTCCTCGGATGTCGGCGGGCCCGGGGTCGGCTCCTCGGTCGCGGACGCGTCGTCTCGCAGTTCGGTCATCGGTGGTCCTCTCCGCCGAATCGAGCTTGGTCCGTGTCGGCGGGATTCGGCAAGATCAATCCCCTCGAGTGATTGACATCACACCGCTATTCAAACACACTAAGCAAGCGCTCACTGACTTGAAGTTGGCGTCATGTTCTGAAAAATCTCGTTCCCACGTCCACACGCAGACCTATCTCGAGGAGTGATCGGATGACTACATCCGCGGTGCAGCCGAGTAAGGACACAGCCGTCTCACGCACGCGTGCACATCGGAAACTGCTTGCGGCGGGACTCGTCGGCAGCTCGATCGAGTGGTACGACTTCTTCCTGTACGGAACCGCTGCGGCACTGGTCTTTCCCCACGTCTTCTTCCCCGACTCGTCGGCGTTGGTGGGTACCCTGCTCTCGTTCAGCACCTTCTGGGCCGGTTTCGTCGCACGCCCGCTCGGTGGCCTCGTCGCCGGTCACTTCGGCGACAAGTACGGCCGCAAACCGGCCGTCGTCACCTGCCTGCTGTTCATGGGACTCGCGACGTTCCTCATCGGGTGCCTTCCCGGCGCCGCGACGATCGGCGTCGCGGCCCCGATCCTGCTGGTCGTCCTGCGGTTCGTCCAGGGCATCGCCTGCGGCGGCCAATGGGGTGGGATCGTGCTGCTGCTCACGGAGTCGGCGAGCCCCAAACGCAGGGGATTCTCCGGCACATTCGGGCAGATGGGCGTCTCGTTCGGCGTCCTGCTCGGCAACCTCGTGTTCCTCGGCGCCACCGCGGCCATCTCGAACGAGGCGTTCCTCAGCTGGGGATGGCGCATCCCGTTCTTCGCCAGCGCACTCCTGTTCCCGGTCGTGCTCTACATCCAGACCAAGGTCGAGGACACTCCCGAATTCCGGGACCTGCAGGAGCAGGCGCAGAAGAAGAACGAGACCGTCGTCCGCGCACCGCTGACCCAGGCGATCAAGGACCACTGGCGCAAGATCCTGCTCGGCTGCGGACTGCTCGCGGCGACCAATTCCCTGTTCTACATTTCCATCGCCGGGGTGCTCAGCTACGGCACCGCGGAACTGGGGATGAAACGCAACGACCTGCTCGCGATCTCGCTGCTCAGCGCCGCACTCACCGTCGGTGTCGTCCTGTGGTCCGGGCACATGTCCGACAAGATCGGACGCCGCCCGATGATCCTGATCGGTGCGGCGATGATCATCGTGTGGGCGTTCCCCTACTTCTGGCTGATCAACACCCGGAACCTGCTGCTGTTCTTCGTCGCCGTCACGGTCGGCAGCGTGTTCCAGTCCATGACGTACGGGCCGATCGCCGCGTACATGGGTGAACTGTTCGCTCCCAACGTGCGGTATTCGGCGGCGTCGCTCGCTTACCAACTGGCGGCGATCACGGTGAGCGGCGGTACCCCGTTCATCATGACCGCGCTGATCGCCCAGACCGGCACCACCACGTTCGTCGCCGTCTTCGTCGCGCTGATGGGACTGGTCACGCTCCTGTGCGCGTGGAAGCTCCGCGAGACCAATACCGCCGAGGTCCGGAACGATCCCGCCGCCGTACCCGGCGCCCAGTTCTACTAGACGGTCCCGGCGCCGCCGAACCCGACACGAGTGTGCCGTCGCGTGCCTGCCGTCGCAGCGCCTCCAGATTCTGCCGCATCTGCGGCCGCATGTCCTGGTGCTGCGGCTGCAGGCGCGTGTAGAGCGACAGCAGCGGGCGGTAGGGCAGTACGTCGATCCGATACGCATGCGTCACCAGGGTCCCGTCGCCGTCGGCCCGGAAGGTGTACGACCAGGTGGTCGAGTCGTGGTACAGCGGGTTTCGCCGATCGGACACCGTGTGGAATTCGAACTTTTCGCCCGGATCGGCGGCGGTCACCTCGCACACCCGGGACCATCGCGCGTGGTGCGCGCGGTTGTGCCCCCGGAATCGGGCGCCCACGGTGCCCGGCGATCGTCCCGGGAGCCACGCGCAGCTGCGGCACTCGGGGCTACGTTCGCTGATCCGGGTGACATCGGCGACCGCGTCGTACAGCGGCCGGGCCGGGACGCCGATCCACAGTTCCGCCGAGCCCTCGGTGCGCAGCGGTCGACGGAGCCGCGGGCTGACGTCGACGTCGGCGCCCCACCGGGCGGCGCACGCCCGCCGATACGGCTGTTCGAACACATGGAGCAACATGAACCGGGTGGCGGGACCGACCTTGCGCACGGTGACGTCGTAGTCTTCCCGGTCGACGCCGTCGACGATCCAGTGAGCTTCGATCCCCAGCTCGCGCTTGGTCTTCGAGGCGACGAACACCCGCTGTTCCACGTCGTCCCACTGACGGCGAGTCAGGGTTCGGGCGACGACCGGCATCATCTCGTCCTCCTCACGCTGCAGATGCGGCAGCAGAACCCGTTCGAGAGCGGTGAGGGCATCCGAAAGGTCTTCTCGGGCATCCGGATGCGCACGATATTCGATCGCCGCGGCGGTAACCCGCTCCATCTCGCGGTCGATTCGCGCATGGTCGGTCTCCATCGCGTCGAGAAGTGCCCCGGCGCCCGGGTTCAACTTTCGGACCAGCGGCCACAGCCCGCGGTCCTCACCGCTGTGGTGCAGGTGCAGGAAATGCATCATCCACACCAGATGATCGGCGAGGGCGACCCGTTGGCGCTGCGCGGGCGGAGGTGCTGTGCGCAATACCGGTGCAGCGCGAGCGAGATCGCGGCGCAGCGCGTTGTGCACGATGCGCATGATGCGCGTGTCGGCGGGAGGGGGAGTGTCGGTTGTCATGACCTACTCCAGACAATGGTGCCCTGGTGTCACACCGGGCGGTCGAGGATTTCTTCGATGCGGTCTATCAGCCATGACTCGTAGCGGACACGACTCCACCCGCATTCGTCCACGAGCAGGGCGTAGACCTGGTCGTGGGTCTGGAGCCACAGTTCGTCGACCTGACCTGGGTGGGCGGGACGGCCCACGATCAGGTTTGCGACGTCGGTGACCGAGCGCCTGCGCTGCCCCTCCAGTTCGGCAGCGACCGCTGCGAGCGTGTCATCCGTCGTCGCACCCTGGCGGATTGCCATTGCCAGGCGATAGCTGCGCTCGTTGATACCGGCAACCATGCGCGCACTCATCTCGATGCGGTCGCCAGTGGTGCGGCCGGTACCGATCGCCGTATAGACGGGCCGGTCGGCCAACGGCACCTCCTCGTCGTCGCCGGCGACGGCGGTCTCCAGCGCCGACTTCAACAGGCCGGCCTTCGATCCGAACGTCGCGTAGACGGTTTCGACGGACACCGCCGCGTCCCGCGCAACTTCCCTCATGCCGGTGCCGACCCAGCCGCGCTCGGCGAACATTCGGGTGGCGGCGTCGAGTACCACCGCCCGCGTCTGAGCTGCCTGCATCCGGCGCAGCGGAGATCGGTACCGGCGGGTTCCGGATCCGCCTGGGGCCGTCGAATCGGACTCGACCTTCGCCATACCCCAATCCTAGAACGCTCAAGTTTTCAATACAACGCCGTTCTACCGATTTCTGCCCCGAACACGAATGCGGCCGTCACCGGGGTACGGTGGCGGCCGCGACGAGCCTGTCGAGCGTGCGGTCAGCTGATCTTCAGCACCAGCTTTCCGGTGTTGGCGCCGTCGAACAGCAGATTGAGGGTGCGGCCGAACGCCTCGACGCCCCCGGTCTCCACCTGCTCCCGGGTCACGATCTCCCCGGCGCGGATCCACTCCGACATCGCCTCCATGCCCTCGGGGAACCGGTCGAGGTAGTCGAACACGATGAATCCCGTCATCGACGCACGGTTGACCAACAGCGACAGATACCGGGAGGGGCCCGGCTGGGGGTCGGTGGCGTTGTATCCGGAAATCGCACCGCACAGCGCGACCCGGGCGTTCTTGCGGAGGCGGGCCAGTGCGGCGTCCAGAATCTCGCCGCCGACGTTGTCGAAATAGAGGTCGATGCCGTCCGGCGCGGCGGTGCGCAGGGCCTTGCCGACCGATTCGGACTTGTAGTCGATCGCCGCGTCGAAACCCAGTTCGCCGGTCAGCCACGCGCATTTCTCGGGGCCACCGGCGATGCCGATCACGGTGGCACCCTTCAGCCTGGCGATCTGCCCGGCAATGCTCCCGACGGCTCCCGCGGCCCCGGAGATGAGCACGGTGTCACCCTTCTCCAGCTTTCCGACGTCGGTGAGGCCGAAATAAGCGGTCATACCGGGGAAACCGAGGGCACCCAGCCACGTCGGTGCCGGGGCGAGCGATTCGTCGACGGCGAGAGCACCGCGGCCGTCGGAGAGCGCGAACTCCTGCACGCCGAACTGTCCGGAGACCAGCTGCCCCTCCGGGAACTTCGCGTTCTTCGACGCGACCACCCGGCCGACGGCGTGCGTGCGCATCACCTCACCGATCGCCACCGGAGGCACATACGACTTCACGTCGTCGAGCCATCCGCGCATCGCGGGATCGAGGGACACGTAGTCCACCTTCACGGTGAATTCGCCGTCCGCGGGTTCGGGAATCGGTTCGGACGTGATCTCCCAGGTGGAGTCGTCGGGACGGCCGACCGGACGCTTCGCCAGCCGGACCTGCCTGTTCACGGATGTCACGATGTTCACCTTTCGGGTTCTGCGGTCAGTGCGTCGTTTCTCAGAGCAGTCCTGTCGATCGACCGCTTGAGGATCTTTCCGGTCGACCCCTTCGGGAGGGAATCGACGATCGCTACGATCCGGGGAATCTTGTATGCGGACAGTCGTTCCCGCGCCCACCTCGTCAACTCGCCGCCGTCCAGGCCGGACCCGGGGAGGGTGGCCACCACGGCGGCCACCTCCTCGCCGTAGTGGTCGTCGGGAACGCCCACCACGGCGGCTTCGAGTATTTCGGGGTGCGTGTACAGGACCTCCTCGACCTCGCTCGGGTACACGTTGTAGCCGCCGCGGATGATGAGGTCCTTCACCCGGTCGACGATCCGCAGGTCACCGTCCGCATCGATCTCGCCGAGGTCGCCGGTGCGCAGCCAGCCGTCCGAGTCCAGGACGGCCGCGGTGTCGGAGGGCCGGTTCCAGTAGCCCTTCATCACGGTCGCGCCCTTCACGAACACCTCGCCGACGGTCCCGGGCGGACAGGCGACGTCGTCGTGGTCCCGCACCTCGACCTGCATCCGGGGCACCGCCCGTCCCGTGTAGCCGATCTTTCCGCCGCGGTCGATGTCGTTGAACGTTCCGAACGCGGTCGTCTCGGTGAGTCCGTACCCCTCGAGGATGCTGCACCCGAAGCGCGATTCGAATTCGCGGGCCACCTCGCCGGGCAGCGACGCGCCGCCGGAGATGGCGATGCGGAGCTGGGTGAAGTCCTGCGAGTCCGCACCGCCCGCGGCATGGAGCATTGCATTCCACATCGTCGGGACACCGGCCATGATCGTGAGCCGGTCCCGGCGCAGCATGGCGAGCATCGCGGCCGGATCGAACCGGGCCAGCAGCGACAGCGACCCGCCACCGGTGAAGGTGGCCATCATGACCGAGGACTGGCCGAAGACGTGGAACAGGGGCAGTCCCGTGCCGGTGCGGTCGTGGCTCGACCCGCGACTGCATTCGGCGCCGATCTCGCCGCCGGACAACAGGTTCCCGACCGTCAGCTCCGCGCCCTTGGGCCGGCCGGTGGTGCCGGACGTGTAGAGGATGGCGGCGGTGTCGTCCCGGCTCCGCTCGGCCGGGGTGACGGGCTCGGCGTCCGGGAGCGTGCCCGGTGCGAGCGTCCAGACGGGGATGTCCAGGGCAGCCGCGGCGTCGCCGATCGCGGGCCCGAGTTCGTGCCACCCGATGACGTGCGCGACGCCGGCGTCGGTGAGTACGTACTCGGCCTCGGGCCGGGTCGACATCGTGTTCACCGGGACCACGACGCACCCGGCAGCCTGAATTCCCAGATACGCCACCACGAACTCGGGTACGGAGGGTGCGGCCAGCAGAACTCTGTCGCCGGGGGACAGGCCGGCGTCCCTGAGCGCTCCCGCATACCGGGTGCTCGCGTCGCGCAGCTGTCCGTAGGTCAGGGTGCTGTCCGCGCCGCGCAGCGCGATGTTGCCGGGAGTGGCGTCCGCGTGCCGGGACACCGGATCGAGCACATTCGCCTGTGAGTACTTGTTGACCGCGGGCGGTTGTGAAGTACCCACGGCTACTGTCCGGCCTCGACGACGCGGGCGACGGACTCGGACACGACCACCGGCTTGTCGGAACCCTCGCGCTCGACGACCTGCCTCATCGTCACCTGGATGCCGCCGCCGACCTGTTCGGCGGACTGGACGGTGGCACGCATTCGGATGCGAGAACCCACCGGCACCGGCGCGGGAAAACGGACCTTGTTGTAGCCGTAGTTCAGGCTGTGCGCGAAGCCGTCGAATCGCAGCAGGGTCGCCGACAGCGCCGGTCCGAGGGACAGGCTGTACAGGCCGTGCGCGATGGTGCCGCCGAGCGGGCTGGCCGCGGCGCGCTCGGGATCGATGTGGATCCACTGGTGGTCGCCGGTCGCATCGGCGAAGGCGTTGACGCGTTCCTGGGTGACGTCGTGCCAGTCGGTGGGGCCCAGCTCCTTGCCGATCAGCGCGGTGAGCTCGTCGAAGCTCGCCGGACGAACGGGCAGTGCGGTGGTGTCGGTCATCTGTCTCCCTCAATTCCGAGTGGTGCAGGGCCTGGATGTGTCACGTTGGCCGGGTCGGAATTAGAGGTGTGATCTGAACCCCGACACTTGAACTTGACGACGGATTCAACTATACAAAAGAGAGACCCGAGTCACAATGCACGGCGAAGGAGAGGACACCTCGTGAAGGTTGCACAGAAGGTCGCCATCGTGACCGGCGGTGGGGGTGGTATCGGCGGGGCCATCGCCGACCGTCTCGCGGACCGGGGCGCCAAGGTTCTCGTCGCCGATCTCGACCCGACCGCAGCGGCCGCGGTTGCGGACCGGATCAACGAACACCATCCCGGGTCTGCCCTCGCCGAAGGTGCCGACGTCGCCGACACCGAGCAGATTCGGCGCATCATCGAGCGCGCGGAGACCGAGTTCGGCCCGGTCGATCTCTACTTCGCCAACGCGGGCGTCGCGGGAGCGCCCGGCCTCGACGCCGACGAGGCCGACTGGGATCTCGCGTTCGACGTCAACATTCGTGCCCACGTCCGCGCCGCCAGGCAACTCGTGCCGAGGTGGGTCGAGCGCGGCGAGGGGTACTTCGTGTCGACCGCCTCCGCCGCGGGCCTGCTCACCCAGATCGGCTCGGCCACGTACGCGGTCACGAAGCACGCTGCGGTCGCGTTCTCCGAATGGCTGTCGGTCACCTACGGCGACAAGGGAATCAGGGTCAGCTGCCTCTGCCCGATGGGGGTCGAGACCACGCTGATGCGCTCCGGCGAGAACTCGGGTGATCCACTCGGTGTCGCCGCCACCCGGGCCGTCGTGTCGGCGGGCGACGTGCTGCAGCCCGAGCAGGTCGCCGACATCGTGCTCGGTGCCGTGGACCGCGAGACGTTCCTGATCCTGCCCCACGAGAGCGTCCTCACCATGTACCGGCAGAAGGGGTCCGACTACGACCGCTGGCTGCGCGGGATGCGCCGCTATCAGAGTTCGCTGCTGGAGCACGCGTGACCCCCGGGCACGCGGACCTGGTCCTCGCCGAGCGGCGCGGGCAGGTCCAACTGCTGACCTTCAACCGGCCGGGCAAGCTGAACGCCTGGACCGACGATCTCGAGGATCGGTACTTCACGCTGCTGTCCGACGCCGACGACGACCCCGGCGTACGCGCGATCGTCGTGACCGGAGCCGGGCGCGGGTTCTGCGCCGGCGCCGACCTCGGGCGGCTGCAGGCCGTCGGCGACGTCTCCGACGCGGACCTTCGCCGGCCGCGGCCCCGCGACCTTCCGGCGACGCTGCGCACACCGCTCATCGGAGCGGTCAACGGGGTCGCGGCCGGCCTCGGGATGGTGGAGGCCCTCTACTGCGACGTCCGGTTCGCCTCGGCCTCGGCCCGGTTCACGACCGCCTTCGCCAAGCGCGGGCTGATCGCCGAATACGGCATCTCGTGGCTGCTGCCCCGGCTCGTGGGACGCGGCCGGGCCACCGACCTGCTGCTGTCGAGCCGCATGGTGGACGCCGAGGAGGCGCTGCGCATCGGACTCGTCGACCATCTCGTGCCGGACGGTTCGGTCGTCGACGCCGCGGTCGCCTACGCGGAGGCGCTGGCGACGCACTGCTCCCCGACGTCGATGGCCGTCATCAAGGACCAACTGCACAATGACTCGGACGGCACCTACACCGAATCCGTGGCCCGAGCGGAGGGCCTGATGTTGCAGGCGTTCCGCGGGGCCGATCTCGTCGAGGGCGTACAGAGTCACCTCGACAAGCGCCCACCCATGTTTCGCTCACTACCCGTCAGGAGTTCCCATGTCCCTGTTTGACATCTCGGATCGCGCCCAGCAACTGCAGACCGATCTGCTGGAGTTCATGGATTCGCATGTGTATCCGGCGGAGGCGGTGTACGAGGAGCAGATGCGGGAGTCGGGGGATCCGCATTTCCAGCCGCCGGTGCTGGAGGAGTTGAAGGCGGAGGCGCGGCGCCGGGGCTTGTGGAATCTGTTCCATCCGCATCCGGGGACGGGTGCGGGACTGACGAACCTCGAGTATGCGCCGTTGGCAGAAATCATGGGGCGCAGTCATATTGCGTCGGAAGCGTGCAATTGCAATGCTCCGGACACCGGCAACATGGAGGTGCTCGAGCTGTTCGGGACGGCCGAGCACAAGGAGAAGTACCTGAAGCCGCTTCTCGACGGGACGATGGCCTCGGCGTTCGCGATGACCGAGCCCGCGGTGGCGAGTTCGGATGCGACGAACGTGGAGCTGTCGATGGTCCGGGACGGTGCGGAGTACGTGCTCAACGGCCGGAAGTGGTTCGCGTCGAATGCGTTGCACCGCAACTGCAAAGTCCTCATCGTGATGGGGAAGACGGATCCGTCGGCGGCGCCGCATCGGCAGCAGTCGATGATGGTCGTGCCGATCGACGCGCCGGGGGTGACGGTGATGCGGGGTCTGCCCGTGTTCGGGTATCAGGACCGGGAGGGCCATGCGGAGATCGATTTCGCGGATGTGCGGGTGCCGGTGACCGACGTGCTGAAAGGGGAGGGGGAAGGTTTCGCGATCTCCCAGGCCCGGTTGGGTCCGGGGCGGATTCACCATTGCATGCGGGCGATCGGGATGGCGGAACGGGCGCTGGAGCTGATGTGCCGCCGGGCCTCGTCGCGGGTGACGTTCGGGAAACCGGTCAGTGAGAATGCGAACATCCAGGATTGGATCGCGGAGGCGCGCATCGAGATCGAGATGATCCGCCTGCTGACGCTGAAGGCGGCGTATCTGATGGATACCGTGGGCAACAAGGAAGCGCGGACGGAGATCGCGGCGATCAAGGTGGCCGCCCCCAATATTGCGTTGAAGATCGTGGACCGGGCGATCCAGGTGCACGGCGGTGCGGGCGTCACCGACGACTTCCCCCTCGCCATGGCCTGGGCGCACCTGCGCACGCTACGGCTGGCGGACGGTCCCGACGAGGTGCACAAGCGCGCCATCGCGCGTCAGGAACTGCGGCAGTACCGCGACGCCGCCGTCACCGCCACCAACGGACACAAGGTTGCGGTGAGCTGACATGGCCGGACTCGACCTCACCGGACGCACCGCGATCGTCACCGGCGCCTCGCGGGGCATCGGCCTGGCCGTCGCCCAGGCCCTCGCGGCCGCCGGGGGCAACGTGGTGCTCACCTCCCGGTCGCAAGACTCCGCCGACGCCGCCGCTACCCAGGTGGGGGGCACCGCGATCGGTGTCGCCGCCCACGCCGTCGACGAGGACGCCGCCCGGCGCTGCATCGACCTCACCCTCGAACGGTTCGGCAGCCTGGACATCCTGGTCAACAATGCCGGAACGAACCCCTCGTACGGGCCGGTCATCGACCAGGACCACGCCCGTTTCGCCAAGACCTTCGACGTGAACCTGTGGGCGCCGGTGATGTGGACCGGGCTCGCTACGAAGGCGTGGATGGGCGAGCACGGCGGCGCCGTCGTCAACACCGCCTCCATCGGCGGCATGGCGTTCGAGGCCGACATCGGCGTGTACAACGCGTCCAAGGCCGCGCTGATCCACCTCACCAAGCAACTGGCACTGGAACTGTCGCCGAAGGTCCGGGTCAACGCCGTCGCACCCGGTGTGGTGCGCACCAAGCTGGCCGAGGCCCTCTGGAAGGAACACGAGCAGGCCGTGTCGGCGTCGACCGCACTCGGCCGGATCGGCGAACCCACGGACATCGCGTCCGCGGTCGCGTTCCTCGTCTCCGACGCCGCGAGCTGGATCACCGGCGAAACCATGGTGGTCGACGGAGGCCAGTTGCTCGGCGACGCGCTCCCGTTCCGGCAGGGAGCCCAGCTCGGTGTCTAGCGTGGACGTCGTCGGCATCGACACCGGAGCCGTCAGCCGGTGGTTCGGCACACTCGGCATCGAATGCGCCGAACCGCTGACCTTCGACCGGATCGGACTCGGCCAGTCCAACCTCACGTACCTCGTGCAGGACCGGGCGGGTCGCAGATGGGTGCTGCGGCGCCCACCCCTCGGACACCTCCTCGCGTCCGCGCACGACGTCGCCCGCGAAGCGCGGATCCTGTCCGCCCTCGAAGACACCCCGGTGCCCACTCCCCGGGTCTTCGGTCTCACCGACGACCCGGACGTGACGGACGTACCGCTGCTGCTGATGGAATTCGTCGACGGACAGGTGGTCGATCGCATGTCGATCGCCGAAGGACTGACGCCGCAGCGTCGCCGGGCGATCGGCCTTTCGCTGCCGCGGACCCTGGCGAAGATCCACGCGGTGGACCTCGACCGGACCGGGTTGACCGATCTGGCCAGCCACAAGCCGTACGCACAGCGTCAGCTCAAGCGGTGGTCGGGCCAGTGGGAGAAATCGAAGACCCGCGAACTGCCCGCCCTCGACGACCTCACCCGGCGACTCGGAGCCGCGGTCCCCGAGCAGCGGGAACTGACGCTCGTGCACGGCGACTTCCATCTGCGCAACGTCATCACCTCCTTCGACAGCGGGGCGGTGACCGCAGCCCTCGACTGGGAGCTGTGCACCCTGGGCGACCCGCTCGCCGACGTCGGCAGCCTGCTCGCGTACTGGCCGGAGCCGGGCGAGACAACCGGCGGCGACTTCCCGGCGTCCACCCTCGACGGCTTCCCGGACCGGGTGGAGATCGCCGCGGTGTATCTCGAGGAGACCGGGCGCGACCCCGACGCGCTGGCCTTCTGGCATGTCCTCGGCCTGTGGAAGGTCGCGGTCATCGCCGAGGGCGTGATGCGACGCGCGCGGGACGAACCGCAGAACAAGGCGCCCGCGGGCACGCCGACGGTCGAGCGCATCGACGCCCTCGTGGCCAAGGCGTGCGACGTCGCCGCCCGGGCCGGGATCTGAACCGACAACGATGGAGAACTTCATGAAGAGAACGGCAATCGTCACCGGCGCGGCGCGGGGTATCGGTGCCGCGGTGGCGAAGAAACTGGCGAGCGACGGTCACGCGGTCGCCGTCCTCGACCTCGACGAGTCCGCCTGCGCGGCAACGGTGGACGCCATCAAGTCCGTCGGCGGCGAGGCGCTGGCGGTGGGTGCGAACGTCGCCGACGAGGCGTCCGTCGCCGCGGCCGTCGAGCGGGTAGCGACCGACCTCGGCGCCCCGACGATCCTGATCAACAATGCCGGGATCACCCGCGACAACCTGCTGTTCAAGATGACCGTCGACGACTGGGACGCGGTGATGAACGTGCACCTGCGCGGCGCGTTCCTGATGTCGCGGGCGGTGCAGCAGCACATGGTCGATGCCGGGTTCGGCCGCATCGTGAATCTGTCGAGCACCTCCGCGCTCGGCAACCGCGGGCAGGTCAACTATTCCGCGGCCAAGGCCGGGATGCAGGGCTTCACCAAGACTCTCGCCATCGAGCTGGGCAAGTTCGGCGTCACCGCGAACGCGATCGCGCCCGGGTTCATCGAGACCGAGATGACCGCCGCCACCGCGGAGCGGGTGGGCGTCGGTTTCGCGGACTTCAAGAAGGCGGCGGCATCGCAGATCCCGGTGAATCGGGTCGGGCAGCCCGAGGACATCGCCAACACGGCGTCGTTCCTGGCCAGTGACGGTGCCGGATTCGTGTCCGGGCAAGTGATCTACGTGGCCGGCGGACCGAAGGACTGAGGAACATGACCACTGACGAACAGGCGATCGCACGCGATCTCCACGATCGCGTCGCGACACTCGTCGAGCAGAACGACCTGTCGGATCCGGCCATGTTCCTCGGGGCCCGATTCGACGCGGGCCTCGCGTGGGTCCACTTCCCGCCCGGGCGGGGCGGTCTCGGTCTGCCGCAGAGCTTCCAGGCGCAGGTCGACGCCGCACTCGAGGCGGCGGGGGCGCCCGGTCCGGAGAAGGGCCGCAACGGAATCGGATTGGGCATGGCCGCGCCGACCATCGCCGCGTTCGGCACCGAGGAACAACAGCAGAAATACCTTCGGCCGATCTTCACCGGCGAGCACATCTACTGCCAGTTGTTCAGCGAACCGGGGGCGGGCTCCGACCTCGCCGCGGTCGCGACACGAGCCGTCCGTGAGGGTGACGGCTGGACGGTCAACGGGCAGAAGGTGTGGACGTCGGGGGCGCAGAACGCGCAGATGGCCATCCTCGTGGCCCGGACCGATCCGACGGTCCCCAAGCACGCCGGACTCACCTACTTCCTGTGCGACATGAGCGACCCCGGCATCGACGTCCGGCCGCTGCGGCAGATCACCGGCGAGGCCGAATTCAACGAGGTGTTCCTCACCGACGTCCACATTCCCGACGCCGACCGGCTCGGCGACGAGGGACAGGGCTGGAAGGTGGCCACCGCGACCCTCAACAACGAGCGGGTCGCGATCGGCGGTTCCGCGGCCGCCCGCGAGAGCGGCATGATCGGACCCGTCGCCCGCGCCTGGCGGGAACACCCCGACCTCCGCGACCCCGCGATGCACGACGAACTGCTCCGGTTGTGGGTCGAGGCGGAGGTCGCCCGGCTGACCGGGGAACGCCTGCGACAGCAACTGGAGGCCGGTCAGCCCGGCCCGGAGGGATCCGGGCTGAAGCTGGCCTTCGCCCGGCTCGCGCAGACCATTTCGGGTTTCGACATCGAACTCCACGGCGAGGCCGGGTTGCGGTACGACGACTGGACCATGCGCCGCCCCGACAAGGTCGACTTCACCGGACGCGAACCGGGCTACCGGTACCTGCGCGCGAAAGGCAACTCGATCGAGGGCGGCACGTCCGAGATCCTGCGCAACGTCATCGCAGAACGCGTCCTCGGTCTCCCGCCGGAGCACCGCGTCGACAAGGACATCGCCTGGAAGGACCTGCCCCGATGAGCACCGCAGATCTGCTGTACTCCGACACGGAGGACGCCCTGCGCGACTCCGTCCGCCGCCTCCTCGCCGACCGTTGTCCACCCGAACTGGTGGTCGGGGCATACGACCGGGCGCCTGCCGACTTCTCCGGAGTGTGGAAATCCCTCGCCGTCGAACTCGGACTCGCGGGACTGCTCGTCCCCGAGGACCTGGGCGGCGCCGGAGCGAGCGCCCGCGAGGCCGCGGTGGTCATGGAGGAGATCGGACGCGCCGTCGCGCCCGTCCCGTATCTGTCCAGCGCCGTCCTCGCGACGGTCGCGCTGCTGAAGGCGGGAGACACGCGCACCGTCGGCGCGCTCGCCGACGGGACGACCACCGGTGCCCTCACGGTCGGGCTCGCGACCGCACCGGGCCGGTTCACCCCGACCGTGCGCCGGGACGGCGACCGTCTGACCGGCACCGTCACCAGTGTCGCGGGTGTGTCGGAGGCCGACCTCCTGATCGTGCCCGCCGTGGGTCCCGGCGGACTCGAACTGCACACGGTGCCCGCGGGCACCGCCGGCGTCACCGTCACACCGGTACTCGCGCTCGACATGACCCGGCCCCTGTCGGATGTCGCGTTCGACGGCGCCGCGTCCACCCGCATCGACGACGGCGACGCCGCGGCAGCGGTCCGTGAGGCGCTCGTCGTCGGCGCCGCCCTGCTCGCATCCGAGCAACTCGGACTCGCGCAGTGGTGCTTCGAGACGACCCTCGCGTACGTCAAGGACCGCACGCAGTTCGGCCGGGCCGTCGGTTCGTTCCAGGCGATCAAGCACCGACTCGCCGACCTGTGGCTCGAGGTCACCTCCGCGGCCGCCGCCGCCCGCTACGCCGCGGACACCGCTGCCCGCGGCGACGCGGACGCCGAGGTCGCCGCTGCCGTCGCACAGGCCT
Organism: Rhodococcus sp. 4CII; assembly: GCF_014256275.1. Taxonomy (NCBI): domain Bacteria; kingdom Bacillati; phylum Actinomycetota; class Actinomycetes; order Mycobacteriales; family Nocardiaceae; genus Rhodococcus; species Rhodococcus sp. 4CII. The sequence continues at coordinate 6,113,162 of NZ_JACCFE010000002.1, forward strand.
ACTGCAGCGACGTCGCGGTCCACGCCGCCGAGGAGTGCGTCCAGTTGCACGGGGGAATCGGCATGACCTGGGAATACCCGGCCCACCTGTACCTGAAGAGAGCGAAGAGCGATCAACTCGCGCTGGGCACCGCGTACCGGCACCGCGCGCACCTGGCCGGACTGATCGACCTGCCCGCGTAACCGAACCCGCACCACCGACAGTCAGGAAGCAATACATGAAGGCATGGCGTGTCCACGAACTCGGCGAACCACGCAGCGCGCTGCAACTCGAGGAGGTCCCGGACCCGACAGCCGGTCCCGGCCAGGTACTGGTCAGGGTTCTGGCCGCGCCGGCCAACTTCCCCGACGTCCTGCTGTGCCGGGGCGAGTACCAGATCACGCCACCGCTGCCGTTCACACCCGGCGTCGAACTGTGCGGCGAGGTGGTGGCGGTCGGCGACGGCGTCACCCGCTTCGCCGTCGGCGAGCGGGTGATCGGCAACCCGAACCTGCCCGGCGGCGGATTCGCCGAGATGGCCGTGATGGATGAGGTCAACACGTTCGCCGCCCCGTCCGCACTCGACGACGCCGAGGCGTCGGCGCTGAGCATCGGCTACCAGACGAGCTGGTTCGCCCTTCACCGCCGCACCCGGTTGCAGCCCGGCGAGACACTGCTCGTGCACGCCGCCGCGGGCGGAGTGGGCAGCGCCGCAGTGCAATTGGGCAAGGCCGCGGGCGCGAAGGTGATCGGCGTGGTCGGCGGCCCCGACAAGGTCGAGTACTGCCGCAGGCTGGGAGCGGATCTGGTGATCGACCGGCGCACCGACGATTTCGTTCCGCTCGTGAAGGAATTCACCGGCGGACGCGGAGCGGACGTCGTCTACGACCCGGTCGGCGGCGACGCCTACACCAAGTCCACCAAATGCATCGCCTTCGAAGGCCGGATCCTGATCATCGGCTTCGCCGGCGGCACCATCCCGACACCCGGCCTCAACCACGCCCTGATCAAGAACTACTCGATCATCGGACTGCACTGGGGCCTGTACAAGCAGTACAACCAGCAGGCGATCGACGACTGCCACGAGGAACTCACGCGCCTCGCCGACTCCGGTGCCATCAGGCCGCTCGTCAGCGAACGACTGTCGCTCGCGGACGTGGCCGACGGCCTCGGCCGGCTCGGGGACGGCAGTACCGTCGGCCGCCTCGTCTTCCAACCCTGAAAGGAACGCACATGGATGCCGGGTCACTGTTCGACGTCACGGGCAAGACCGTGGTGGTCACCGGGGGTTCGCGGGGCATAGGCCGGATGATCGCGGAGGGATTCGTCCAGTCCGGGGCCACGGTCGTCATCTCCGCACGCAAGGCCGAGGCATGCGAGAAGGCCGCCGCCGAACTGTCGGCCCAGGGGCCGGGGACGTGCCACGCGCACCCCGCCGACCTGTCGACCGAGGAGGGGATCGCCGGCCTCGTCGCACGGGTCGGCGAGCTGTCGCCCCGGCTCGACGTCCTCGTCAACAACGCCGGCGCGACGTGGGGTGCGCCGATCGACGAGTTCCCCGCAGGCGGATTCGACAAGATCTTCGACATCAACGTCAAGGGCGTGTTCCTGCTCACCCAGGCCCTGCTGCCGAATCTGCGGGCCGCGGCGACGGACGGCGACCCGGCCCGGGTGATCAACATCGGATCGATCGACGGACTCGTCGTGTCCGGCACCGACAACTTCTCCTACGGGGCGAGCAAGGCCGCGGTCCACCTGCTCACCCGCAAGCTCGCCGCGACACTCGCTGCCGAGCGGATCACCGTCAATGCCATTGCGCCGGGACCGTTCCCGAGCAAGATGATGGCCTTCATCCTGGACGACCCGGAGCGCAAGGACGCGATCGAGGGTTCCGTTCCGCTCGGCCGCGTCGGCACACCGGAGGACGCCGCGGGCACCGCGATCTTCCTGTCCTCACGTGCCGGGGCGTACCTCACCGGAACCGTGATCCCCGTGGACGGCGGGATGTCGGGAACACGCTGAACAACCGGTCAACCAGTCGGAACACGGAAGCGAGCGAGAGGCGGTACGGCGGCGATGAGCTGGTACGACGACAGGCCCTGGATGGACCGGTACGACGAGAGAACGCGTGCGGTGGGGGAGATTCCCGCACGGACGGCGCTCGACGTGTTCGCCGCCGCGGTCCGGTCCGCCCCGGACGGGCCCGCGATCCGGTACCTCGGCGGCACCCTGAGTTACCGCGAGGTCGACGAACTCAGCGACGGTCTGGCCGCGTACCTCGTGGAGAACGGATTCGGGGCAGGGGATCGGCTGGCGATCTGCCTGCAGAACGTCCCGCAGTTCGTGCTGGCGTTGATCGGCACGTGGAAGGCCGGGGGTACCGTCGTCCCGCTGAACCCGATGTACCGGGACGAACTCGCCCACATCCTCACCGACGCCGGAGTCACCGCGATCGTGTGCAGCGAGAACGCGTGGGCCGAGCGGGTGGGGGAGCGGGCCGCCGCCGCGGGCGTGCGGATCGCGGTGACCGCCTGCGAACTCGACATCCAGACCTCCGACGACGCGCGCCTCTTCGGGGGCGTGACGCGGGTCCGCAGCGCGGGTGTGCCCGACCTGCTGGAGGTGGCCCGGGCACGCGCCGGCTCGGGCGTGCCCGATCCCGGTCTGGTTCCGGATGACATCGCGCTCGTGTCCTACACGTCCGGAACGAGTGGAGTTCCCAAGGGAGCGACCAACACCCACCGGAATCTCACCGTCAACTGCGCGATCCTGCGCCTGTACGAGGACAAACCCGCCGGCTCGCCGATCTTCGCGCTCGCGCCGCTGTTCCACATCACGGGCATGGTGTGCCAGCTGCTCACCGCGATCGACCTGGCGTCACCGCTGATCCTCGCGTACCGGTTCGAGGCCGGGGTCGTGCTCGATGCCCTCGAGCGTGAGCGGCCGGTGTTCATGGTCGGCCCGTCCACCGCCTACATGGCGCTGATGGCCCACCCCGATTTCTCCGGTGCACGCTTCGCCTCACTGGAGGCCGTGATGTCCGGCGGCGCCCCACTGCCACCTGCCATCGTCGAACGCTTCCGCGAGCTGACCGGAAAATACATCCGCAACGGCTACGGGCTCACCGAGACCAGCGCACCGTGTGTCGTCGTCCCGCCCGGTCTCGAGGCCCCGGTCGATCCGACCTCCGGCACCCTGGCGATCGGCCTGCCCCTGCCCTCCGCCGTGATCCGGATCGTGGGGGAAGACGGTGACGACCTCGCGCCCCTCGAAGTGGGGGAGATCGTCGTCGACGGACCGATGGTCGTGCCCGCGTACTGGAACAAACCCGACGCGACGGCGCAGTCGCTGCCCGGCGGCCGGTTGCTGACCGGTGACGTGGGATTCATGGACGCCGACGGCTGGGTGTACGTCGTCGACCGCAAGAAGGACATGATCAACGCGTCCGGGTTCAAGGTGTGGCCCCGCGAGGTCGAGGACGTTCTCTACCAGCATCCCGCGGTCCGGGAGGCGGCCGTCGTCGGCGAACCGGACAGCTACCGGGGCGAAACCGTCGCCGCGTTCGTCAGCCTCCGCCCCGGCCGGTCGGTGGAGCCGGACGCCCTCGTCGAGTACTGCCGGGAGCGGCTGGCCGGCTACAAGGCGCCGCGGCGGGTCGAGATCGTCGGCGAATTGCCCAAGACGGCCAGCGGGAAAATCCTCCGACGCGAAATGCGCCTCAGCACCCCGGCCTGAAACCCGCCGCCGTCCCGTTCGTGTGCCCCCGGCAGGATTCGAAACTCATTCTGCTCGGTGGTGTTTGTATTGGTCAGACGCGTAGAATGCGCTTTGACCAGGACAGATGATCTTTCGCCTCCTCTGCAGGAAGCCGCACCAGGACGCAGGGGAGCGGACCTGTAATCAACGGTTGATCAACGCCGAGTGGTCAGCACGATGGCAGGCAAGCCGAGGAAGACAGCGAAACGACGCTCGTGGGGCTCCGTCTTCGAACTCAAGTCGGGCAGGTTCCGCGCCACCTATGTCGGTCCGGATCTCGTCCGTTATGCGGCGCCGCACACATTCGCCGCCACGATCGACGCGGACGGCTGGCTGTCGAGTGAGCGCCGCAAGATCGATCTCGAAACCTGGAGGCCACCGGGCAGCGAGGACCAGCGCGGCATGACCCTGGAGAAGTACGCCGAACGCTGGCTGACCCAGCGCACCCCTAAGCCGCGCACCCGGCAGCTGTACGCCGATCTACTCCGCCTGCGCATCAACCACGGTCTTGGTGAGCTGCCGGTGGCCCGGATCACGCCCGCAGCGGTACGCGCCTGGCATGCCGAACTGGAGACCGAGCCGACGCGGAAGGCCCACGCCTATGCGCTGCTGCATGCCATCCTGCGGACCGCCGTCGAGGACGAGGTGATCCCGTCCAACCCGTGTGTAATCCGGAAGGCGATGCAGACCGGCAGTACTCGGGAGATCGAACCGCTCTCACCCGACGAGTTGCAGGCGCTGGTGTGGGAGATGCCGAAATCTCTGCGGGCGGCGGTGCTGCTGATGGGTTGGTGTGGCCTGCGGGTTGGTGAGGTGAAGGCGCTGATGCGGAGGAATATCGGCCCGGATGCCGAGTGGGTGCGCGTCGAGCGGGCTGTGAGCCACCGCAGCGGGCAGACCATGGTAGACACCCCGAAAACGAGGGCGGGGACTCGCACCGTCGCGGTGCCCCCACACATCAGACCGGCGATCCTGGCGCACCTGGCCGATCTGGACGACGACGATCCGTACGCGCTGCTGTTTCCCGGTGCCGCTGGCAGTTTCATTCCCGACTGGGATATCCGCCGACCGTTCAAGCTCGCCGCCGACCGGATCGATAAGCCGTCGTTGAGGATTCACGACCTCCGGCACACTGGGGCGACGCTGGCGGCTCACGCAGGGGCGACGACGAAGGAACTGATGGGACGACTCGGCTACGTTGAGATCGATACCTGCCGACATGAGCCCTCACCTCGTTTGATCGGTTAAATTAATTCCCCGACCTACTTGGTAAATCGGCATTATCATTCCGGACGTTTCAATGCTGTCGAAAATGATGTGTTCCGGCACGCCCGCCGATCTCGCCCCGACTACTGCATCCATGGGTTCGCCGGTGAGCTGCCGGTAGGTGTCATACAAACCAGGACCGAAACGCGGGTCTGGTGTTCGATGCGCATAAAGCTTTTGAGGACTGCGCACGAGTCCCGCACATGTTCGAGCGCGCGGCGTTGGTCGGCGTTCATCGTCGTCGCGGCGATTGCTCCTGCACATTCCCGACGGCTGACATGAGTTCGCGGTTGAGGCGCTGGTAGGTATTCAGCCACGTTTAGTCGACCGGTTCATCGCGAAGATACGCCGTCAACGACGAGGTGTCCGAATCCAACCATCGGCGCATCTCGGTCGTGCGGTCCTGCGCGTCGTGGAGCAACTGCTCTCGAACGGTCGAGTTCGTCACGGTGGTCGCCCTTACGCTTGCCGCTCACCTCAACGCATGCCGTCACTCATTGTGTGGGGACCGCAGCTTGATGTCCGGCGTTTCACCGTCACCGGCGGCCGAAGTGATGCGATGTTCACCTGAGGTTCAGCGCCAGATCGCCAATGTGAAGTCTCCTGTGTGGATTGGACAAGGCTGTGGTTGTGGACGAACACGGGCCGACCCCGGCGCACAAAGGGCGGTCCTGAGGCCCTGGGCCAGGGTCGACGACTTTAGGCGTTCAAACGCCGGACTTCCGCTCAGCCGATTGGCAAGCAGATCGAGCCGAGATTTAGTCCCATTCCCACGTTAACGGTCAGGTTTGCAGACGTTGAGGCATCGAAGCCAGCGGCTCCGTTGAATTTTGCGCTGATAACGTGCGCACCTGTTGTGCTGAAGGTGTGGTTGACGCTGGCGGTGCCGTCCGCCTTGACTGCCGCTGCGGCCCCGATCGCCACCGTGCCGTCCCTGAACTGCACTGTGCCGCCCACGGGTGTGGGCGTAACCTTCGCGTTCAGCGTGACCTGACAGGTGGTCGCTGCTGTGCCCTGCACGGACACCGTGGTCGCGGTAACAACTGCGGCGGCGGGTGCGGCCGCGAGGACCATCGCTGTGGCAGCGGCTCCCAGTGTGAACGTTGCCGCTCTCAGCCGTGGCGCTCGTCTCCGTCGAACTTGCGTTCCCTGGCCTGTCGATCCCGGTGAATTGGACGTTGGACTTCCGAATGTGATCATGACCGCACTCCTTTTCGATTCGCGCTCTGGATGAAACGCGAAGCGGACGACCACGCCATCCAACATCCCCGACGGCCGCCCGGGCCGCTAGATTTGACGCTACTCGGGGCAGGGAATCGTCATCAATACCCCAAACCGACCGTTCGGCGCGCGGCTCTGAGGGGGACGGCGATGATCACCGGATAGTCAACGGGCAGGTCAGCGACTCAGCAAAACAGCCTCTGACCTGCCCTTTTCGTGTGCCCCCGGCAGGATTCGAACCTGCGGCCTTTCGCTCCGGAGGCGAACGCTCTATCCCCTGAGCTACGGGGGCGCACCGGAAAACCGGTGTGCCGATTGGGCTGGCCAATGGTAGCGCATGGGTAGGGGGATCGACCAAATCGGGCCCCTACTTCGCGGACTCGCCCCGGTAGCGGCCCGAACCGGCCTAGTGTCGGAGGGACGTGGACGCTCGCGAACTCTCGGGGAGGGGTCGAGAATGACCGAAGTGCGGCAGGTCGACCCACAGGACGCGGGCGGGCAGTATTCCGATTCCGAACTCGACCTGGACCTGCGGTGGTGGGCGGCCGCGAACTATCTGACGGTCGCGCAGATCTATCTGCAGGACAACACGCTTCTGCGGGAGCCGCTGCGGCCGGAGCACATCAAACCGCGGCTGCTCGGGCACTGGGGGACGAGTCCGGGGCTGTCGATGATCTACGCGCTGCTGAACCGTCTCATCCGCCGGACCGACACCGACTGCCTCTATGTGACGGGTCCCGGTCACGGGGGTCCGGCGCTCGTCGCCGCCACCTACCTGGAGGGGACGTACTCGGAGGTGTATCCCGGTGTCTCCCGCGACGCCGCCGGCATCCATCGGCTCTGCCGGCAGTTCTCGACGCCGGGCGGGATCCCGAGCCACGTCAGCGTGCAGACGCCGGGGAGCATCCACGAGGGCGGCGAACTCGGCTACGCGCTCGCCCATGCCGCGGGCGCGGCGTTCGACCATCCGAATCTGTTGGTGGCGTGCGTGATCGGGGACGGTGAGGCGGAGACCGGACCGTTGTCCGGTTCGTGGAAACTCCCGGCGTTCCTCAATCCGGAACGCGACGGAGCGGTGTTGCCGATCCTCCACGTGAACGGCGCGAAGATCGCGGGGCCCACCGTCTACGGTCGCAGCAGCGACGACGACGTCGAAGCATTCCTCAGCGGTCAGGGGTGGGCGCCGACCGTCGTCGCCGGCGACGACCCGCGGCAGGTCTTCCCGGCGCTGCATCGCGCCCTGACCGACGCGCACACCGCGATCACCGGCTTCCAGCGGCGGGCGCGGGCAGGCAGGCCCGGCCCCGCCCGATGGCCGGCGATCGTGCTGCGGACTCCGAAGGGCTGGACCGGGCCGCACATCGTCGACGGTGTGCTCGTCGAGGGCACGCACCGGGCGCACCAGGTTCCGCTGTCGGGGGTCCGGACCGACGAGGACCATCTGCGCCAACTCGAGGAGTGGATGCGGTCGTATTCGCCGGAGGAACTGTTCGGCTCGTCGGGGACGCTGGTGCCGGACCTGCAGCGGCTCGCGCCGCAGGGCGACAAACGCATGGGTTCGTCCCCGTATGCGAACGGTGGGCGTCTGCGGGCGGATCTTCCCGTCCCGTCGCTGGAGAAGTACGCCCTCACGATCGAGAAACCGGGCACCACGCACCACGAGACGACCCGGGTGCTCGGCGAACTGCTGCGCGACCTCTACGCCGCGACCACCACCGCGGACGGCGGCGGATCGTTCCGGCTGTTCTGCCCCGACGAGACGTCGAGCAACCGGCTGGGTGCGGTGTTCGAGCAAACCGACCGCTGCTGGCAGTTGCCGGTCACCGACCACGACGACGCACTGTCGGCCCGCGGCCGGGTGATGGAGGTGCTCAGCGAGCACCTCTGCGAGGGGTGGCTCGAGGGGTACCTGCTGTCGGGGCGGCACGGACTGTTCGCGAGCTACGAGGCGTTCGCCATGGTGAGCGTGTCGATGCTCATCCAGCACACGAAGTGGCTGCAGCACGCGGTGGACCTCCCGTGGCGCGCGCCGGTGGCGTCGCTGAACGTCCTGCTCACCAGCACCTGCTGGCGCAACGACCACAACGGTTTCTCCCATCAGGGGCCGGGCATGATCGACGCGGTCATCCCGCTCGCACCGGACGTGGTCCGGATCTGGCTGCCACCGGATTCGAACACCCTGCTCTCGATCTCCGACCACTGTCTTCGCAGCACCGATCACGTCAACCTCATCGTGGTCGACAAGCAGCCGCATCTGCAGTACCTGACGCTGGACGCAGCGCACTCCCACTGCGCGGCCGGGGCGTCGGTGTGGGAATGGGCGGGTACCGAATCCGGTGCGGGCACCGACCCCGATGTCGTGCTCGCGGCAGCCGGAGACGTTCCGACCCAGGAAATCCTCGCGGCGGCGCAGTTGCTGCGCGAGCACACCCCGGACCTGGTGACTCGGGTGGTCAACGTCGTCGATCTGATGGGGTTGCTCACGCCCACCGAGCATCCGCACGGATTCGATGCGCAGACGTTCCTCGACCTGTTCACCGCGGACACCGACGTGGTGTTCGCCTTCCACGGGTACTCGCGCGCCGTCCACGAACTGATCCACGGACGCCCTGCGGCGGGCCGCTTCCACGTCCGCGGCTTCAGTGAGCAAGGCACCACGACCACGCCGTTCGACATGGTCGTGCTCAACCGGATGAGCCGCTACCACCTGGCTCTCGCGGCGCTGCGGCGCACGCGGCGGGAACCGGCCGGCGCGTCCGAGCTGGCCGACTTCTGCCTCAGGCAACTCGAACGGCACGGCGAGTACGTCGTCGCGCACCTCGAGGACATGCCCGAGGTGCGCGACTGGACGTGGTTGTGAGCCTGCCGGTCAGTTCATCGGGAGGGGCGCCGCACCCTTCGCGGTGAGCATGTTCGTCATCACCGTCGCCTCGCTCTGCTGCGTGTCGACCATCGTCTGCGCGAGGCCGCGGACCGCGTCTTCCGACGCATGCTGCGCGGCGTACTCCATCATCGGAAGCCCGCCCTGGTGGTGTCGCAGCATCAGCTGGAGGTACAGGACGTCGACGGCGGGGCCGGTGGCCTGACGCAGCGCCGCCATGTCCTCCGACGACGCCATGCCCGGCATCTTCGTCATCGAACCCATGTGCGCGCTCTCGGTGGACCCGTGGTCGTGCCCGTCCGAATGCTCGGACTCCATCCAGCCCATGTAACCGCCCGACGGCAGCGCCGGCTGATCCCACAGTGTGAGCCAGCCCTGCATCTGCCCGAGCTGGTTCTGCTGCGTGGTGAGGATGTCGTACGCGAGGCTCCGGACTGCCGGGTCGGTGGCGTTCGTCAGTGCGATCGCCGACATCTCCACCGCCTGGCTGTGGTGCACGCTCATGTCCTGAGAAAATCCGACGTCGACGGAACCCGCCTCGGGTACCGCGGTGCCGGTGTCCCCCAGCGGAAGCCGGGCGAAGAACCCGAGCGCGAATCCGAGGGCGATGGCACCGATCAACCCGATGACCAGGAGCGCGGTGCGCTGACCGGGCCGGGCCGGGGCAGGATCGGCTTCGTTGTCGGCCTCAGCGTCGGCGTCGGGCTCGTGCCGGGGATCGGCAGAACTAACCATTGCCGCCCTCGGCCGGCGCCTGCTGCAGATCGGACGGCAGCTGCAGGTCGCTCGGGAGCTGCATCCCGCTCGGCAGCTGCGCGCCCGCGCCGCCCGATTCCGACTGGTCGGGGTTGATTCCGCCACCGTTCATCGGAACCGCGTCCGCGCCCGGCGTGGACGGGTCGAACGGCGGCGGGTTGTCGGGGTCGAATCCCGAACCCGGGATGGACGAGCAGCTCGCGCCGACCTCGGGGTAGGTGTTCTTGTTGATCCGCAGCGCCGTGATGAACTGATCGATGCGCGGGTCGTCCACGCTGTCCACCTTCAGCTGATGGCCCCAGGACTGCACGGAGACGGGGCTGTCGAGGCCCGGGTACGGCGACATCAGCGTGTACGTTTGGCCGTCCACCTTGTTCTTCAGCGTGTCCACCTGGTCGCCGGACACCTCGTCCGGGTTGTAGGCGATCCACACGGCGCCGTGCTCGAGCGAGTGGACGGCGTTCTCGGTGCGGATCGCGTTCGGGTAGACCGTTCCGGTGCACGTCGCCCAGATCGCGTCGTGCGGTCCGCCGAACGGGGGCGACTGGTCGTATGCGACGCGTTGCGTCGGCTGGATGTGGATGCCGGCCGGGTAGTCGACCTTGACGACGCCGTCGATGTTGACCGACGGGTCGGGATTCTCGGCGCTCGGCGCGTACTTCGCGGCCTCTTCCTTGGCCTGATATTTGGGGATCAGGTTGATCGCGAGGACAGCCACGAGTGCGAGAACGGCCGCTCCGGCGCCGATCGTCAGCCACGGGATGTTCCGGGGAGCGGACGCGCCGCCCTTGGCTTTCACGCCGCCGCTCTTCTTCTTGGCAGCCTTGATGGCCTTCGCCGACTTCGCGCCCGAGTTCTTATCGGGACCGCGACTTTCCGAACCGCTTGGCATCGATTGTGATCTTTCGGTGTGTGGGTTACGGGCGCTCGACCCCCGGCAACCGGAAGCTGAGGGCCGGGACTCAGGGCGACCCCACTGTACTTTCCCACCCTGAGGGCAACCTGGGAGAGTGGCCGCGGCCACTCTTGCCGGCGGTCGCGACGCCGTCCGCGGTACTCGCGGCAAGGCGGATCACCGATCGGGACGCGTTGGCCATAGGATAGATACCTGTGACTCCAGCTGACCTTGCCGAACTGCTCCGCGGAACCGCCGCGAAAGTACTCGCCGAACGCGGACTCGACGTGTCCGTGCTCCCCGAAACTCTCACGGTCGAGCGTCCGCGCAACTCTGAGCACGGCGACTACGCCACCAATGTGGCGATGCAGGTGGCCAAGAAGGTCGGTACCAACCCGCGGGAGCTCGCCACCTGGCTCGCCGAGGCCCTGACCGCGGCCGACGGCATCGATTCCGCCGATATTGCGGGCCCCGGCTTCCTCAACATCCGCCTCGCCGCCGACGCGCAGGGTGCGATCGTCGCGAAGATCCTCGCGGAGGGCGCCGCATTCGGGTCGGGCCACACGCTCGACGGCAAGAAGATCAACCTCGAGTTCGTGTCCGCCAACCCGACCGGACCCATCCACCTCGGGGGAACGCGCTGGGCGGCCGTCGGGGATGCGCTCGGCCGGATTCTCTCCACCCAGGGCGCGGCGGTCACCCGCGAGTACTACTTCAACGACCACGGCGCGCAGATCGACAGGTTCTCCCGCTCCCTGATCGCGGCCGCCAAGGGCGAGCCCGCCCCCGAGGACGGATACGCGGGCGCCTACATCGCCGACATCGCCGCCCAGGTGCAGCAGCAGCGCCCGGACGCGCTGGACCTGCCCGCCGACGAGCAGCAGGAAGTGTTCCGGTCCATCGGCGTCGACCTGATGTTCGCCCACATCAAGCGGACCCTGCACGAGTTCGGCGTCGACTTCGACGTCTACTTCCACGAGAACTCGCTGTTCGAGTCGGGCGCCGTGGAGAAGGCCGTCGAGACGCTGAAGGACTCCGGCAACCTCTTCCCGGAGGACGGCGCGTGGTGGCTCAAGAGCACCGATTTCGGCGACGACAAGGACCGTGTCGTCATCAAGAGCGACGGCAATGCGGCGTACATCGCCGGTGACATCGCCTATTTCCAGGACAAGCGCTCCCGCGGCTTCGACCTGTGCATCTACATGCTCGGCGCGGACCACCACGGGTACATCGGCCGGCTCAAGGCGGCCGCGGCCGCGTTCGGCGACGACCCCGACACCGTCGAGGTGCTCATCGGCCAGATGGTGAACCTGGTCCGCGACGGCGTGGCCGTGAAGATGAGCAAGCGGGCCGGAACCGTCATCACCCTCGACGATCTGGTCGAGGCGATCGGCGTCGACGCGTCTCGGTACGCGATGATCCGGTCGTCGGTGGATTCGAGCATCGACATCGACCTCGAACTGTGGACGAGCACCGGCAACGAGAACCCGGTGTACTACGTGCAGTACGCGCACGCCCGGCTGTCGGCCATCGCCCGCAACGCCCGGGACCTCGGCATCGCCGTCGCGGATCCCGATTTCGCGCTGCTGGTCTCGGAGCAGGAGGGTGACCTCATCCGCACCCTCGGCGAGTACCCGCGCGTCGTCACAAGCGCCGCGAATCTGCGTGAGCCGCACCGTATCGCGCGGTATCTGGAGGAGCTGGCCGGTGCCTACCACCGGTTCTACGGAGCCTGCCGGATCCTGCCCCAGGGGGACGAGGAGGTCGGTCCGCTGCACGTCGCGCGACTGGCGCTGTGCGACGCGTCCCGCCAGGTGCTGGCGAACGGTCTCGCACTGCTCGGCGTCAGCGCACCGGAGCAGATGTGAACGCGCACCCCGCAGGTCCCAAGCACGCCGAGCAGGTGCACGCACCCGGGCTGCCCGAACGTCCCGCCGACGCTGCCGCTTTCGCCGCCCTGTCGCCCGAAGTGTGGCCCCGCAACGCCCGCCGCGGCGCCGACGGAGTCGTGAGTCTGGCAGGCATCCCGGTCACCGAACTCGCCGAGAAGTACGGCACTCCACTGTTCGTCGTCGACGAGGACGATTTCCGGTCGCGCTGCCGTGACATGGCCCGTGCATTCGGGCCGACGGCCAAGGTGCACTACGCCTCCAAGGCTTTTCTGTGCGGCGAGATCGCCCGCTGGGTGGCCGACGAGGGCCTGTCGCTGGACATCGCGTCGGGCGGTGAATTGGCGGTCGCTCTGCATGCCGGATTCCCGGCGGAGCGAATTGCCATGCACGGCAACAACAAATCGGTGGCCGAGCTGAGGGCCGCCGTCGCCGCCGGGGTCGGGCACGTGGTGCTCGACTCGGCCATGGAGATCGACCGCCTCGACAAAGTGGCCGCCGAAGCCGGTGTGGTGCAGGACGTCCTGATCCGCGTGACCGTCGGCGTCGAGGCGCACACCCACGAATTCATCTCCACCGCACACGAGGACCAGAAGTTCGGGTTCTCGCTCGCGGGCGGTAAGGCGATCGACGCGGTCCGGCGGGTGTTCGCCGCCGACAACCTGCGACTGGTGGGTCTGCACAGCCACATCGGCTCGCAGATCTTCGACGTCGACGGCTTCGAGGTCGCCGCGCACCGCGTGATCGGGCTCCTCCGGGACGTGGTCGCGGAGTTCGGTGTGGACAAGACCGCGCAGATCTCGATCATCGACCTCGGTGGCGGCATGGGAATCTCCTACGTCCCCACCGACGACCCGCCGCCCGTCGATCAGCTCGCCGCTAAACTCGGCGACATCGTGCGCAACGAGTCGGCACTCGCAGGACTGCCCGAGCCGACGCTGGCCGTCGAACCCGGGCGCGCGATCGCCGGACCCGGAACGGTGACGCTGTACGAGGTCGGCACCATCAAGGACGTCACCGTCGGCAGCAACCTCACCCGTCGGTACGTCAGCGTCGACGGCGGCATGAGCGACAATATCCGCACCGCGCTGTACCAGGCCGAGTACGAGGCGAAGCTGGTCTCCCGGGTCAGCGAGGCCGAACCGGTGGTGTCCCGCGTCGTCGGCAAGCACTGCGAGTCGGGTGACGTCGTGATCCGCGATACCTGGATGCCCGAGGACATCGACGCCGGCGATTTGCTTGCCGTCGCGGCCACCGGTGCATACTGCTATTCGATGTCGAGCAGGTACAACCTGCTCGCCCGCCCTGCCGTGGTGGCGGTGCGCGACGGACAGTCGCGCGTGATCCTCCGGAGGGAAACCGTGGAAGACCTGTTGAGCTTGGAGGTACAAGAGTGACGAGCGAATCGGCGCATCGCGCTATCGGTGTGGCCGTCCTCGGCCTCGGCAACGTCGGGAGCGAGGTGGTGCGCATCCTGCGGGAGCACAGCGAAGACCTCGAGGCTCGCGTCGGTGCCCCGCTGGAACTGAGGGGTGTGGCCGTCCGCCGCCCCGGCAAGGACCGCGGAATTCCCGAGGAGTTGCAGACCACCGACGCGGAGTCCCTCGTGGCCCGCGACGACGTCGACCTCGTCGTCGAGGTCATCGGCGGCATGGATCTGCCCCGCAAGCTGATTCTCTCGGCGCTCAATTCCGGCAAGTCCGTCGTCACCGCCAACAAGGCGCTGCTCGCCGATCACACCGGTGAACTGGCCGAAGCCGCCGAACTGCACAACGTCGACCTCTACTTCGAGGCCGCCGTGGCCGGTGCGATCCCCGTGATCCGCCCGCTCACCCAGTCGCTCGCCGGTGACCGGGTGAACAAGGTCGCCGGAATCGTGAACGGGACCACCAACTTCATCCTGTCGGCGATGGACGAGACCGGGGCGGATTACGCCGCCACGCTCGCCGAGGCCGGTCGTCTGGGCTACGCAGAGGCCGATCCGACCGCCGACGTGGAGGGCTACGACGCCGCGGCGAAGGCAGCGATCCTCGCGTCGATCGCCTTCCACACCCGGGTCACCGCCGCGGACGTGTACCGCGAGGGCATCTCCAAGATCACCGCCGCCGACCTGACGTCGGCGCGCGCACTCGACTGCACGATCAAGTTGCTGTCCATCTGCGAGCGGATCACCACGCCCGAGGGCAAGGAACGGATCTCCGCGCGGGTCTACCCGGCGCTCGTGCCGCTCGAGCACCCGCTGGCATCGGTGAACGGCGCGTTCAACGCCGTCGTCGTCGAGGCCGAGAACGCCGGGCGACTCATGTTCTACGGCCAGGGCGCGGGCGGCGCCCCCACCGCGTCGGCCGTGATGGGCGACCTGGTGATGGCCGCGCGGAACAAGGTCAACGGCGGCCGCGGACCCCGCGAGTCCAAGTACGCCAAGTTGAAGGTCGCGCCGATCGGTGACATCCCCACGCGCTACTACGTCAACATGCAGGTGGCGGACAAGGCCGGTGTGCTGTCCGCGGTGGCTGCCGAGTTTTCGCAGCACGGCGTCAGCATCTCCACCGTCCGGCAGGAGGGCGCCGGCGACGGTGCCCGCCTCGTCGTCGTGACCCACGTCGCGACGGATTCCGCGCTGTCGGAAACCGTTGAGGCACTGAGCAAACTCGAATTCGTCACCGCTGTGACCAGCGTGCTGCGACTGGAAGGCACCGAACAATGACCGGCACCCGTAACCCCGTTCACACCCCCTGGCCGGGGCTGATCGAGGCTTACCGCGACCGTCTCGCCATCGGACCGAACTGGAAGACGGTCACCCTGCGCGAGGGCGGCACCCCGCTGCTGCCGGCCGGGCACCTGTCGGAGATCACCGGGTGCGACGTCTACCTGAAGGTCGAGGGGCTCAACCCGACCGGTTCGTTCAAGGACCGCGGCATGACGATGGCCGTCACCGACGCGCTGGCCCGCGGCCAGCAGGCCGTCCTGTGCGCCTCCACCGGCAACACCTCCGCCTCCGCCGCCGCGTACGCCGCCAAGGCGAAGATGACCTGCGCCGTGCTGGTGCCGCAGGGCAAGATCGCGATGGGCAAGCTCGCGCAGGCCGTCATGCACGGCGCGCGGATCATCCAGGTGCAGGGTAACTTCGACGACTGCCTCGAACTGGCCCGCAAGACCACCGCGGAGTTCCCCACGATCGGGCTCGTGAACTCGGTCAACCCGGTCCGCATCGAGGGTCAGAAGACCGCGGCGTTCGAGATCTGCGACGCGCTGGGCAAGGCCCCCGACGTGCACGCGCTCCCGGTCGGCAACGCCGGCAACATCACCGCGTACTGGCGCGGGTATTCCGAGTACTACGCGGACGGCCTCACCAGCGTGAAGCCCCGCATGCTCGGCGTGCAGGCCGCGGGCGCCGCACCGCTCGTCCACGGCGCACCGGTGAAGGACCCGGAGACGATCGCCACCGCGATCCGCATCGGCTCGCCGGCATCGTGGAACGGCGCCGTGACCGCCAAGGAAGAGTCGCACGGCGCATTCCGGGCCGCCACCGACGACGAGATCCTCGAGGCGTACCGCCTGATCGCCAGGACCGAAGGCGTGTTCGTCGAGCCCGCGTCCGCGGCGAGCGTCGCGGGTCTGCTCGCCGCGCGCAAGGAGGGCTGGCTGGACTCCGGGTTGACCGTCGTCTGCACGGTCACCGGCAACGGCCTGAAGGACCCGGACACGGCCCTGGCGGGCATGCCTGAGGTCCAACCGATTCCGGTCGACCCTGTCGCTGTCGCCTCGGCCCTCGAGCTGGCGTAGTGGTGGCGCCCACGCCCACCACGCCGCAGGACCAGACCGCTGATATGACACAGACCCTCCCCACGGGCCTCGCCGTGACCGCTCGCGTCCCTGCGTCGAGCGCCAACCTCGGCCCGGGATTCGACACGCTGGGCATCGCGCTCGGTCTGTACGACGAGATCACCGTGACCACCACGGGTTCGGGGCTGAAGATCCGGGTCGAGGGCGAAGGTGCCGACGACGTGCCGTGGGGTCCGTCCCACCTCGTGGTCCGGGCGATCGAACGCGGCCTGGAATCGGCCGGGGTGTGGGCCGAGGGCCTGGATGTGGTGTGCCGCAATGCGATACCCCATTCGCGCGGTCTGGGTTCCTCCGCGTCCGCCGTCGTCGGGGGTCTGGCGGCCGCCAACGGGCTGGCGACCAAGCTCGACCCGGAACTGGCGCTGTCGCTCGATCAGCTGGTCCAGCTGTCGTCGGAATTCGAGGGTCACCCCGACAACGCCTCGGCGAGCGTGCTCGGCGGCGCCGTGGTGTCGTGGAGCTGTGCCGGCGAGCAGGCCGACGGAACCACGGCTGCCACCGACATCTACTCGGCCGTCGCGCTGACGGTGCACCCCTCGATCCGCGTCGTCGCACTGGTGCCGGGGGAGCGCTCGTCGACCGCTCACACGCGGGGTCTGTTGCCGGAGACCGTTCCCCATCGGGACGCCGCGTTCAACGTCAGCCGAGGCGCCCTCGCTGTGGTGGCGCTCACAGAGCGTCCCGACCTTCTGATGGCGGCCACCGAGGACCGGCTGCACCAGACGCAGCGCGCTCCCGCTCTTCCGCTGACGACGCGATGGATCGCCATCCTCCGGAAGGCGGGGATCGCCGCCACCGTCTCGGGAGCGGGACCGACAGTGCTCGCATTGACCACGGACCCTTTCCCCGTGGAGCTCCGAGCGCAGGCGGAGGCAGAGGGGTTGCAGGTGCTCGAACTGGCCGTTGCGGACGGCGTCCGGACCAGCTGACACGCCGTAGGGGCGTCTCCTTGCCCCTACGGGCGTTCACAGCTATCCTGGGCATTGTCCGTACATCGTGCGCATCAGACGCCGGTGCTTCACCAGGGCAATTACTCCAGGTCAATCGGGGTTGACGGCTCCTGGCACGATCCTCCGCACTTTCTGTCGTGTAGGGATTGCGAGTACGCGCCTGTTTCAAAGGTGATGTGATGGCGGGCAAGCCGGCAGTTCTTCACATGCAACTACGTACGGCACATCCGAATTCGGTATCGACACCGGATTACGGGACGAACCCTCGACTCAGCGCAGCGCGAGTGAGGGAAGGAAAGGACCTCCGTGACCGATACGGACCTCATCGCCGCACCTGTGCGCGCCTCCTCGGTGGATACCGTTGGCGCGCAGGCAGGCGACTCTTCACAGGCGTCATCGACCGGCGCAGTGACGGCCTCCACCAAGCGCGCCGAGGCGCGCCGGGGTGCCGGGCTGTCCGGAATGGTGCTCACCGAGCTCCGCACTCTCGCTGGTGAGCTGGGCATCAAGGGCATCTCGGGGATGCGCAAGGGCGACCTGATCGCCGCGATCAAGGAGCGTCAGGGCGGCTCCGCGGCCCCGGCTGCCACCGCGACCGAAGCCGCTCCCCGCACCCGGGCAACGCGCGCGAAGCGCGAACAGTCGGCGCAGACCGAACTCGAAGTGACTCCGCGGCCGGAGACCACCGAGAAGGCCGCCGAGCCCAAGACGACCGAGACCGCGACGGCCGACGGCGCAGCCGCCGACGCCGACACCGCAGAGGGCGGGCGCCGTGGGCGTCAGCGCCGCGGATCTGCGCGTCGTGCAGGCGCACCCGAGCAGGGTGACCAGGGCGGCAACGCCGAGGACACTGCCTCGGCGACGGCCACCGACACGCAGCAGACCGAGCGCAAGCAGGCCGAAGACCGCCAGGATTCCGCCGAAAAGCCTGCCAAGCAGCAGGACGGCGCCGGCGAACAGGGCGGCGACCGCACTCGACGCGAGCGCGGCGGCGACCGCGACAACCGTGGTGACCGCGGCGACCGTGGTGACCGCGGCGACCGTGGTGACCGTGGTGATCGCGGCGACAACCGCGGTGAGCGCGGCCAGGGCGGCAACGGCCCCCGGAACAACGACAACCGTCCCGGTGACGACGAGGAAGGCGGTCGCGGACGCCGCGGACGCCGCTTCCGCGAGCGCCGACGTGGACGTGACCGTGGCGAGGGTGGCGGCGGTGACGCCCGCGAGACCGAGATCCGCGAGGACGACGTCCTGCAGCCGGTCGCGGGCATCCTGGACGTCCTCGACAACTACGCGTTCGTGCGGACCTCCGGCTACCTGGCCGGACCGAACGACGTGTACGTGTCGATGAACCTGATCCGCAAGAACGGTCTCCGCCGCGGCGACGCCATCACCGGCGCCGTCCGGGTGGGACGTGAGGGTGACCAGGGCAACCAGCGGCAGAAGTTCAATCCGCTGGTCCGCATCGACACCGTCAACGGTGGCGACGTGGAAGCGGCCAAGAAGCGCCCCGAGTTCGGCAAGCTCACCCCGCTGTACCCGAATCAGCGGCTGCGCCTGGAGACGACGCCGAACATCCTGACCACGCGTGTAATCGACCTGGTGATGCCGATCGGCAAGGGCCAGCGCGCGCTGATCGTGAGCCCGCCGAAGGCCGGTAAGACCAGCGTTCTGCAGGCCATCGCCAACGCGATCGCGACGAACAACCCCGAGTGCTACCTCATGGTCGTCCTCGTCGACGAGCGTCCCGAAGAGGTCACCGACATGCAGCGGTCGGTGAAGGGCGAGGTCATCTCCTCGACCTTCGACCGCCCGCCGGGAGATCACACCTCGGTCGCCGAGCTCGCCATCGAGCGTGCGAAGCGGCTGGTGGAGGCGGGTAAGGACGTCGTCGTCCTCCTCGACTCGATCACGCGCCTCGGCCGCGCGTACAACAACTCGTCGCCGGCGTCGGGACGCATCCTGTCCGGTGGTGTCGACTCGACCGCGCTCTACCCGCCCAAGCGGTTCCTCGGTGCGGCGCGCAACATCGAGAACGGCGGTTCGCTCACGATCATCGCGACGGCCATGGTCGAGACCGGTTCCACCGGCGACACCGTGATCTTCGAGGAGTTCAAGGGCACCGGTAACGCCGAACTCAAGCTCGACCGCAAGATCGCGGAGCGGCGCGTGTTCCCGGCCGTGGACGTGAACCCGTCGGGTACCCGTAAGGACGAGCTGCTGCTCAGCCCGGACGAGGCCGCGGTACTGCACAAGCTCCGCCGCGTGCTGTCGGGTCTCGATTCGCACCAGGCCATCGATCTGCTGATCGACCGGCTCAAGAAGAGCAAGAGCAACCTCGAATTCCTCATGCAGGTCTCGAAGACTGCTCCGGGCGCGATCGACGACTGATTCGACCCGGAACGGGGCCCGGCGACCACGGTCGCCGGGCCCCGTTGCCTTCCCGGGAAATCCCCCGAGAACTGCCGTGGAACAAAACGCGGACCGCCCGCGTTGACCACACCGCAAGCAGAAATGCCGATTGGGATCGCGAACACGCGATCTGGCATACTGAGCGGCTGAGTCCGGTTCCGGTTCACGTCTTCGAACGGCGAAGGCGACCCGGCGACCATTGAAAGGGACACCATGAAGTCAGGTATTCACCCCAATTACGTGGCCACCACCGTGGTCTGTGGTTGCGGAAACACTTTCGAGACCCACAGCACCAAGGAGTCCGGGCGTATCAACGTCGAGGTCTGCTCGCAGTGCCACCCGTTCTACACCGGCAAGCAGAAGATCCTCGACACCGGTGGACGTGTCGCCCGCTTCGAGGCTCGCTACGGCAAGCGCGCCGGCAAGGGCGCAGCCAAGGAATCTGCCGAGTCCTAGCTGTTCCGCCGACGCCCGTCCTGCGATAATTGCAGGCCGGGCGTCGGCTTTTTTGTGCCCATTCCCGAAAAGAACGCAGAGCGGAGCGAATCATGGCAGGGACCACCCAGCCTTCGGCCATCGACGACATCCTGGCCGAACACGCCGGCCTGGAGCAGCAGTTGGCGGACCCGGCCCTGCACAACGACGCTTCCGCGGCCCGCAAGGCGGGCAAGCGATTCGCCGAGCTCGCGCCCATCATGGCGACGTACACCAAGCTGAAGTCGGCGCAGGACGATCTCGACGCGGCCCGCGAACTCGCCGCCGACGACTCCAGCTTCGCCGCCGAGGTGCCCGACCTCGAGGCGCAGGTCCTGGAGCTCGACAAGACCCTCACCGATCTGCTCGCACCCCGCGATCCCCACGACGGTGACGACGTGGTGCTCGAGGTGAAGTCGGGGGAGGGCGGCGAGGAATCCGCACTGTTCGCGTCCGACCTGGCCCGGATGTATGTGCGCTACGCCGAGCGTCACGGATGGCGCGTCGAGATCCTCGACGCGACCGTGTCCGACCTCGGTGGATACAAGGATGCGACGCTGTCGATCAAGTCGAAGGGCGATGTGCGTGACGGGGTCTGGGCGCGACTGAAGTTCGAGGGCGGCGTCCACCGCGTGCAGCGGGTGCCCGTCACGGAATCGCAGGGACGCGTCCACACGTCCGCGGCCGGTGTCCTCATCTACCCCGAGCCGGAGGAGGTGGAGGAGGTGCAGATCGACGAGACCGATCTGCGCATCGACGTCTACCGCTCCTCGGGTAAGGGCGGTCAGGGTGTCAACACCACCGACTCCGCGGTCCGCATCACACATCTGCCCACCGGCATCGTCGTGACCTGTCAGAACGAACGCTCGCAGCTGCAGAACAAGGCCCGCGCCATGCAGGTCCTCGCAGCCCGCCTGCAGGCCGCAGCCGAGGAGGCGGCGGATGCCGAGGCGTCGGCCGGACGACAGAGCCAGGTGCGCACCGTCGACCGCTCCGAGCGCATCCGCACCTACAACTTCCCGGAGAACCGGATCACCGATCACCGGATCGGTTTCAAGTCCCACAACCTCGATGCCGTCCTGGACGGCGAACTCGACGCCCTGCTCGACGCGTTGGGCAAGTCGGACCGCGAGGCGAGGCTCGCCGCGGAGTAGCCGCCGACCCGGGACTGCGCACCGGCCGCCGGGCCGCGTGGCACTCTGTACCTGTGAGTCGCCTTCCTCTTCGCCTGGCCCTGATCGACGCAACCGCGCAACTCGACGAGGCCGGGGTGCGCAGCTCCCGTGCGGATGCCGAATTGCTCGCAGCACACCTGCTGGGGGTCGAGCGCACCCGGCTCGGTCTGGTCCCCCTCGTCGACGAGTCGGTGATCGACGCCTACAAAAAAATGGTCGACCAGCGCGCCAAGCGGATTCCGTTGCAGTACATCCTCGGTACCGCCGCGATGGGCGACATCGACATCGAGGTCGGCCCCGGGGTTTTCGTGCCCCGTCCCGAGACGGAACTGCTGCTCGGGTGGGCACTGGCGTTCCTCGGAAGTTGCGATCAGCACCCGCCGGTCGTTCTCGACCTGTGTACCGGGTCGGGTGCGCTGGCGCTCGCAATCGCCAATGCCCGCCCCGACGCTGTCGTCCATGCGGTCGAACTCGAACCGCATGCCCTCGCGTGGGCCCGCCGCAACGCCGACGCCCGCGAACAGGCCGGCGACACGCCGATCCGGTTGTACCAGGGCGACGTCACCGACCGCACGCTGCTGGCCGGGCTCGAGGGCGGCGTCGACCTGATCGTGTCGAACCCGCCGTACATCCCGGAAGGTGTCGAACTCGAGCCGGAGGTGGCCGATCACGATCCGCACAGCGCACTGTTCGCCGGACCGGACGGGCTGTCCGTGATCAAGCCGATGATCTCGAACGTCGCGCGCTGGCTGCGGATCGGGGGAGCGGTCGGAATCGAACACGACGACACCAACGGGTCCGATGTGGCGGCCCTGTTCGCATCCCGCCGCGTGTTCGGTGAGGTGGCCGAGCACCCCGACCTCGCAGGCAAGCCGCGCTTCGTCGTCGCCCGGCGCATCGCCACCGATATCGAGGCGCAGCGTGCAGGCACCGTCGGCGAGGGTGAAAGGATGGGCGGGTGAGTACCGTTTACGACTGTGGCCTCCCTGATTCCCGCTCCGCCGGAATGAGTGCGGCCAAGAATGCACTGAAGGCCGGACGGCTTGTCGTTCTCCCCACCGACACGCTGTACGGAATCGGCGCGGACGCGTTCGACAGCGAGGCCGTCGCCGCTCTGCTGCGTGCCAAGGGGCGCGGCCGTGACATGCCGGTTCCGGTGCTCGTCGGCTCGTGGAACACGATCGACGGCCTCGTGTACAGCGTCCGCCCGCAGGCACGTGACCTTATCCGCGCGTTCTGGCCCGGTGGCCTGAGTCTCGTTGTGGAACAAGCACCTTCGCTGGCCTGGGATCTCGGCGACACCCGCGGGACGGTGATGCTGCGGATGCCGCTGCACCCTGTCGCGCTCGAACTGCTGCGCGACGTCGGACCGCTTGCGGTATCCAGCGCGAATGTCTCCGGGCGCCCGCCCGCCACGACGGTCGAGGAAGCGCGCGAGCAACTCGGCGGATCCGCGAGCGTGTACCTCGACGGCGGCCGGGCGGAGCAGGGCCAGGCCTCGACGATCGTCGACCTCACCGGCGCGGCTCCTCGGATCCTGCGTGCGGGCGCGGTGCCCACCGGCGACGTCGCCGACGTGCTCGGAGTGACGGCGGAGAGCCTGTCCGCCCAGTGATTGCTGCCGAATCGGCCGGCGTGGCGCTGGCTCAAGCAGGCGGCGGCGCGGGTGTCCCGCTGCGCGAACTCCTGCTCGTGCTGTTCACCGCGGCGGTGGTGACCTACCTGGCCACCGGTGCGGTGCGCCTGTTCGCGCTCAGATTCGGGGCGGTCGCGGTGCCGCGGGACCGCGACGTCCACGTCACGCCCACGCCCCGGCTCGGCGGTGTCGGGATGTACCTCGGCATGCTGGTCGCGTTGTTGTTCGCGCAACAGCTTCCGGCGCTCACCAGGGGATTCGAGTTCACCTCCGACATTCCCGCGGCAGTGGTCTCCGGGTTCGTGATCGTGCTGGTGGGGGTGGTCGACGACCGATGGGGCCTGGACGCGCTCACCAAGTTCGTCGGCCAGGTCACCGCAGCGGGCATCCTCGTCGTGATGGGGGTGAGCTGGTTCATCATCTACATGCCGTTCGGCGACGGCAGCACCGTCATCCTCGATCAGCTCCAGGCCGGTCTCGTCACCGTGGGTGTTGCGGTCGTGATGGTGAACGCCATGAACTTCGTCGACGGCCTCGACGGTCTCGCAGCCGGCCTCGGCCTGATCTCCTCGCTCGCCATTTGCGTCTTCTCGGTCGGACTTCTGCACGATCAGGGCGGCGACGTGAGCGCCTATCCCCCCGCGCTGATCGCGGCGGCGCTGGCAGGTGCGTGCCTCGGATTCCTGCCGCACAACTTCCAGCCCGCCAAGATCTTCATGGGTGACTCCGGTTCGATGCTGATCGGGCTGATGCTCGCGGCCATCTCCACCAGCGCGTCCGGACGCATCCCGCTCACCGCGTACGGCACACGCGACCTGCTCGGTCTGCTGTCTCCGCTGCTCCTCGTCGGCGCCGTCATGTTCATTCCGATCCTCGACCTGCTGCTGGCCGTCGTCCGGCGTACTCGCGCGGGGGTGAGCCCGTTCAGTCCCGACAAGATGCATCTTCATCACCGACTCCTGCAGATCGGCCACTCGCACCGCCGTGTCGTGCTGCTCATCTACCTGTGGGTCGGTGTCCTGGCGTTCGGCGCGGTCGGATCGGCGCTGTTCGATCGTCGTGTCGTGGTGCTCCTGGTGGCGGGAGGCCTCGTGTTCGCCCTGGTCGTCACGGCTGTCCCGTCGATCCGCGGACAGCAGCACGACCGTCGGGGCTGACCGGAGGGTTGCGATGGACCGATGACGATCCACTACCCTTGGCGACCGTGACGTTCACCCCTGCCTCCGTCCCCGATCACACCGCGTCGTTGCGGGCTGCCGTCCGCTACGGAGTTCTCGGTCTGATCGTGCTGGCGGTGGTCGGCTCGATCGTCGCGTATCTCGTCGCGGGTAAGCCCGGTCTCTACGGCGCGCTGCTGGGAGCGGCCGTCGGGGGAGGGTTCATCCTGTGTACCGCACTGGGTGTGCTCTTCACCGCGAAGCTTCCGGCCCTGACGGCGGGAGCGGTACTGCTCGGTACGTGGTTGTTGAAGATGATCCTCGCGATCACGGTCCTGGCGATCCTCAAGCCGCTCGACTTCTA
The DNA here is from genome assembly GCF_014256275.1 of Rhodococcus sp. 4CII. NCBI lineage: Bacteria > Bacillati > Actinomycetota > Actinomycetes > Mycobacteriales > Nocardiaceae > Rhodococcus > Rhodococcus sp. 4CII. Next base: position 6,137,819 of record NZ_JACCFE010000002.1, read on the forward strand.
CGACAAGACTGCGTTGGTGCTGGTCATGGTGCTGTCGCTGGTGATCGTGCTGGGAGCGGAGACGTTCGGGGTGCTGGGAGTCAAGGCCCCGTACGTCGAGCCGACGCCCTCGAACGATCCCGGCTCGCCGGATTCGGACGATAAGTAGTACTACGAGATGTAGTAAAATTGAATCGACTCGGACCCCGTCTACACAACGTCGTAGATGACTTGCTAAGGTCTGGGTCAAGCGAGAGCAATGAGAGGGCGAGTCAGTTACTCGCCGGTATTGCATGCTTGTAGGTGGCCGCACTTCCAGGGCCGCCGAGTCGACGAGAGTCGCCGACACCGACAGACGCTGGACTCGAACAGTCCACAGCAGCTGACGAATACGCGAGTCGCGCTTGTCGACTTGTTTGATCGTCAATGTCCGATCGAACCGCAGTCAACGAAGGCTGCGGACCGACTACGGGAGAGAACGCTGAGCGTCATCAACGTGGCCGCGGAAGAATTCCACGCGCCTTCCCTGAACGACTTCTTCCCGCCCGCGGTCCTGTTCGAAGGGACTCCGTTCGAACTCGACCGCCTGATGCTGGTTCGCATCCTGCTGTCCGCACTGATGATGCTCTTCTTCGTCATCGCGATGCGCAGCCCGAAGCTCATTCCCCGCGGCGTCCAGAACATCGGCGAGATCGCGCTCGACTTCGTCCGGATCAACATCGCGGAAGAGATTCTCGGCAAGGAGCAGGGCAAGCGCTTCCTGCCGGTCATCACCACCATCTTCTTCCTGGTGCTCGCCAGCAACCTCGGCAGCATCATTCCCTTCATCAACATCTCGCCGAACGCGCGTATCGGCATGCCTCTCGTGCTCGCCGCCCTCGCGTACATCGTGTTCAACTACGTCGGCATCAAGAAGTACGGCTTCTTCAAGTATGTGAAGAGCAGCATCGTGGTCCCGGGTGTTCCGCTTCCGCTGCACTTCCTGCTCGTGCCGATCGAGTTCATCTCGACGTTCGTCCTCCGGCCGTTCACGCTCATGGTTCGTCTCATGGCCAACATGCTGGCCGGCCACATCCTGCTGGTGCTGTTCTTCAGCGCCACCCAGTACTTCTTCTTCATCTCAGGTGGCTTCCAGGCAGTGTTCGGTGTGGCCTCGCTTGCCGCCGGCATCGCATTCACCTTCTTCGAACTGCTGGTGATCTTCCTGCAGGCCTACGTCTTCGCGCTGCTCACGTCGGTGTACATCGATCTGGCGCTGCACGCGGATTCGCACTAGCACCACAAGTTTCACGACCAGCTACACCAGAACTGAGCCTCCCGCCGAATCCGGCGGAGGTCAACAGAAAGGGAACGGAACACCATGAGCCTCGCGTACCTCGCACAGGGAGCGGTCGAGACCACCACCACGGCGAAGGGCTACGGAGCCATCGGCTACGGCCTCGCCGCGATCGGCCCCGGCATCGGCGTGGGCATCGTTGTCGGTAAGGCGATCGAGGGTATGGTCCGCCAGCCCGAGATGGCCGGACAGGTTCGTACCACGATGTTCCTCGGTATCGCCTTCACCGAAGCCCTCGCGCTGATCGGCCTCGTCGCCGGCTTCATTTTCTAAGACCGTCACATGGCAGCCAACATCGCATTGCTCGCGGCAGAGGAAGAGAGCCACAACCCTCTCCTCCCCGCGACGTATGACATCGTTTGGTCGATCGTCTGCCTGGTCATCGTTGGTTTCGTCTTCTGGAAGTACGTCCTTCCCATGTTCCAGAAGGTCCTTGCCGAGCGAACCGAGCAGATCGACGGCGGCATCAAGCGGGCCGAAGAGGCCCAAGCCGAGGCGAAGGCGGCGCTCGAGCAGTACCGCGCCCAGCTCGCCGAGGCTCGCACCGAGGCTGCGCAGATCCGTGAGGATGCGCGCACCCAGGGGCAGCAGATCATTGCCGAAATGAAGGCACAGGCTCAGGAAGAAAGCGACCGCATCGTGGCCGCCGGCCACAACCAGCTGGTTGCGCAGCGTCAGCAGATCGTCACCGAACTGCGCGCCGATCTCGGCCGCACCGCGGTCGATCTCGCCGAGAAGCTCATCGGTGAGTCCCTCGCCGACGAGGTGAAGCGGGCAGGCACGGTCGATCGATTCCTGAACGAGCTCGACTCCATCGGCGCAAATTCCGCAGCAGGGAAGTGAGCACCATGTACGCAGCGAGCCGTGAGGCCTTGACGCAGACCCGTGCTGCGTTGTCTTCGGCCTTGGGATCCGTCTCTGCCGGAGCAGCCACAGCGGCCGCGGCCCAGATCGGGGCCGAGCTGTTCTCGGTCGTCGAGATCCTGGACGAACAGCGCACTCTTCGGAGTGCCCTGTCGGACACCTCGACGCCCGGGAGCGTTCGCGAAGGTCTGGCCGAGCAGGTGTTCGGCAGCAAGGTCTCCGCCGAGACCCTCGCCGTCCTGAAGGTGGCGGTGGGCCAGGACTGGTCCGCTACCTCCGACCTGCTCAACTCGCTGGTGCTCCTCGGTCGGGAATCGCTGCTCCGGGCAGCGGCCGATCAGCAACAGCTCGACACCGTCGAGGACGAACTCTTCCGTCTCGGCCGCATCGTGGCCGGTGACCCGGAGCTCGAGCAGGCACTGTCCGACCGTTCCGTATCGGCGAAGGGCAAGCGCGAACTGCTGTCCAAGCTGTTGTACGGCAAGGTCACCGCCGTCGCCGAGGCACTGGCGACCCAGGCAGTGGGCCGGTTGAAGAACTCCGCACCCGCGGACGCCTTCGACGAATTGTCGAATCTGGCAGCAGCACAGCGGAAGGCCGTTGTCGCCAAGGTGCGCAGCGCTGCCCCGCTGTCCAGTGAGCAGTCGGATCGGCTGACCGCCACCCTCACCCGTACCTACGGGAAGCCGGTGACGGTTCACGTGGAGGTCGATCCTGAACTCCTCAGCGGCTTGGTCGTCCGGGTGGGCGACGAGGTGATCGACGGCAGCGGAGCGGGACGTCTCGCAGCGTTGCGGAAGTCCCTCAAGTAGTCCGCAACCGAACCCCATACCCCAGATCTTTTCGAAGACCAGACACCGAGAGCAGGAAAAACATGGCGGAGCTGACGATCTCCTCCGACGAGATCCGTAGCGCGATCGAGAACTACACCGCGAGCTACTCCCCGGAGGCCTCCCGCGAAGAGGTCGGTGTCGTGACCGACACCAGCGACGGCATCGCGCACGTCAGTGGCCTGCCTTCGGCGATGGCCAACGAACTGCTGGAGTTCCCCGGCGGAATTCTGGGCGTCGCGCTCAACTTGGATGCCACCGAGATCGGTGCCGTCATCCTGGGCGATTACGAGAACATCCAGGAAGGCCAGGAAGTCAAGCGGACCGGCGACGTGCTGTCGGTTCCCGTCGGCGACGCCTTCCTCGGCCGCGTCATCAACCCGCTCGGCCAGCCGATCGACGGCCTGGGCGAGATCGAGAGCAGCGAGACCCGCGCCCTCGAGCTGCAGGCTGCCTCGGTGCTCGAGCGTCAGCCCGTCGAGGAGCCGCTGCAGACCGGCATCAAGGCCATCGACGCGATGACCCCGATCGGCCGCGGGCAGCGTCAGCTCGTCATCGGCGACCGTAAGACGGGCAAGACCGCCGTCTGCATCGACGCGATCCTCAACCAGAAGGCCAACTGGGAGACCGGCGACGAGAAGCAGCAGGTTCGCTGCATCTACGTCGCGATCGGCCAGAAGGGTTCCACCATCGCGGGCGTCAAGGCGGCCCTCGAGGAGCAGGGCGCGATGGAGTACACCACCATCGTCGCCGCCCCGGCCTCCGACTCCGCCGGTTTCAAGTGGCTCGCGCCCTACACCGGCTCCGCCATCGGTCAGCACTGGATGTACCAGGGCAAGCACGTCCTGGTCGTGTTCGACGACCTGACCAAGCAGGCCGAGGCCTACCGCGCCATCTCGCTGCTGCTGCGTCGCCCGCCGGGACGCGAGGCGTACCCCGGTGACGTCTTCTACCTGCACTCCCGCCTGCTGGAGCGTTCGGCCAAGCTGTCCGACGCCCTGGGTGGAGGCTCGCTGACCGCGCTGCCGATCATCGAGACCAAGGCCAACGACGTCTCGGCCTACATCCCGACCAATGTCATCTCCATCACCGACGGTCAGGTGTTCCTCGAGTCGGACCTGTTCAACAAGGGTGTCCGCCCCGCGATCAACGTCGGTATCTCGGTGTCCCGCGTCGGTGGCGCCGCGCAGACCAAGGGCATGAAGAAGGTGTCCGGTTCGCTGCGTCTGGAGCTGGCCCAGTTCCGTGAGCTCGAAGCGTTCTCGGCCTTCGCCTCCGACCTGGATGCCGCCTCCAAGGCTCAGCTCGAGCGCGGTGCCCGCCTGGTGGAGCTGCTCAAGCAGGATCAGTACAGCCCGATCCCCGTCGAGGACCAGATCGTGTCGATCTACCTCGCCGGTGAAGGCGTCTTCGACAGCGTGCCCGTCGGCGACGTCCGCCGCTTCGAGGCCGAGCTGCTCGACGAGCTGCACCGCACCGCCTCCGGCGTGTACGAGAGCATCAAGGGCGGCAAGGCCCTCGATGCCGACAACGCCAAGGCGCTGGTCGAGGCCACCGACAAGTTCAAGGAAACCTTCCTCGCGTCCGACGGAAGCCGGGTCGTGAACGAGGCCGAGGCCGAGGCTCTCGACGCCGGCGAGGTCGGCCACGAGCAGATCAACGTCAAGCGCACCACCGTCAGCAAGTGAGCGGCCAGCCCATGATGCTGCGAAACATGAAGGGAGAGTGATCGATCGATGGCAAGCATTCTCGAACTGAGGTCTCGCATCAAGTCGGTCAACTCGACCAAGAAGATCACCAAGGCCCAGGAGCTGATCGCGACTTCGCGTATCACGAAGGCACAGTCGCGGGTCGCTGCGGCGAAGCCGTACGCCGAGGAGATCACGAAGGTCCTGTCGGAGCTGGCGAGCGCGTCCGCGTCGCTGGACCACCCGCTCCTCAACGAGCGCACAGACCCCAAGCGTGCTGCCGTTCTCGTCGTCACCAGCGACCGGGGTATGTGCGGTGGATACAACTCCAACGTCCTCAAGGAGGCCGAGGAGCTGTTCCAGCTGCTGCGCAGCGAGGGCAAGGATCCGGTCATCTACGTGCTCGGATCCAAGGGTCTGGGGTACTACACGTTCCGTGGCCGCGACTTGGGTGGCGCGTGGACCGGGTTCTCCCAGGATCCGGGCTACTCCGACGCCGCCAAGGCGAGCCGGCACCTGGTCGACCTGTTCATGGCAGGATCCGGCTCCGAGGTTCCCGCGCCCAACGGCGAGGGCACCATCGAAGGCGTCGACGAGTTGCACATCGTCTACACCCGTTTCGTGTCGATGCTGACCCAGTCTCCCGAGGTGCGCCGCATGGCTCCCCTCGAGGTGATGGTTTCCGAGGAGCACGTCGAACTCGGCGAGGACATGCTGTCGAACGGCCACGGGTCGAGCAACTCGGAGCCGGTCGCCGGATACAACTTCGAGCCGGAACCCGACAAGTTGCTCGGTGCCCTGCTGCCGAAGTACGTCAGCACCCGCATCTACTCCTCGCTGCTGGATGCTGCGGCGTCGGAGTCGGCTGCCCGTCGTACCGCCATGAAGGCGGCGACGGACAACGCAAACGAACTGGTGAACACGTTGAGCCGTCAGGCAAACCAGGCTCGCCAGGCCCAGATCACCCAGGAAATCAGCGAGATCGTCGGCGGCGCGAATGCGCTTGCCTCGAGCGCAGGAAGTGACTAAGCAATGACCGCAGCAGTAACCGAAAACAACGGGGCAGGCTCGGACTCGTCCGTCGCCGGCCGCGTCGTGCGGGTCATCGGTCCCGTCGTGGACGTTGAATTCCCGCGTGGCGCTATTCCTGAACTGTTCAACGCCCTGCACGCCGAGATCACGCTCCCCTCGGTCGCCAAGACGCTGACCCTCGAGGTCGCGCAGCACCTCGGCGACAACCTGGTGCGCACCGTCTCGATGCAGCCCACCGACGGCCTGATCCGTGGCACCTCGGTGTCCGACACGGGCAAGCCGATCTCGGTTCCCGTCGGTGACGTCGTCAAGGGCCACGTGTTCAACGCGCTGGGCGACTGCCTCGACGCACCCGGCACGGGTCGCGACGGCGAGCAGTGGGGCATCCACCGCAAGCCACCGGCCTTCGACCAGCTCGAGGGCAAGACGGAGATCCTCGAGACCGGTATCAAGGTCATCGACCTCCTCACCCCGTACGTCAAGGGTGGAAAGATCGGTCTGTTCGGTGGCGCCGGTGTCGGCAAGACCGTTCTGATCCAGGAAATGATCACCCGTATCGCCCGCGAGTTCTCCGGAACCTCGGTGTTCGCAGGCGTCGGTGAGCGCACCCGTGAGGGCACCGACCTTCACCTCGAGATGGAAGAGATGGGCGTCCTCCAGGACACCGCCCTCGTCTTCGGCCAGATGGACGAGCCGCCGGGAACGCGTATGCGCGTCGCCCTGTCCGCGCTGACCATGGCGGAGTACTTCCGCGATGTCCAGGGTCAGGACGTTCTGCTGTTCATCGACAACATCTTCCGGTTCACCCAGGCCGGTTCCGAGGTGTCGACCCTGCTCGGTCGTATGCCTTCGGCCGTGGGTTACCAGCCGACCCTGGCTGACGAGATGGGTGAGCTGCAGGAGCGCATCACCTCGACGCGAGGCCGCTCCATCACCTCGCTGCAGGCGATCTACGTGCCCGCCGACGACTACACCGACCCGGCGCCGGCCACGACGTTCGCGCACCTCGATGCCACCACCGAGCTGTCGCGTCCGATTTCGCAGATGGGTATCTACCCCGCTGTGGACCCGCTGACGTCCACCTCCCGCATCCTGGAGCCCGGCATCGTCGGTGCCGAGCACTTCCGGGTCGCCAACGAGGTCAAGCGGATCCTGCAGAAGTACAAGGAACTGCAGGACATCATCGCCATCCTCGGTATGGACGAGCTGCAGGAAGAGGACAAGGTGCTCGTCGGCCGTGCCCGTCGTCTGCAGAAGTTCCTCGGCCAGAACTTCATCGTCGCCGAGAAGTTCACCGGTGAGCCCGGCTCCGTGGTGCCGCTCCGCGACACCATCGAGGCGTTCGACCGCATCTGCAAGGGCGAGTTCGATCACCTGCCCGAGCAGGCGTTCAACAGCTGCGGTGGACTCGACGACGTCGAGGCTGCAGCCAAGAAGATCGCCGGGAAGTAGTCGACGATGGCTGAGATGACCGTGGAACTCGTCGCCGTGGAGCGACGGTTGTGGTCTGGTTCGGCGACTCTCGTCAGTGCACAGACGACCGAAGGCGAGATCGGTGTCATGCCCGGGCATGAGCCGGTTCTCGGACAGCTGGTCGAGGGCGGCGTGGTTGCGATCACGACGGCCGACGGTGAGCGTATCGTCGCTGCTGTGCACGGCGGTTTCCTGTCCGTGACCGCGAAGACAGTCACCATCCTCGCCGAGTCCGCCGACTTGGCCGAGGACATCGATGTGGAAGCGGCCAAGGCCGTGCTCGAAGAGAGCGGAGACGACCTCGAGGCGATTGCTGTCGCCAAGGGCCGGATCCGCGCCGTAGAGCGCGCCTAGGCTGCTCGAGAAAGACCGCGACGGAGCCGACGAACAGTGACAATCGGAATGACTGTGTTGATCATTCTGGTTGTGCTGCTCGCGGCCTTCGTCGCGGTCTTTCTGTATCGGCTTGCAGTACTGCGCCGCGGTGGTACCGCGGCGATCCTCCGGGTGACGCCCGCCCCGGGGGACACCGGCTGGCGCCACGGCGTCATCCGCTACGGCGAGGGTTCTCTCGTCTTCTTCAAATTGTCGAGTCTGCGTCCGGGCCCGGATTCGCGCATCGAGCGCCAGGGCATCGAAGTCGCAGGTCGTCGCAGCCCGGAGGGCTCCGAATTCGACATCATGTCCGAGGAGATCATCATCCTGTCGGTCAAGGACCGCGGGAATTCGTACGAGATCGCACTGGACGGGGGAGCGCTGACCGCGTTCCTCTCCTGGGTCGAATCACGACCGTCCGGCCGATCGGTTCGCGGCCGCCGACTCTGATCAGGCCTTGCCGGCTCCGGGTTTCCAGAGCACGTCGCCCTCGGGGTTCGCCAGCCTGCTCATGATGAACAGCAGATCCGACAGCCGGTTGAGATACTTCGCCGGCAGCGCGTTGGTGTTCTCGGGATTCGCATCGACGGCGGCCCACGCCGACCGTTCGGCGCGCCGCGTCACGGTCCGCGCCACATGTAGCAGCGCTCCCAGGGCGGTCCCGCCGGGAAGAATGAACGAGTTCAACGGTTCCAGACGCTCGTTCAGTCGGTCGCACCACGCTTCGAGACGATCGACGTACTCGGCGGTGATGCGCAGCGGCGGATACTTGGGTTCGATCTCCACCGGGGTCGAGAGATCGGCGCCGGCGTCGAACAGGTCGTTCTGGATCTGCCGCAGGATCGACCGGATCTCCTCCGGAGGGGCACCGAGCGCCACCGCGACACCGATCGAGGCGTTGGCTTCGTCGCAGTCGGCGTAGGCAATCAGCCGCGGATCGTTCTTCGACACACGGGAGAAATCGCTGAGTCCGGTGGTCCCGTCGTCGCCGGTCCGGGTATAGATCTTGGTGAGGTGTACGGCCATAGCGTTACGGTACCGGCCTCCGGGGTCGGCCTCTCTGGCTCTAGGCTGTGCTCTGTGAGCGAACGCTTCCTTGTCACCGGCGGTAACCGCCTCGTAGGTGAAGTGTCTGTCGGGGGCGCGAAGAACAGCGTTCTCAAGCTGATGGCGGCGGCGCTGTTGGCTGAGGGCACGACAACCGTCACCAATTGTCCGGACATCCTGGACGTCCCCTTGATGGCTGACGTCCTGCGGGGCCTCGGGTGCGAGGTGGACCTCGACGACTCCGTCGTCCGGATCACTACACCCGCCGAGCCCAAACATCACGCCGATTTCGCGGCGGTACGGCAGTTCCGCGCGTCGGTGTGCGTACTGGGACCGTTGGTCGCGCGCTGCAGGCGCGCCGTGGTGGCACTTCCCGGTGGCGATGCAATCGGCTCGCGGCCCCTCGACATGCACCAGTCGGGGCTGCGGTTGCTCGGCGCGCACAGCACGATCGAACACGGGTGCGTCGTTGCCCAGGCAGACGATCTGCACGGTGCGAACATCCGGCTCGCCTTTCCGTCCGTAGGAGCCACCGAGAACATCTTGATGGCCGCCGTGCTCGCCAAGGGCGAGACAGTGATCGACAACGCCGCCCGGGAACCCGAGATCGTCGACCTGTGCAACATGCTGAATCAGATGGGCGCCAAGGTCCGGGGCGCCGGCACGTCCACGTTGACGATCCAGGGCGTCGCCAAACTCGAGCCGACGACGCACCGCGTCATCGGGGACCGCATCGTGGCAGCGACATGGGGGATCGCGGCGTCGATGACCCGCGGTGACGTGCGCGTTCGCGGGGTCAATCCGAAGCATCTCGGGCTGGTCCTCGACAAACTGCGCGTGGCCGGCGCCGACGTCACGGCCGAATCCGACGGCTTCCGGGTGGTCCAGGAGGCACGGCCGACCGCCGTCAACTTCGCGACGCTGCCGTATCCGGGATTCCCCACCGACCTGCAGCCGATGGCCATCGGCCTCGCCGCGGTCGCGGAGGGAACATCGATGATCACCGAGAACGTCTTCGAGGCGCGGTTCCGCTTCGTCGAGGAGATGATCCGGTTGGG